>CAXBLG010000025.1:0-35912 GCA_963976395.1 uncultured Rhodospirillaceae bacterium
GGCGATCATCGGGGTGTTTTTCGGTAACTGGGTGTTGGCCAACGAAACACCAGCGAAGGCAAATATCAAAGAACTCCTGGATTGGTACGCGGCTGGAAAAATAAAACCGCATATTTCAAAAACATTCGCCATGGATCAGGCGATTGAAGCCATCAACCATGTTGTTTCGCGCAAGGTAGAAGGGAAGGTTGTTGTTTCTCTTGAGGAAGCCTAACCAGGGCCTATTCCACCTCGACCGAGGCGTTTAAGCTTTCTACGCAATCGGCGAATTCGTTTAGCATGTCGAAAATGACCTGCTTGACCGAACCTTCGTCGGTCATGTTTGCGACAATCTGCCCTACGGGCGGACTCATATAATCTTTGGCCTTGCCGCGGTTGATGCGCAGGCGCGCCTCCATGGTTGCAAGCGTTTGCAAGGGCATTGGCAGGAAGGGCGGCGCGCCGGGCTGCTCCCACGCCTCTGTCAGTTTGCTGCGCAAAACCCGCGCCGGTTTGCCGGTACGGCTCCGGCTTTGAATAGCGTCTTCGGACTTACCTGCAAATAAGCGCGCCTTTTCTTCCGGCAAAAGATCGCTTTGCTTTGTCCCAAGCCAGATCGACCCGCACCAGACCCCCGCGCAGCCCATTGCCAGCGCGGCGGCCATCTGACGGCCTCGGCCGATGCCACCGGCGGCCAATACGGGAATTGGATCTATGGCGTCAATGATTTGCGGCCACAGAACCATGGAACTGATTGTGCCCGTGTGCCCGCCGGCTTCGCTGCCTTGGGCCACAACCATATCGACACCGGCTTCTTTCTGTTTAACGGCATGTTCCGGCTTGCCCACCAGAGCGCCGACTTTAATGCCGCGCGCATGCATGCGCTCCACTTGTTCTTTGGAAGGAATGCCCAGGGCGTTCACAACCATCTTGATCGGGTGTTCTAGAGCCACGTCGAAAAGAGCTTCGCTTTCCTCGCGAGTCATATTGACCTTCTCGACTTCCTTCCGAAGCATCTCCTCGGCTTCGCCTTCGGGCAATGGCGGCACGCCAGCCTCGTCGAGAAGATTACGCAAAAACTCGATCTGTTCGCGCGGCAAGGTCGCTGGATCAACTTTGACCGTTCCGAGCGGCACATGCTTGTTGGGCATCAGCACATCAATGCCATACGGCTTACCTTCGATGTGATCGTCAATCCACTTCAGTTCTTCTTTGAGTTGCTCTTTGGTGTAGTACCCGGCGCCCAGGCATCCGAACCCGCCTGCCTTGGAGACTTCGACCACCACATCGCGGCAATGAGAAAAAGCGAAAATCGGGACATCTATGCCCAATAACTCTGTGGCGGCGGTACGCATGAACACACTCCTATATGATGCTCAACAATGTACGGGCTACATCCTATTCAAACCATGCGATTTGTGGAAACGTGCAAGTTTGGTAGGGTGAAGAAATCGTGTGCCACGCGTTAAACGGTCTGGGGAGGACGGTATGGTTCGTGTGTTTGCGTGGAGTCTCTGCATCGGGGCACTCGCGTTTATTTCAGCATGTGACTCACAGCAAAGCACCGACTTTGCATCACCTCCGTCAGCCGATTGGCCCTTGCACGGGGGGCATTGGGGCAATTCGCGCTATTCCACCCTAGATGAAATTTCTACCACGAATGTCACCGAGCTGGGGGCTGTCTGGAAGACCGAACTTAAGGGCGGAGTTTCACGTGATGTTCCGGTGATCGTGGATGGCCTGATGTTCGTGCCTGCTGGGGGTGCTGCGGTTTATGCAAGCCAGGGGAATGCGTCTGACGTTATCGCAGACACCGGCGAGGGGGTAGGCGGCATAACCGCGCTCAATGCCGCAACCGGAGAAATCGTTTGGCAATATACGCCGCGCGGGGGCGCGGGAGTGTCGGTGCTTGTTAAAGGGGCGGCGGCCGGCGAAGGCAAAATATTTGTCGGTCTTAACGACGCTCATGTGGTTGCTGTTGATCAAAAGACGGGAGAAGAGATTTGGAATGGACGGGCGGGAGCCGATCCCGTCCCGCCGGGAGAATTTATTGCGGCTGCGCCGGTCTATGCGAAGGGTATGGTTTTGGTTGGCATCGGCAGCGGTGATGCGGGGATTAGCGGACGTACGGTCGCTCTTGATGCCAAGACGGGCGAGAAGGTGTGGGAGTTCCGTTCTATACCGGGCCGCGGCGAGCCTGGTAACGAGACTTGGCCTCAGGACACCGATGCTTGGATGCAAGGCGGCGGAGGGGTGTGGGCCAGCCAGGCGGTGGATGCCGAGTTAGGTCTGGTCTACTTCGGCACAGGCAACGCTTTTCCCATGCAAGGGGGCGAAGTCCGCGCCGGAGATAATTTGTACACGACCTCTGTTGTCGCGGTGGATCTCGAGACCGGCGAGTACCGCTGGCATTTTCAGATGACACGCCATGATATGTGGGAAGCCGATGTCGGCGCGCCGCTCGTTCTGTACGATGCCAATGTAAACGGAGAACAGGTTCCCGCGCTTGCGGCGATGCGCATGGACGGCAACGTTTTCTTGTTTAACCGGGCGACCGGAGTGCCGCTCCACCCCATTGAAGACCTTCCACGTCGTCAGGTCGCCAGGCTTCACAGTGCGGCGTCGCAACCGTTTCCGGTAGATGCCGATCAAGTCGGCTTTCCATGTGTTCAGGAAGAACTAGTCCCCAAAGGATTTGAGCTCGGGTGCTTCTTTGATGCGGTTGATTTCGACGACCCCAGTCTCATGCTGCCCGGCAGTGCGACGCGCTTCGCGCCCATGAGCTACAGTCCGGACACGAATCATTTTTACATCACGGGCACCGTGAGCGCGGGCTGGACGCGCCGCGCGCGCGATCCGTTTTATTTCAGCGGCGGCAGCACCCCGGTGCCGGGAATAAAGTCCTACGGGCTGCTTGTCGCGTTCGACGCAGCGACGCGGAGGATCACCTGGCAAAAAGAGATGCCGCGGCCAATTTCCAACGGCAGTGGTGCAACCACCACTGCGGGAGGCCTGTTGCTCCACGGTGAGCCGGACGGAAATTTGCAGGCCTATGATGTCAGTAACGGGAATCTGCTCTGGCAATTTCAGACCGGAGCGGCCGTGGCCGGCCCTGTGGCGGTCTATGAAGCTGAAGGCAAGCAGTTCATTAGCGTTATAGCCGGACAAACGGTTTGGAGTTTCGCCTTGGGCGGAACATTGGACCCCGTGGCAAGCGGTCCGCCTCAACCTGGCTCTGTATCCGGTTTTGCCGGGCGTGTGGTGCCGACCACCGAAATATTGATGGCCGATGAACAAGTCAGCACGATTAGCCTTCATGCCCGCGAGAAGTTTACCGACAATTATGCTTTGGTGCCGGTCAGGGCACGGATCGAGGTTGGGGATACGGTAACATGGACCAACAACAGCGAAATCACGCGGGATGTAACGGCTGAAGACGGTTCATGGGCCTCAGGCCCGATCCCGTCGGGTAAATCCGCGACCATGACGTTCAATGCGCCGGGACTCTTTACCTACACGTCCAAAGAGCATCCCTGGATTTACGGACAGCTGATCGTCGAAGAATAGGGTAGGGGCGTGTTAAACGTGATCTGGGGGTGTCCAGGCTTCGCCGCGCGCAACGCCGACGATCTCCGACAGGCCTTGGCGCATGTCGGTCATGATAAACTCGCTTTTTGCGCCGGGACCACCAGCGCGCGAATTGGGAAATCGGACGACCCAAGCATTCATTTTTACAGTTAGGCCGCAAAGCACAGTGCCCACTTTGACCTGCGTGGATTCGATGTAGTCTTTAACTTGCTCGAACTTTGCGGCTGATAGGTTGTCCCACATGTCCTGAGACATAGTGGAAAAGTCCTGGAACGTGCGCTTGAGGAAGCTGATCAGCCCGGTTATTCGCTTTTCGACCTTATCCATTTCCGCCATCAAATTACGGTCATTGCGCACCTGCATGCTTTTGCGCATGTCTTTCATCGAGAAAATAAAAGATTCAAGGAGCGGCGTAAGTCGGTCGAGGCAATGATTGTAATAGGACAACGAGAGAAAGATATCGCCGTAGTTTTCTAAAAAACGCGGAATTTGATCGATCGTGATTTTCAGCTTCTCAGCCATTTTTTTTAGCTGAGCGATTGCTTTTTTGACGTCGGGGTCTTTGAACATGCCCACCAGATCTTCAAAGTTTCCGACGTCCTTGCTGTCATCGCCGTAAACTTGGCGGATCAAGGGCAGGGTGAACTTCGACATATATCCCGTGAGTTCTTTATTTTTTTTCTCTGAGAGTTTCAATTTGTCGTAGTTGTTTACCACGATGCCGGCATCGCGCAGTGTTCGCCGAAGGCTATAAACATCGTAGCTTGGTAAAGGGGCTAGCGCGTGAATAATGGCCATGTCCGGATGACCGGCGCCTTCCTTCCATTTAAAAAACTTGGGCAAGTCAGGAATGTAAATCTGACCGCTGCCGGTTTCTCGCTCGGAAAACAATTCCATGACGCCAACCAAATGGCTGTTTTTGACCAGTTTGGAGCGCGCTAGACTTTCGGTTTGGATTGGAACGATATTCAGCGGCAAGCTGAAGAGCGAATCAATATCGCTATCTATAATCGGATTGCATTGCTCCATAGCGGGCCGATTTCTAAACTCTGGTGCTCACCGTACTACGCAGTATTGGCTGTTTCAGCGAAATATCTGCACTCTGCTTTAGGGTGTAGTTCGTACGGTATTACACGACATGGTATTGATTCGCAACGAATAGGGCCTGCAACACTGCGCCCCAGTCATCCATTATCTAGATGACAGGTTAAGGTGGGGCTAACAATTTGTAGGCGAATGCAGATTGAGGAAGCGCGCGGCGAAATTAAGAGTCCGAGGTCGAGTTTAAGGCCTCTTCAAGTTCAAAGAACGAGGGTTGCACGTCGGTCGGAACGTTTCCTCGTCCGATTTCAACCGATACCTGGGGAGCATTACCATTCAGGTGAGCCACCAGAACATCACGGACGATCATATAAAACTGATGCTCTTCGTCTTTTACGGCTTTCAGGCGCACGGCGAATGGTCCAACTACCGTGTAGGCTAGGAATACGCCGAGGAAGGTTCCGACAAGCGCGCTAGCAATCATCCCACCGAGAATTTCAGGGGGCTCGGTAACTGACGCCATTGTATTGATAACGCCAAGCACCGCCGCAACGATACCAATGGCCGGAAGGCCGTCAGCCATTGTTTGGAGCGCTTCCTGGGGGCGCAGTCCTTCATGATGATGTTTTTCAAGCTGAGATTCCATTGCATCAAACACTTGATGCGGATCGTCAAGGTTCATGGAGAGCATCCGCAGGGTGTCGGCAATAAAATCGGTTGCGAAGTGATCAGCAAGGATTCGTGGGTATTTCTGAAAGATTGTGCTTTCTTCGGGCTTCTCGATATGGGCTTCGATGACCAGAATGCCTTTGGATTTAATCATTTTGGTGATCGTGAACAACAGGCACAGCATGTCTTTGAAGTCTTGCTCTTTCCATTTGGGACCCGAGAAGACTTGCTTTAGGCCGCCGACGACGCCTTTCAACGTACCAGCGGTATTGCCGATGATGAGCGCCCCTGTTGCGCCGCCGAGAATTACCATCAGCTCTGTGGGCAGGGCGGCGAAAATTACGCTCATGCTGCCGCCATGGAGGAGGTATCCGCCAAATACCATGACGAATACGAATATGATTCCGATAATTCCCATCATGGCTAGAGCTGCCTACTTTCGCTAAGACGAGTCATGTGTTTGGTTATCCCCGAAAGAGCGAGGTGCTCATTTGCACCTTCTGCTCCTCAATGCCCCACGTTGTAGTATTGGACTGTATCAGAAAGTCCTATCAAAGCCTCAACCAAAAGTCTTATCAAAGGCTTAAGCATTTTTGGAGATTTTTCAGCCCGTGACAGACCGTTCTTCGGCTATAGACCGTCTTAAGACCGAACTGCGGGTACAGGCTTGGCTTAGACGTTGCGCTGTTCAAGGCTTTATGGCGGCTGTCGTTCGCAAAGGTGATCCTGAGGCCGGGGCTCTTTTCATCAAAGTTAATCGGTTCGCCGCCGGCTGTGAGGTTTTTTCGGGCGTGACGGCTCCTGACGGTTTGCCTGCTTGGCTTAGGGCCAGTGGGCCTAACCCGGTGCCGGAATCCGACGCCGATGCTTATCTTGGCCGGCAGTTCAAATATGACTCAGATATTTGGGTTCTCGAGATTGAGGATCCCAAATCTATATTTTCCTTAGATGCGCCCATACTCGACCTTTGATTAGGCCCAGAGTGGACACGGAACGCCGTGACGAGTATCTTCCCGCTTTCCGCGGCGGTGAAGGACCCATAAGCCATGGGCTGGACAGACGAAAAAATATTAGAATTAAAGAGCTTGTGGTCCGAAGGTCTGACAACAGGTGAGATTGGAAAGCGCTTAGGCGTTTCCAAAAATGCTGTAGTTGGTAAAGCGCATAGACTAGGTCTAAAGGGTCGCCCATCACCAATTAAACGGCAGCAGAAGACGGCGGCACCCAAAAAAGAAAAACGTGTATTCACGTTGACCGACCTGTCCTCGCAGACCTGTCGGTGGCCCATTGGCGATCCCAAGCACGATGATTTTCACTTTTGTGGCGCGACCGTAGTCCCGGGAAAGCCTTACTGCTTGGAGCATTGTACGGCTGCTTATGTCGGGTCTAACAAGCCCTCTCAACAGTCACAGCAGTCCCAACAGTCCAACGCTTCATCGACCACTCCCTCTTCTTCCTCCTCGTAAGGTTAGACGAGAGGGTGTAGGAGCTCACGGCCCGCCAAAACGGCATCGATGCCGTCGATGGCCAGCATGCCCATAGCTGTGCGCGTTTCCAAGGTTGCGCTGCCAAGGTGAGGCAGCAGAAAAACGTTGTCTATAGCAAGGTAGCGCTGATCGAGGCTTGGCTCGTTTGCATAGACGTCGAGACCCGCCGCCGAGATCTTGCCTGAGAGCAGGGCAGTGATCAGCGCATCGTCGTCGACCAATGGGCCTCGCGCTGTATTTACGACAATCGCTCCATCGGGTAACTGCTCAATACTCTGCGTATTCAATATACCCTTTGTTTCTGGCGTGAGTGGGCAATGGAGCGACAAGACGTCGCTCTGTGACAGGAGTTCGCCCAGGCTAGGAACATAGGTGGCTCCGGCGTCCGTACCGTCGGCCGTGGGCCTACGATTGTGGTAAAACACTTCCATGCCGAACGCGCGCGCGCGGGTCGCAACCGCACTGCCGATCCTCCCCATGCCAACAATGCCAAGGCGTTTTCCGGTTATTTGTGCGCCGAGGAGTTGCGTTGGGCGGAGGCCACTCCAGGTGCCCGAATACATGAGATTTTGACCCTCACGGGCGCGCCGGGTCGCGGCAAGAATGAGAAGAAGGGTAAGGTCCGCGGTCGCTGCGGTTAAGACGCCGGGCGTATTGCAGACTCTCAACCCACGTGCTGCGGCTGCTTTTAGGTCTATGTGCTCGTAGCCGACCGAAAACGTTGCAAGAACCCTTATTGTGTCAGGTAAAGAGTCGATAGCTGCGGCATCCAGTTTATCGGCGGGGGTGACGACTAGGCCCACAGCATCCTTGGCATGGGCTCTTAGGGCCCCAGCGGAGTAGTCGGTGGTGTCGTCTCCTTGTCTAAAGATGTAGTGCGCCCTCAGTCGTTCTTCGCAGGCGCTTGGCAAGCGGCGGGTTGCGACAACTAGAGGTTTCTTGTCCATAAGGATCTCCGATATCGGCGGGTTCAAATGCACGGCAACATCCTACATTCCCTGTTTTCGTGTTATATCAAGGATGTTACAAGCTGAAAGGGTCTCGCTGCAGGGAGGCGGCGGCTCGGAGCTAGAGCCGTGACTACGATGCAACTGGGTACAAATCTGAATGACATTAGCGGTAAAATTTTGGGGTGTTCGCGGTAGCATCGCATGTCCGTCACCGGAGCATGTAGTCTATGGCGGAAACACCAGTTGCCTGGAGGTGTATGCCGGTGACCACCGCATCGTCCTTGATGCCGGGACAGGTATTCGCAATTTAGGCCAGGAGTTTACCCGCGACGGAGTCACAAAAGGCATCTTGATGCTGACCCACTCCCATTGGGATCACATCAACGGTTTTCCGTTCTTCGGGCCGGCCTTCACGCCCAACAATCAATTCACGATATGTGCGGGGCATCTCTCTAAAGCGGGTGGCGTTGAAAATGTCTTGGCGAGCCAAATGGCCAACCCGACTTTTCCGGTTCCCCTCGAAGCGCTGCAAGCCAATCTAACGTTTGAGGACTTTGAGGCGGGCGAGAATTGGAAAATGGACGGGGGTGTCCAGATCAAGACGATGCCGTTAAATCATCCTAATGGCGCGACCGGATACCGCATCGAGCATGGCGGCAGGTCTTTGTGTTATGTCACCGACACCGAACATGTGGAGGGAAAGCCGGACGAAAACGTCCTCAAGCTTATCGATGGCGCCGACTTGGTGATCTATGACAGCACCTATACCGATGATGAATTCCCTTCAAAAATCGGTTGGGGCCATTCCACGTGGCAGGAGGGAATCCGCCTTTGCAAGGCCGCGAACGTTCGCAATCTTGCGATATTTCATCATGACCCCGACCATAATGATGATTTCATGCACCAGCTGGAACTGGAAGCGCGCGCGAAATGGGCGGGAGCCATTGTTGCTCGCGAGAGGATGATCCTTTCTCCTGGAGCATGACCGCCCGGTTCTGATTAGTCAGCCTAGGTCGTGACATATATCGACAACGCCGTTTTTAACGACGGTCATCGATTAACATATCAAAAATTTTGAAATCAATGGATAGCCTGCAGGGGCGAGGGGGGATGGCTCCGGCGACAGGACTCGAACCTGTAACCCTGCGATTAACAGTCGCATGCTCTACCATTGAGCTACGCCGGACCAGCATCTTGCAAATGTGGAGGCCGAGGCCGGAATCGAACCGACGTACGCGGATTTGCAGTCCGCTGCATGACCACTCTGCCACTCGGCCTTCTTTCTTTCAGCCCCAAGCCCTATGAGCCTGTAGCTTCAAGTTCTGGAAGGCCTCCTTTGCAAAAGGCACGGTTATATAGAAGGGTGCTAATAGGCGGTCAAGGCATCCAGAAGAATTTGGGCAATAACAGTCTGTTTTTTGATACCCTTTTCGCGCCGTTGTGAATTTTTCACCAAGCGCGTATAAGCGGCAAAAGCCGATAATTCAGTGTTTTTGGGGATTAGCCATGGATTTTAACGTCGCCCGCGAAAAAATGGTGGCGAGCCAAATTCGAACTTCAGAGGTGACCGACCCGCTGGTGGTCGACGCGATGAGCGATGTCCCCCGCGAGAAGTTCGTGCCAGCCGATAAGCAAGACTTCGCCTACCTTGATGAAGATTTGTCCATTGGCAAGGGGCGCTTTGTTATGGAGCCGATGATCGTCGCGCGCTTGATCCAGTTGGCGGAACTTCAGGCCACTGATTCAGTGCTGGTGATCGGCTCTGGAACCGGCTACTTGGCGGCTGTGGCCGCTCGCATGGCGGCTTCGGTGATCGCCCTTGAAAGTGATTCTGATTTGGCGGACGGGGCTGCCAAGACCTACGCTGAGCTGGGCATTGAAAACGTGAAGGTGGTCGTCGGTGATCTTCAGTCCGGCTGGACGGGACCTTTTGATGCCGTCATTGTGGACGGTGCAGTGGAAGTGCTGCCCGATGAGTTCCGCACGCAACTGAAGGATGGCGGGCGCTTGGCGTGCGTCGTTCGCGATGGACCGGTAGGCCGCGCAACGCTGATCACGCGGGCCGGGGACTCCTATGGCAGTCGGCAGGAATTCGATGCGATGACACCGTGTCTTCCTGGCTTTGAGAAGCGCGCACAGTTCGTTTTCTAGACGCCTAGCCATCACTTTCGAGCCAGCATGTGAATATCTAGCTATTTATTTTGAAATCACGAGGGCGACTCAGCATCGCTTAAGACCTGAATACGGTTTTAGTATTTAAAATTTGTAATATATAACAATGCATTATTATGAATTTATTATAAAATACTTTAATAAAATTAGCGCTCAATTCTAGATCGTCTTATCATGATCACATCTATCCTCCGGTGCGCTATGCATATAATCCGACGGATCGTGAGGTTTCAAAGCGTTGCATGAAAGCGGTGGTGTTTAGGGCAGGCTTCGGATAGACGATAAGCCCTCACCGGGGATGATCATTTAGATTGCAATTTAAACGGACGGCATGACATGGCACGACACTCGCTGGCGATGAGACACTTTAGATTCGCGCTTTTGGGAGGGATAGCCTTGGGCTTGCTGGCAGCGCCAGCATCGGCCGATACCCTCCAGGAAGCTATGGCTATGGCCTACCAAGGGAATCCCAATCTTCTTGCTGCGCGGGCTCAACTGCGCGCCACCGATGAGAACGTCCCAATCGCGCTGTCCGGCTGGCGTCCCTCGATTAACGTGAGCGGTCAGGTTCAGCGCAACCGCAATGAAAACCAGATTTTAGCAGGTGGGGGCGTTGGGCAGGTTGTGACCGGCGGCGTTGTTCAGCGGACATCAGAG
This sequence comes from uncultured Rhodospirillaceae bacterium, assembly GCA_963976395.1. Lineage (GTDB taxonomy): Bacteria > Pseudomonadota > Alphaproteobacteria > Rhodospirillales > Rhodospirillaceae > UBA11612. The sequence goes on from CAXBLG010000025.1 coordinate 10,544, forward strand.
TCCGTCCAGGTTCAATTGATACAGCCGATTTTCAGAGGTTTCAGGACAGTCGCGCAAACGGCTCAAGCACGTAATCAAGTTTCTGCGCAGCGGGCGCGGCTTGAAGCGACGGAAGCCCAGGTTCTGTTGCAGGTGGCCACGGCCTACCTCGACGTGTTGCAAAACCAAGCCGTCGTCGAATTGCAAATGAACAACGTTCAGGTGTTGACCCGCCAGCTAGAGGCGACCAACGATCGGTTTCGCGTCGGAGAAATCACCCGAACAGACGTGGCGCAATCCGAAGCCAATCTAGCGGGTGCAAAAGCGTCGCTGGTGCAGGCGGAAGGCGCTTTGCAGCAAGCTCGCTCCACTTATCAGAATATCGTCGGCAAGGCGCCGGAGAACCTCGAGCGCCCGCCATTGCCGGGTCTCTTGCCGGACTCTTTGCAGTCCGCGCTCGACGTCGCCATTGCCGAAAATCCAAACTATCTTGCGGCTGACTACACCGCACAAGCGGCCGATGAGGCTATCTCGCTCGCCCGCGGTGATCTCTTGCCTTCGGTGCAAATCGTCGGCACCTACGGTCGGGGGTGGAATACGGTCGCCGACAAATCGCGCTCGGAGAATATTTCGGCGGTCGCACAGGTAAGTGTACCCATTTATCAGTCCGGCTCCGAATACGCGCGCTTACGCCAGTCTAAACATACAGCAGGCCAACAACGGCTTCTGGCCGATCAGGCGCGGCTGGATGCGCGTAACTTTGCCACCACGTCGTGGGAAAATCTCCAGGCCACAACTGCTTCTATTGAGTCCTTTCAATCGCAGGTCAGCGCTAACGAGATCGCTCTTGAAGGCGTGCAGAGGGAAGCCGAGGTGGGCGCACGGACAGTTCTGGACGTCCTTGAGGAAGAGCAGCGCCTGTTAAACTCCCGGGTTAATCTTGTGCGCGCACAGCGGGATCAAGTCGTTGCCGCGTACCAATTGCTGTCGGCGATGGGCTTGCTGACTGGTGTGGATATGACCCTCGATGTGCCGGCCTACGACCCTGAAGCGCATTTCAACGATGTTGAATACCAGGCCTTTGGGAGTGATGCCGACGCCGGTTACGACGGCAATCGGTAGGTGTTTTGACTATACACGTAGTCCGTTCGTAGTTCCCAGCCTATGCAATCATTTGACCCGCGAAAAAAAGGCGGGGGCGAAAATGATGTGCATGTTATAGAATTGTTTAACCTTTTCATCTAGGTTACTGCGAAATACCAAGCGAAAAGCTGGTGGGAGCGGGCAAAGTATGAGTGCTGAAGGCCAACAAGAACCTTCAATGGAGGACATCCTAGCCTCCATTCGGAAGATATTATCCGAGGATGAGGAAAGCGGCGGCGAGGCCCCGGAGGCTGAAGCTGCGCCTGCACCCGAACCCGAGGCGGCTCCAGAGCCGGAACCGGAACCGGAACCCGAGCCGCCGGCACCTGAGCCAGAGCCAGAGCCAGAACCTCAGATGGACCCCGAGCCCGAACCCGCGCCAATAGAGGCTGCGGATGAACCGGCGCCGTCAATCTTCGATGAGGCACCAGAGCCGGAACCCGAATACGATGCTGAAATGCCCGCCGATGAGCCGTTAGAGCTCTCGGACGAAATGATTGTTGAAAATACCGACGATCAATATGCGGCGGAGCCCGAACCTGGCCCTTCATTTGGTCAACAGCAGGCCTATCAGCAGGATTATCAACAAGACTATCAGCAGGATCATGGCCCAGGTCTTGTGGCCGATCCGGTGGCCGAGGCGTCTGGTGCGTCTATCGCGCAGCTCGCTCAGGCAGTTGCTAGTGAACGTGCGGTTCAACTTGGCAACCATGGCATGACGCTGGAGCAGTTGGTGCGTGAAATCTGTACGCCGATTCTGAAGCAGTGGCTCGATACCAACCTGCCGTACATGGTCGAGCGTATCGTCAAACAGGAAATCGAGCGTATCGTCACGCGTTCAGAGCGCATGTAACTCCCTGTCAGGCTCCACAGGCCTAACTTTCCTTCTATAAAGCCGTCTGCATAGCTGCGGGCCTGGTTGCGCATTAGCGCCGGGCCGGGTAAACCCGTGCCGTTCTTCATTTACAGATTATCGGCCTTAGGTGGGCGGCGGAGCCATGCTGGAAAAAACGTATAATCCGGGCGAGGTCGAGGAAGACCTGTACCAAAGCTGGGAGCAGGCGGGTGACTTCGCCGCTCATCCGGACTCTTCCGCACCGCCTTACACAATCATGATGCCGCCACCCAACGTGACGGGCAGTTTGCACATCGGCCACGCGCTGACCTTTACGATTCAAGATACTCTCATTCGCTACAAACGTATGACCGGACGTGATGCGCTTTGGCAGCCGGGCACCGATCACGCGGGTATCGCCACCCAAATGGTGGTGGAGCGGCAGCTTGCGGAGTCCGGCACTAATCGCCGAGATATGGGGCGGGACGCGTTTGTTCAGCGAGTCTGGTCATGGAAAGAACAGTCCGGCGGCGTAATTACACACCAACTGCGCCGCCTCGGGGCTTCTCCGGATTGGGCGCGCGAACGATTCACCATGGATGACGGCTTATCCACGGCTGTCACCAAGGTTTTCGTCGAGCTTCATCGCCAAGGTTTAATTTACCGCGACAAGCGTCTGGTCAATTGGGATCCCAAGCTGCATACGGCCATCTCCGACCTTGAAGTCGAGAACCGCGAGACCAAGGGCCGGATGTGGTACTTCAAATACCCGGTTGAGGGTGAAGAGGGGGAATTTATCACCGTCGGTACTACACGCCCTGAAACTATGCTGGGCGATACCGGCGTTGCCGTTCATCCCGACGACGAGCGCTACAAAGCCCTGGTGGGCAAGAAATGTATTCTGCCGCTGGTTGGCCGCGCCATTCCCATCGTCGCTGACGAGTACGCGGACCCCGAAAAGGGCTCCGGTGCGGTGAAGATCACACCCGCCCACGACTTCAACGATTTTGCCGTCGGCAAGCGCAACAATCTTGAGATGATCAACATCCTCGACCGTGACGCGCGCCTCAATGAAAACGCGCCGGAAAAGTACCGGGGCCTAGATCGCTTCAAAGTGCGCGACATGATTGTCGCCGACATGGAAGAGGCGGGGCTTCTGGAAAAGATCGAGAAAAACGCCATGACCGTTCCGTATGGGGACCGCTCAGGCGTTGTTATTGAGCCCTGGTTGACCGACCAATGGTACTGTGATGCCAAGACTCTCGCCGAGCCGTGCATCAAGGCGGTCGAGGACGGGCGCACACGTTTTGTGCCTAAGACTTGGGAAAATACCTACTTTGAGTGGATGCGGAACATCCAACCGTGGTGCATTTCGCGTCAGTTGTGGTGGGGGCACCGCATTCCGGCGTGGTTTGGACCGGACGGCGAGCCGTTTGTCGCCCATGACGAAGCCGAAGCGCAGAGCCTTGCCGATAAGCACTACGGCAAGTCCGTTGAGCTTATCCGCGACGAAGACGTGCTTGATACTTGGTTCTCTTCGGCCCTGTGGCCGTTCTCCACTTTGGGCTGGCCGGATAAAACACCGGAACTCGCGCGCTACTATCCCGGCGATGTTCTAGTCACCGGCTTCGACATTATCTTCTTCTGGGTTGCCCGGATGATGATGATGGGTATGCACTTTATGGGCGATGTGCCGTTCAAGGACGTCTACATCCACGCCCTGGTCCGCGACGAGAAGGGCCAGAAGATGTCCAAATCCAAGGGCAACGTTATGGACCCCTTGGACCTCTGCAACACATACGGCACCGATGCCGTACGCTTCACCTTGGCCGCTATGGCCGCCCAGGGACGCGACGTGAAACTGTCGGAGACCCGTATCGCCGGGTATCGCAATTTCATAACCAAGATTTGGAACGCGGCACGTTTTTGCCAGATGAACGAATGCGTGCTGGTCGAAAACTTTGATCCGACCAGCGTGCAGTCGACCTTGAATAAGTGGATCGTCGCCAAAACGGCAGCCGGAGCGAAAACTGTTTCCAAAGCAATTGAGGCCTATCGATTCAACGATGCCGCCAACGGCCTGTATCAATTTACTTGGGGCACGTTCTGCGATTGGTACCTGGAGTTTGCGAAGCCGGTATTCCAGGGCAGTGACGAAACCGCGAAGGCGGAAACCCGCGCGACAGCTGCCTGGGTGCTCGATCAAATTCTCGTCATCGGTCACCCACTCATTCCCTTCGTCACGGAAACTCTTTGGACGAAACTGGCCGAGGCGGCGAACATCACGCGCCCCTCGGTGCTGATGCGCGCTCAGTGGCCCAGCTATGAAGGCTTGGCTGCGCCCGACGCCGCCGCCGAAATGGACTGGGTGGTCGATATGGTGACTTCCATCCGGTCCGTACGTGCGGAAATGAGTGTGCCCGCCGGCGCGCAGCTTCCGGCAACGATCAAAGGCGCGGACCCGACGACAAAGGTCCGCGTTGAAACACACGGCGCTCTGATCTGTGCTAATGCCCGCCTGTCGTCCATTTCGCTGTCCGAAGATGTCGCGCCCGGATCAGCCCAGGTCATTGTGGGTGAGTCCACCGTGTCGCTGCCGCTTGAAGGCGTGGTCGATCTGTCCAAGGAGCGCGAACGCCTCAGCAAAGAAATCGCTAAGCTGGACGCTGAGATCGCGGGTATTATCAAAAAACTGTCCAACGAGAGCTTCGTGTCCAAGGCTCCGATTGAGGTGGTTGACGAAAACCGCGAACGTCAGGCGGCCAAGGAATCGGAGCGCACCAAACTCAGCGAAGCGCTGTCACGAATCAGCGCAGGGTAAAATAAGTTCGTATCATAGAGGGGGAGATATCTATGCCTGACGACGGAACCAAACCGCAGCGCTTCGATAAGTCAAAACTTCCCAGCCGCCACACCACTGAAGGCCCCGACCGCGCGCCGCACCGGGCGATGTACTACGCCATGGGCGTGACGGAAGAAGAGATGCACGGACCTATTGTCGGTGTTGCCACCTGCTGGAACGAAGCCGCTCCCTGCAACATTGATCTCAATCGCCAGGCGCAATTTGTGAAAGACGGCGTTCGGGTGGGCGGCGGACTGCCGCGCGAGTTCACCACCATCACCGTCACCGACGGCATCGCCATGGGCCATCCGGGCATGAAGTGTTCGCTTGTCTCGCGCGATTGGATTACCGATACGGTCGAACTGACCATGCGCGGCCATTGCTACGATGCGTTGGTAGCACTTGCGGGCTGCGACAAGAGCCTGCCGGGCATGATGATGGCCATGCTGCGCCTTAACGTACCTTCGGTGTTCTTGTACGGCGGCGCCATCATGCCGGGTAAGTTTCACGGCAAGGACGTGACGATCGTCGATGTGTTTGAAGGCGTCGGTCAACATTCCGCCGGCAACATCACCGAAGAAGAGTTGAAGGCGCTTGAATGCGTCGCCTGTCCGGCGGCCGGCGCCTGCGGGGGTCAGTTCACCGCCAACACCATGGCGACCGTCAGCGAGGCCATGGGCCTTGCTGTACCGCTATCGGCCAGCGTTCCGACATCCTTCAAGGAGGCGCGCGATCAATACGCGACCCTGGCGGGCAAGACCGTGATGAATCTGATCGCCAATAACCTTCGCCCACGAGACATCGCAACGCGCAAGGCGTTCGAGAACGCGGCTGTTGTTGTTGCTGCATCCGGCGGGTCTACCAACGCCGGTCTGCATCTGCCTGCTATGGCCAACGAGGCCGGGGTGAAATTTGATCTCGACGATATGTGCAAGATTTTCGACAAGACGCCCTACATCGCCGACCTGAAACCGGCGGGAAAATATGTGGCCGCGGATCTCTACGCGGTCGGCGGCATTCCCATTTTGATGAAGGCGCTGCTCGACGGTGGCTACCTGCATGGCGATTGCATCACCGTCACCGGCAAAACCATCGCCGAGAACTTGGCCGATGTGACGTTCCCAACCGATCAGGATGTAGTTTACCCAACGTCCAATCCGTTATCGCCGACCGGCGGCGTGACCGGCCTTAAAGGCTCACTCGCTCCGCAAGGTTCCATCGTTAAAGTCGCCGGCATGAAGAACAAAAAATTTCGCGGACCGGCCCGGTGTTTTGATAACGAAGGAGAAGCCTTCACTGCTATTCAAGCGCGCAAATATAAAGAAGGCGATGTTATCGTCATTCGTTACGAAGGTCCGCGCGGTGGTCCCGGAATGCGCGAAACCCTCACCGCTACAGCGGCGCTCTCCGGACAGGGCATGGGCGATAAGGTGGCTCTAGTCACCGATGGGCGTTTCTCCGGCGGCACGCGCGGCTTATGCGTTGGGCATATCGGTCCCGAAGCCGCTGTCGGCGGTCCCATCGCTCTGGTGAAGGACGGCGACATGATTGCGCTGGACGGCGACAACGGCACCATCGAGCTTGAAGTTTCTGCGGAAGAACTCGAAGCGCGCCGCAAAGAATGGAAGCCGCGTAAGACCGATCACCAATCGGGCGTGCTCTGGAAATATGCTCAGATTGTCGGCGATGCCTGCGACGGTGCGGTCACCCATCCTGGTGCCAAGGCCGAGACTCACGTTTACGCCGATATTTGATTTTTGGTCATTCTTGCGCGCAGCGCTAGAATCCAGGGGAGTTTTGGTTATTGAAAAAAAGCTAGTTAACTCTGGATTCTCGAAGCTTCGCCCCAAGGATGACAATGAGTCAAACAAGCGATGTGTGAGTTCATTCCATGCACTATGACCCGCGGAAGCCGCGCGATCACGGCCTAACATATAGTCCATTCAAGGCCCTGGTGGTGCCGCGGCCCATAGGCTGGATCAGCAGCTTAAGCACGGCGGGTGTGGTTAACCTCGCGCCGTACAGTTTTTTCAATGCGGTGTCCGAGACTCCGGCGTTGGTGATGTTTTCCAGCGCGGGCGTGAAGCACTCTCAGGCCAATATTGAATCCACCGGCGAGTTTGTCGTCAACCTTGCCGTCTGGGATTTGCGTCAACAAGTAGCGGATACCGGCGCCAACCTCGCCGAAGGACAAAGCGAAGCGGACTTCGCAAACCTAGAAATGGTTTCATCAGTAGATGTAAAGCCGCCGCGTGTCGCAAAATCGCCTGCCGCGCTTGAATGCAAGTATGTGAAAACCGTTGATCTGCACGGCGCGGACGGAACGCCGTCCAACTGCGCTATGATCATCGGCGAGGTGATCGGTGTGTACATCGACGATGCAATTATCACCGAGGGTCGCGTGGACTTGTCAAAAGCCAAGCCTATCTCCCGGCTGGGGTACAAAGACTACGCGGTGGTGGAAAATATGTTTCCGCTAAAAATTCCGAAGGTGGAGTAGGGCGCGTTAAGTTGTTTTGAAGCGCCGCGCATTAAAAAACACTGCCGCATGTCCGCGCGCATCATCAATCGCCAAGTGCGTATGGTTCACGCCCTCTAGCAATTTTGGCGGTAGTTCTTTCCGTATCGGTGTGCGGGCCCATCCGAGAACGGCCTGCGCGTAAGACATCACATCTAATCCATCGCCGACGAACAGCGGATCATCTGTAAACGGCATCGCCACGCGGTAATCGGTGAATTTTACAAGGTAGTGGTCGAACCATAAGCCTTCGGCGATCAGCGGCGCTGCGCAAAACAATACATCACCGGGCAGGGCGCGCACCCAGTCCACCAAATCCTTTATCGCGGCCTCGGGCGGCACCTGATTTGTTTGAGTGGCGGCCCAGGCCTCGGGTTCGGTCTCCCACCAACTCATAGTTCTCGGGTGACGCACGGCGCCCTCAAGGGGCAGCAGGTTGCGCTCGAAGGAGCCGATTTCAGTGCCGCCTTCGTCATAGGCAGCGCAACCGAAACTGATCATGGAATTTTCGCCGGGGACCGGGCCGTCAAACTCTGCGTCGCTGAAAAAGTAAGTGAGTTTGCTCATGGGCGCGCGGCAATTTCCGAAGCAGATCTGGCTTAATCAAGCTCCAATTCACACCACACAGGGGTGTGGTCCGAAGCTTTTTCTTGTCCGCGCGGGCCTTTGTCGATCCCGGCCGCACGTAATCTGTCGGCGGTATGCGGCGACAGCATTAGAAAGTCGATCAACAGGCCGTTATCCTTCGACCATGCTCCGCCCTGATAATCCCAATAGGAGTATTGGTGTGGCAGGGTGTTAAACGCACGGAAGGCATCGGTCAGACCCAGATGTTGCATGGCGCGAAAGCGCGCACGGCTTTCCGGCTGGGTGAGGGCATCGTCGGCAAAGGCCGCCGGGTTATAGACATCATCGTCCGTCGGAATCACGTTGTAGTCGCCGCCCCACAACCGCATCTCGTCGTCGGTCAGGCCGCGCTCCATATGAGCCTTGAGACGATCCATCCATTTCAGCTTGTATTTGAACTTGTCGGTAGAGATGGGATTGCCGTTGGGCAGGTACAGGGCAGCCACGCGCAGCTTGCCGAACACGGTCCCTTCCATGTAGCGCGCCTGTTCGTCGGTCTCGTCGCCGGGCAGGCCGCGTTCAACGTCCTCAATGGGTGATTTCGAGAGGATGGCGACGCCGTTGTAGGTTTTCTGGCCGTGAGTCTCGACGTTGTAGCCCGCGTCTTCAATTTCCAGGCGCGGAAAGTTTCCATCTATGCATTTTAACTCTTGGAGCAGGACCACATCCGGCGCGGCTTCCTTCAGCCAGGCCAGCGCATTGGGCAAACGCGCCTTGATCGAGTTGACGTTCCAAGTAGCGATTTTGATGGATTTGGGCACGGGTAAGGTCGGTCTTCTGGAGGGGTTGAGGGGTTATGCTGACACTCCCTGCCCGGGAGGGCAAGATGCACAACGCTACAAAGGCGACAGTACACCTCCATGCCATAAGCATGTTAGACTGCAAAGGCAATGAGGATGAAAACATTGACCCTGGCCGCCTTCGTGGCGGCCCTGTTTTTGTGTTTAGGCTTTGCACGGGTGACCCTCTCCGCTGCCGCCGAGCAAGCATGTGCGCCTTATAGCCGGGCAGTCACCGTCAGATTTAAAATGCTGACACCGCCGCCGGTCTACAATCATCGCCTCAACGTCGCCGGTATTCGCAATCTCTTTCTCACCCGGGGTCAGTCGGTCGGCGGCGCCCATGAGCGGGCGCTGGGCGTGACCTATTCCGAGATCGCATTTTATCTTGAGGGCAGCACCAGTATCACGCCACAGGGGAGCGGTTATTGCGTTTATCTGAATGCGGTGACGGCGGAATTCGGCTGGAAGCGTTTGGAAGTTCATATCGCTCGTGAGTATGCGCGCGGCACCTGCGAGTACAACGCGGTGCTTGATCACGAAAACCAGCATGTCTCCATCATCAAAATTGCTCTGTCGGATTACGCGCCGAGGCTGCGCGCCGAATTAGAGCGCGAGCTTCGCCGCCAGCAACCAATTTTCACGCGCAACGCGCGGTCAGCTGCGGACCAGGCTGTGGAGTCACTTTACGGACGTATGCAGGGCGTCGTTGATCGGTTCCAGCAAACACAGGCCGCACGCCACAGCGCCATCGATTCAAGCAGCAACTACGGCGCCATCTCCGATCTTTGCCCCAACTGGGACAAAAAACTGCCGGCATCCAGATAGCGCACTTAGATGGAGAATGAGGTTCCACAGCCGCAGGTGGACACGGCCTTGGGATTGTTGACTCGGAACGAAGAGGCCTGAAGATCCTCGACGAAATCGACTTCAGACCCGCTCAGCACTTCCAGCGACACCTTATCGACCAGCAGCACAGCGCCACGGTATTCAAACGCGACATCGTCGGGCTGAACATCGTTTTCCATGCTGAACTGGTAGGAAAATCCAGAGCATCCACCGCCGTCTACTGCAATCCGCAGCATCAGGCTCTTAATGTCGTCTTCGGCCTCGGACAATTCACGAATTCGTTTTGCCGCCGACTTGGTCAATCTGACGGTTGGGAAATCGTCTTTGGTGGACGGAACTTCGTCGTTTTCTGGCTGTGCAATAATTTCGGTCATGGCGCGAACCTAGTGTTGGTTGGGCGACTAATCAAGCGGTAGGGCATTGTGGGTTGCTGCTGGGGAGTGGGACTCGTTTTCTGACCCTATCGCTATTCACATTTTTTAGATCGCATATTCTACGATGTGATGGTGAATAATCTCAAATTTTCGGTGTTTCAGCATTTAGGTAAAGGACGAGTAAATAAAATATCTATGTTTATCAACACATTATGAGATTCCCGGGTCTGGCACGACGCTTGCCTAGATAAGGGAGTGCCAGATATGCAAAACCTGCGGGCCTTTGTTACCGGATCGTGGCTCGCCCCGGGGAACTGAGCCGATGTATAAGATATTGAGCGTCAATCAACCTCGGACCTGGGAGTATCCAAGTCTTCGAGTTCTTGTGACGAGATGGAACGGCAGGAACGCTATGCGGGAATGTGTTGGGACAGGGACCAAAAGAACGCCCTCGGGTTTGGGTGGCCTTAGCGGCCTTGCGCTGCTGATCGCACTTGCGAGCTGCGACGGTTCGGCCACGGTCTCCGAGCCTGATGGAGTTACCCCGGCATTGACCGTGACGACAATTCCGGTGGGCCAGCGCGAAATTCATCACAACGTAATTGCCACCGGTACGATTGTGCCTTGGCAGGACTTGTCCATTGGCACTGAAATCAGCGGTCTGAAAGTCGTCGATGTGCCGGTTGACGAGGGAGATCAGGTCAAAGCGGGGCAGCTACTTGCGCAAATAGATCAAACGGTCGTGGCGGCGCAATTGCGCCATGCCGAAGCCGTCGTCAGAGAAGCCGAAGCAAACCTGAAATTTGCTGAGACCGACAATGCGCGAGCAAAAGAACTGGTGGCCAAGGGCAACATCAGTTCGCAAACAGCCGACGACCGTGAAACCAAAGCCTTTGCAGCCGAGGCACGCCTCGCTATGGCCAGGGCCGAGCGCGACCAGATGAAGGCGCGGGTGGTGGCCTCAAGTGTAGTTGCGCCCGACGACGGCTATATTTCCAAACGCTCAGTGTTGATTGGCGATGTGGTTGCGGCTGGGCGCGAGCTATTTCGCATGGTGCGTGACGGTCGCCTCGAATTAAACGCAGACGTTCCCGAGACCGACATCGGTCTTATTGAAGAAGGCCAGCAGGTCCGCATTATGCGCGATCATCTCGGCCCTATCACGGGTACGGTTCGATTGGTGGGTCCAACGGTAGACCCGACGACGCGTCTTGGCACGGTGCATGTGGCCTTACCGCCGGACTCCGGTCTCAAACCGGGTATGTTCGCCCGTGCCGAGATTTTGACGTCGCGGGCTATCGCCGCTGCGGTCCCGGAATCGGCGCTGGTCTTTCGCGACAACAAAGCAAGCGTTTTTGTTGTGATCAAGAAAGACTATGTGGAGCTTCGTGAAGTGGTGACTGGCGGCCGTCAGGAAGGCTGGGTAGAGATCGTGAGCGGCCTTGGTCGCGGAGATCATGTCGTCAATACCGGTGCAGGATTCCTGCACGACGGCGACCGGGTGCTGATCACCGTTGCTGATTCTGGTGCAGAAAACGCCTCTATCAGGAGCGAGTAGGTTATGGGCTCGCAGTTATCCGCGTGGGCGATCAAAAATCCGGTCCCCACAATCATTTTATTTCTGGTCACGACTTTGGCGGGGGTGTGGGGTTTCAGTAATCTCCGCATTAACCACGAACCGGACCTAGAGTTTCCGACCGTCATCGTCAATATTGGTCAGCCAGGCGCCGCCCCATCCGAACTCGAAACGCAAATCGCGCGTAAGGTCGAAGATGCGGTCATCAGCCTGGGCGATGTGCGCCATGTGCGCTCAAGCCTCAATGAAGGCTTTTCAAACACCGTTGTCGAATTCGAAATGAGTAAGGATGTGGACCGCGCCGTCAACGATGTGCGCGACGCGGTAACGACCATCCGCTCCGAGATGCCCGCCGGAATCACTGAACCTGTCATCTCCCGCGCCGAGAACACCGGTGGCCGGATGCTGATTTATACTGTCCTCGCGGATGGCATGAGCGAGCGAGACGTCAGTTGGCTTATCGATAACGAGATTTCTCGCGCCATGCTCGAAGTGCCCGGCGTTGCTGTGGCCAGCCGCATTGGCGGGATGGACCGCGAAATCCGCGTCGATCTCGATCCCGACCGACTCATGGCTCTGGGGATTACCGCAGCCGATGTTAGTCGCCAATTGCGGGCATTGAACGTGGACCGTCCGGGCGGACGCGGCACCATAGGCGCGACCGAACAATCCATCCGCACTTTGGGCAGCGCGCGCTCGGTGGACGCGTTGCGCGAGGCTAGCGTTATTCTGCCCGGCGGACGGCATGCCCGTCTCGGGGATCTGGGCGAGGTGAGCGACGGCGCAGGTGAAATTCGCCAGTACGCGCGCTTCAATGGCGAATCCGTTGTGGCTTTTTCCATCGAGCGTCAGGTTGGTTCCAGCGAAGTACATGTCGCGCGCGGCGTGGCTGCGGCAGTGGAAGAGTTCGAGCGTACCCATCCGTCCATTCGTTTTGAGCTGGTTTATTCATCCGCCGATTACACCAGCGAGATGTTCGCCGGTGCCATGGAAGCGTTACTGCTCGGCGCGTTGTTGGCCGTAGGCGTGGTGTGGTGGTTCCTGCGCGATACGCGCGCAACACTGATCTCCGCCTTTGCTATGCCGATGTCGATTATACCGACGTTCGCATTCATGTATTTGATGAATTTCACCCTCAACAATATCACTATGGTCGGTTTATCCATGGTGGTCGGCATCTTAGTGGACGATGCGATTGTTGAGATGGAGAACATTATTCGTCATATGCGCATGGGTAAGCGCCCCTATGACGCTGCCATATTGGCCGCCGATGAAATCGGTATGCCGGTGGTCGCCACCAGTTTCAGTATTGTTGCCGTGTTTGTGCCGGTGGCCTTTATTCCCGGTATTCCCGGCCAGTTCTTTTGGCAATTTGGCTTGACGGTATCGGCGGCGGTACTGTTCTCGCTGCTGGTTGCCCGGATGCTTACGCCGCTTATGGGCGCGTTTTTATTGAAGCATCACGGTGAGACAAACCACGATTCAGAATTGCTCACAAAATATCTCAGATTGTTGCGCTGGGCGCTTGCACATCGCAAGCTCACCCTTGCGGGCGGAATCGGCTTTTTCATTTTCTCGCTGATGTTGTTGCCGCTCATCGAGCAAGATCTGTTTCCGGTTGCCGATCACTCCCAATCTGCCATGTCGATTGAACTGCCGCCCGGCTCGACTTTGGCGGAAACGGAAGCGGCGACGGACCGTGTCGCCGAACTCATGATGGCGCGCTCTGAAGTGGAAGACGTCTTCATTAGCATGGGTGGACGAGGGCGTAATGCGGGCGTGCGCAATGCGACGGCCTTCATCAATCTTGTGCCGAAAGGCGACCGCGACCTAAGCCAGCAGGACTTCGAGGCCGATATGCGTCCGGCGCTCAGTCAGATTCCCGGCATCCGCATGCGCTTTGGCGCGAATGCCATGACAGCAACCACCAGTACTTCCATCACCTTGGGCAGCGACGACCCCGAAGCGCTGGAAGCCGTCGTTCAGCAGCTTGAGCGCGAGATGCGTGGTATTCCGGGCCTAGGCAACGTCGGCTCCAATGCCAGCTTGCAGCGGCCCGAACTTATTATTAGGCCTCGCTTGGATGTCGCCGCTGAAATGGGCGTGTCGGTAGAAGCGATTTCCACTACGGCGCAAATTGCGACGATGGGCGACAACGACAATGTTGCCCCCAAGTTTAACTTGCCGGACCGGCAGATTCCCATTCGCGTACATTTAGTTGAAAGCGCGCGCGGGAACCTCGGCATATTGGACAATCTACGGGTTCCCGGCGGGGGCGGTATCGCCGTTCCCTTGAGTGCAGTCGCGGACATTTCTTTCGGCAGTGGTCCAGCCCAAATCAATCGCATGGACCGGCGCCGGATGATTACGATTTCCGCGGAGATCAATAACAAGCCATTAGGTCAGATCAGGCGCGAAATTCACGAGTTGCCGGTCTTTCAAACCATGCCCGACAACGTACAAGAAATTTCCCAAGGCGATTCTCAAGCCATGGATGAGATATTTGGCAGCATCGGCGCAGCAGTTATGTTCGCGGCGTTTCTGGTTTATGGCGTACTCGTGATTTTGTTCGGCAGCTTCGTTCACCCGCTGACCATCATGACCTCGCTACCGTTATCTCTTGGCGGCGCGCTTTTGCTGCTTATGGCGACGGGCTCGGCGCTCTCCATGCCTGCCGTCATCGGCGTTCTTATGCTGCTTGGGATTGTGGCTAAGAACTCAATTCTTCTCGTGGAATACACCGTTGTTGCCATACACGAGCGAGGTGTAAGCCGCTATGACGCTTTAATGGATGCGGCTCACAAGCGCGCTCGACCCATCGTTATGACCACCATCGCCATGACCGCAGGTATGCTGCCTATCGCTCTTGGGATCGGCGCGGATGCAGAATTCAAGGCCTCCATGGCGGTAACTGTGATCGGCGGACTGATTACATCGACGGCGCTCAGCCTTGTTTTCGTGCCGGTCGCCTTCACGTATATGGATGATCTACAGAAATGGCTTACGCCGCGCTTGCGTCCGTTGATCAGCAGCGCACATGAACTTCCGCCTGGGAAAACTGAGAAGCGATCCGCGCCAGCGGAATAGCTACCAGTGAGAGCAGCGATCTAGGCGGTGGTGCTTGCCCCACGACCCGGAATAAGACTGACCACCACGCCGTTTGATTTAGGTTCGATGGATTTCAGAGTATCTTTTTCTTCATTGGCCCAGGCCGCGATCTGAATGACGTGCGCGGACTCAGCGCTCTCTGGCGAATCCTCGGAAGATGCAGGCTCAAGAACAAACAATCCGTTCACATCAGCATAGAAAGTATGCTCACCAAAAGCTTCGCGCAATTGAGTTTCCGCATCGCTTTTTTGTTCTACCGGGTCCGCGCCGAGCTGCTCTTTGATGGCAAATACTTGCTGCGTATTCAGTTTCATAAACTAGTCCCTTCGCGAAAATTGTTACGCAGCGCCAGCGCTGAGGGGCGTGTGCGGCCAAAAGGCATGATATGTGTGTGAGAGGAAATCCTGCCAGATCAAGTTCCCGCTTGCAAGGATAGCGACTCTGCAGACTAATCTGCGCGGGCGACGCGAAAGCCGATGATAGTTCCGTGGTCATTGGGCGGATAAGCATCCCGAAA
The DNA here is from genome assembly GCA_963976395.1 of uncultured Rhodospirillaceae bacterium. Classification (GTDB taxonomy): domain Bacteria; phylum Pseudomonadota; class Alphaproteobacteria; order Rhodospirillales; family Rhodospirillaceae; genus UBA11612. The sequence goes on from CAXBLG010000025.1 coordinate 25,691, forward strand.
AGCGCCGCGAATGCGGACCGGCATACTGGCCCACGATCCGCCTTTCATAATGCGTAGGTTACAGTCGCCGTCGATGCGGGCGGCGCTGTCCGTCGGACGGCCCGTGTGACTCTCATCCCAGCAATCCTCGACCCATTCCCATACGTTTCCGGACAGATCATGAAGACCGAGTTGATTGGCGGGGAAGCTGCCCACTGGAGCTGTACTTTCCAGCCAACGGTCACGTCCTTCAATGTGACCGCCGCAGCAATCGTCGGTGCCGTAGTTGGCGTGTTCGTGGCTAGCCACCGCGCCCCAGGAGTAGGTGGAGGCACCGCCGCCTTTGGCGGCGAACTCCCATTCGGCCTCTGAGAGCAGCCGATATTTCTTATGAGTTTTAGCGGAAAGCCATGCGGCATAGGCCTGAGCATCGTACCACATGACGTCAATCACAGGCCGGTCGTCGCGTCCCCAACCGTTATCGTTCGGCTTGGCCTCGCATCCGCCGTCCTCAACGCAGGCATCCCATTGCGCAAAGGTCACTTCGTGTTTGCTGATAGAAAGGCCCGGACTGATCGTAACGAATTGTTGCGGCCCTTCATTTTTTGAGCGGCCTTTTTCATTCTCCGGCGAGCCCATCATGAAGGACTTTACCGGCATCACCACCATCACCGGACAGTTCGGGCAGTCTTGAAATTCGTGTCCCGCATTGGTGACCGTAACCGTATTGCTTTGATCGCCAGAAGCACAGGCCGCTAGAACAAACGCGATGGCGCATGTTGAGGTGAGAAGGGTGTAAGTTGAGAAACGATCAGTAAACCAATTCATGAGGGCAGGCTAATCCATCTTCCAGAACAATTAAATATGGTCTTGGCAATTCTGCGGCTTAGTCAACAACGTCCACGCCGCGCCAGAACGCGACATGCCCTTTTATGTGCTCGGCCTCGGGTTTTGGATCGGGATAATACCAGGCGGCGCCCGCGCTGGTTTTGCCGCCGGCTTCCACATCGAAATAACTGGCGGTGCCTTTCCATGGACAGAAAGAGGTCTCAGTACTCGGTTTAAAATGCTCCAGCTTTAGAGACGCTGCGGGGAAATAGATATTTCCCTCCACAGTCTCGTATATCTCACTTTCGGCTATTACGACGCCGTTCCACAAAGCTTTGGGCATATGTGCTCCTACAGGATTGTTGTTCAGATATGACCAGTAGCAAGTATCTGATTAAGCGCGGGGTCGTTCGGGCTATTCAACACGCATTCAGTCCCACCCGGCGCATAGATCGTTGCCACACAGCGATTGCACGAAATGCAACCCGATTTGGTGAGAACCCCGTCCCGCAGTTTGTTGACGAACGCGGGGTCGTGAATCAGTACCCGCGCCATGGAGATACAGTCAAATCCTTCCTCCATGATCTGGCCGATGCTCTCAGCGGATTTCACCCCGCCGATGAATGACAGAGGCATCTTCACGGCCGAGCGCACTTTTCTTGAGTGCTCCAGCGAATACATTTCGCGGAACTTCATGTTCGGTTGAATAAGGCTGAGAAACGCAAGCCCCAAACGTTGTATAAAGGGAATCTTTTGTTTTTGGAGATCAGCCACAGGCATGGGGCTACCGAACAACGCCCAGGGGGCCTCGGTGTTTAGCCCGCTGCTGAGGGTGAGGATGTCGGCACCTGCGCTTTCCAGAATTCTTGCTTGAACGGCGGCCTCGTCTCCGGTCGTTCCGCCTTTGAGTCCATCCCACACATTGATTTTTGCGCCGACGGCCATTTCCTTGCCGACCGCGTCTTTCACCCGGGTCATGACCTCGGCCGGGAAACGCGCGCGGTTCTCAGGGCTGCCGCCATATCCGTCTTTGCGCTTGTTGGTGAGGGGCGAGAGAAACTGGCTCAGAAGATAACCGTGTCCCATATGAATTTCGACAGCATCAAAGCCAGCCTCGCGAGCGAATTTGGCGCCGCGCACAAACTGTTCGGCGGCATCATTCATTTCCCTCTCGTCCATCGCGTGTTGGCGTAACAGGCCACTGAGCATCCCTGAGCGATTAAAACCGCTGGATGCGCCGCCTGGGGTCCAGCCCTTTTGCTTCTGACGAATTTGGGTGAATGCGCCGGCGTGAACCAACTGCATACAAGCGGCCGCGCCCTCGTTGTGCACGGCATCGGTCAGAACCTTGAGGTGCGGGGTGGACTCAGGGCCCATGCAAAGTTGGTGATGAAATGTCAGCCCCTCCGGCGATACGGCGCCGTAAGCCACGGTCGTCATGCCGACACCGCCGGCTGCGAGCTCACGGTGGCATTTCACCAGGGCCTTGGTGGGCAATGCCCCGGGTGTCATCCCCTCATTGGCGCCCGATTTGATAAAGCGGTTTCGCAAGGTGAGGGGACCAAGTGTGACGGGCGTATACGCCCGCGATATCGCTGAATTCACGTTATCCCTCCCTGTTTCGCGCATTGCTCGCTGCGCAGGCCCCGGCTAGTGTTCGGGGATGTCCGATGACGTTAAAAATCTAGCGGGATTTCTGACCGCTGTCGCCTCCGATCCCGCAAAAAGCCGTGGCCGGCTGCACCGGGAAGGGGAATCCGCCACCCGTACCGTCTATCAGCGTGACCGGGACCGCATCATACACTGTGGGGCGTTTCGTCGCCTTAAGTACAAAACCCAGGTGTTCGTGTACGGCGAGGGAGAGAATTATCGCACTCGGCTTACGCATAGCCTGGAAGTAGCGCAGATCGCCCGATCTATCAGCCGCTTTATGGGGCTCAACGAAGATTTGGCTGAAGCACTCGCTTTGGCTCACGATCTTGGTCACACCTGTTTCGGGCACGCGGGCGAGGATGCTTTGCAGGAATGCATGGCGGCTTACAACGGGTTCGACCACAACGCACAGTCCTTGCGCATCGTAACAAAGCTCGAACACCGCTATGCGGAATTCGACGGGCTCAATCTGACTTGGGAAGCCCTCGAGGGCCTTGTGAAGCATAATGGCCCAGTCATTGGTCAGCCGGACTCAAAACCTGTTCCACTCGCCATTACTGAATATAACGCCACTCATGATCTGGAATTAGCCACATGGCCAGGCGCCGAGGCTCAAGTCGCAGCTCTATCCGATGACATCGCCTACAACGCCCATGACTTCGACGATGGACTGAAGGCCGGTCTCTTTCCGCTCGAAGCCGTTATGGAGTTGCCTTTGGTGGGCGGCATCTTCAAAGAGATATCATCCCGCTACCCGGGATTGGACCGCCAGCGGCTTATTCATGAATCTTTGCGCACTCTGATTGCAACGATGGTGAACGATGTTATTGCCGAGACTCACCGACGGTTTAGCGCTCTAAAACCGAGCGATGCAGCCGAGGTACGGTCTCAAGAGGGGGCTCTTGTAGCATTCTCAGATGAGATGGCCGCTCATGATCGCGCCGTAAAAGGGTTCCTCTTTCCAAATATGTATCGACACACTCGTGTGGTTCGTATGACCAGCAAGGCGCGTCGGATTGTTCGAAATCTGTTTGACCTCTTGTTGGACGAGCCGGTGCTTCTGCCGGAAGATTGGCGCACGGACAATGATGAAGCCAGGAATCCCAAAACGGCGCGTAAAGTTGCCGACTATATTGCGGGGATGACCGATCGCTTTGCATTGGATGAACATTCAAGGCTGTTTGACCCGGCAGTAAAGCCGTAATCCTCGGGAGTTCCCGCGAAAATAAATCTCTTAAAAAAAGACGCGCCTGGTCCGATAACCTTCCGGTCTTTTTAAAAATTCGTCATCAAGCAGCTTTTTGGTTTTCTTGAGTTGACTGATAAGATCGTCTAGGTGCTCTGCTGGAAATTTTGGCCCCAATGGCTGCCATTCGGATGTGTCAGCGTCCGAGCCCGTGATAATTTGAAAAGTAACCGGAACATTTCGATCAGTCTCAGACGGACCCGGTTCGATCGTCGCTCCAAAGTGTTCTCCACATATGCGGTACATGGGCTTCTCTTTCTTGGCTGCTTATTTCCTTTTAGACGGTTTTGACAACGCCTTTTCGAGTTCCTCCGACACAATTTCGAGCACAGTGAGGCGCGTATGGTTCTTATCGTTGGCTGAAATCAGGTGCCATGGTGCAATAGTTGTAGATGTGCGGCTGATCATGTCGTTGATAGCGGCCTCGTACTGGGGCCGTTTTTCGCGGTTACGCCAATCTTCGTCAGTCAATTTCCAGCGTTTATAAGCTTTGTTCTGACGCCTCTTGAAACGGCGTAGTTGTTCCGCGTCGGACAAGTGGAGAAAAAATTTAACGACTAAAGTTCCGTTGCTCGCGAGTTGCTCCTCGAAATCATTGATTTCTGAGTAAGCACGCAGGCAATCCTCCTCCGAGATCAGGTGTTCGACGCGTTCCACGAGCACACGTCCGTACCAAGAGCGGTCAAAGATCGTCATGCGTCCGGCGCGGCCAATATGACGCCAGAATCTCCAAAGATAGTGGTGTGCGCGTTCTTCATCGGTCGGGGCCGCGATGGGAAAAATTCGATAATCCCGGCTGTCCAGCGCAAAGGTGAGGCGGCGGATTGCCCCACCTTTACCCGCAGCATCCCATCCCTCGAAGACGATGACGCAGGATAGGCTCGCCTTTCGTGCTTTTTTTTGTGCTTTGTGCAGGCGTACCTGGGCGCGATGAAAGGCCGATGCATAATCAGCCGCGGAAACCTTGGCCTTCATATTAATGGTATCAAGTACGCGTCGGACTGGTACGTGCTCACGTGGTGCAGTGGTTTTAGTCCGCACTTCTTTTTGATTCTTAGCCCCGTTTGTCCCTAGGCTCTGTGCCTTTTTAGATTCCTTTGATAAATCCTTAGAGCGTTGTTTGGTGAGCCGTTTTCTGATTTTAATGTGGTGGGCTAGTGTATCGCGCAACGTCATAAGTACCGTCGCGCGCCTATAATTATCGTCAGTACCCTCGACTATGAACCAGGGCGCTTTCGCGTCCATAGTTTGACGAAGGGTGTAACTCGCCGTCTTACGATAAACATCGTTGTTTTTAGGGGTTTGCCAGGCGCGGTCGGTGGCCTTCAGTCCGACTACGGGATCTTTTGTTTGGCGAACAAGGCGTTTGCGTTGCTCCGACTTGCTTAGATGAAGCCAGAACTTGAGAATCAGCGCACCCTCCTCGGCTAGGGTGCGCTCAAAAGCTTTGATGCTTAGGAGAGCTTCATCCAGTTGTGTCCGCGAGAGAGCGCCATTGCAATGTTGCGCGATGGGATCCATATACCAACCACCTGGGTATAGACCGATTGACCCAGCCTTGGGCAGGCTGCGCCAGTATCGCCAAAACATAGGACGTTCCATTTCTTCGTCGGTTGGATCGTCAAAGGTGGTGGTGGCGATCCACCGGGGGTCCATCCAAGTGTTCAAGAGGTTGACGGTATCCAATATACCGGCCCCTTTGACTCCCATAAGGATGACGATAACGGGAAAGCCCGCAGCTCGACATTTTTGCTGCAAGCTCACGAGATCAAGCCGCAAGCGTCCTCGGATTTCACGAAAAGCGTCGTCGCTTAAGGCGCTGCCAACTTCCGCAGTTTCGAACATTGGATTCCTTTCACCGGTTCTCACAAGTCGGTTCATCAGGTCGACAAACGCCTTGTTTTAGTATTGCCATAAAAAAGCTTAAGACATTGACGAGGATCAAGGTGTTTTGGCGCAAGACTCAAGTCGTAGCTGTGGCACAGAGCTCATTCCTGTCAGCCCAAAATACTAATGTGGCGCATATTGTGATCGGTGAGAATGGTGTAGGGAAAATGGTAAAAGGCAAGGAATGGCGGTTTATATTTTTATAAAATTCATGACGCCGTCCCAATCTTGGTGGGGTGGTTCCACAAGAAATTCGATAATTCGCTCCAGGTAAATTCTGGCGACCCCATCGTGTGGGTATTTGCTCGCAAATTCCTCAAAGTCGTCTAGCGCTTTAAACCAATCGCGGCTCTCGTAGGTTTCGTAAGTTTTATTCCAGTCCGCGACGAGTTTGGTATGCGTAGAGGTGACCCGCAAGTCATCAGGTCCATTGAACATGCCTAACAATTCATAAACGTCTATTGGCTCACCCGAGGCCTTAAACAAGCTACGGTCTACATATCTGAAGAGAAATTCTTCAGAGCAAGCGTTGGCAATTTGTCCACTGACCAGAATACGTGTGCCGTAGTACTTGTTAAGGCCTTCTAGTCGCGCGGCTATGCCGACAGCCTCGCCAATCACTGTATAGTCGATGCGATCAGACGAGCCGACGTTACCCACAACGGCATCGTCCGCATGGACACCAAAGCGTGTATGCCAGGGCAGGCGGCCCTCTCTTACCCACTGCGTACTCAGACGTTCAGAGGCATTTCGACATTTCAATGCGGCAAGGCAGGCCGCCCGTTCGTAATTTTCCACGGGGAGCGGCGCATTCCAGTAGGAAAAAATGGCATCGCCGACAAATTTATCAACCGTGCCATCTTCCATGATGATCAGCGAGACGAGTTCCTCAAAATACTCTGACATATGCGCCATCAATTCGACGGGCGGTGTTTTATCGGAGATTGGCGTAAAGTCTTTTACATCGGTCTGTAGTAAGCTGATGTGTCTGGTTTGCCCGCCGACGCGAACGACATTCTCAGAATCCAGAATATCTTTGACTAATGCCTTGGGAACAAACTTTGAAATTTCTCGAAGAGTGTTTTTCATACCCGCCATTGAGGTGATCAATGCATCAATTTCACGCACGGGTGACGTCATGATGATCGGATCATCGAGTTTAAAAGATTGAATGAGTTCCGATTCATGAAAAAGTTCAGATAGCGGTCGCGAAATCATCCTCGCAAGATAAATGATGATTGGCGTTGCCAGTAAAATGACAATCACGCCGGGAATGAAAGTCCGAGTGGCGGCCCCCGCAAGATCTCCCTCAAACTCTGCGCGCGGCGCGGCATATAAAATGTAATGCCCCTTTTGGAGTCCCTGTTTTTGAAAGACGACACTGGCAAGGTATTCTTGACCTTCGACATTCAGAGTCTCAACATCAAATGGACCCACTTGATCGAAGTGGCGTGACACTTCCTTTATCACTGGATCGTCGAGATCAGTAAGCAGCATTGGCACCAGGGTGAAGTCGCTCGCTGTATCGACACGTTTTAAAATCTTCGTCGGATCGGAGTGGGCTATGAGAGAACCGCCTTCGTCGAATGCGATAATGCGATGATTATCGTTTGGGCGGACTTCATCGACAAAATTAGAAAGCTGATTGAGTGTAACGTCGGTTCCTACTGCGCCGGGTTTTGGCCCGCCAAAAGCCTTGGCAATGGTCAATCCTAATCGTGAACCAGCATCAAATGCGTATGGCTCCGTGCGGATGTTGACGTTCGGATGTGTAAATGCTTCTTGGTACCAAGCTCGGCTTCGCGGATCGTAGGGCGGAGAATCTATAGAGTAGCTGCTGAGTCTCTTTTGGTTTTCGTCCAGAAATGTAAACGTTTGCGTACGGGTGCCATCATCAGCTGTGAAAATGACCTGTACCGCATACTGCGCTTCAAGCGGGGCGTTGATGACTGCGGCAATGTTTTCTCGCCCAGTGAGTGTCAATATTTGAAGATAATCGCCGTTTTCGTAACCGGCATATACGCTGGAAATCTGTGGGTTCAACCGTAGGCCACGGATGGTGGATTGAACAAGGAGGTCCGCAGACTGTACGCCGCCTTTGATCGCAGGATGCTCGCTGTAAAGGCCTGCAAACAGATTGACTGGCGTAAAAAATGATATCCGTCGCTCGTTGATTCGTGCAATAGCCGAGTCAAAAGTATCGGTGGCAACGCTGATGGCTGCGCTTTGGGTTTGCATATAATTAGCAGCAGCGATGATCGCGCTGGTCGAAAAGACGACAACGAAAAACAGAGTCACAATCGTGACAAAGACGCTGACTCTCGGCGAAGTACGGCGTGAAGTATTTTTCATAGACCTCTCACGCCCTACTTTTTCTTGAATCGCATGATGCCGTCCCAATTCGATGCCGGCGGTTCAATAAGGAATTCAGCAATGCGCTCGAGATAAATTTTAGCAACGCCGTCGTGGGGATATTTTCCTAAAAACTCTTCCATCGCATCCAGAGCTTCGGCCCAGTCTCGGCTTGCGTAAACGGCGTAGGTCTTGGCCCAGTCTTCGACCAATTTCTTTTGCTCAGAGGAAACCCGATATTCTTCCGGCCCGTTGTGCATGCCGAGGAGTTCGTAAATATCAAGGGGTTTGCCCGCGCCTTTGGGTAAGCTGCGATCAATGCGCCGAAACAAGAATTCGTCTCTGCAAACATCAACAATTTGGCCGCTGGCTAATATGCGGGTTCCGTAGAACTTGTTGAGACCTTCCAGACGCGAGCCAATGTTTACCGTATCTCCGATCACAGTATAGTCGGTGCGGTCAGAGGATCCGACGTTGCCTACAACCACATCGCCCGCGTGAATTCCGAAGCGCGTCTTCCACGGTGTGCGGCCCTCTAAAAGCCATTGAGTGTTAAGGCGTTCGGAGGCATGACGGCAACTCAGTGCGGACATACATGCGGCGCGTTGATATTGGTCGATGGGAAGAGGGGCGTTCCAGTAGGCGAAAATAGATTCGCCCACAAATTTGTCTACGGTGCCGTCATCCTTGATTATCAGGGACACAAGCTCGTCAAAATATTCGGACATATGCACCATCAAGTCTTCGGCGGTCGTTGATTCGGATATATCTGAAAATCCCTCAACTTCCGTGAACAGGACGCTGACATGCAGCTTCTTTCCGCCTACCTCTACTCGCCCCTCTGACTCTAGGATGTCCTTGACGAGGGACTTGGGCACAAACTTGGAAGTTTCACGCAAGGTGTTTTTCATATGAGACATTGACGTGATCAACGCGTCGATCTCGCGCACGGGAGAGCTCATATTGATCGAATCGTTCAGATTAAAAGAACGGATAAGTTCCGACTCATGAGAGAGTCCGGTCAAGGGGCGCGAGATCAATCGGGCCAAATAAACAATGGCCGGAGTGGCGAGAAGAAGGACCAGCAACCCTGGCAGAAGGCTCCGCGTGGCGGCACCGGCAAGGCTACCTTCAAATTCCGATCGTGGCGCTGCGTAAAGAATATAGTCCGCTGCACCTTCGGTCGGAATATTGCGGGCCACAGTCGCCAGATAGACTTCGCCGTCGATGCTTACGGTCTCTAAATCGAAAGGGCCGCTTCGTGCGAACACCTGTAGGGTTTGTTGGATGACCGGGTCGTTCAATTCCGTAACCAGCGCTGGTGCGAGTTCTAAATCATCGCCTGAACCGCTGCGTTTTAGAACTTGGTCTGGATCGGTTGATCCGAGAAGGCGCATCTCGTCGTCAAAAACTAACAATCGATGATTTTCATTTGGTCTCATCGACTGAAGGAAGATGGAAAGTCGGTCGAGTGTGATGTCTGTACCGATAGTACCTTTTATCGGTCCGTCGAAGGCCCTGGCGAAGGTTATGCCCACTTCAGGTGAAACGGCAAAAACGTAAGGGGGCGTTCGCACAATGCCATCGGGACGGGCCCGCGCGCTTTTGTACCAGCCTCGTATGCGCGGGTCGTAATTTGACGCGGTCGCTGATGTACGTTTCAGGTCAATTTGGTTGCGATCTAGATAACGCCAAAACACCTCACGAAGACCGTCGTCGTTGAGTGTTATTTCGTGGATCGCAAACCGCGTTCCCGGCGGTCCGCCCATATCGGCGATCATCTCGTCGTCGTCATTCCCAAACGAAAATATTTGATAGTAGTCGCCGTTTTCGTACCCGGTATAGATTTGAAAAACGTGAGGATTCATTTCCAGCCCGCGCAAAACTGCGGGAAGCACATTCTCCATCGCCCCTTTGCCTGCCAGAACATCAGGGTCTTGGCTGTAAATCTCGGAAAAGAATATCAGCGTCGAGAACAGAGCTTCTTGTTGTTCTGAAATTCTTCGGATTGCGGCACTGAACGTGTCGCTGGCCAAGTCGACGGCCGCGCTCTTGGTCTGGACATAATTAGTCAATGTCACAGCAGCACTGATGAGAAGAACAACGGCGGAAAATATGGACAGGATAGTGATGAAAACGCTGAAACGCGAGCGCCCCAACGACCGCGAGTGCGATGTATTCCCCAAGCCCACTAACTCTTACTTTATAGAGAGGTCAATCACGCTGACCGGCCCCCATTGGGTGGTCCGGTGTGAATGTTAGTTCAACATGGTGTTT
>CAXBLG010000026.1:0-35702 GCA_963976395.1 uncultured Rhodospirillaceae bacterium
GCCACGATGCCCGGACACGATTGATTTATTCGCGTCGGGTTCGCCTAGGGCCAATGCTCGCAACTCCGATCCCGACACAAGTCACGCAGCAGCCGAGAGCATATCGAGCGCTCGCATCCGAAAGAGTCAATCGGCGGTCTTGTCTTGCCTCAAGCAGCAAGGTCCACGCCATGACGCGCTCTTGATCTCGGACTACGAAGCACAACAGGCCGAGCAGGGGTGGCCCAAGCAGAGCCCTAGTGGGATTAGAACTAGGCGAAGCGAGCTAGTGGCTAGGGGTTTCGTAGCGGATTCAGGAGGCCGTCAGCGGCTCGCCAGTGGCCGGATGGCGATAGTGTGGGTGGCCCTCTAGTGGCTTGACAGCATAGGTACGTTCAGCACCTCACCGTAGCAATCACGCAGTATTACTTCCAAAGGAAAACAGCATGGCACAGCAAGAGAAGGAATTCCCGTCTGGTCTTTTCGTCAGCCCTCCCCGCCCTACGGCACCGGACTTCGTAAAGGCTCGTATCAGCCTGAAGGTCAGCGATGTACTGGCGTGGCTCCAAGGAAAGTCGGGCCAGGATTGGGTTCGGTTGGATGTGAAGCAGAGCAAGCGTGTGGCAGACGACGGGAGCGAGGTCTGGTACGCAGAGGTGGATACATGGGAAAAGCCTGTAGCCAAGGCGAGTTCGGGAGGGTCCGATGGCCTCCCCTTCTGAGTTGGAGCAGCTCACAAACCAAATCTTTCCCGAGCTTGACCGCGAGATCGGTAAAGTCCAAGAGGATGTGATCCAATCGCGGAAAAGACTGAGGAAGGTTCCACCGGCACTGCTTCCACCATTGTCTAAGGCTTCAATAGATAAGGCGGTAGAGCATCTAGAGAAGGCGACCAAGCACCTCTTGGCCTGTCGAGGTGACCTCTACGATCACTACCCGTCTAACGCGGCTTATTCAGCCGAGCAGGGGTTCCGTAACATCAAGGCAGGTGTCGTTTCGTATGGCTAGGCGCAAATCACCAGAGCGCGAAGTCTCCAAGGCCATCGTGGAGTTCCTGCACATGGTCGGGTGCAGCGCAGTCTACTCAACCGAGCAGGGATACCGTCCACAGAAGGGCGGCACCAGGACGAGCCCAGGAATACCGGACTTGATCGTTTTCGGTACGCCAGAGCTTCCGTTCTTCTTTATCGAGGTGAAGGCGGGGAAGGGTCGGCTTCGGCCATCGCAGATTGAATTCCAACTTGAATGCTCCTTGGGTGGCGTACCCCATCTGGTGGCGTGGGACGTTCGTGACGTTTTCGACTTCATGCAGCAGCACGGGGCCATTGAGGGCGTAATCAATTGAGCGGGTTCATCCTGCTGTCACGCGCACTCTTGGAGAACGATCTGTGGAGAGCCAACTCCGACTTGGTGCGGCTCTTTCTCTATCTCTGTATGAGTGCGAGCTACGGGAAAAAAGAGTACAGCTATTCCCGTGGCGGGTCTAAGGTGACGGTCAGGAAAGGCGAGTTCCTTCGCAGCCTTCGCAAGATCGGAGAGGATTGCGCTTACACGGGCAACAACAAACTGATCACATGGTCACCGAGTCGGGTGTCCGCGATGCTGCAATCCCTAGAGGACGATGGCCGTATTGAGGTCGTCAGCAATACTTCAGGGCTTGGTACGCTCATCCGAATAGTGAATTACGAGTCATACCAAGACTTTTCGAGCTATTCTGGACGCAAAAAGAAGGGACTCGGAACAGATGCAGAACAGACCCAGAACAATAGTAAACAGTTAAAGCAGGAAATAAAAAGAACCCCCGACCCGGAGAAGGCTGTCCGGGCGGGTCAGGTGGATGCGTTGTGGAAGGTCTGGCTAGATGAGTTGAGCCCGAAGCCCCCGCATCCCAGGCTTACAGATAAACGCAGGTCGGTTCTTTGGAGTTTGTACTCTGAACAGCTATCGAGTAACGGGGCAGATCCGATTGTCCTGTTCCGCAAGGTGCTGAAGGCGGTCAAACGCAGCGATCACCATATGGGCACCCGAGCCTACACACTCCCCGAAAGCCTATTCAGGAACGAAGAAAGGCGGGAGCGATGGGCTCACAATGCAGTAGAGAAGCGCAAAGCAGAGAACATCACACCAACAGTCAGCAGAACATGGAGCGTAGAGCAATGATTGACACCTACGAAACAGCAGAGAGATACCACGCGAGTCCAGGTGCGTCAGCATCGCGACTGAAGAAGTTCAAGCGCAGTGCCGCACACATGAAGTACGACATGGACAACCCAGAGCCGTCCACGCCCGCTATGGTGATCGGGTCAGCCACACACAGCGCGATCCTTGAGCCCTCGCTTTTCGAGGAGCATTGGGGGCGGTTGCCTTACGGGGACGGGCGAACGAAAGCCATGAAGGACGCCAAGACCGACTTGGTGATGAAGTATGGGGACGAGTATGTCCTCAAGGCCGAGCCATACGACCGTGTCCTAGCTATGCGGGACAGCGTACTGGACAACACCCAAGCGTCAACGCTACTGGACGGTGCCCGGACAGAGATATCAGTGCGATGGGAAGACATCACCAGTGGTGTCGCCTGTAAGGCGCGTATCGACGCAGTGTCCGAGGACTACATCGTTGACATCAAGACGACAGAGGACGCGAGCCCAGAGGGGTTCGCCAGGAGTTGTCATAATTTCAACTACCACTTGCAAGCGGCCCACTATCTGGCGGGTGCTAAGAGTGAGGAACTCGTAGGGGACGGGGCGAGATTCGTCTTCGTGGCCGTAGAGAAGGCGGCACCGCACTGTGTCGCCCTTTACGAGCTGGACGCAGAGGCCCTCGATCTCGGACGCAGACAGCTAGATAAACTCTTGGGCGAGTGGGCCAGATGCGAGGCCAGTGGTGAGTGGGCGGCTTACCCGGAGGAGGTCCAAGAGTTGTCCCTCCCGGTGTGGGCGTACAACTCATGAGGAACATATTCTCAGACGACTTCATCGGAGATTGGACTGACGCACAGCTAAGGCCGGTGTCTGCGATCCCCACGCACCTGCCTACGCTCAACCGCATCATGCGCGACGATGGGGGCGGCCAGGGCATAGCCAAGACTTCAGGGTGGCTTATGGTCGTTGGTGGCTCGCCCGGATACGGCAAGTCTGCGTTCGCGCTCAACCTAGCGAGTGCCGCCCTCAACGCATCCCCGCCAGAGCCCGTCTCGTTCATCAGCCTAGAGATGTCTGGCCCACAGTTGGCGACACGGCTGTACTCGCTCCACTCAGGGACCGCCCTCAAGCTGCTTGAGAAAGGTTCGTTCTGTGAGCTTTCGTGGTCTGAAACGCACCCGGAGTTCGCGAGCCTTCCTCCCGTGTTCGTGCCAGACAGGCTCGTCACGGGGTGGGATTCCATCATGAAATACGTTGAAGGCTGTCACGCCCAGGGCTGTCGATACTTCGTGCTAGACCATCTCCAGTGCGTAGCCTTGGGCGACGACGAGATGCTACACCGTGGCATACAGCGCGTCATCTCAGAGTTGAGGGCCTGGGCGGTTAAGAATCAGAGTGCCGTTGTGATCTGCTCGCAGTTCAACCGAGCGACAAGCTCAGTCATGGAAACACCGCGCAGTGCAGGGCTCTTTGGTGGGCACTCAATTGAGAGCCATGCCGATGTCATCTGCCTTCTGGATCACTCGCGCTACAAGCGGGACGGCAACACGGCGAAAACGTGGGTCTGCGTCACAAAGAATCGACACGGTCCCTGTGTGGAAATACCCGTTGAGTGGAATTACAAGACGCTTCGCCAACGTGAGGCCCGTCCAGACGAGGAGGACCAGTGGCCGACATGAAGACAACAGTTCCCTGGATGGAGAATGACGAACTGTTTGCGTCTGAGTTAACCAAAGGCCATTCCTGGCAACTCTACGTTGCGATGCGCCTTCTGAAAGAAGGACTCGTCGTACAAGCCTCAAGGTTTGAATTTAGGAATACGCGGGATGATATAGAGGGCTTCACAAGAACCGACGTTGACCTAGTTATCGGGCGCAAGCATCCGATTCCCGCAGAAGTGAAATCGCGCAGTCTTGAATTCACATCCCCGGAAGACTTTCCATACCGCACCTTCATTGTCGGGACCGTTGGATCTTGGGCAGACACAGAGATTCCACCGGAGATTGTGATCTATGTCTCGCAGCCTACCCAAGCGATCCTAGCGTTGAATGTGGCTAGGACACGGGACACATGGACGGTCGCACCCACCGAAGACAGAATACGCGGCATCACTGATCAGTGTTATTTCTGCGAGAAGAAACACCTCCGTACCTTCGACCAATTGGTGAAATGGCTAAAGACACAGCAAACGCCGTAAGGCTCCTGTCTGCGCTAGAGCTACTGCCACTGGAGGAGTGTACGCCAGACGCCGCAGAGTGGCAGCAGGAGATCGCAGCCGCTATCCGCGAACTAAGAGGCGCGGAGATGCCCCCGGACGACCCTCTAAGGTACGGGGAGGATGGCCTCCTCTTATCACCGAAGGATTTTCAGGCGAAGCTCGAAATGATCGTAGACTCTATGACTAGCTGGAAGGAGGATAGAAAAAATGTCAGGCGGTAAGGTTACCCGAGCAGCCGTTAAGCGGCTGAACCAGTACGGCGAGTTGAAGATATTTGACCTGTATCTGAAATACCGAGATGTCAGGAAGCTCCTCAAGAACCTCCCCTCCGAAGTCGGCACCATGTCCAACAGGCCGTTCTATGAATGGCTGAAGGAAGATGAAGGGAGATGGAACCGCTGGCAGAACGTGAAGCAGGTCATCGCGTCTGACCTGGTGGAAGAGGGCCTGTCGATAGTGGACGAGGCGAACGACGGCAGCGTCCCAGCGGCCCGACTGAGGTCAGAGTACCGGAGGTGGATAGCGGAACGATACGACCGGACAGCCTACGGTAAGCCAGAGGCGCAGACCGTCAACGTGATAAGCGTAGGCGACGACTTCCTGGCTGGGCTCAAGGCCGTAGAGGCAAGGGCGAAGGCCAAGCGCGAAGCCGAGATCGTACAGGCCGTGGTCGTAGAAGAGGAGGACACATAATGGCTTGCATGGATCATGTGTGCTTGGGCTGCGGCAGGGCAGAGATGAACAACAAGTCGGGGCCAGCGCAGTGGCCGTGCCCAACGTGCGGGAGTGAGGAGTATAGCAGTCACTTCGACGAAGACCCGGACCACGATTACGCCGACCAAGACGACGATTACGCTGACCAAGACGACGAGGATATGCCGTGAAGATGCCGCTGCTGGGAGCGAAAAGAAGCGAAGCGATCGTGAGTGAGGCGAAGTCGCGCACACCAAGGGGCTCGCCCGAGATTGCTTTGATCTCCGCAATGATCGTTCAAGCGATTAGGGAGATGCGAGGGAATAAGCAGCCCCGGAGATATTCAGTTCACGGCAGACCTCAACGTAGCGGAGAGTCCCGGACGAAGGCGACCGTCTGGATTGCAAGCAAGGGGGCTGAACCTTGGTTTGACCTCATGGGCATGGATCAGCGTTTCGCCCTTGAGGCGATGAAGTGGGTGGACGAGGCAGAGGCTATCTTAAAAAAAGACGACGGCGATTTAACTCCAGACGAAAGACGGATATTAAGCGAGGGAATTCGTGAGCTGGCATACTAAGGACAAGCCGTTATGAGGAGTGACGCAGAGAAGTTTGCCTACGAGTACGGCTCAAAGGCCCGTGTCGCCTTTGTCAGTGGGTTGCCCTGCGGTGTGTGTGGTGCGGGTCCGTGCCATAACCATCATTGCAGGACGGACGGTATGTCGCGGAAGGGTCCGAAGACCGCCATCGTGCCCCTGTGTGGGAAGTGCCACACCCGCATCCACAGCATCGGAGCCCTCAGTATGCTTCAGCAGATGGATGGACACCTCCGGCTACCTATGTTCCCTGCGGCGTTCCACATAGGGAAGCAGGGGCGTATGCAGTACGACAGCTTTGATGAACTCGCAGCCGGGGTGGAGAAGCTCTGGCAATCATACGAAAACGGGCTCTCGGAATGACGGTAGCCCCCCCATGTGAATACTGACATCGGGTCCGTAGGCTTAATCGTCGGTTCCGGTGGGAGAAGGTTTTCGGGATTTCACCCCCCCAGGGAAGGAGTGGCCGGTATGCCATGACTTGACACAGGCCACCACTTGTGTTACTCTTCTAGTACTGAAGCGCACCTATCGCACACTGACAGGAGACTGACACCATGATGGACGAGAGGGACCACGAACGCATCTTCGGCAGGACAGAGGTCTACGCCACGGCAGAGGAGTTCGCCGCCGCCTCCGGGCTCCCGGTTAAGTTTATCCGAGCGAACGGGATAACCTCGTATAACAACTTTGATAAGGCTACAGGAATCGGGAGGTACGAACTAACCACGGGGGGCACCGACTCCAAGAAGGGGGCCTGAGATGGCGACCAAGAAGACACGGCATGAGTATAATCGCGAGCAACTCGCGAAGTACGGAGGTCAGTTAGAGGTGCGACGGACGGGCATCTGCGATACCTGCGGAGGTCGTTCGTCGGGTACGCACTGTCATACGTTTACGCTCACGAATCCCGATATATGCCGGGGTAAGATTACGCGCAGTTTTCGTTACGAGAAAAAAGTAACAGCAGTCGGCTATATGTGGCCGGGGAAATGGTTTCCCGAACACGCAGAAGCGTTGGCCGAACTACACGCGCTCGCGAAGACAACCAAGGAACGCCAGACGCGCGAGGTAGAGGGTTGGTGGACGAAGCAACGCGAGGAACGAAGGCGCATCAACCAGACTCGGAACCACTAATGGTTCTGGAGTAACCCCAGTGAAACCAAGGACAGAACCACTGCACAGAACCACTTTGGTTCCCAATTTTGGGGGTGGGGGGTCTGGCTGGAACCCAGCGAACTACCTCGTAACGGCAACCCCGGCGGCGAACCCCACTGCGGCAAGCCACCAATCGGCCTTGAGGCGCAGCCCGAAGCTGGGCTGAATCGATGAGCGGAGTGCGGCGATCTCGACCGACATGATCGTCGCGCTCTCCTCATGCTCCGCGATCACCAGGTGAAGACCGGCCACTAGCTCGTTCGCCATCGTGGCCCTCATCCGTTCAGAAGCAGTCAGCCCTCGCTCTACCTCTACGACGCTCTCCAGTGCTGCGATCTGGGCCTCGTATCCTGCGACCACTTCGTCCAGTTCTGCGGCTTGGGCTGAGTCCAAGGATGCCCTCAAGGCCCCTGAGAGGGCCTCAGAGCGTCTTCGCGCCTCTTCGCGGGTACGAGTAAGCCTCTGCACCTCACGTTCCGCTGAGAGCCTCTGAGCGGCTGCAACTGAATCTGCTGCTTCAAGGGCTGCGGCCAAGGAGTCGGCGCGAACTGAGGCGGATTCTAGGACCAGTGCCTGTGCCTCCAGCCTGGATTCCGCATCGTCCGCGATCCCCCGGAAGTACGAAGCCTGTGTCGCGCCCCGGATACCAACCGCCAGCATCCCGATCACGGGTATGGCGATCCAGAACCAAGGTGGGATTCTCACCATCGTGCCGGTGACCTCCTTCCGATCATACCACGGATGTCGATATGGGTGAAAGTCTTGTATCGACCGATCCCGAACTGGTCACTGTCGGGGTGGCGTTCTAGGATGTCGGCTACCTCGTCGGGCGTGAAGCCGATCTTAACGACATCCGCTGCACCCCCGGTCAGGTGCATGGAGTTCGTCACTCCACCGATCCAAGCGTTGTACAGCGAATCGCGATACCAGGAGTTCACTAGCACGGGTGTGGGCCTGACCGCCGAGCGCAGGTCGCGCAGGACGTTGGCGAGCAATACGAAGTTGGGCAGCAGTTCTGGGTCAGGTGCTTGCAGCCGCACGGCAGGTGACGATGTCTTCCTTCCTACGTCAGCTACCTCTAGCGGGTGGAAGTTCGAGATCCCAGCAGCGTCTAGCGCAGCAGCGCACCCAACGACCCACTCATCTCTCGTCATCACGAAAGCCTGGAGAGCTATCAAGGACTCGCGGCCTCTTCGGCTCTCGCTTCAGGGCCGAACCGATACCGCTCGCTATGCCCCCAACTTGTGGCCCGAAGTATTGGGCGATCCTGGGGCCAGCCGTCCAGCCAAGTAGGCCGGTGAAGATGGTCCCAAGCAATGCGTAGGCAGCGTTGGGCACTTGAGCCCACAAAAGCGAGTCAGCTACGATGATCACGGCAGTGAACGCCAGGCAGGCAGTCAGTAACACTCTCGCGGCTGACAGCTTGCCTTTCTCGTCGGCTAGGATCTGGCGAATCATTGCCGCTCGCCTCTTGGTCGGAGCAAGCCCCCAAGGGGCTCTGGTAACGTGCTGGCAGGGTTGAGTGCGCCCATGCCACTTAGTCCTGTCCCGAGTAGGCCAGCCTCCCCAAAATCGCCCACTAACTTCATGGCCTTCGGGAAGAAGCCGGAGGCAACAGCCTCCACCGCCGCCGGAACATCTCTAGCGAACTGCTTTTCAAATTCCGCGAATGCCGCCTGGGGATTGGGAGCCCTGTCGAAGAATACGCGCAGCCATGCCCGGCCTCCCGGTGTCTCCATCATGTCTTGGAGTTTTTTGACAACTGCCGTCCTGTCAGTGGTCTGGAGTGGCGCGATAATGGTCCGATGGAAGAGGCCGTCTAGGAACTGTGCGGCGACTTCCTTTTGGTGTGCCAAGTCACCACCCGTCCCCTTCACGATGTCCATTACTTCATCAACAGATCCCCTCAACTCGTCTACTGATTTCCCAAGACTTAGACTTGTCTTCGGGCCACTAGAAAATGAGATCGAAGCATTCGGCACACCCGCGCCCAAGTTGAAGCCCCCGGCTAATTGTGACGATTGCTTAAAGATTGCGTCGGCGTCTGCCAGCCTTGGGAACATACTTTCCATGATGTCGTCAAGCCCCGACAAAAGCTCGTCTGAGCCTTGAGCCTCGTTTCTGCCCCTTGTGAGGTTTCTCAGTGAAGACCGAAGTGCTTGCATCCCCTTTATCGTCGGGTTGAGTCCTGCATCCACCTCGGAACTCAACAATTCTACGACCTGCACCAGGGCATCCTTGTCTGCTTTGGTCTTAACTAGCTTGCCCGTGAGTACGCGGTTTAGGCCCTGGTCCTGCAAAACAGCTACAAGATCACGGGCGTTAGCTCTAGCCACATCGACAACCGCCTCTTCAGCTACATGGCCCGCATTTACAGCCGCTGAAGTCCTCCATCCATCCAGCTTTGTCAGTGTCCCTCCAATCTCTTCCGACTGTCGCGAGTATAAGTCGTCTAACGGGCCGTAGACAGCTTTCCTGTCTATCTCCAAAGCCTTCTCAAGTCCCTCTGATTGGAGTTTCGCCCTATTAATTACCGCGCCAGCCTCGCCAGCCACATCAGTCGCGCCACCTTGTGCGCCTCTCGTTGGCAGTAGCGATCCAGCCGATTCTGGTAGTGGACCTGGGCGGGACGCGTTTGGGATCGCAACAGTTCTAGGCTCTGGTATAACACCTCGTCCGGTCTGCTCAACGAGCATCTCTCCTGTCGCCTGACCTTGGGGGCGACGGGCCAAGTCGCCACTTCGGATAGGGCTACGCAACTGACTCACGGGGCTGCGCAACTGATCCACGGGGCTACGCAACCTACCCCTCGTATCCTTTAGGGTATTTAACAGCCCCGGCGCTCGCGATGGGCCAACGGGGGCTGGACCTATCGGTGATCGCAGACTAACTGGCGATCGCAGACTAACCGGCGATTGGAACGTGGCGGGAGCGCCCCGCCTAGCAGCTTGTCCCCCGGTAGCAGCACCGAACGCCTTTGCTGCGGGAGCGGCTGCTGTAAAAGCACCACCCGTAAGCGCAGATAGGGGTTGCATTAGATTGGAACCTTCGCCCCCCAACGCGCTAGGTGTCGCTTCGGCCATCCGGTCCCCTGGATCTGCCTCACCAGCCATCCGTGCGGTTGCTCCAGCGGTGCCGAGTAACCCACCTTGTAAACCTCTACGATACCTGTTGGCGCTAGTTAGTCCCCTAAATCCAAGTCTCCCGGTTCGGGCTGCGGCGACAGTTCCAAGACCCGGCACCAACATACCTCCCACCGCTTCGGAGAGCCCAGCTTGTACCGGATGCTCGCGTCGGAACCGCTCTACTCCAGCCTGTGAGCGTTGCTGTCCCTCACTATAGGCTTCACCCGGTGTAACACCACCTGGGGCTAATGCCTTGACGCCCTCCCAAATACCAATTCCTTCATCTGCTAAACCGAACGTAGCGCCTTGCGCTGCTCCACGGAGTAGCCCGCCTTCCCCACCTTCGTCGAGGTTGGCCCTCCTGACTTCCCCGAGCGTTCTAAGGTTCGTTATGCCCTGATTGGCGAGTTCGCCCAAGACCCAGGCTTCTACCGCGTCCTTGTCTTTGCCCTCGGCTAAAGCCTGATCGACGGCAGTGAGTAGCTCATCAAGATCACCGGGTGAGAATTTATCGTCATCTGCCATTATTGCCCTCCAATAGAGTCTGTAGCGGAAGGAATGCTATCGAGGGCCCCATAATTAAAGCTGAGAGGACCGCTAGGGGTGACGGGGGCACCACTACCCGCACCACCACCCGCACCACCACCTCCAGCCTGCATCTCGCGCAACTGGGCCGAGGTGAACGTATTGGTTTCTCCGACTTTATCCTCCAAAATGGCTAGATAATAATTCATCGCCATAGCACCAGTTTCATCTTCCCTTCCGAATTGACTAAACAAATGGTTCATTTCCGCGTCAGGGTCGATTCCTAGGAATTCGCGAGCCTTCCTCACTTCAGCGTCGGTGATGCCCTCTCCTCCCATAGCAGCGGTCAGCACATCACGCTTGCGCCTTTTCTTTTGGATATTCTCTACGCTATCACCCGTCATAGGCAACAATGCATTGTAATAGCGCATCGCTTCTTGGTTCGTCATCTGTGCGCCAGACAAGAACCGGACTGTCGGATTGATGAAATTAAGGGCTTCCGTGTATGCCTGAAGCAGTTCAGTTGGGATCTTAGTTCTAACTATCGAATTAAAGAGCTTCTTACCAATGCCGACTGTCTCACTGCCAGCGTTTGATATCACATCGCCCAAGAACGATTGCCAGAATCGCCAGTCACCAACCTCACCCTTCCTCCAATCAATCGCGTTCCCCTCTTCATCCCAGTCGATTGGGACGGCTCCTGCCATCTCGAAATCTAAGTCAACTCGCTCGCCAGTATCTTGGTCGATCACGAAACTCCTGTTGGCATCCCTAGCGGCAAACGCCATTTTGCCACTCATGTCCCTTTTGCCCGCTTCGTCCTCTCCCTCTTCCCTAAGCCTTCTTTCCTCGGCTGGATCGACCTCATAACCACCGACTCGCCATGCGGCCATTTGGGCCTCGTCTGCGCTCATACCTTGAACGAGATTCTCGTCGCGGATGTCCCTATCGATATGCTCAAAGACCTGCGTAACCTCGCCGTTGGGCTGAGTTACCTCACGCATACGTCCCTCGGTTGGTTCCCCATCGGGGCCGCGAAACTTAATCCGGCTGTAATTCGTGAAGTCGGTAGTCGGTCCCGCTTCGGGACCTGCGATAGTCAAACGCGCCGCTTCAATAAGCCCCCTGCCAAGTGAACTATCGCCACTAGCGAAAGCTACGTTTGCTGCGCTTTGGTAACCCAAAATCCTCTGTTCGGGGGTCGTGGTTTCGTCCCACCCACTCGTTATCTCTTGTATCTTACCGTTGACCCTTTTCTGTGCAGCGCGATCCTCGTCTTCTTGTCCCCGAATACGATCAGCCTCCTGTTGCTGTCGCTCAATCGCCTGACGCCGTTGTTCGGCTTGCGTTGCCTCACCGTAGGCTCCGATTCCCGCTTGTAATCCAGCACCCACTGACTCAAGTGCATTGCCGTAGACTTTACCCTGCGCGTCCCGCCCACTCATCATGGCGGCACCAGCAGACATTAGGGCTTGTGATGTGGTCGGGCGCGTGAAGAAGCTGCCGACCTTACTCATGAAGCCCTGCGGATCATCGGGAACCTCTGTGGACTCGGATTCTGCCACGGGTTCTATGTCTGCTTCGGTCTGTTCACCTACGAGGGTTGGCCTTTGAGCAGGAGATTGATAACTGGGAAGACTTCCATCGCGCATAGGGTCGCCCATCTGCCCATAAGCGCCCTCTGCAAAACTCATCGCTTGGTCTTGGTCGCTTCCGTTGGGTGGCCCCATGCTTGGAAAGTAGTCAGGCATGGCTATGCCGGTGTTACGCAACCCTAGCTGTGGCATGGCTATGCCGGTGTTAGATGGATTCAGCCGTGGATCTGGCATGGCTATACCTGTCGGCACAGGGGGGGCTGGGGCCGCTTGCGAGGCACCGGACCTTGAGATGAAGTTGCCTCCGACTCTCGCGATGTCTGAGCTTGGCCCCTCGCCCATAAGGGACGCGATGGCTGATCCCGATCCCGTAGGGGGCTGATAGCCACCAACACCGGGTAAGAGCCCGCCTCGCGTACCTCTTGCCATCCCGAGCATTCCGAGACGTTCGCCACCAGCTAGTCGGCCAAGCATCCTTCTCTGGAATGCCGATTGGCTCTCACCCGGATAAGGTGTGTATTCTGGCATTTTATCTCACCTTCAAGGATCTAATTGTCATGGACCTTCCGAGCCCGTCGTCGAGCCTCTCGTCGAGCCCCTCGCCCCCCAAGCACCGAGCCCTGCACCGGCTAGGCTGGTTCCTGCGCCGAGAAGCTGGCCGAATAGGTCTGGGGCTCGCTCGTACTGCTGCTGTGCGCCACCAGGCATGAAGCCCTGCATCAATGCCAATGATTGCGCCCCACCCTGCTGTCCACGCAGCCACTGCTCGTAGTCGAATGCCTGTTGCATTCTTCGGATTTGATCTTGTTCGCCACCCATCTGTCGTAGCTGACCTGCCCCTGCGAATGTCGCGTCCTGCGTCATGCCACCGATGTCGGCCAACTGCTGGGCCGCAGCTAACTGCTGCTGCCTGAACTGAGCGTTGGCGTCATATGTCATGCCTGCGGCCTGAAGGTCTGCCGACTGATTGCGAGTCGCCGCCTCTAACCGCATTCGCGCATTTTCCATCTGGCGTTGGGAGTCCAGAACTGCCTGACGATCATTGCGCTGTATAGCTGCTTGTTGGTTCTGTTCGGCAACGCGCATCTCATTCTGTGCATTCTGTAGTCCCACCTGCGTACCCAACTGCTGCTCCTGCTTGTATATGTCAGAGTCAAGCGCCTGAGTCTGCATCGCAGCCTGTGTGGCGAGTCGTTGCCTCTCTCGCTCGAAGTCTGCGTCGAGGCCCTGTGTTGCCAGTTGGCCCTCCAGGTCCAGTTGCTGGGTCTGAAGATCGGACTGAAGCCCGAGTTCTGCGTTGCGAATGTCGCCAGCCTGCGCCAACTGCTGAGTCTGCATATCTCGCTGCAACTTCAACTGCTGTCCTTGCATCGCGGCTTGTTGCGCCCTGGCCGCGTTGGATTCTGCCCGCTGCGCCTGTAGCGCCTGACCGGCGAGGCCCGACTCCATTCCCAAATTCTGACTCTGGAGGCCAGCCTGTTGGCGACGGCCAGCGTCGGCTTCCATCATCTGAGCGGCACGGTCGAACCCTGCCCCTCTGATCTGGGCAATATTTCGTTCCTGGTCCCCGATCAAGCCAGATTCCTTGACGGTGCCTCTCGCGCCGAACGCTCCTACCTGTGCCTGGCGCGACTTCTCAGCGTTTAGGGCTTCGTTGTAGTCCTGTTTCGCCTGGGCAATCTGAGCATCAACCCCAGCCGTGTTCATGTAATCTTGTATGCTCCTAGTGCCTCCAAAAATCTGCTCACCCCCAAAGGCATTAGCGGACAATGGATCAATGGCCGTGCTTGATACGGAAGGGTCAAACGCATCAAGGTTGGTGGCCGACAACTGTCGCTCGGTTAACTCGCCAGGCGTCACGCCAAGTGGGCCACCGATAGTGTCTGGGCTTACGCTGCGAGCGGACACACCTGCCGGTGGGACGCCCCCCCTGGCCGCGTTCATCGTGTCATATGCGTAGCTGCGGTCCAGACCTCCACCTCGGAGTGCTGACGCGGACCCTGTAGACTGCCCTATCGGCGTTGATCCGCGCACCGAAGTTGGAGCAATGCTGCTCGCGTTGATTCTTTGTGGCCCTGCGGGGTTCGGGGATCTTTCCCTAAGCATATTCCGAGTGGCTAGTGCCGCATCTTGCATCTCACCTATGCCGACACCTGAAGACCCATAACCACTAGGACCTCCAGAACCCGACGTTAAGAGCCCCATCGAGCCACCATAGGTGTCGTATGCGCCTTTTTTGCTAAACTCGTCTCCAGGGCCAGAACCAAATTCCCCTTCAATACGCCGACGCTCTGCTGCTTCTCTTGCTCTCGCTTCTGCTGCCGCTGCCGCCGCCGCTTCTTGGCTCGCAGCGATGGTCGCGTCAGCCGCAAGGGCGGCACCTTCCGGGCGCGTGTAATCAGTGAACCCAAGATTCTTCGCGTATTCGCCGCGACCCAATATTGAATCGGTCAGATATTGCTGGCCCGCTTTGGACATCGCGCCCATTCCAGGCAAATCGGAGCCAACCCCGTAAGCACTTGAATAGGGGTTCGTCTCAGCTAATCGGCTAGCCTTGGCATAAAGATTGGCTTCCCGCTGCTGGGTCGCCGGGTCCATCTTCTGTTCGCCCACAATGCGTAGGTCGCCGCTTTCACTCTGTCCCATCTCAGACTCCTAGCTCTTTTATGAGCTTCACGCGCTTGTGTTCGTAACCGTATGGCTTCAAGACCTTCTCCCAACCTTTCCGTCCCGACACCTCGATGCCGTCGCATTCATGCTTTTCCGCATGGTATTCTGCGGCTTCCATGACGGCTTCTAGGTTTGCATCCATCTCACCACCAGCAAGCCAAATACACAGCGTCCGTCTCTGTGGATATAACTGAACCTTAAAGACCGAGGCACCATTCTTGAACGGGTAAAAGATGGCGTGATCGTCTTCGATTTGCTTCAAAACGTCATCTACCGTGTACTCGTTTCCGCTTAGTTCCAATGCGTTCGCAAGGAAGGGCGTACTGCGCTCCCAAGCCTCCGCGAATCCAGGCTGTTCAGTTGAGTTCATACCGCTGTCGTCCCTAGTACGCCCGCATTGGTCACCGTAACACTGTAACGAGTACCGTTCGCGCTTACGAGGATGAGGCGTTCGCCGTTCGCCAGATCAACGTCCTGGAAGTGCTTGAAGTTGCTCTGGTCGGCTTCTTCCATAATCGTATTCTTGAATATCTCAGAGCGGCGGTCGTATTCTGGCCGAGGCTCTGGAAGTTTGAGTAGTCTCGCACCCGCTGAACCGGAGGGAGTCATCGCCTACCTCCAGGTTGCAGTTCTAGCCGGGGAATTCCCACGTTCCAAGCGTCCGTCGAAGTGCTGGTGCATTTCATGCGACAGGTGCGGCCTGTAAAGCGCACAGAGGTGGGCGCAGTCATCGTGTAAGGGCCGTGGGTGGTGTCACTGTCAGTCGGATACATCCGCGTGAAGAACGTCGTTGTGATGTCACCTAGCGCCGTAACGTCTGGCACCAGCGAAGTCGCTGACAAGACTCGGTCACCGTTGCCAAGCTCAATCGGGCCAGACTCGACATACGGCACTAATGGTGTCGCAAAGGTCACGGTCTTGGGCGTTGAGCTACGATCCATACTCTCAATGTCCGCGTAAGTATTGCCGACTTCATGCTCGTAAGGATTGCCGCTCGGGTCGATCAGTATCGGGTGGAGGAAGATGCCTCTGCTCGTCGTCGCGCTACGGGCGATTGTCCCCACCGACCAGTGGTTTTCTAGGTAGTTATAGCTGATGTAGCTGTCATTCTCAGCAGACGGCCCTGGATAGTACCAGACCACTTCAGTAAAGAGCGTGTTGTGCCACGCGACGACCTTGCTCGCCTGGCTCTGGTTCATGTTCTTTTGCAGGAAAGACTCAACGTCGCACGGTATTGAGCGGACGTATCCGTCGTACATGAAGAAGCCCTGCCCGCTGCGTCCCATCCAGTAGGCTGTTGAGCCAGCCACGGCAACTGAGTTGATGCTTACAGGACCGCATGACTCGCCTACGCGGTCGAACTGGTAGACATACGGCAATCCAACAAATGTCGATGTATGCGCGTCAATCGTGGTAAAGATCAGCAGCTTGTCGCGGACCTTCACTGCACCAAGCAAGTCACCCTCTGTCTCTAGGATGTGGTCACCTGCTTGGTTCACACTCGACGCCGTCCAATCGGTGTTATCCTCGGAATCTGACCAGAAAATCCTACGCCTGTCACGATCCGCGACGGCCCCACCGCTTGGTGTCCCACCGAACGCCATCTGGATGCGCTCGCCCGTCACCGAAGTAGCAATAACGTGTTGTGGTGAGTTCGCGATCCTGGCTGCGACAGCACTTTCTGGTGATGCTGCGGCGGTTGGCCACTGGTAGATATCCCCATCTTCCGGCGTACAGCCGACAAGGTCTTCACCCCACAGGTCAAGACTCCATACCGTTGCTGGCTCTGGAATCCCGAGATCGGGTGGCGTCGTCCCGTACAGCGAGCGGCCATAAGCCTGGGAACCGTACCCGTCAGGCAGAGTCGCGGAATCGCGACCTGCGGTGAATCCTGTAGGAGTGATGTCGTACCTGACAGCAGACCCCGTATAGACATACAGCTTTGCGGCTGTACCAACTGCGAGCCAACGCCTGAAACTGTTATCCATCCAAGGCAGGGCGGTCCTGGGGGTGTACCCTGAACTAGCGGCAGCTTCTGTCGCGAACCCCCAAGGACGCCAACCACCTACCGGACCCAACGCGCCCACACTCCACCTCATTAAATCGGCGTCATACCACCGATTACGAGCCTGGTACAGCGTCCCGTTCTTCCAGACGCCTGGCTCAAACTTGAGAGGGAGATATTGCGGCATTAGCTGATGATCGCGCTGGGCCGTGGCCGTAGCATGAGATGGGGGTTCTCGTCGCCCAAGTCGCCACTCACGATTTCACGATCGCCAACGCCGAGCATCTGCTCACCGAAGTGGATCTTCTCCTCAACTTCCTTGCGGGCCTGGTATAGCCCACGAAGCTGGATCGCCTGTGGCAAGGTCAGGCTGATCATGTCGTCCATGACGACTGACCCTCCCTTTTTCCCGGATGTCTCAGAAGTGGACAAGTCCGCTCCCTCAGATGCGGGACTTGAGGTTTTCTGTCTCGACTTCGATTCGGCTAATTCGGTCGCCATGCTGGTCTACCTTTTCGTCTAAACGATTAACAATGCGCTCAATCTGGGTGATTGATTCTCTAGCGCCATTCAACCCACTCTTAACACCAGCCCACGCGGCTCCTGCCGCTGCTGGAATCGCTAATAAAGATAAAACTTCAGCCACATTAGACTCCATGCCCCTACTAAACCTGAGCCTCTAAGGCTTCGATCCTGGCCTTTAGTGATTCTACGGTGTCGTCCAGCTCTTTAGTTGCCGCCCAAAGAACTGGTGTCATCCTTCCATAATCCAGCGAATAGAAACTCTTGTCGTCTTGGAGGTCAGGAACTAACTCAGGCATCGCGGCTTTCACATCTTGTGCGATAAACCCGATCATCCTCAAATCGGAACCATCTTCTAAGATTACGTCTCCAGCAGCGTCGATCTTACCACTCCACTTGTCGAAGATTTTCGCTTCGACACTTCTTACTGACGCTAGGCCGTAAGGGATGGCAGCAACATCAGTCTTCAGTCTTGAGTCAGAAAAAGTCGTCCAGGCAACATCAGCGTAGCCTGTCCCGTCAGCTTGAAAAAAGAACCGTGCATTACCGTTGGATGTGAACGCCACCATGTTGCCGTCAGCGTTGACAACCTTCGAGCCGGTGCCGTTGTTCAGCGCCAGATCAATTTGGTACAGACCCTCGCCTGAAGTTGACTTTGTGGCATCAGCGTCATCAGCGTTTACCACATAGTAGTAACAAGTCCTGCTGGCCACGCCTGTCTCGGTAAATGCACCAAACTTCAGTCCACCAGTAGCCCCGGCGGTCTTGGAGACGAATCCAAATGTGTCTGCTTCTGCATAATTCGTAGACGGCTGGTTAACATCGGACGATTTGAACGCGAGTATCTCATCGTCAGCCGCGCCTTGGTTGACGGTTAAGCCCAGAGTCATCTTCGCATTTGCTGTGTCGTTCACATAGACGGTTTTTTCTGCCGTCAGGACTTCATCAAAAGTCTTAGCTCCTGTGAAAGATTGAGCAGTCGAGAGATGGGCCGTGTCGTCGTCAAGGTAAGCCGAGGCGACCTTAGTGGCCTGCCATGTCCCCGTGCCAATAGTGCCGAGTGCCGTAATCTGCGTCTGCGAGGCTTCGACGTTAAGCGTAGGCACGGGACCAGTTAAGTTTGTCCCTGACAGCCCAGTACCGGCAGTTATGCCCGTGATGTCGCCCGTCGTAGGTGTCTCCCAGGCAGGATTGGCTCCAGACCCACCGCTAGTTAGCACCTGACCATCTGAGCCGGTTCCAAGGCGGGCCGGTGTACCAGAAGCGCCATAGTACAGGATATCGCCTTGGGTTCCGTGTTCTAGCTTGGCGAGCGTAACCGCGTTGTCTGCGATATAGGCAGTCGCCAGGGGAGTTCCATTCCAGACACCTGTCCCCACGGTCCCGAGAGTAGTGATGCTGCTCTGACCGATATAGCTAGAGGCGATAGTCACTGCGTCGGCGCTTACCGTGATCTTGTCTGCCGTCCCGATCACATTCAGGGTTGGGATCGGTCCAGATAGAGCCGAACCCGTAAGGCCAGAGCCCGCGACAATCGCCGTCAGGTCACCGACCGTAGGTGTCGCCCATGACGGCAAACCACTCGCAAGCGTCAGCACCTGTCCGTCCGTCTGTTTCGCCAGCTTCGCGAGGGTGGTGCTTCCTGTGGCATACAGGAGATCCCCGGCGGTGTAACTCGTTAGCCCGCTGCCGCCCTTGTTCACGGCTATCGTGGTGGCAGACCACGTTCCTGTCCCTAGTGTGCCAACCGCCGTGATCTGAGTCTGAGATGCGTCTACGTTTAGCGTCGGAACTGGGCCGGTTAGATCGGTCCCCGACAGTCCAGTGCCAGCAGTTATCCCTGTAATATCACCGACAGTTGGCGCGACCCATGACGGCAAACCACTCGCAAGCGTCAGCACCTGGGTGTCGGACCCCTTAGCGAGCTTGGCAAGCGTGGATGATCCCGTCGCGTACAGTATGTCGCCAGCCGAGTAGCTTGAAAGTCCGGTGCCACCAAATCCTGGTGCGACCGCCGTGCCATTCCATACACCTGTGGCGATTGTACCGACTGAGGTCAGGCTACTGGACACTACGGTGGATTTCAGCGTGGTCCCCGTCAGTGCCCCAGCAGGAGAAGACGAGGCGGTCGTAGCATTGCCGACAAATCCACCGGACGCCGTGACCGTGCTGTCTTTGACCAAAACACTATCAATTGTGACGCCTGACGCGCCCGTCGTCTCGCTTATCGTGTTCGTTGTGATCTCCTGACCAGAAGTGACCACGATGTCGGTGCTGCCGGTAATGTTCCCAGCGGCAAGCACTTCAGCCAGCGTGTCGAACGATCCCACTTGGGCATCGACATACGCCTTAATACTCTGCTGGGTCGCGAGTTTTGTGGCAGAGTTGGAGGACATATTGTCCTCGTCCTTGATGCCCGTCACCGTCGCGCCGTCACCCGCTACCGACAGATTCTGGATCGTGCTGACGTTAGATGCGTCGAACGAGGCCGTTAGCGCCCCGGCGTTAGAAAGATTGACGATGTTCGGGCCGCCACGATAGAACCCGCTGGTGGTGTCACCACCGACACTGATGGCTGTCCCCGCGATTACCCCACTGGCACCCTGGATCTGACCCGTAAACGCCACATCGTCGGTGCCGTCAGCGACCTTCAGTATGAGGCCATCTGTTCCCGAGCCGTCCACGTTGGTGCCGCGTAGCTCAAACTGCGTACCGCTGCTGTTATAGACGAGCCAGTAGTCGGGAGCGGCCCCGAACTGGAGCGGCCTGTCATCGCCCATCTTGATCTGATCGAACTTATGCGAGCTGCTCGAAATATTCTGGTTATTAACGTGCAGAGTGACCGACGTACCTGCGATTCCGAAAAGGGCGTCGATATAGCCCAGGTCAGAGTTGAGGTAGCCGCCCCATGCGTCTGTGTCTCCTCCGACCGTTGGCTGGATCAGTCCTAGATTTGTCGTCGTCGCCATAGTTTTATCCTAGCACCCTGGCTCTCATAGTAAGCGAGGAGCCGCTGTGGAGTTTGCGCTCGCCCTGTAGCCGCAATTCTGTAAGGGCTTTGTCTAGTTGCATAGACCATACAGGCAACCGTTCGTCGTTTTTCAAGTACGGTTCTGCTTCGACCAACAGCCCGTACAGGTAGATATCTGGATGTGAGGCCAGCAGCCAGTTACTGGTTGCGGCGTCAGTCAGGGCCGGGATCTTCGTGTAGTAGATAATCGAAGACGTATATGTGTCGTCCGGGGACGGAAGCACTTCCAATTGATTCGTTGAGCCTCCGACAATCGTGAAGTAACAAGGTCTTCCTGTCGCGCTCATCACTCCCCGGCGAGAGGATATCTCTTCAGGCGTCATGTATTCAAGTACGATGACGGGAGAAGTGTCCACGACTATTCTGATTATTTCAAGCGTGTCAGTCGGGAGTGTGGTGTACCGACTTGCTAACGAGAATGCGTCATTCTTAACGACCATGTCAGGCTGACGGATAACACGATTGAACCTCGCTTCCGCAAGCTCAATAAACTCTGGAATCGTGGCCGTGAGGTCAGTGCGATCCAGCCAACTCGCGGCTGCGGTCTGCAACTGCGCGTAGGTCGTAATAGCCACTAAATCCTCCCCGGCCTAGTCCGAAACACCCGATTGTCTTTATCGTTCAAGAACCTACGGATCGCCGCCTGGTCTTTGAAGTTGTTCGACACCTTCGCCAGCTCATGGTAGATGACCATCGGGATCGAAGCGACTTTGTGTACGTCTCCCTTCCAAGATGCGCGTTCGTCGGTCTGGTTGAAAACCTCTTTTGAGCTTTCGATGATGGCTGTTACGTCCTGCTCACTTTCGAGGGCCATACTCCCACTGGCCTCGTCGAAGTGAAACCACTGCGTGATTCCAGTAGCCGGATCGTAGTCTAAAACTCGTTTCATAGTTGGGGTCCACTAAGGGGTGGAGGCCGAAACCCCCACCCCCGCAGTAGGATTACGCTGCTGACTTAATTCCGGCGATAACACCGTGCGCGGCTTCGTTACTAACCTGAAGCCCCCACTCGGTGAGTGCCATCCGCTTATCGGCATCACCCGTCCGTGCCAGCGTTTCGATGCTGTACGGTCTGAGTGTCGAGATTTTCACCTCGTCCGGGTCAATCAAGAACGCCCAGTCGTTCAACAACGAACCGGCTCCAGCATCAACAACCGTGGTGAAGAAACGGTTCGGTACGACCGAAAGGTTACCGAAGTCGCTGACGTAGATGTCTGCGGCACCGATAATCACTGATGGCTCTGCACCGTCTACGTTGTAGCGGCTAGATGCGATCCCAGAGAAGCCACTCACAACAGTTTTGTTGTATGGGCCGACCATCAACATTGACGGCTCACCGCCATTCTCAAAACAAGACTGCATTGTCGTCTTGAGCATTACTTCCGTAAACGCTGTAGGCGTTCCGAAAGCCTTCCAGACCTGGGCCGCGCCTGTCGGGGTTGAACCCGTGTAGGACGGCTTCGTCACGTTCGTGGAGGTTTCGTTCGTCTTGAGCCAGCCGGGGAATCCGGCAGTGACCCGTGCAGCGGCTGTGGCACCGACAACTGCGCCGACGCCATTCAGCAACGCTGCTTTCTCGACATTGCGCTTCAGCTCTTTCGCTGCCTTAGCAGCCTGGTAGCCAACTTCCGAAGCACGACCCGCTTTGTCCACGCGCTGCTCGGTGCCCGAGATGATGAAATCGCGCATATTGATCTGGCAATAATTGCCCATCCGAGCTGTCGGCGTGATCGCAGTGAAGGTTGCAAGATCCTGGCCTTCAACTACCGGCGTTGCTGATGCCGTTGCGAGTGCGTCAGTCTGCCACTCGAAATAAGTCGCCTCTGCACCACGGGTGCCAATATTGCTCTGGAAAGGCGTGGTCGTCGGACTGATATCGGAAATCAGATCACTGAGATCCTCGCGAAGCCCTTTCGCGTCGTATGTAGTAAATGTGTTGCCAATGACTGCCATGATATTTTCCTAGTTAATCTGTAGTAAGTAGATTGGCGAAAATGGCCGCCGCATCATCAACCTTACCGCTTTGTTTCAGCTTGGCCCTCTGCGCCTTTTCATTCCGGGACCGTATCTGGCGTCCTGTGGTCTTGTTGCCGCCTTTTACGGACCCGATTTTAGACTTGGCCGCTGTGATTTTATCGCCATTCGTGAGTTCGTTGTAGCGCATCGCATCACGCAATACCATGATCGCTCTATGGTCGGTAAGCCCATCCAGTTCTTCATCGCTGTACCCGGACGCCCTACCAAAATCAACCAACTTCCGCTGTTCCTTGGCCTGTATATCCGCATCGGCCCATTCAGGAATTTTCGACAGCATCAACTCAGTTTCGGTCGCGAGTCGCGCTTGCAGTTTCTTGCCGTTTTCGGCGTCAAGAAGTTGTTGCATACGCGACCTCTCGGCCTGAACAGCCTGTATCTCCCCGTTTCGCTGGCGCTCTAACTCTTTGAGCTTCAGCCACTGAAGAGGGTTCTCTCTTTCGAGCGCGTCCCAATCCATGTCCGGCGGCTTGTTCGCATCCTGCATATGATCCTGAAGCTGGTCTAGCACCCCTTGATACTGCTGGTACATTGACCTAAGAGCCTCCTGTTCCTGACCGAACCCGTCACGTTGCTGTGCGAGTTCCTGGCTCTTTTTCGTATACGTCGAGTAGCGATGGTACCCAGCGATGAGTTCGTCTAACGGCACCTCTTCCGATTCTCCGTCAACCGTGACGGTGAACTTCTGAGTGTCGTCGGCGAATTGTTCATCTTCGGGCGAGTCGTCGCCTTCTTCGTCTACGACCGAATCATCGGCTAATTCGGCTTCTATCTCCGGCTCTAGCTCCGAAGAATCCGTTGAAGGTTGCTCTCCCTGCGGAGAATCTTCTTCAGATTGCTCTTCGGCTCCCGTCAGCATCTGGGCGAAACTGTCTTCAATCTCACCCATAGAGCGGGGACCAACCTGCTCTGTCCCGGCTTCGCTCATTATTTCCTTACCTTTTTAGTGTTTTTACGCTGCTGATCCACTGTCCAATCTGTCACCAAGGTTCGCAATTCCCGCAACACCTCGTCAAGTCCACGACTAGAGGCGCTCAATGCTTCCCTTTCGTCAATCTCGTTTGGAGCGGTAAGAGTCCATCTCAAGATGTAGCCCTGCCGCACCCTCTCTATCATTTCAACGAATACGTCGTCCTCAAGGATCTCTTTAGCCCGTCGTCCTTTCTGCTCCGCGCTAAGTTCCATTATAGCCCTTCTTCCAGACTCGCCTTGAGGATTTCAAGATCAACGTCATTCTGGAATTTCTCTTCAGCTTGGAATTCCCGGATTGCCAGATCACCTGCGATCCTTGCACTCTCACGCTCATCAAGCTGCTGCTGCTTGACTACGTCCAACTGTATCTTCTGTTGGTCGATGGAGGTGCGGGCCTGAATATCTGCCATCTGTGCCTGGGCCAGTAATTCTTCTGGTGAAGGCTTGGGCGGCTCTGGTGGCGGCGGCTCGTAGTCTAGCGGGAGCGGCTTAAAGAATTGGGCAGAGTCAGGGTAACCGCTGATTTCCAGCATCTTCGTAAGCGTGTTCCTGATCTGGCCCAAGCCTACTAGCGGGTTGTTCGGTCCAAGTTTCTCTAGGGCTTCCTGTTGGCGCATCATCACTTGGTTCAGGACGGCGAGCCGTTCGTCGCTGGAGCCAACGCCTAGCCCGACATTCACCGTGCAGTCCATGTTTGAGTCCCACACACGGGGATCGACAGGAACCCACTCATCGCGCAGCCTGACCATGCGTTCGCGGTCTTGATGCGTAATTACCAGGCCGAGTACGCCCTTGAACATTCTCTTGAAGCTGTCAGCGAACAAGCGAGCCATCAATTCTAGGTGCTGCTCTGCGCCACGAATCGTAGCGGCTACGGCGACCTTGGTCGTTGATTGCAGTACGTCTGGATCTAGCCCCTGAGATGCTGCTGTCTGGCCTGTCCGGGCCTCTTTCATGCTGTCTAGGTACTGGATCATCGGGAACGCTTCCTTCCCGAGGAACGGAACGTCTAGCTGCTGAACCATTCCCGGCTGGCGCATTCTAATGATTGAACCGACTTCAGTGTTCATCACATCATCAATATTGACCATCCCCTCAACTACGCCCGTCCTGGGATAGAGCGAGAACGAAAGGCTATCAAGCATACCGCGCAGTACGGCACTTTTCACGCGCTGGATGTCTTTCGTCAGGTCAGCGATGTCGCTGCCGAAGAACACATGGGGCTCAGGATCGCAAGAGAACATGGCGAACGGAATTGAGTCCGTGGCCTCATTGTTCACGATCTCGTAGTTGTTCCCAATGGTGCAGATTCTCCGCAACTCAGAGATTCCGTCGCCGTCATAATCTATGTAGCACCAAGCCTCCACATACAGCACCCTTTTCCGATCAGAAGTGGGGCCGGGGATCTCGGTATTGAAGTAACGTGCGTCATATTCCTGGTTGTCAGTAAACGCTGTTTCGTCTGACAGATGCTCGTCCAGCATATCGCGGTCATAGCCTAGCGCGACGAGTGACGAGACGGTCGCCATCGTGCGGTGCCCAACTACTTGGGCATCGTCCAGCGAGGTAGCCGCAGCGTCCACGAAGAACTCTTCGGGCGGCATTGTCTCGATCTTGACTCTGTTGCGCTTACGCTCGCGTTTGATCTCTACATCGTAGACTTGCGGGATTTCCATGCCCATTGCGGCCATCTGCTGGACTTGCTCGTCCGGTATGCCTGGGGCTGGTCTGCCACCGACCGATATGGCATCTACGCCCTCTTCCTCAAGGAGTAAGCCCAAGGCACCTTCGTCTAGCCCTTCAAAGGAGTGGGTCTGGACTTCAATGGAGTCGTCCCACCACCACTTAACGAATCCACCTTTATTCATCAGCGCGTCCTTGAATACGCTGTAAAAGATGGATATTGCGTCGTTATCCTGCCTGACGATGTGGTTTAGGTAGTCAGTGGCCTGCTCGCTCATGGCGAGGTCGTTCGCGGTTCTAGGCACGAACTCGACCACCTTCTCACTACCGAAAAACACGCGCATCATAGACGGCAGCACGGCCTGGACTGAATCGCGCACATCTCGGCTGACGACCTGGCTACGGCCATCTACTTCGTTGCCGAACGGGTCGCCCTTGTAATACTTGGTCGATTCTGCACGGACGGGCGAGATATCGTCGTCAATGTACTGAATGGCGTCTGATATATAGGTTCCGACAACCGCTTGCAGCTCGGTCTCGGTCATACCTATGCCAGCTTCGGTTTCAGCTTCGTCTATGTAGGCCAATGTCTCAGCATCTCCAGAAGTCCATCCAAACCAGGCGGTCTAAGGGCACCGTCCGCGTGTTTTGTGCGGACTGAAGCGCATAGCTGTGGTCGTTTAAGTTAACCCGTAGGCACCACCCTACCGGGTCATCCCCCTAGACCACTCCCACCAAATTACGTCTAAGTGTACTCGCACCGCCACCCGCTCGTCCACCCATAGCAGTACCTGCTTCGGACGCAAAGGTCAAGACAAATGCGTCTGCGCTGTCCGGTGAGGCCACGCCCCGACGCTTCAATTCGGCTTTTCCTTCGATTTTCACCCTACCACTAGATGTATAATTATAGCGGATCGTCGTTAGCTCCGTTTTAAGCGTTTCGTCGCGTGGGAGCCTCACATCTCGGCCTTCTAGCCAGCTTTTCGCCTTATACCAGAGTTCTGCCCGCAGATTCAGGTAATGGTGCCCCATAGCCGGGCTTTCACTGACATTAATCGCGTATGCGGGCAATTTTAGCTCTCGTAGCCTGTCCGCTACACCAGCGCCTAATCCGATGGCGTCAACGAAGATTTCGGTCGGTTTTTCTTCGCTGGAGTCATATTCGGCCTTAATCGCGCCGGTAAGCTGCATGGTATCCAGGTTTCGCCATAATCGGATCGGTTCCGTGATCGCGTTGCCCTTTCTCTTGCATAATGCGGACGCATCAGCCCCGAATCGGGCTACATCGACGCCCCAGATCGTTGGACCGAACTGCGTAGGCTCAATATCCCGGCTAATCGCGCCTGCGACCAACTCTTCAGCTATCACAGTGTCGTCATCGCCCTTCGGGAAGTCTCCCAGGACGCGGACACGGTAAGTATTCGACTCCTCACCGTAGCGGAGCTTGCATTCTTCGATGTATTCGTCCGATACCCGCTTGCTGTTCTCGCAGGAGATGTGAAACGTAGACCACCTGTCCGAGAGCTTGTGGAATGTGTCGTAGAAGTAGCCCGTGCTTCTGATCGGGTTACCTGCCAGCACCATCGAAGCGTGATGGGCGGACATCGAGCCACCTGCGGCCTCATAGACCTGTTCCGGTATGCCGCTCGCCTCATCGCAGATCAACAGAACGTGTTCAGCGTGGACGCCCTGCAACGCATCGGGATTCTCGGCCCTGCTCGTTTTAGCCGAAATAAAGTTACGTTCAGGGTCTGCAATCAACTCGATTCGGTCTGACTTGACGTTGAAAAGCTCTCTAAAGCTCTTGGGCGACTGTTTCAGCCATGATTTGGCTTCCGGCAGCAGGGCATCGTGCAACTGCGCTGCTGTAGGTGCCGTAATCACGACTTTCGCATGGTAATGCGTACCAATCCACCAAAGAGCGAGCCAGCTAAGAACGCTCGTCTTGCCTACGCCGTGTCCCGATCTGATGCTGATTCCACGGCTACCGGACGCCACAGCAGCCATAACCTCAGTCTGCCAGGGATCTGGGTCCGCTCCGAGTATGCCTTCCACGAATAGAGTCGGGTCGGCCCGCATCTCCTCAATGGATTCTTCGTAGTTCACTTGCGCTCACGCTGGCTGGTCGCCGCCCCGGCACCTAGCAGGCCACCAACACCAAGCAGCGGCAGATTCATCTTATTCGCCTGGATACGAGCGGCGATGTCGAGTAACGCAGAAGGTCGCACTGCCCCTGACGGGATCTCCACGCCCAGCCCTGGTGTGCTGCGCGGCTGGGGCGGTTTCACCCCCGCATTCCGCATTAGATCAAAGAACTCTGGACGGCCCATGAGATCGCCTAAAGCGACATTGTCACCGACCCGCTGTGCCAAGGTGAACCCATCCTTTCCGGCCATCGGTAGGTCGGGGTTGGCCTGCGATGCCCTGAGTGCGGACACAGCGCCATCCCTTCCGGCGGCGTTCGTCAGCCCCCGAATCCAGCCCCATCCCATCTCTTGTGCGTTCGCGCTAGTGAGGTCCACGCCAACACGCCGTGACGCGATAGCAGCCGCGTTACGGACCATCGCGTTCATTGGCAAGTTGACGCCGACATTACCGATACGAGACTGCGCCACACCATACCCTCTGGATTGATGTGTGTCCTGTACAATTTTATTGACGTTCCCCATGAGGTCGAGGTTGAACGGGTCAACCTTCGGCCCGCTCAATTTCACCTCACCGCGAAGCAACGCACCGGCATCAGCGTTAAGCGCAAGAATCGAGTTGTCAAAGTCAGCCGGGAGCGGTGACGCGATGAGACTGCGGGCCGATTCCCGCGTAAGTTCTGCGGGTCTACCCGCTTCGTTCCACCGAGCCCAGGTATCTAGCGCGTATTTTAGATTGTCCTCGACGCTCTTGTTCGGAGATTGTGCGGCGAGGAGCGCGGTAAACCGGGGAGCGTCATCGCCGAAGCTTTCCGCGATACCCTCCCCGCTAATGTCATACCAACCCTTACCGGACGCCCCTGCAAGAATCGTGTCCGCGAAAGTGTTAGGACGCGGACCTCGCAGATAGCTTTCCACCATCTCCGAACGCAATCTAGGCGAAGCGTTACGAAACTGGGCTAATTCTTCTGGCACAATAGCTAAACCACGCTCGATTTCTCGTTCGATTGCGGCGATTCTTTCGGGTGTGCCAGTGTGGTGCAAGAACCGTTTTTCGGAGCGACGGGCGGCAGGACCAATGTCGGGGTCCATTCGTGCGGTCGCTCTACCTTCGGCGCGAACCGCTGCGGCCCTCTCTTGAGGCGTGAGCGATGGCGTGACGCTCTCAACTGGGGCGGTCACCTCTGGAACGTCTACCGCCTTCGCGCCCCTCCTCCTGAGAAGTCCCTTTATCCCTGCGGCACCAGCGAACGGCACCACCGCACCAGCGGCGGCTAAACCCATGCGAGCAGGATCGCGGTCCCTAACACCAATAGCGAAATCAGCTAGGTCGATGGCAGTACCGTATGGCTCCGCGACCGAAGCACCTAGCAACCCAGCCATCTCTGCTGGTGTCTCTGGCTCCAGGAACCTTTCCACCCTACGCGGAATTCCATGACGTAGGTGACCCCAGATGCTTGACATACGCGACTCTGGTGGGCCGACCGAGGCGTGACCTGGATCACCGGCCATCCCACGTTGCCGGTTCATCTCCTGCCCTAGCTCGCTCGGAGTCATCTGACCTTCGTTGCGGTTCCATTCTTCCGCTGACGAAAGCAGGGCTCGATCACCTTTCGTCATTGCCCGGTCACGAAGCGGGTCATCATGCCACAGTCCCTTATGCATCCTACATATCCCTGGTGTCGCTGTGCTTCACGTTGATGTTCAGCGCGGCCAGATGCTTCTTCGCATGGGCGGGAGTGCTATGCACCTTGAGCGTGACCCAACCCTTCGGTCTGCTTACCTCAACCGTCTTTCCCTTCACCCTATACGGCATTTGACCTCCAGATATTAGTAGTTTTTTTTGTTTAACTGTTTACTATTGTTCTGGATCTGTACTAAGCCCTAAGATTTTTTTCGGAAATTTGGCTTAGTAGCAACGCTTATGGCACCATTTCGACTGTCTTGCGTTTCGACTCCAGGCCAAGACGCTTTCGCTGCCAAGGAAGAAGCGTAACCCCACGCTCGTCCAGCCAGGCACTGACAGAATCCGGGGTTTGATCCCCGTCATCACTGCCAATCTCGAAAGCCTCGATTACCTCACAAGCCGTCTGCATATCCAGCCGTACCGGGTCGCCTACATGGTAAAACTTCAACCGGCCCCGAAGCTGGGCAACGATATCTGCGCCGTTAACTGCCATCGTCCCTCCTAATTGGTGTACACGCATAATCCCACATGAGGGGATTTTGGTCAAGCTATTGGGCTCTCAGTGTGCGTTGAGCTGCTTTGGCCCCGCCCCCCTGCTCTGCCGAGGGGGGGGGTATCGACAGGCGAGCCCCCGCCCCTGAGAGGAGCCCCCGAGCCCCGAGGCAGCCCGAGGCGGGCCGAGGTGGCCCGGACGCGCTCCGAGGCGTTCCCGGGCGTGTGTGGGTTCCACAGGGGCGGTCCCTCCCGCCCTGCGATCCATCCTCCCGGCGATCCATCCTCCCGCCCATCCATGCAAGCGAGCCCCTCCGTCTACCCTGACTCGGTGCCCGTCAACCGCCGCCGCTGACGGTCCAAGCGGTCCACTCTACCCGAACCGCTGTAAGTCCTTGCGGCGTATAGGCTTATCCAGGTTCCGGCTCACCACGCTTCGCCATCCACCTATATAGTGCTTGCATCCCTCGCCATCCCTCCCCATTATGTAGCATGAAGACAGCCCACCTAGGAAGGAACAGATGATGAACAACATCAACCTAACTACCGAAGAACTCGCCACGATTACCGCCGCACTACAACGCAGTGCGGGACACAAAAAGGACGGCAACCGTGTTGCGGCCATCCAGTGCAAGAATCGGATTATGGACGCGCTTGACGCTGCGTATGCTCGCAGGGAGGATGACATGAGTGGTGATATCATGAACGACCGGGACCAAGCAGACCTCGACCGGATCTATGCACGGGAGATCGCGATGAGAACCCGCCGCCTAATGATCCACGGCTACGACTTCCATGAGGTCGCCACGGTTGAGGGATGTAGGGGTCAAGCGCCGACGTTGACGTTCAAAGATGGCCGGGAGCCGGTCACTCTAAAATCGTACCCCGGCGAGGATCTCTACCAGAGGTGCTGTGTCTGGCTAAACGTTGCCAAGAAGGAGGTGTAACATGGTCGATCTTTTTTATTCTCACCCGCCGCTGCAAGAGAACCCCTCAACATTCCAGACTAAGCACGGGAGCAAGACCCACGCGCTGATCGGACGGTGGACCGCATGCAACCTGTATCCGCAAAGGGGTGACAGGTTCCTGCCTCCGAATCTAGAAGTCACTTGCAAAAAATGCTTACGCCGACTAGGGGAAGAGACATGAACCGCTTCGCGGCAGCACCCTAGGTCTGAAGAGCCCGCAGGGGCGAAACGGGGACTCTCCCCGTCACCTAGCAACGACACCACAGGCAGGAGAGCGACATGCGTTTCCACACTGACCCCACCGACACGATTACCGTAGAAGAAAATGTACACCCTCTGTACGGCGTCCGTAGCGTCCGTGCCCGGATCAACGACGACACCGGGACATCGCTAGATCTCTACCAGTCGGGGGACTACGTTTCTGAGAGCGTCCGGCTTCACCTCAATCAGGATAACCGTCGCCGCCTAGGTGCTTTAAATGTTGAGGTGGAGACTTACGAGGGTCACTCGCGCGACCGCGCACCTTGGGCAACGCTGACGCTTAGCGGTGCTTACAAAAGCGACACGGGTCTCCGTGGTCACAGGGAGAGCAAGGTCTACCTCAGTGCTGAGAACCTCGTCGAAATCCGCGATGAGTTGA
This sequence comes from uncultured Rhodospirillaceae bacterium, assembly GCA_963976395.1. Lineage (GTDB taxonomy): Bacteria > Pseudomonadota > Alphaproteobacteria > Rhodospirillales > Rhodospirillaceae > UBA11612. The sequence continues at coordinate 30,877 of CAXBLG010000026.1, forward strand.
GCAGGGCTATTAGAAGGGCTCGCAAAGATGGCCACATCTCCTAGACGACTTAACCGACCGGGAGGGTTCGACTCCCTTCCGGTCACTGCAGGACCGAACGCGAACGCCCCACGGGGGGCATTACCTTCAGCAGGAGCACCGACATGATTCACATCACGAAGCGCGAACGGGAAGAGATCGTTTGGGCTGGCGGCGGCCAGTCCACGTGGATCGAGGACAACCGCATCGGCGCAGGGCTCGCTCGCAAAGGCTTGGCCGAACGAGATAGCTACTATGAGTCGGAATGCTCTAGTAAGGGCATCATCGGCGGCACAGTCATTTATTACTACTTGACCGACGAGGGTATCCTTCTGCGAGACAAGCTGTGGGCCGAGGAAAGTGGAAGGGAGGCAACATGACTCGCATCACAGTAGCCGACCTAGACTTGGCAGTAAACGAAATCAATAGAGTGGCTGGCACCCCGTTGGAGACATGGACAAGGCGAGACGGCAAGCTTACGCCCAACGCCTTCAACTATCACCTGAGTGGCGCATATGGCGGATATTCCCTCCACCAACACGGTGCGAGTGGGAGCGGTGGCCGCGATGTCTTCCAGCTTGGCCATGTCCCCAAACGGGAGCTACTCGGTATGCTCCGGGCCTATCGTGCCGGGCTAGAAGCGGTGACGGCATGAAGATCGACGCAGGCGTCTGCAAGTGCGGCACGGCTGCGCGCAAGATGCCCCGGTGCGGGAAGCGCAGGTATCGGCACAAGTGCCCTCACGGTCGATGGTGTCAGCACGGCGACCGGCTGCACGGAGCCCACGCGAACCACAACACGCGATGCCGGGACTGCATGGACGAGAAGGTTCGGGCTAGGCTCACAGCCGACCCCAACTACACGATCCGAGGGGACGCAATCAAAAAAGCCAATGCGAAGATCATGAAAGGAAACGACGTAATGAAACTCACACAAGGACAGCGCGAGACGCTGGCACGGGCTGCCGAAACCGGACGCGTGGTGACACATGGACGCCGGTCGCCGCACCACCAACGTCTTGCGGATCGCGGGTTGTTGAAGCAGGGACGTATTCGGTTGGCCGCTGGACGTTATCGCGGTACGGCTTGGGCGATCACGGCAGATGGCCGCAATGCGCTTAGGGGTACAGCATGAATAAGCTAACCGAGCAACGCGATAGAATCCGGGCCGAGATCGAGCAGATTGAGTCCGACAGAGGCGCGCTCCATGACTACGCAGACAAGCTCAACGCACTCCGCAGGGGACTCGCGTACACGATTGAATTGATAACGGAGCTTCCCCCCATCGACCGCGAGACTTGCGCTATCTGTGGCCATTACGACACCCCAAGCGGTGACGCGACTTCGATCTCGGTCGTCCGGTTCTCAGCATTGGTATGCGCTTGGTGCCAGACCGACCACATCCGAAACGAGTGGTACGTTGGCTATCGGGATGCCGCCGATGAGGGACCGTTCGAGACGCGAGAGGAAGCCGAGGATTACGCGGCTGCACAGCCCGGCGGCAAATACGACGTAGCCATCGTCGGCAACTATGGATTGGAGACGACGTAGCGAGACGGTTGGGGAGGTTCGATTCCTCTCCAATCCATAGCAAAGCAGGGGGCAACGGTGCCCACCATCACCACCAGCGAGGTAGCATATCATGGAGATCGACAGGGAAGCCTGCAAGCAACTCCGAGGCATCATTGGAGACAACTTAGCCGTCGCGCTAGAGCCGCATCTCATGACGGTAGATGTCGGAAACGCCACATACGACACCACTAGCGTCACGTTTAAGGTTCGCGTTTCGATTGAGGGGTCACTGTCGCCACAGGCTAAGGCACTGGCGCAGAAAATTGAATGGCTCAACAGGCAAGGCTTGCAGAGCTTCGACGCTGACAAAGTCGTGTCACACCAAGGCGACGACTTCAGACTGAGCGGGTTCTCCTCGCGCTCTCCGAAATACCCCTTTCTGGCCACGCAACTGAGGACAGGCCGTGACTACAAATTCACGTTCATGCAGGCCAAAAAGCTGTGGGGTACCGAGGCCCTTGGCTACGAGAATTCTGAGGCCGGTAAGGCCGTGACAGCAGACATGGAGGCGACGACATGAGCAAGCCCAAGCAATACCAGTGGACAGCGCATAAGTTCTGGTGCGACGAGTGCGAGGCGACCCGGTACGCCTCTCAAGAGGCCATTGATGACGATTGCGATGACGATTGCACTGCCGCCGAAATCGTTAACACCTTCATCGTGTGCCTCGCGTGTTCATACGGCGACGATTGGGCAAAAGAATGTGCCAACCCGGAGGGGGAGATTCCCATTAAGGAAAATATCCCCCAAGTAGAGGTGACGACATGAGAGTCCTTGTCGCTTGCGAGTACAGCGGTGCAGTCCGCGATGCTTTCCTAGCCAGAGGCCATGACGCGATGTCGTGCGACCTCCTGCCAACCGAGTCGCCGGGGCCGCATCACCACGGCAGCGTTCTCGACATCCTAGATGACGGATGGGATCTCATGATCGCTCACCCGCCGTGTACGCATCTGGCTGTGTCAGGTGCGCGATGGTTCCCCGACAAGCGCGTCGAGCAAGAGGAGGCTTTGGCGTTTGTCCGCACCCTCCTCGACGCTCCTATCCCTCGCATCGCATTGGAGAATCCCGTCTCCATTATCAGCACTCGCATCCGAAAGCCTAACCAGTACATCCAACCGTGGCAGTTCGGGCATGGCGAGGTCAAAAAGACTTGTTACTGGCTGAAGGGACTTCCTCTCTTGGAGCCCACCGACATTGTCGAAGGGCGCGAGGCCCGAGTCCATAAGCTGCCGCCGTCAGAGGATCGGTGGAAGCTCAGGTCTACCACGCTACCGGGAATTGCCGCCGCGATGGCAGACCAGTGGGGAGGGGCCGAGACATGACCGCCGCCGATATCCCACTGGCGACAGAACTGGCTTTCGGCTTCTGCGTCGGCACCTACGCACTCTGGGTAGCGTGGCGCGGTCCGATTTCCACCAAGCCAGGCCCCCGCAAAATCCGAAAATAAGGCGCGGACTGTCGCGTCTAGTAGCATCATGGTACATTTATCGCCATAGCACACCACCAATGCAGAAGGGAGGGAAGTGGTATGAACCGCTTCGATGAGGTTCCGGCCCACATCCAAATTGAGTTGACGAAGCTCATCAACACTATCGCCGCCTGTCGGGGAACCTTGGACCACGGGAAGATCATTGACGAGGTGCGGCTGACCGCCTCCGAGATCCACAGGAACTGCCAAGAGACACTGGCCCGGAGGGATGGAGATGAGTGAACACCGATGGGACGACGATGCCGAATGCTGGGTGATCGACACGCCGCTTGGACCACGGCCAGATGACCCCGTCACTTGGCGGTACGAGGATCAATGGCAGGGATGGGAGTTGACTCGCCCATCGCTTGAAGGTGGTCCTTTCAATCTGAGAGGGTACTGCCTTGAAACCGGCATCCCGATCGGAAGGACACAGTCTTTCACTAGCATTCACGCAGCCAAGAGAGCTGCACTACAGGTCGGATTATGATGAATGAACCGCTTTGGACATACGAAGACGTAGCCGCACACCTGTCGATCTCTTGGCGGACTGTTCGCCGTTGGGCGGGCGAGTCGCGCCTCCCGATCATTAAGGTAGGCTCGCTGAACCGCTTTGACGCCGACCGCATCCGTACCGAGGCGGCAGGTGGTCTGCTGCCCTACCCGGAGATCGCACCCAGTGCCTCCGAGGAGGTGGCGTGATGACTCACCAGGAATTGATCGTAGACGCGATTGGACGGGCGAGGCTTCCCAGACCCGTCAGCACTGCCGCGCTCCTAGTGGCTTTCAGCACTGGGCTTGCGCTAGGGGCACTCCGAGGCCCTGAGACACTGGCGAGTAGCACTGCGATTCTGGCCCTCGCGATCGCCTCCCTCGCAATCGCGATGGTCTGGTATTGGGATCGACTCAACGAACGGCAGGAAAGGCTGGAGGCCCAGATACAGAGCTTTCTGGATGCCGCCACCGATATCGCTAGGAGGGATTACCGATGAAGACGACAGCTAAGGAAATCTGGGACACGCTTTCATCCGAGAATGTGAATGAGTTCACGGAGCAAAAGAACGGGCTTACCTATCTGAGCTGGAGCCACGCATACCGCATCGCGATGGGACACTATCCAGATATGGAGGTGACTTTCCTCGGCTCAGTCGATGGCCCGAAAGTACATAGAGACGTTACGTACTACGAAGGTGGGACGGCTATGGTCCATTGCTCCGTCAAAATCGCAGGTATGTCACGCGAGGCGTTCCTTCCCGTGATGGATTATAGGAACAAGTCGATAGCAGAGCCGACCTCTCGCGACATTAGCGATGCGAAGCAAAGGTGTTTAGTTAAGACGCTCGCGCTCTGGGGCCTCGGCCTCTACTTATACAGTGGCGAGGATCTCCCGTATGAGGAGAAGTCCGAGGCGAAGCCCAAGGCGAAACCAACGAAAGCCACTGGTGAAGCCCTCGCGGCGAGCCTGAAGGCCCTTAGCGGCTTGGTAGAAGCTTGCGAAACGCATGGCGGGGTGGAGGCCAAGGTTCTGGCCGCTGCCTCCTCTGTGCTGGACGCAGGTGGCCCACTCGGTCGCGTCCAAAAGGCGATCACGCACCTAGAGGGTGAGATTGACCGTGGCTAACTACGACGATCCCGGCGACCAGAACGTCCACCCGCAACGGGATGCGCCCCCGCCACGATGCCCGGACACAATTGATTTATTCGCGTCGGGTTCGCCTAGGGCCAATGCTCGCAACTCCGATCCAGACACAAGCCACGCAGCAGCCGAG
>CAXBLG010000027.1:0-35684 GCA_963976395.1 uncultured Rhodospirillaceae bacterium
CCTCCTGGGGCACAAAGAGCAACAATACCTCCAGCGAAATCGGAGAAATATTGGCGTAGGTTACCCCGGCAACTTATGGGCCAGGTAATTTAGGGCGACTAGTTTTTGTAAGGACGAAGACATGCGGTTACAGCGGAACTCGGTGATAGCAGTGGTGCTCGCCGGGATAGGCGTGGCAGCGCCCGCCGCCTCTCAGGAGTTTTGGCAGCCAGCTGGTGGTGAACAAGTGCGGGAAGACTACGTTCCCGTGCCTCTGCCGGAGGGATTCAGCGTTCAGCTTACAGCTTTGGAGGGGCCGGTCTTTGCCGATCCGCAGGGCAAAACCTTATACAGCTGGCCGCTTCATGGTCTGCGCAATGGGGATCTTGGTGATCGCAAAGAGCAAGCCTCCACCTGCACGGACGAGGTCACGACCACTAATACCGGGCTGATGAGCCCGTATCCGGGCGGCTATGAGTTGCCCGAACTCGATAAGCGGCCAAGCTGTACAGAAGTATGGCCTCCCGTCCTCGCTGACGAAGATGCTGAGGTGGTGGGCAAGTGGACGACCATTGAGCGCGATGACGGTTCGCTGCAATGGGCCTTCGACGGCTATCCGCTTTACACTTCGGTATTAGATAGCAAGCCCGGTGATGTATACGGCGGCACGAAAAGTAAGCCGGCGGGTGATGGTCCAGCAGTTCGTACACCGGTCGGACCGGAGCCAAATATTCCTCCGTCCTTTGATGTGGTTGTTATCAATACCGGGCGGTTGCTCGTGAACTTTGAGGGGTATTCTATTTACGCCTGGGATAACGACGACCTCAACAAGTCAAACTGCGTAGCCTCATGCCTGGATGATTGGAAGCCTATGCTCGCCCCTGCGACGGCTCAAGCTCAGGGTGATTGGACCGTTAACGAGCGGTCCCCGGGGATCGGGCAGTGGGCTTATAGAGGAAAGCCCGTTTACACTCATGTTGGAGATACAAGTTACCGGAGTTTCCTAGGAAGCGACGTGCCGGGATGGCATAACGTCTACACACAGCGGATGCCCGCCCCACCCAAAGAGTTCACTGTTCAGGACGGTAATGTTGGCTTGGTGCTCGCGGATGCCCAAGGCCGGTCGATCTATACCTATATCTGTGGCGACGACGCGCCGGATCAGCTTGCTTGCGATCACCCCGGTACAACGCAAGCGTACCGTTTCGCAATTTGCGGCGGCGGCGATCCTCAAAGGTGCCTTGAGACTTGGCCGTATGTTCTCGCGTCCACAAGCGCTCAAATCTACAATGAGGCTTGGAGCGTCGTGGCGATTGACCCAAAGACCGGACACTATGCGGCGGAAGGCCAAACGGACGCTTTGAATGTTTGGGCGTACCGTGGCAAACCCGTTTTTCATTTCGCGGGCGACAAGATTCCCGGTGATACCGAAGGTGATCACTGGGGGGAGTTCAACGGATACCGCAACGGCTTTAAAGCATTTTGGTTAAGAGACGACTTTCTCAATAATGCCGGATGACGGCGGCAGCGACAGCTCAAGGAGAGACCCCTATGACGCAATATGTGCCTGAAAGACTGAGTCGGTCCCTGGTTGCACCGCGCGTGCTGGCCGCCGCGATGAGCGTGGCGATGTTTGGTGCGGGCAGTGCCTATGCCGAAGAAGACGCGACCTCGGCGGTGCTGAAGGACGGCAGGATCGGCTATGTGCTGACCAACAAGTATTGGGCTGTCTATCAAACTCCGGAAGGCAAGACCGAATGTCCTCAGGGGTTTAATGACGGACCACGCGAGCAGTTCGCGCTTCTGTTCCCCGATGACGGCACCAAGCGGACTTTGATGGAAACCCAGCTCGCCCGCGAGGCCGAAATCTATTTTCCGGGCACTTCGAAAGAGCCGTATCCGTTCTATGAGGCACAGGGCAACACGGCGATAGGTTTGGATCTTGATGGCAAGACGGGGGCTGAGGATTTTGTCAGCCCAGACGGCGATGAGGGGATCGACAATCAATTGTATCGCGCCCTTGGGTGCGTGGCAGGCTATCGAGGCCCCGACGGCGCCATTTATCATTTTGAAAATGCCTATATGCAGAGCTATGGCGTCAACAGATTGATGTTTGAGATCACTGGAGTGGACAACCTTACTAACGATGACGATGTCACGGTGACCACCTACCGGGGCCTTGAGGATTTGATGACCGATGCCAGCGGAAAGGACTTTGCTGCCGGCGGAACGCAACGTGTGGATGCCCGCTGGGGCAAGCGGTTTGTCCAGACATTCAAAGGCAAGATCGTTGATGGCGTTCTGACCACTGAAGCCAAAGACTTGGGTGTTCCGTGGTCCGAGACCTTTAGCACCCATTCAATTCAGTGGGTTAAGGACGTACGCTTTAACTTGAAGATTACGCCTGAAGGAGCCGAGGGGCTGATGGGCGGCTATGTTGATGTCGACAACTGGAACCAGCGGTTCATTAGATCCTGGTCGACTCACCATTCCAGCTATGGCCAGGTGTCAGCGCCCTCTATCTATCGTGCTCTAACACGTCTGGCTGATGCGTATCCTGATCCGGAAACAGGCAAGAACACTGCCGTCTCTGCGGCTATGCAGGTCACATTCACACAAGTCTATATCCTGCATCCGGCACAAGAGGTCGCTGAAAAGCAGGATCAAGACGATATGCAGAATCGGGTCGCTTCAGCCCGTTAGGAAATCTGTTCGGGGTACGGGTCAGCGTCGTCCAGCGACGCTGACTGAACCTGGGAGCGCTTATCACCGCACGTCGGCCCGTAGCCCAAAGTCACCCTTAGAAACGTATTGGTCAGATAGGCATCTCTGTACCCGGCGCCAAAATAATCAGGCTTTCAGACTTGCCTCTTATTGTCCGACCAGTCATTCTATTAATTGGAATGGCTAGCTGCGGCTGCGATCTGATTAATCTACCGAACTCCGGAGACACCAATGGCTAGAGCTGCAAGACACAGTGGCCCTCACGACAATATCAATGCTGGATGCGACTGGGTCAGTGTCGTTCATACTTTATTGCTCTCCCGGACCCTTGATCATCTTGAGGAAACGGTTCTCTTGCCCGAGCGCAAGATGTTTTATCAATTTTCGGCACGAGGCCACGATCTCGCCCAGATTCTTTTAGCGCAGCGTCTTACCAACACTCTTGATGCAGCAACCGGCTATTACCGCTCACGTCCATTATTGCTCGGGCTTGGTATTTCAGTGGATGAGGTTTTAGCAGCCTCGCTTGCGCGCGTTGGAGGTTATAGCGACGGCCGTGATATCGGGACGGTGTTCAACTTTGCTAACTCGAACGGCCCTCAAGCGCTTCCAATGTGCGGCGGAGTCGGGTCACAATACACTCCGAGTGCGGGCTGGGCGCAGGCCATTGAGTATCGCAGTAAGGTTCTCAAAGATGCTTCTGAGAACAATGCCATTGCCGTTGTTCTCGGCGGAGATGCTTCTGTCGCAACAAACGGGTTCTGGTCGGCCTTAACGATGGCAACGACCCTAAAACTACCACTACTGTTTTACATTGAAGACAACGGTTACGGTATTTCAGTGCCGTCGCATTATCAAACACCGGGCGGTGATATTTCCCAGAATCTTGCAAGCTTTAAGGGTCTTACCATTCTCAATGGTGATGGCACGGACCCCGAAGAGGCGTTGCGGTTGATCACCACCGGTGTTGGCCATGTGAGAGATCGCCAAGGCCCTGTTCTTCTGCGCCTGACTGTTCCCAGGCTCTCCGGGCACTCGGCCCAGGATACTCAAGATTACAAATCTCCAGAGATTGTTGCCGGTGAAAAGGCGAAAGATCCGTTGCCGCGCCTGCGAAACTATCTCGTGCCTAAGATTATGTCGGAGGCAGAGTGGGATAAGCTTGAGCAACAAGCCAAAGCCGAGGTCGATGCAGCTGTGGCAAGAGTTCAAGAGCGAGAAGTGCTTTCCACCTCCGATCTGACTCGGTTCGTTTTTACGGAAACGGATTTGGATGGAGCGCCGATTCACCAATCGGTCGGTGGGTTATGGCCATCCGACCACGTTTATCCAGCCAGCAGCGAAACACCTGCGCCGGAAGGACCGCGGATCAATATGGTCACGGCCATTCGCCGGACTCTAGATCATGAACTCGCAACCAACCCGAAAATGCTTCTCTTTGGTGAGGACGTTGGGCCGAAAGGCGGAGTTCATGCAGTTACGATGGGATTGCAAAAAAAGTACGGAATCGACCGCGTATTCGACACCAGCTTGTCGGAAGAAGGCATTATAGGCCGCGCCGTGGGGCTATCTCTTGCTGGTCTGCTTCCGGTGCCTGAGATTCAGTTCCGTAAATATGCTGAACCTGCAACCGAGCAACTAAATGATTGCGGCACAATGCGCTGGCGTACTGGCAATAGATTCGCAGCGCCGATGGTGGTGCGCATGGCTGGTGGTTTCTCAAAATGCGGAGATCCGTGGCATAGTCAGACCAATGAAGTGCAGTGGATTCACAACACCGGTTGGCAGGTTGTTGTGCCGTCCAATGCAGAGGATGCCGTCGGGTTGTTGAGAACAGGATTGCGCGGCAATGATCCGGTGATCTTCTTTGAGCACCGTGGCCTTCTGGACCTTAAATGGTCGCGCCGTCCCTATCCGGGTGACGACTATGTCGTACCCCTCGGGCAAGCGAAGACGATTGTCTCAGGTTCGGATCTGACAATTGTCACATGGGGAGCAATGGTTGATCGCTGCGAAGAAGCCGCCGCATCTTCGGGACAAAGCGTTGAAGTTATCGACTTACGTACACTTGTGCCTTGGGATCGCGAGACGGTTTTAGCCTCGGTGCGTAAAACTCATCGTTGCCTTGTTGTTCATGAGGACATTGCGACCGCTGGATTCGGGGCTGAGATAACATCCGTCGTCAGTCAGGAGTGCTTTCTCGATCTTGATGCGCCGCCAGAACGCCTTACGATGCCAGACATACCGAGCCCGCATAATCCCACTTTACTGAATGCAGCAGTACCCAGCGTGGAGCGCATTGAAACAGTAATCAACACTCTAATTAGTTTCTAAAAAGATGACGCAAATTGACATCATAGTTTCCGAGGGCGAAGCAGAAGGCACACGGTTTACTCTGCGCGCCTGGCTTAAATCTCCGGGCAGTGCGGTAAATGTAGACGAGCCAATTGCCGAGATTGAAACCGATAAAGTTACAATGGAAGTGCCTGCGCCAAGCGCGGGAACACTTGGAGAGAACTTGACTGAAGTGGGGACCGAAGTGGAACCCGGGATGGTCATCGGCAGTATAACTTTGGGAGATTCTGCCTCAAAGTCGGCCGCCGATCCGCAGGTTTCCAATGAAGTGCAAGCAAAACCCGGACATCTGAAAAAAGATCAGAATTTTGACCCGGAATTGAGACTCTCGCCATCTGTCCGGCGATTGTTGTCGGAGCATGATTGTGACCCCACCCAAATCACGGGAACCGGTCGGGGAGGCCGCATAACGCGGACAGATGTTCTTGCTCACATCGACGGAACGTCGGCCGCATCGTCTCCGCCATCCAAGCCGCAATCCGCCAAAGCACAGACGCCGAGCCGGCCGGCAAAGTTCGGTCAAAAAATCCCACATGATCCGATGCGCCGCGCGATTGCCGAACATATGCAACGCAGCGTTTCGACTGCGCCTCATGTGACGGCGGTATTCGAAGTAGATTTCACAGCCATTATGCGAGATCGGGAACGCCGAAAGGAAAGCTTCCAGCAGCACAATGCGAAACTAACCTATACCGCGTATTTCATTGCCGCGTGCGTTAAGGCGATCCAGACCGTCCCCACGGTGAATAGCCGTTGGCATGATGACGAACTTGAAATATTCCCAGATATAAATATCGGTATTGGAACGGCACTGGGAGACAAAGGCCTGGTGGTTCCGGTGGTGCATGGGGCGCAAGATCTATCCCTTCAAGGGATTGCCGAGCGGCTCACGGATATAACGACGCGCGCACGCGCCAATCAGCTTCGCCCTAAGGATATGCAAGGCGGGACGTTTACGATTTCAAACCATGGCGTTTCGGGAAGCCTACTCGCGTCCCCAATTATCATTAATCAACCACAATCCGCGATTTTGGGCGTCGGCAAACTCGAAAAACGGGTGGTCGTGAGAGAAGTGGACGGACACGATAGCCTCGTCATATGCCCGATGGCTTATGTCTCACTTACCCTTGATCACCGCGTTCTAGACGGCCACCAAGCAAATGCGTTTCTTACAACGTGGGTGGAAACGATTGAGGGCTGGAAGTAGCGCGTTACGTGTGCGGGTAGACTTAAGTGCGGGACAGCAGATCGCTTAGGAACGCACTGCCTTAGTGTTTGGGCTCACGTTAGGCATCGTAATCGAGTTCGACATCGTCGCTGATCGGAACCGCCTGACACGTCAGTACGTATCCCTGCTCAACTTCTTCCTCACTCAAGCCGTAATTGGCCTTCATTTCTACTTTGCCGCTGATAACCTTGGCGCGGCAGGTAGCGCAGACGCCTGCCTTGCAGGCATAGGGCGCGGGTAAGCCAAGTGCGCCCACATTTTCAAGTATGCTGCCCTTCTCGGCATCAAACACAAACGAACGCTTCCGCCCATCAAGAGATACTTGGACTGTTTTTCCGGCGGCTTGCTTCTGCAAGTCTCTAGCAGCGTCTAGTTGCTTCGGGGACAGTGTATCCGTTGTAAAACGCTCCACCATAATATGATTCTTGGGGACGTTGCCAGCCGTGAGCGTCTCTTCCACCGCATTCATCATCGGACCTGGCCCGCAGATAAAAAACTTATCGACTTCGCTCGGATCCACGATGCTTTTCAAGACACTGAAAGTCTTTTCTTTATCTAATCGGCCATTGAAGAGGTCGACCTCTCCTTCTTCATCTTCCAGGAAATGATAGACCTGCAGGTTACCGATATATCGATTCTTTAGTCCCGCAATCTCTTCAAGAAACATAATCGAGTTGGCGCCGCGATTTCCGTAGAGAAGTATGAACTGACTCCGAGGTTCTTCAGTCAGCCCTGTCTTGAGCAGTGAGAGAATAGGGGTAATCCCCGAACCCCCTGCAAATAAAACATAGCTGCGTTTTGCGCTTGGCTCGAAATTCCAAGTGAAACTTCCATGCGGCGGCATCACGTCTAGCGTGGCTCCCGCCGTTAACACTGTATTCGCCCAGGTGGAAAAGGCACCCTGCGGTATTTGCTTGATCGCAATTCGTAAAGCGTTCTCCTGAGGAGAAACGCACACCGAGTAGTTTCGGCGAACCTCTTTGTCGCTAATGTTTTGCCGGATAGTTAGATGCTGACCTGGCTTGAACTTGAACTTTGAGGCGAGGTCCTGCGGAACGTCGAACAGGACAGAGACGGCCTCGTCAGTTTCGCGGCGAACTTCCGCAACTTTTAATGGGTAAAATGTAGAAGACATATCTGATCAATGGCACTTAAAGCGGTCAAAGGGCTCGCTGCAGCTTCGGCATTGCCACAACGCTTTGCACGGAGTTGATCCAAAGCGGCTAATCTCTTGCGTATCGGTGGAGCCGCACTGAGGGCATGTTACGGCTGCCTGCGCAGCGGTATCTCTGGTCGGCGGTGGGGCGATGCCATAATCATGAAGTTTTTTGCGACCTGATTCGCTAATCCAATCGGTGGTCCAGGGTGGAGATAAGCTTGTCTTAATCTCTACATGCGAAAGCGCAGCCGAGTCTAACGCTTCACGGACCGAAGACTTTATGACTTGGGTTGCCGGGCATCCTGTATAGGTCGGCGTAATAAATACGGTTGGCGGGTCTTCGGTGACCTCGCGAACGATACCGAGATCGACGATCGAGATCACCGGAATTTCGGGATCCGGAACGTCGGCGAGTATCTTCATAATACGATCGCGCAACACTGTTATCACCAAGTCGCGCCAGGATAGGCCCGGGGCAAGAATTGCATTTCAGAGAGAATGTGTCCGAGATGTTCGGAATGGTGGCCTATGCGGCCGCCAAAAATGGGTGTTGGCAGCGGTTCAAGAGGCAGGGAGGCGGCATCAAGGGTTGCTTTAAGGGCGGCATCAAAGTCCGCGCGGAGAGACTCCTTGGTTCCCGCAATGCCGAGTTTGTCTAGCGTGCTATCTATCTCGTCGGTTTCAAACAATTCACCGACAAATCTCCACATCCAATCGAGGCCGTTGGTCATGCGCTCGCGGCTCTCATCGGTACCGTCGCCAAGTCGCACCACCCACTCAGCGGCCCAATCAGCGTGATAGGTAATTTCCTTTAAAGATTTCGCGGCAATGCCGGCCAGTTTAGAGTCTGATGATTGGATGAGGCTTTCATATAGCAGCTTCTGCCACGTCGAGAATATAAACTGCCGCGCAACCGTCTGTGCAAAATCACCGTTGGGCTGCTCGACGAGAAGGCAGTTGCGAAACTTCAGAGCATCTCGGCCAAAGGCCAATTTGTCGGCATCGCGTTGTTTGCCCTCTACTTCACCAGCGTAGTCGAGCAAAAGCGTCGCCTGGCCGAGCAGATCAAGCGCAATGTTGGCAACCGATAAATCGACTTCAAGTGTTGGAGCGTGACCACACCAGCCCGAAAGCTGTTGCGATAGGATCAGAGAATCATCCCCGAGTCTTACCAAGTATTCGAAAAGCGCTGCCTCGCGGTCCATGTGACTAAATGTTCTTTACGTTGTCGGGGATTTTATAAAAAGTCGGGTGGCGATAAATTTTGGACTCCGCAGGCTCAAACATCGGGCCGGACTGCGCGGGATCCGATGCCGTAATTTGTGACGACTGAACCACCCAGATGCTCACGCCTTCACTACGTCGCGTATAAGTGTCGCGGGCATGGCGAATGGCCAATTTCTCGTCGGATGCGTGTACAGACCCGACATGTTTGTGAGCAAGACCACCTTTTGATCGGATGAAGACTTCCCACAAAGGCCATTCGTTTCTCGATGCCTTATCCATCCTAAGCAACCTTCTTAATAGGATTCTGCTTTGCGGCATGGGCGGCGGCGGCTTCGCGTACCCACGCGCCGTTCTTCCAGGCGTCAACCCTCGCTTTTATGCGCTCCTTCGCTACAGGACCCTCGCCTTTGACAACGGCCCAAAATTCGGACCAATCGATCTCGCCAAAGTCATACTGTTTACGTTCCGCATTCCACTTTAGTGCCGCGTCCGGAATTTTGAGTCCAAGAGCATCGGCCTGTGGAACGGTCACATCTACAAACCGCTGCCTAATCTCATCGTTTGTTTCACGCTTGATACGCCAGCGCATCGATTGTTCCGTGTTCGGAGAATTATCGTCCGTAGGGCCGAACATCATCAGCGAAGGCCACCACCACCGGTTCAGCGCGTCTTGCGCCATGTCATGTTGCTCGGGGGTTCCGTTCGCCATCGCCATCATGATTTCGTAGCCCTGGCGTTGGTGGAAGCTTTCTTCTTTACAGACACGTACCATCGCACGCGCATAAGGACCGTAAGAGGTACGCTGCAACGGAACCTGGTTCATGATTGCCGCACCGTCCACGAGCCAGCCGATCGCGCCTATGTCTGCCCACGTCAGTGTCGGGTAATTGAAGATCGTTGAATACTTGGCACGCCCGCTGTGGAGGGCTTGGATCATCTCTTCTCTGGAGGTGCCCAATGTCTCGGCAGCTGCATAAAGATATAAACCATGTCCGCCTTCATCTTGAACTTTGGCAAGCAACACGGCCTTGCGACGAAGAGACGGCGCACGCGATATCCAGTTACCTTCCGGCAACATGCCCACAACTTCCGAATGCGCATGCTGAGATATTTGTCGAACAAGTGTCCTGCGGTATGCTTCCGGCATCCAGTCGTTTGGTTCTATGAATTCGTCAGCGGCAACCCGAGCCTCAAAGGCATCCGTCAACGCCTCAACTTCGGTATCGGCTACCGCTGTCGGCTTGTCCTGGTGGCTTTGTAATTCCGTTGTATACATTTGGCTTTTCCGGGTCCGTGCGTACTAACACTGTGTGTCAGTATAATAATAAATCGAACAGTCGGTCAATTAATAACAAGGGCTGCTTATACACGCTCTAGTAGTAAAGCTATTCCCTGACCAACGCCGATACACATCGTACAAAGGGCATATTTACCTTTCCGAGCCTTCAATTCTAGGGCGGCCGTCTGAACCAACCGTGCTCCGGACATGCCGAGGGGGTGGCCGAGGGCAATAGCACCTCCATTTGGGTTGACGTGTTCTGCATCGTCAGCGAGTCCTAGTTTACGCAGGACGGCAAGGCCCTGGGCTGCGAAGGCTTCATTGAGTTCAATGATATCGAGGTCGGCGACCGACATTTTGTGTCGGTCCAGAAGCTTCAAGGTGGCCGGCGCGGGGCCAATACCCATGATGCGAGGGGCAACACCAGCCGATGCGCCGCCGACGACCCTCACGATTGGGGTGAGGTTGTATTTTTTGACAGCAGCTTCGCCGGCGACCAAGACGGCACAGGCCCCATCATTTATCCCGCTTGCGTTTCCTGCCGTGACTGTACCGTCTGGACGGACGATGGGTTTGAGTTTTCCAAGGGATTCAATGTCTGTAGCACGCAAATGCTCATCTTTTTCGAAGAGAATCGGATCACCCTTTCTTTGGGGAATTTCGACCGGCGTAATTTCAGCAGCAAATCGTCCGCTTTCTTGCGCAGTGAGCGCGCGTTGTTGGCTGCGCAACGCGAACGCGTCCTGATCTTCGCGTGAAATATTAAAATCATCAGCGACGTTTTCCGCTGTCTCAGGCATGGAATCGAGGCCGAAATTAGCTTTGGTTATTTTGTTTGCAAAGCGCCAGCCAATTGTGGTGTCAAACACCTGAGCTGTGCGGCTGAATGCCGTTTCAGCCTTACTTATCACAAAGGGGGCGCGGGTCATGCTTTCCGTCCCTCCGGCCACGACCATTTCAGCATCTCCGGTCTTAATGGCTCGCGCAGCCATGGCTACCGCGTCAAGGCCTGAGCCGCACAACCGGTTGATCGTTGTGCCTGGTACGGATTCGCCCATGCCGGACAGCAGTCCGGCCATACGGGCAACATTGCGGTTGTCTTCGCCAGCTTGATTTGCGCATCCGAGAATAATGTCGTCTACGGTCGCCCAATCCACGCCTGGATTACGTGCCATCAGAGCCCGCAGCGGGATGGCAGCCAGATCATCAGCCCGAACGTTCGCTAGGCCGCCGTTATAACGACCAATCGGTGTGCGGATGGCATCGCAGATATATGCGTCAGTCATTTGTTGTTAGTTCCTTATCCATCAAATCACATTGCCGCCGACTGCGCGGGAGGCGCCTTGAAATTCCGCCACTACGCGACCGTCGGCGCCGAAAACCGTCACCGCATATACGCCGGAGCGGCCTTTGAGTGATTTTTCTTTTGCCTCAGCCACTAGCCGTTCTCCAGCCGTGCTCGAATCAAGAAATACAATCGATGCGCTTTGGGCAACCGTGGTAACATTGCGTGAATTGCAGGCGTAGGCGAAGGCCGTGTCGGCGAGGGAAAAGAGCATACCGCCATGAGTACTTTTGTATCCGTTCAGCATGTCATCCCGCACTTGCATGGCGATTCGACAATAACCCACGTCCGCAGCTTCGATTTCTATATTCCAGGCCGGGCCGGTTCCTTCGCGGGCAAGGAGTGTGTCTGCGATGCGGCGTGCTAAATCGGAAGCGTCGGTCATTGTCGTCCTTGGCTGGAAAGATTCCGGATGCAATCAAGAAACATATCTATCGCAGCCAATAAGGCCTTGCTAGTAATAATCCGACCGGTCATTCTGCAAATAATTGGGAGCACTAAAAATGGCTGAAACAATCCTGTTTGAGATTGTCGGCGGCGTCGCACGGATTACTTTAAACCGTCCGGACCGATTGAACAGTTTTACCGTTCAGATGCACGAAGAAGTCGCCCAGGCTCTTTCTGAAATTGAGGGCAATCCGGAAGCGCGCGTGCTTGTTTTGAGTGGTGCCGGCCGTGGATTTTGTGCGGGCCAAGACCTTTCAGACCGAAGCGTCGCGCCTGGCGGTGCGAAAGTTGATCTCGGCGATTCCGTTGAAAAATATTACAGCCCGCTGATCAAGCGGCTTGCCGCACTGAAAATGCCGGTGATTGGAGCCGTTAATGGCGTGGCCGCAGGGGCGGGCGCAAATATCGCTTTTGCGTGCGATATCGTCATAGCGGCGCGTAGCGCCAAGTTCATCGAGTCCTTTGCTCATATCGGTCTCATTCCGGACTCCGGCGGCACATGGGCATTGCCGCGTCTGGCGGGCCAAGCTCGTGCTATGGGCTTGGCGCTGACCGGCGACCCCTTGAAGGCCGAGCAAGCCGCTGAATGGGGCATGATCTGGAAATGCGTTGACGACGATAAGCTGAAGGAGGAAGTCGACGCACTAGCGGACCGTTTTGCGAAGGGCCCGACGCGCGGGCTTGCGGCGACTAAGGCCGCGATCCGGGGGTCATGGTCGTATACCTTGGATGAAGAACTCGACATCGAACGCGATTTGATGCGAGAACTCGGCGCAAGCGCCGACTACGGCGAAGGCGTTGCCGCCTTCCTAGAGAAGCGTAAACCGGTCTTTACCGGCAAATAATTCAATCTAAATATCGGAGGTCGCGGCCATGGGTGTGTTGCGTTTGCGCAGCTTTGCTGAAGGAAAATGGGCCGATAGTTCAGGTCAATTTA
This sequence comes from uncultured Rhodospirillaceae bacterium, assembly GCA_963976395.1. Lineage (GTDB taxonomy): Bacteria > Pseudomonadota > Alphaproteobacteria > Rhodospirillales > Rhodospirillaceae > UBA11612. Next base: position 12,681 of record CAXBLG010000027.1, read on the forward strand.
CCCCCTATTATTCTGCCGTAAACGGTGACGCTATTGCTGAAATCGGTAGTGGTGTTGCCGACTTTAAGGCCATGGCGGACTTTGCTCGAAATGTTGGCGGACCGGCTCTCCGGAAGCTTACATTTCATGAGCGCGCCAAGATGCTCAAAGCCCTTGCTCAGGCGATCATGGCGAGAAAAGACGAGCTCTATGAATTGTCTTATTCGACGGGTGCAACCCGTGTCGACAGCTGGATCGATATTGAAGGTGGTGCAGGGACGTTCTTTGCATACTCGTCAAAAGGTCGCCGTGAACTTCCCGATGACCGGCTTTTGATCGACGGCAACCCCGAAGCACTGAGCAAGGGCGGAACGTTTATCGGTCATCACGTCTACACCTCACTGCAAGGTGTCGCGGTACACATCAATGCGTTCAACTTTCCCGTTTGGGGAATGCTTGAGAAGCTTGCGCCCACTCTGCTCGCGGGTGTGCCGGCCATTGTAAAACCCGGCTCGGCAACAGCGTATCTGGCAGAGGCTGCATTCCGCGTTATGATCGAAGCCGATGTATTGCCGAAAGGTGCAATTCAATTCATCGCCGGGTCCACAGGCGATCTCTTCGATCACCTGACCTGCCAAGACGCTGTGTCCTTCACAGGGTCCGCGCATACATCGCTGAAGCTTCAAAGCCACCCGGTAATCACGCGCGAGTCCGTGCGGTTTGTTGCGGAGCAAGATTCTCTAAACGCTTCTATTCTCGGCCCTGATGTGACTCCAGATGCGCCGGAATTTGATTTGTTCGTCAAAGAAGTCGCGAAGGAAATGACGGTAAAGGCGGGGCAGAAATGTACGGCTATTCGGCGCGCGTTCGTGCCGGAAGGACTCATCGATGACGTCGAAGCCGCTCTGAAAGCGCGCCTTGGGAAAACGGTTGTCGGCGATCCTCGCCTTGAAAACGTACGCATGGGCGCGCTGGTTAGCCGCGCTCAACTCGATGACGTGCGCAGCAAAGTCGCTGAACTTGCAAATGTATCCAAAATCGTCTTTGGCGACCCAAACCAAGTGAAGCTCGAAGGAGAAGGCGTTGCAAAAGGCGCGTTCATCTCGCCAATCTTGCTGCGTGCGGATGATCCATGGAAGGCCGACGCTGTTCACGAAATAGAAGCTTTCGGACCTGTCTCGACCCTTATGCCCTACAAGTCCGTGGATGATGCTGTCGCCCTCGCGAACCACGGTAAGGGTTCTTTGGTGATGTCAGCCTTCACATATGATGGCAGCGTCGCCAGAGAGATGGTTCTGGGCTCCGGCGCATTTCACGGCCGTATGGTGTTCCTCAACCGTGATTGCGCAAAAGAATCAACCGGACACGGCTCTCCGTTACCGGTGCTCGTGCATGGCGGACCGGGTCGTGCGGGCGGCGGTGAGGAAATGGGGGGTATCCGCGGCGTTAAGCATTACATGCAACGCACCGCTTTGCAGGGCAGCCCAGGGATGCTCAGCACTGTGGTTAATACGTGGTTGCCGGGCGCGCCGCAGCCGACAGGGGATACCCATCCGTTCCGCTTGCCGTTTGGCAAGCTTGATATTGGATACACTCTTGAAACGGCGTCTCGTGAAGTCACGCTTGATGACATTGAACACTTTGCCAATTTCACGGGCGACACGTTCTACGCGCACATGGATGAGGAAGCTGCCGCAGCGAATCCATTCTTCCCTGGCCGTGTCGCTCATGGTTATCTCTTGTTGTCGTTTGCGGCGGGCTTGTTTGTCGAGCCGTCGCCTGGTCCGGTTTTAGCGAACTACGGTCTCGAGAATTTGCGGTTCGTCAAACCAGTTTCTCCTGGAGATAGCATTAAGGTGAAATTGACCGTGAAATCGAAATCGGCGCGAAACGAGGAGTATGGAGAAGTAAAGTGGGCCGTCTCAATCCTGAATAAGGATGACGAGCTGGCTGCGACCTACGAACTTCTGACCATGAATGCAATGTGATTTGCCTTCCTTTTGTTTTGCCATAACTACAAGTCAGGAAAGGGAGGGGCGGCATGATCAAGTTGCTCGCATTGTACAGCACGCCGGATGATGCCGATGCGTTTATGGCGCACTATCGCGACGTACATTTGCCAATCGCGCGTACGATACCTGGATTGGTGAAAGCGGAAGTCACGAAGGTTGCGGCAACTCTCATGGGTGAGCCCGGTGACTTTCTTCTCGCGGAATTGTATTTTGAAGACGAAGCCTCCTACAAGACGGCAATGAAAAGCCCGGAGAATGCGGCGGCCGGAAAAGATCTAATGGGATTTGCCGGCAAGCTCGTAACGCTCATGAAGGGCGAAGTGCTTGAGGTTTAAGATTGGATTTTTCGGTGGTTGTAAGCTCAGAAGAACGTAATGGTGTTCTTATACTGTGGATTGATAATCCACCGGTAAACGCCCTTTCGCAAGCCGTCCGCAGTGCGCTGCTGCATGAAATCAACAAAGAGTGTGACGAAGGCCGCAACGCAGCGATTGTTATAGCCTGCAAAGGTAGAACCTTTGTCGCCGGTGCGGATATTCGCGAGTTCGGAAAGCCGCCTGCAGAACCTTTTCTCCCGGACGTGATCGATGCCATTGAAGCCGCGCGCAAGCCGGTCATCGCCGCGATTCATGGTCACGCGCTGGGTGGCGGTCTTGAAATCGCCCTAGGGTGTCATTATCGCATTGCCGTTGCCGGCAGCAAATTAGGACTTCCTGAAACCAGTCTTGGTATTGTTCCGGGGGCAGGTGGTACGCAAAGACTGCCGCGCCTTGTGGGCGCGGTTGATGCAGCTGAAATGATTTGCGGCGGCAAGCCTATTTCTGCAGAGAAAGCTCTTAAGCTTGGCCTCGTTGATAGGGTGGCAGACGGCGAAGTCGTGACGGCTGCGATCTCATTCGCACTAGAAGTCGCTAATGAAGATATAACTTCTCGTCGACTTTCCATGCGCACATCCAGTGCAGATGTCGGCGTGCTTGAAAATCTTGATAAAATTGAAGGCTCGATTCGGAAGCAGGCCCGCGGGGCAACTGCGCCACTTGAAGCGTTTGGTCTGATACGTAAAACCCTCGGCATGCCTTTCGCTGAAGGTAAAAAACTTGAGCGAGAAACGTTTCTGAAACTTGCCGGGACCACAGAAGCAAAAGCGCTCCGCCATATCTTTTTTGCTGAACGTGCTGCCGGAAAGGCGCCGTCTGACGCGAAACCGAGACAGGTCGACAAGATTGGTGTGGTCGGCGCGGGTACCATGGGCATTGGCATTGCTATGACATATGCCGATGCAGGTTATCCGGTGTTTTTAACGGATATCTCCGAGGAGGTTTTGGAGCGGGGTCGAGGTCGCGTACGAAGCTTGTACGACTCTCAGGTGAAGCGCGGCCGAATATCCCAGCAAGATTGTGAAAGCCGTATAAATTTGATTCAATGCAGTGTCGGCTACGATGCCCTTGCGGACGCAGATTTGATTGTGGAAGCGGCGTTCGAATCTATGGACGTTAAGCGGAGTATTTTTGAAACACTTGACGGCGTTGCAAAGCCGAGTGCTGTTCTCGCAACAAATACGTCTTATCTTGATGTTAATGCGATAGCTTCAGTTACGTCGCGGCCACAAGATGTTCTGGGATTGCATTACTTTAGTCCCGCGAACGTCATGAAGCTGGTCGAAGTTGTGCGCGGCGATGCCACTGCACCGGACGTGCTTTCAACCGCACTCGCTGTTGCCAAAGCCACCGGCAAAATTTCTGTCATCGCCGGTGTTTGTCACGGTTTTATCGGCAACCGTATGCTGCGGGCTTATGCCCGGGAATCTGGTCTGCTGATGCTGGAAGGAGCGTCACCTTCAGAGGTTGATCGCGCTCTTACGGACTTTGGAATGGCCATGGGACCGTTCAGCGTGGCGGACCTCGCCGGGCTCGACATCGGTTATAAGGCGCGTAAAGAAATGGAGCCTGGATCGTTTGAGCCCAAGGCGACAATGGTTCATGACCAGCTCGTGGAAGCAGGGCATTTGGGGCAGAAGTCCGGAGCCGGTTTCTACTGCTACGACCCTGAAACAAGAGCGCGTTCGCCGCACCCTGTTGCTGATGACCTTATCGCAGCGGCGCGGCAGGAAGCCGGTGTAAAGCCGAGATCAATTTCAAGCGAGGAAATTATCTCCCGTACAATGCTGGCCTTGATAAATGAAGGCTGCTGGATTCTGGAAGATGATATTGCCGAACGGATGAGCGATATCGATGTGGTTTATGTGCATGGATACGGCTTTCCGCGCTGGCGCGGCGGACCGATGTGCTACGGCGATTCGATCGGCTGGTCTAGTGCACTGAAAGACATTCGTGAATTTGGTGGCGGTCCTTTTGGACAATGGTGGAAGCCGTCGCCATACCTTGAGAAACTGGCGAAAACATCCGAGACATGAAGTGTATGCCTGGAGACTGATGGGCTGTTCTGTTTCCGCGCTTCAAGTGATTAGCAATATCCCTACAAGTTTATGATACGGTCACTGGAATAGTTCGTCCGTCGGATATATCGGTCGCCGGACCCCACCTCTAGTTCATGCTGTGCCGGTTATCCCTATGCAACGAGTTAAAACCGCACTCTCGCCGGGTACGCTGTATGGGCTGGTTGTTGTAGTCCTGTCGGTTGGGTACTACGCGCTGTACCTTAACAGCGGCTTCAATTTTAGCGATGCCGGCAACTACGCCCAAATTTGTTACGAGTTGCTTCTCGGACGTGACCCGAATGATCTTGTCATCGGTTATGGCATTTTGTGGTTCAAGATTGGCGAATTCTTATTCCATGTATTCGGTGTCACCTACAGTCTTATCAAACTACTGTTCTTCTTCTGCATTGTGATCACCAATGTCCTCGTCTTCTACACCGTAAGTCTTGCGACCGGCAGTCGGCTGCTCGCCTTTGGCGCAGCCCTCACGGCAATGCTGGTGCCCGCCTTTCCGGCGACCTCATTCTATGCATTGTGCGTTATGCTGAACGTTGCGGCGCAAATGCGCCTAGTTCAAGGGGTGCCGCGTATGTGGCAAGCCGCTCTGGCAGGCGCGGTGCTTTCGTTCACGTTTCAGATACGACCTGATTTCGGTTATGTGTTTGCTGTCCCGTTGATAGCAGTAATTGCATTAGTTTCGTTCGGAGCGGGGGGTCGGTCAGAATCTCCGCGACGACTTCATTTGCCCCGTTCTTTAGGCTTATCAGCAGTGTCTGGCTTTTTGAGCGTGCTAATGCTCGGTCTTTTGGCGTCCGCCGCCGGTGGCTACACCGGTATATTCTTACAGCAATTCTTGGACTATCCAGCGATGATGGCCGAGTATTTCCTGGATGGCATGCGCTATCTGGTAACGGGGTCAACGCCTTCGAACGAGAGTGCTGCTGCATTACTCCTGCGTCCGTCTGTTTCAGACATTTTCTCTGGCGGTGGGCAAGTTTCTCAGCTTGCCCTGTTAATATATTTGCCGGTTCTCGTGGCAGTGATGTTTGTTTTTGTAATCTTACAAAGGGCGCGCCTGCTTTTTAAAGACCGCGAAGTGGATGCGCTTGCTCCAAGTCTTGTTGCCTTAAGCGCCGCAGCTGCGACGTTGCCACATTATTTTCTCTATCGTCCCGATATGTCGCATATCGCAAACTTCATGCCAGGCTATATTGTTCTGTCGGCGGTATTTGCCACCCAAATGTATGGCAGTATTCGGAGCCACGGTCCGGCGTGGAAGCAATTGTTTGCAGGTGCTGTTCTGTTCGTGCTTATCATCAATGTCGGTCTCTATCTTTGGACCGGCCTGCACTCTCCCGCGACAGGATCCATTGCGGTCGCGGCAGAGCGGACGGAAATTTTCAGCGCGGAAAATGGCGTGAATGTTCACGTTACCTCGGCTGAGAAGTCGGATCTTACATTTCTCCGAGACGTGATTATCCAAAATTCAAAAAAAGGCGCAGCGATCGTATGCGTACCTTATTGTCCGGGTGTCGCGTTCATGACCGCGCGAAGAATGTTGCTGCCCAATTTTTATGTTGATGATACGTATTTGGTGAAACAGCCCAGCTGGTTACCGAATGCAATTGATCTGACGCGCAATGGGAAGCCGGCCGTGGTCATTGTGATTGATTGGGCTATAAATGGGACTGAATTGTCTCGCTTTGCCAACTGGGCGGCACCTTATATTAGTCTTGTTGAGGATCTATCGCGCACTAAAGTTGTCCACGGCAGCATCACCGCCTACATGCTGTAATAACAAGGCGCAGCGTTTCCTCCGTTCAAATTTAGAGTTGTATATGCCGTTGATTGTCGAGAGCTTATCCATCCCAGACGTTAAAGTTATCAGGCCAGTGAAGCATGGCGACGAACGTGGCTTTTTCTCCGAGACTTTCTCTCGTCGAGATTTCGCAGCGGTAGGCATCAAAATTGATTTCGTACAGGACAATCATGCGTTCTCGGCGCAAGAGGGCACAGTGCGCGGACTTCATTTCCAGACACCGCCATTCGCCCAAGACAAGCTGGTGCGTGTCGTTCGAGGAGCCATATTGGATGTTGCGGTAGACTTGCGTGTCGGCTCCCCTACGTTTGGAAGTCATGTTTCAGCTCGTATTTCTGCGAGCGACTGGAACCAAATTTTAGTACCAATTGGGTTTGCTCACGGCCTTGTGACTCTGGAGCCCGATACCGAAGTGCTTTACAAGGTCAGCAACTATTATTCCCCTGAGCACGACAAGGGTTTGCTCTGGAATGATCCGGCTCTCGGTATTGATTGGCATGTAGCGGATTCCGAGGTGTTTCTCTCGGCTCGTGACAAGCAGCATCCGGTCTTTGCCGACCTACCTGAGTATTTCCGTCACCAAAGTGAGATTTCTCAATGAAGGTTCTCGTTACCGGAGGAGCTGGTTTTATAGGTTCAGCCGTCGTGCGTCTGCTGGTGGGTGAGGTGGGCGTGCAAACGATAAATGTTGATGCCCTTACGTATGCGGGCAATCTCGAATCGCTTGAGAATATTGCAAGCAGTCCACTATATCGTTTCATGCACGCCAACATTTGCGACCATGCAACCATGATGGCCTTGTTTGAAACAGAACAGCCTGATGTGGTCATGCACCTAGCTGCGGAAAGCCATGTTGATCGCTCAATCGATGGTCCGGCCGCCTTCATTGAAACCAATATTACGGGGACATATTCATTACTTGAGGCTGCACGAATGTATTGGTCGGGACTCCCGCCCGATCGCAAGCAGGCGTTTCGCTTTCATCATATATCGACGGATGAAGTCTACGGTTCTCTAGGTGCAGAAGGGCTATTTACCGAAACAACACCCTATGCTCCGAATTCACCCTATTCGGCGTCAAAAGCTTCTTCTGACCACTTGGTCCGAGCCTGGCACCATACGTACGGTTTGCCAGTCGTAATCACAAACTGCTCTAATAATTACGGCCCCTATCACTTTCCGGAAAAGTTGATTCCGCTCGTTATTCTCAATGGCCTTGAAAGTAAATCCTTGCCGGTCTACGGCACGGGCCAGAATGTGCGGGATTGGCTATTTGTTGAAGACCACGCCCGCGCATTGTGGGCCGTTGTCACCAAGGGCCGGGTGGGTGAGGTTTATAATATCGGTGGTGAGGCGGAGAAAACGAACATTGAGGTCGTGCAGTCTATTTGCGATCTTTTGGATGAACTTGTGCCAAGTAATTCGGCACGTCGAGACTTGATCACCTACGTCGATGATCGCCCCGGTCATGATGCTCGATACGCCATGGATATTTCGAAAATCACGCACGAGTTGGGATGGCAGCCGCAAGAAACATTTGAGTCTGGTCTGCGTAAAACAGTTCAGTGGTATCTTCAAAACAAGAACTGGTGGCAAAAGATTCGAGAGGGACGCTACGCTGGGGATCGTCTCGGTTTGTCGCAGAAGGCCGCAAGGTGAGCTGCGATATCCTGTTAACAGGCGCAGAGGGTCAACTCGGCTGGGAAGTGGCGCGGCGCGTTCAAGCGCCGCTGACCGTGCTGGCAATGACTCGCGGGCAGCTGGATATTACGGATCGGGAGCATGTGCTGAATATGATCTCCAGCACGTTGCCAAGGGTTGTCATTAACGCGGCCGCATATACGGCGGTCGATAAGGCTGAATCCAACCCCGATATGGCATTTTCGGTTAATCGCGATGGCCCGGCCTATCTCGCTGAGGCATGTTCCCACAATAATTTGCCGCTCATTCACCTGTCTACAGACTACGTATTTGATGGCAGTAAGACGACATCCTATACGGAGGATGATTTCCCGTCTCCGCTGGGCGTGTACGGCGAAAGTAAGCATGCCGGCGAAATAGCGGTGAGAGAAGCGTGTGCACAACACGTTATCCTTAGAACCGCTTGGGTCTACGGTGTTCACGGCAATAACTTCGTCAAAACAATGCTGAGGCTAGGGAAAGAGCGCAACCAGCTTCGTGTGGTTGATGATCAATACGGGAGCCCTACTTTCGCTGGAGACTTGGCAGATGCTGTCATCGCGGTCGCGCGGTGCATGATAGATGGAGCGCCTCCGCTGGAAGGTATGGGCACTTTTCACTGTGCCGGGAATGGCGCGACAACCTGGTGTAAGTTTGCGCGTAAGGTTTTCGAGGTCGCTGGGCTAAGGGTTGACCCGGCTCCCGATGTTCAGGCGATCACGACAGCGGAATACCCAACACCAGCCCGGCGCCCGGAAAATTCAGTGCTCGATTGCGGCAAGCTGGCGCGTGTTTACGGTATTGCTTTGCGGCCTTGGGAAGAGGCGCTAACTGATATGCTGGACGAAGTGCTTGCGGCAGATATCGCTGCCGGCACAGTATAAATCTGTGCATGGTTAAAGTAGGAGTGAAGATGAAGGGTATTATTCTCGCGGGCGGATCCGGTACGCGGCTATACCCCATTACACATGCCGTCTCTAAGCAACTCCTGCCGGTGTACGACAAGCCTATGATTTATTATCCGCTCAGTACGCTAATGCTGGCGGGTATTCAGGATATCTTGATTATTACAACGCCGCATGATGCCGCCGCGTTTCAGTACTTGCTTGGGGACGGCACACGCTGGGGGCTCAATATTAATTATGCGCAACAGCCTAGCCCGGACGGGTTGGCTCAAGCGTTCATTATAGGCCGAGAGTTTATCGGCGATTCGGCATGCGCTTTAGTGCTGGGCGACAACATTTTTTATGGCCATGGATTGACCGAACAATTGTGCGCGGCCGCTGCTCGCACATCCGGGGCCTCTGTTTTCGCGTATCACGTTAGCGATCCTGAGCGGTATGGAATCATTAATCTTGATGCGGAGAAACGCCCCATATCAATTGAAGAAAAGCCCAGCGCGCCGAAGTCAAGTTGGGCGGTAACCGGGCTCTATTTCTACGACAATGACGTGGTGGAAATCGCGCGAACTTTGAAGCCCAGCGCGCGAGGTGAGCTTGAAATTACCGATGTGAATAGAAAGTATTTAGAGCAAGGCAAGCTTCACGTAGAGCGGCTCGGCCGCGGCTTTGCTTGGTTTGATACCGGTACATATGAAAGTTTGGCGGAAGCCGGGCAGTTCGTGCAAACCATCGAGAAACGGCAAGGTCAACGGATTTGTGTTCCAGAGGAAATCGCATTCTTTAACGATTGGATCGATCGCGACCGGTTAGCCGATTTGGGGCGGAAGCTGGGGAAAAGTAGTTACGGTGAATACCTTGTACGCCTCGCCGAAGGTTCAAATTGAATTTAGGTGTTGTGACGTTCCTCGGCATCAACCCGGAGGACTAGAATGACTGCGCTAGCCGCTAACCCAAGAACAGCAATCCACCAACCTTGCCAAATTCCATAACTCAATAGCCAAATGGTAGTGGAGAATATGATCGTGCCTGTTGCGGCGGCCAAGGCCCCAGAACTAGGCGCGCAATTCAGTATGCGGCGCGCGAGCAGAATGGCCGTGGTCACGAAAAGCGCAACGCCGCTCACCCCTAGTTCTAGCCAGATTTGAAGTATGCCGTTGTGAGGGTGCAGAAAAGTGGAGTTTCCGCGGCGGTCTGGAAGCAAGTCGGCTGCGGCGCCAAGAACCCGAGCAGAGTCAAATCCATATCCAATTATGAAATGTTCTCGCACTAACTCACCGACATAGTGCCAAATGATGATGCGATAACCCCAATTGCGATCAATGTTTTCCATTAGCCATGAGTCGAGATGTAAGGCGGACGCGCTCATCGTCAAGGGGGCCCAGCTAACAGCTAATAAACCGGCGGTCACGACAACGACAAGAAAGCCACGCGTATGCCACCGAAGAACAATAAGCGCGCTTAGAGTGCCCGCGAGCAACCCAACTGGAATCGCGTCCATCCGGTAAACCAGGCTTAATGAAAAACAGCTCGCGATGAACGCGATTGGCCAAATCCGTCGTCCGGTTCGGCGAATCATGAGCCAGGCCATCGGGAAACAGACACAAGAGAGCAATACAAGCCCTCCCGAAAGCGTGTTGAGGATTTGCACAGGAGTGTCCGAAGAGCGGTCAATGCGAATTAGGAGGCCGTCGGTCAGCCGTTCAAACAGCAAAAGGCCAAGCAAGGCGAGAGCTGACATAATAGCTAAGGTGGAAAGGTGCCGAATGGTAACCGCCGGAAGGCGCACCAAGCCTGTAGTCAGGATCGAAATAGCGGTAACCGCTATAAACACTTTAAGCCATGCGGCAAATGGTAGGTGCGGTGCCCAAATGACCGCTATAAGGCTCCAAAAAATAAAGGCGCTCGCGCTTAGAGCCCAGGGCGTGCGCAGACTCGTGATGAATATCTCACGCCAATTCAAGTGGCCCCAAAATAAAACCGCAACGGCACCCAACACTAAGATGGCAACCGCAAGGTCCCGGCTCCACGCAACGAGCGGAATAAAAATGAACGGAATCCATGCCATCGATCTCTTAGGCACGTTGGCAATCCTCGAAGATTTTATAAAGAGCTGCGGCGGCAGGAGCCGTGTCGTAACGAGATTTCGCTTCAGTGAGTGCGCATTTACCCATAGATGCTTGCAGGTCGGCGTCTTTATAGAGCTGCACTAAATATGAATACCAATCGTCTGGGGTTGCGCAGTGAAAGCCTGTCACACCGTGGTCAATCATCTCCGCGGCAATGCCCACAGGTGAAACTAGCGCTGGCTTTCCTGATGCCATGTACTGAATAATTTTGTATCCGCTCTTTCCGCGGTTCCATGGGGTATCGTCAAGAGGGCAAAGGCCAACCGATAAGCGGGGCAAAACCTCCTCCTCTGCCGCTTCACTCCAAGTGACTCTATCTGCTGGAATTTCGAGAAATTGGTCTCTGCCCACACCGATAAATATGCATTTGGCTTGATGGTCAGATAAAAATTGCATCAAGGGCTCGCGCACCAAGGGTAAAGACTGGCTCGCGGTAACGGGCGTGCCGATCCAGCCGATTTGAAAGTCAGCTTGTGTGTCGACCGCTGGTTTTTGGAATCGTTGTACGTCCACAGCGCTGGGAATTAAGTGTATATTGGTCGCCCCGACCTCGCTTGCGTACTCGGCAAGTGTCCTGTTTCCAACAACAACCGCATTTGCTTGTTGCATGAGGCTCTCGATCTTTTGCCCGTACGCCGCGCGTCCTAGCCATGACGTTAGGTTTTTGTAGTACAGGTGATGGGCATCATCGAAATCTACAACAAGCTTTCGGCCGCCAAGCAGTGTCTTTTCAAGAACAAATGGCATGAATGGCAACAACTCACGCTGCAGCCAGATGATATGGTCATCGCGTCCGTTGATTGTGTGCCAGAATCTTTGTGCCATTGCAGCAGCCACCATCAAAGGCGCACGCGACCTCCCTTCATATAGGCGCGTGAGGTGATCGGGTGGTAGTAGAGGATGTACTGTGACCTGTGCTCCCAAGCGTTCAAGATGTGGGATGTACTGCAAAAATCTGACGCGGCTACTCGCGCCGCTGCGATCATATCGAGTGAAAGCAAGAATTTTCAGGGCCATGATACTTTAAACGATGCCCTTATGAGAGGTTCTGCTCGCCAGTCGCGAAATTGCCTCTGGAAATGAGTTGGTTAGCAAGATTCGATAGGCTTTGCACACCCCGCGTAAGCCAACAGCCCCGCGGCCGATAACAGCCTGTGCAAGGCGCGTTGGGAGCTCCAACAAGATGGTGGTCGCAGCAAGTAGAATCTGCGCGCCGCGACCAAAATGAATGCCGGTATATATCAGGCGGCTGCGGATGTGCAGGGCCAGCGCTAAGCCAGTGTCCTGTGAGCTAGAAGCGCGGCCAATATGCATCACTTGAGCGATCTTCAGATAATAACATCTTGAAGCCAAGCTCTGCGCCCGCGTGCACAAATCCACATCTTCGTAGTATAAGAAAAATCTCTCATCAAATCCGTCCAGCGCGGTAAATAGTGAACGCCGAATAAACAGAGCGGCTCCCATCACCTGGCCTACGTCACGACTTTCGGCGTGATCGGCCAGGGATAAAAAGGGGTAGCCGGTGCCTTTGAAAACCGTATGGGCCCCTACTGACCTGAGAAGAAGATCGGTCAACGTTGGAGTCCGTGAACAAGAGCGGACAACTTTACCATCTCCATCGATGATTGTAGGGCCAACAATGCCAATATCCGCGGTGGCGGGGTCGGTGAACACTTTGTGGCAGGTCTTTAGAACCCCTGGTGCAAGGGTGGCATCCGGGTTTAGAAATAGAATCACATCTGCGGCCCCGAGTGCGGCCCCTTGGTTGCTCGCAGCGCCGAATCCGGAGTTTGCAGCATTGTCCACAATAGTAACGTCACCGGCCGCCAAAATTGTCTGCTCGAAAGCTTTGTCTTCATCACCGTTATTGACGACGATGACTTTCACCTTGATGCCGTCATGACGCGCGATTTGATGTGCGGTCCGCACGCAATTGACAGTGTGGGGCGCAGACCTATAGTTCACAATTACAACGTCAATATCCGTCATTTTATCTCAAGGAGTTGCTTTTGGCGTCAGACCGGCAGGATTGTATGCGCACATGAGCACCAGAACCAGCCCACGAGTGAGTGTTGTTGTCGTGAGCTACAACTCTTCTGAAACCCTTCTGCGGTGTTTCGATTGTCTTTCCGCGCAAACCTATAGTGATTTCCAGGTCGTTTTGGTCGACAACGCATCACAGGTGTCGCCAGGTGAATTTCTATCGCGTCTCACAATGCCTGTGACCTATCTGGAAATGACCAACAACTTAGGTTTTGCGCAGGCCATGAACATTGGGCTTGAGGCGTCAGATAGTCCGCTGCTTGTTGCACTTAATCCAGATGCCTTTCCGCACCCGAATTGGTTGGAAGCGCTTGTGACGGCGTCCGATGAGCATAACAATATTGCCGCTTTTGGGTCTTTGCAGATTAGTGCCGCTGATAGTGAATGTATTGACGGTTATGGTGATCACTACCTGATTTCGGGACAAGCGTGGCGTGGACAATCGAGACCGAAACCCGAAGCCCGACATATTGATCACTGTTTCGGCGTTTGTGCTGCTGGCGCTTTGTACCGAACGGCTGCGTTGCGTGAAATAGGCGGATTCGATCAACGATTCTTCTGTTTTTACGAAGACATTGATGTGTCTTTTCGGCTACGGCTCGCTGGGTATGGGTGTGCCGTCGTGCCGACTGCAGTCATCGATCATATTGGTGGGGCAAGTTTTGTCGGAAAGTCGGATTTCGCTGAATATCTAATCGCTCGTAATCAATGGTGGGTATTGATAAGAAATATGCCGACTTTGCTGTTAATCGTTGCAGTTCCGGGATTTGCTCTCATTCAAATTACAGCGATGATCAAGTCGCGTCGACCGGCTCGTTTAAAAGGGCTTTGGGAATCCTTGCGTCGTACGCGAGAGTTTCTACCCTCTCGGCGGCACATACAAACGAAGCGGAAAATTTCCGCGCTACAAGTGGCGCGATACTTGAGCTGGAACCCTTGCGATTTTCGACGGAAGACATCGCCCAGCATTAGGGCGGAGTTATACTAACTGGCTGTCACTAGAAATTTTGCGATCAATCGCGACAAGCTGCATGTCAACACCTACGAGCGCTCGGCGCGAGGAACTCGATAGCACTTCAAAAATCACCGCATCGTGCATCCAATGTCTTTGGATGTGGTCGGCCATGGTGCCGTCGGCGAGGGCAACTGTCAGGGCGTAGCTACCTTTCGCAAGAGCCGGCCATTTAAATCTGAAGCGGGCCGCCACGCGTTCACCGGCCGCAATAGCAGGTTGCTGTACATCTTCCCAAAAGGTGTTCTCGCCCAAAAGAAGCTGGCCAAGACGGTCTTTGATATAGAATCCAAAGATAGGCTTGCTCACAAGAGTGTCGGTTTGCACGATAATGCGGAGATCAACTTCTTGGCCTTCGGGCACCTGCGTGAGGCGCGTTCCTTGTCTAGGGTCAAATAGGCCGGCATCAACGATTTCCGCGCCGCCGCTGCCGAACGCACTAGCTGCGGGGTTGAATGCCGAGCAACTGGTTATTCCGGGTCTTGATTCTTCCGGCGGGGCTGAAGCAGTGAATAGAACATGTTGATTTGCGTCCGCGCCGTGATTGCCCGGCAACTCAGATGGCGGAGATGCTTCAGAATTTTGAGTTACTCCAGTCTGCGCAGGGCGATCGAAAAGCGAAGCAACGTATTGTTCGCAAACGCGTACAGCGTCGCCCTCTGCCTGGACACGGCCATGATCAAGCCAAATAGCACGGTCGCATAAGCCTGTTACCGCACCAACATCGTGACTAACGAAGAGGATAGAGCCCTTCTTTTTGAACTCCTTCAGATAGCGCATACATTTTTGCGTGAAGCGGGCATCTCCCACAGCCAAGGCTTCATCGATGATGAGCAGATCCGCGTCCACATGGGCGGCGACAGAAAAGGCCAGGCGCATGAACATGCCGCTGGAGTAAGTGCGGACAGCTCTGTCGATAAACTCACCGAGCTCTGAGAAAGCAATGATGTCGTCCATGCGGTCTCGGAGTTGTCGTTCGCTCAGCCCCAGAATTGTACCGTTGAGCAATATATTTTCACGGCCGGTAAAATCGGGCTCGAATCCCGCGCCAAGTTCCAATAGCGCGGCAATACGTCCACTAACCGCTATTGTGCCTGTTGTAGGAGGGACCGTGCCGGTGACCAACTGAAGGAGCGTTGATTTTCCGGCGCCATTCTGTCCGATAATACCGACGGTTTCGCCGCGCGCGACGCGGAAAGAAACGTTTTTTAAAGCCTCAAAGCGGGGGTAAGTCCGCCACGGCATTAGCAAGTGCATGAGCCGTTCTGACGACCGGCGATAGAGGGCATAGCCTTTAGAGACGTCATCGGCGACGACCACGAAATCGCCGTTTTCGCTAGCTTGTGCGTCGGGCGGTAGATTCTCGGTTTTAAAGGACATCAGCAAAATTTGCGCGAGCGTGACGGAAAAAAGCAAGGCCTGCGGATGCGATGAGCCATGCGACAACTAGATAAAGACCAAGACCCATCCAGTTCGGCGGCTGACCTTCCAGCAGAACAAGGCGAGCCTGAATAACGATGAAGGTTATCGGGTTAAGCATAATCAATGTCTGCAGTGCCGGACTTAGGCGGTCGGTCGCATAAAATACGGGCGAGATAAATAACGCGCCGGTCATCAGCAGGCCGACCATGTGCACAATGTCGCGGAAATACACGCCAATGGCGGCCAAAATCCAAGAAAGTCCGGTGAGTAGGAGCACAAATGGCATCAATACCAGAGGCAGAAGTAAAGCGGTTATGGGCACATTCCTTTCAAGCACTAAAAGCGCCACGAGCAAAACCCCAGTATTCACAAGAGCATGAAAAACAGCATTGCCGACAACCACGGGCGGTAGGATTTCCAATGGGAAAACTGCCCGTTTGACGAGATTGGTGTGTTCCACAATAGCCAGGGGTGCTTGACCCATGATTTCTGCAAACACCCAAAAGACAATCAGTCCGCTAAACAGATGTAGGCTAAAGCCATAGGTGCTTGAGTCGGTCCCGCTGCCCCAGCGACTCTCCATGACCACCCCGAACACAAAGGTGTAAATACCTAGCGTGACGAGTGGGACGATAATGGTCCACAGCAACCCAAAGGAGCTGAGACGGTAGCGGCGCAAAATCGCGCGAACTAAGAATTGGCGTAACGCAACGCGTTGACGCACCAAAAGCACGAACGGAACGAATATGGCCAGCATGTCGATTTTGCCCGCGGCTGGTGACCTGATTGTGCCCATTGCCAAGTTTACACTTCGGTGTTGGCGGCGGTTCGCCGTCTTGTGAATGCGCTAAGCCAGCCCGACGAAAACCGCCCAAGCACATCGTGGATGGTGAGTGGGGTTTCGGAAGCAGGCAATCCGAGCATCCTCTGAACAGACACCGAAACATCGGTGGAGCGTCGTCTTTCTTCGATGGTCGTTTTCACTTTCATGTACCGAGCTAGAGCTTGACCTGAGAGTCCGCCCTCGGTCGGGACAGTATTGCTACCATCTGTCTTATAATAATAGTCGCCGATGCATGTTCCAATAAGGCCAAAATCGGAGCGGTATTTCGCGCAAATGCGCAGCAACACATCGTAGTCTTCTTCCATCGCGAGCGAGGTATTGAACTGCAAGACGTCTTTCGAAACGTGCTCGTGATCTATGAGATAGCTATGCAGCGGGCAAAAATTTCCGCGAAACAAATCAAGCAGATCCGACCCACCGAACGGGGGGGTTACTTTGCTCTCAGCGTAGAGGAATTGGTCGTACACGTTTAAGCGCATGACCCTCACGTTGGCAAAAGCAATGGCGGCACCAGTATTCTTTAAGCGCGCCGCGAGGAGCTGATACGCCTCTGGATAGAGCACGTCGTCATAGTCAAGAAAAGCCAAGTAGCCGCCGTCAGCATGCTGTACACCAAGATTAAGAAGATTTGCCCGTGCATCCGTAGGCTTCGGGTCTTCGTAATTTAGCGCCGACAACGTGATGCCATCATCTCTCTCTATGAGGGGGTTAAGAGCATCTGTTACAGCTGCGATGTCCCCCGCTGAAAACCGTTGCAGAGTCAGTATAATATGAATTGGTCGGTAAGATTGTCCGACAAGCGAAAACACGCACCGCCTAAGTTCCGGCAAGCGCGCGACATCATGAAGCCGCACGACGGTATTAATTTGACTCAACACGCAATCACCATCGTGTCTCGGAAAAGCTGAGTTGATGGTCAAAGTCGGGTATGTGCCCCCACTCATCTGGGACGCGGGTTGGTTGCGCATCTGTTGGCTCAAATCCAATGGCTTTCAATTCTAAATTTAGCCATTTTTCGAATTTGGGGTTGTTCCATTTGCGCGCAAGAAGAATTCCGGAGTTAAAAATCACTTTCAGACGTGTTGGGTCTGGTTTGCGATTGGTCACTGCGTGCAAGAATAAGGCTCGCGGGCAAATTCGAACAGCAAAGCCGCTGGCCCGCGCACGCCAGGACAAGTCCACATCTTCGCAATACATGAAGAAGGCATCGTCAAAACCGCCAATCGCCTCATAAAGTTGATTGGGAATGGCGAGACATGCGCCCGACGCCCAGGGCGTCTCAAACGTGAACGGGTCGTATGTTTTTGGATGCTCATCTGGAAATTGAATAGCTTCAATTAAGGCGCGGCCGTTATGAGCGTGCATCATTTGGACGAGCGCTCCGATGGCATCTGGATGAAAGGAACCGTCGGGATTTGCTGCGATATAGATGTCGGCGTTATTCGAAAATGCTTCGGCCATCAGGCGGTTGTGCGCTTTTCCAAAACCCACATTACCTTCGGTTTTCATATGAAAAATGCTCTC
This sequence comes from uncultured Rhodospirillaceae bacterium, assembly GCA_963976395.1. Classification (GTDB taxonomy): domain Bacteria; phylum Pseudomonadota; class Alphaproteobacteria; order Rhodospirillales; family Rhodospirillaceae; genus UBA11612. The sequence continues at coordinate 30,481 of CAXBLG010000027.1, forward strand.
GTCCTCTCCGGCGGCGGCCGAGGATGCGTCACCATTGTCGACGACGTATATGCGCGCCTTTGCGTTCAATCCCGCTATTATGAGCGCTTGTCGGGCACTATTCACTATGCTGCGTACCTGTTTAGCGGTGTTATTATAAGTGACGATTCCGACCACAACATTGGTCGCCGCATTTACAGGTGTTTTGCTGCCAAGAGCCCTTTCTTGAAGGCGTGCAATTAAGCTTTTCGCAGGTGCTACTGGCGGCGGATGAATTGTTCGGGGGGCGGGTGTTGTAGGGTCTGTTAGCGTCAGCGTGTGTTCGCTCATAAATTTGTCGAGATCGCCAGGGCTGTCGATGGAGATGATCGCGGGCGTATGTTCGAAAAGAGACGGGTGAGAAATTTTTATCCACTTGAAGCTGGCGCGCTCACAGACATAAAAATATAGCCGTTCGATCGCATGAGCTAAGGTGCCGTCGATTTGTTTGTTTTCTTTATCGAAATCGTCGAATTCTAAATTGAGATCAAGCAAGGGTTTCAAAGCAGATGACCGAGCCCAAAACATAGAGCCTGACGGAAAGTCGAGAACCTTGTCGTCAGACATCACGATTCCCATACGTCGCGCGAGAGCGTCCGCAGCCTTAAAGTTTCCGCCCCAATTCACCCATTGTCGCATGGGTTCGAAATGCTGGGACGCGATGATCCCAAGATCGGGCCGCTGGTAAAATGCTGAAAACACGCTATTCACGATCTCGGGAGATCCAAGCAAATTTTCCAACAAGAAACCACGCCAGTTGGCTAGAGCGCTGGCGTGATCAGATGCTTTCGAATGGATGTGCAGGACATATTCATGGGAGTCATAGATGTCCTTAAACGTAAGTAGTTTGGGCGCTATGTCGCGGCCACGATTTTCCGTTATGCGTATTTCCACACTGCCATGTGACCAATCCTTAAAGAATGCTTCAAGGGCTGCCTTTTTGGCAGCGGTGTTTGTGGATATGAAAAGATCAAAAGGGAAAGAAATATTCGCTAGATATCTCTGAAACTCAGGTGCCATGCTTTCGTAAAATAGATGACAAATAACGGCAAGCTTTGGGGCATTTGTGAGTGATTGTGCGTGATCGAATGGGACTGCAACGCTGTAGTCAATTTCAAAAGGTCGCGCTACTTCCTTTAAAGGCTTCTGTCTCTGTAAGAGAAGGGCGTCAGCGCTCTCGCGCCGGCGTTGGCTTTCCCATTTACGGTATACGGATGTTGATTGGAAAAGAGTCGGCGCAATTCGAAATGAAACATCGACCAGTTTTTTCTTCGCAACCTGCGGCAATGGAATGTGGTGATAGAGAAAGCGAGCGCTTGCCTTGGTAAGGTGGCGTATAGTCTGCGTGACTTGCTTAGGAAAACGGCGTGCAATTCGGATTGGCGCCGTAAGGCGCCAACTTGTCGAGTTCTTGAGCGACTGCAAGGCCTGCTTTTGCGCATTCAGTTGGCGCGTTAGGTCGTCAAGCTGAGCAGTAAGTATGCTGTTGTGCTCCCATTGAACTTCAAGACGTCTCCCGGCTTCTTTTAGTGAGTCTTCCAATGCGGAAGATTCTGCCATCAGAGCGGTTTCCCGGCTAGTCAGCCTGCGCACTTCCGACTCTGAGGTTTTTAGATTCACATCCAAAGCATCTGCCAAAGCATCTGCACGTTCTTTTTGAGCGGTGATTTCGCCCTTAAGCTGGATTTGAATTTCCCGGCCGACTAAGTCGGCCTTGAACGCACCGCCGAGACGGCTGTAGGCATGTCGAATATCAGTTGGAACATTGGGCTCGCGTACCGCAGTAAAAAAGTCGACCATATCGGGAGGCAGATCTGAGCCGAAGCCCAGCACTCCCAGTCCGTGTCCATGCAGAAACTCGAAAGATGGGAATTCTTTTCGCAGTTCTTCCCAGAGCCGGAAGACACCGAAATTTCGCTCTCGTACGTTCGTATCATGGAACAAAATAATAGCGCGCTCCGATAACTTCGGACGCCACGTTTCAAAATCGTGCTTTACATCTTCATAAAAATGCAAGCCGTCGATATGAAGGAGATCAATTGAGCCATCGCTGAAGTGCTCGACCGCATCGTCAAAGGTGGAGCGGACAAGACGGGAAAAAGCAGCGTAGTGGGCGTCATTATACTCTGACACCCGCTGAAAGAACGCCTCGTCATAAAATCCGGTGTGCTCGTCACCCCTCCATGTATCTACAGCGTAGCATTGAGTGGAGAGGGAGAAAGCTTTCACGGCTTGGCAAAAGGCGAAGTAGGAGTACCCGCCATGAGTGCCTAATTCTACCAGTGTGCGTGGTTTGTGGTGTTCAATCAGCCAGAATGCAAAAGGCGCATGTTCAGCCCACGCTGATGCCTCAAGGAATTGAGGCGCCCAGAATGAAGCCGGGGATAGGTGCTTGCCTGTCGTTGTGTAAGTGCTGCTCATGGAATACGGCCAAATACATCCTCAAACGCGTTGCGGCAAGCAGCTTATCTGCAACCCACTGATACCGCGAACTAATATGGCAATTAAGAATATGTAGGTCTTGAAAAATTATCCGGCGCAAACTCCCGGTATAGCGCCAAATGCTGCTCCAAGATAATGGTCAGTGCAAATTCGGTGATAACCTTGGCGCGAGCAGCCTCGGCCCACTCTTTGCGTGCATCTGGGTGGTTCATAATCCACCCCATAGCTTCGGCTAGGGCTTCAGGGCGGCCAGGGGGCACCAACAATCCGGTCTTGTTGGGGATAACAACCTCTCGATTGCCCCTAACATCCGAGGCGATCATGGCTCTGCCGCTAGCAGCCGCCTCTAAAAGAGCTTTAGGAAGTCCTTCTCCACCAAGTGCGGGATGCAGAACCACGTGGCACTGCGCGATCAAAGGGCGAACATCCGCTAGCTGACCCTTAAATGTCACGCCGGGTATTTTGTCCCATTGAGCAATCATACCGGCAGGAATAGAGGACGGGTTGCCCGCATCGTGTCCGCCGCAAATAACTAATTCTGAAGTATGACCCTGACTTCGAAGGCTTGAATGCGCATCGATGGCGATCTGGATGCCTTTGATATAAAGAAGTCGCGCGAGAATAAGGAATTTAAACGGTCCCTCTGCAGGCTCTGGCTGTATTGAGAATTCCGCCGTATCAACTCCCGAACCTGCAATAAGACTGACATGTCTTTCGGGTAGATTTAGGTGGGATCGCACAAAAATTTCATCGTCTTTATTCTGTAGAACGATGCGCGCGTCATTGGTGCGCACCGATATACGCAAAATCAACCCGCATATTTTCTGTGCAATTATTGCTAGTATGGATTGATCGTGAAAAACGAAGCCAAATCCATTTATGGAGTTCACGACTTTAATATTGGAGCCCATCGCGGCTAAAGAACCGATGATCGCCGGCTTTAGGGCAATGTTATGCAGAACATCTGGCTTCACATCTCGGAGAAGGCGCCGTACGCGAAGTAGCTCAGGCAAAAACTGAAATGCGGCACCGAGTAGAGAGCCAGACCGCCGCCAATTAAGCCCTTTCATTTCAAAATTTTCAGGCGTAGGCGAGCCGTTATCTGGGCGCGCCGCTACAACAACTTCAAATCCGGCCTGGGCCGCCGTGTCGGCGACCGCTATTTTATGAGATCTAAAATAGTAATATTCCGTCACTAGAAACAGCAGGCGCTTTTTATCGCGCGGCTGCCGCTCGGCGACCGACGAATTGCGCGGCGGTTCAGTGTTCATCCCACTTCTATATCGGGTCTGGAGACATCATGACAAGCATGGCCTCGTGCAATCAAAAGTCAGCCGCTTTCGTTTGTGGCGCTATATCAATAATAAGAGGCTGATCAGAAAAATCGGACCCGTATAAAGTAATGCAACCGCGCAATACCCCATGATGTCTCTCGCCTGCAGACCTGCGATGGCCAGCACCGGAAAGGCGATGAGGGGGTGAATCAAGTTCGTCCACTCGTCACCGAACGCAACAGCCATGGCGACTTTTGGAATATCAGCGCCGAGTTCTACGGCGGCTTGCATGGCAATGGGGCCTTGAACGGCCCATTGCCCGCCTCCAGAGGGAATAAATAAGTTTAGCACCGCGCCGCTAAAGAACGAGGCTATAGGCAAAGTTTGAGCGGTTGAGATCTCAACGAACAGATTGACGACAATTTGCGCGAGACCGGTGGCGGCCATCATGCCTGCGATTCCGGCATAGAAGGGGTACTGCAACAGAAATGGCCCAATAATGCGTGATGCATCTACAATCAATTTTAGGAAGTGTGCCGGTGATCTCGTTAAGGCAATAGCAACGATGAGAAACATGAAGTTCAGACGGTTGAGATCGAGACCCTGTCCTCTTGAGACAAATTCGACGTAGAGATACGCGACTCCGGCAACGACAAATATGATATTTATCCAGCGCGTATTTTCGATTCGCGCAGCCGGAGAGTTCCCTATTTCCACAACAGGCACCTCTGCGGTTTCTTCTGCCGCCAATGCTTCAGGCATGGGCCGGCATGCGGCGTCGGCAGGTCGAAGCCGTGCCATCACAAAGGGAAGAGTAAATAAAATCACCGCGGCTAGCGCAATATTCCAAGGTGTAAACACAGTCTCCGAAGAGGGGACAACGCCGATTAAATTTTCCAAGAAATGTCCTGGTGTTGCGATTACGAGGCCAATTGATGACGACAAACCTTGGTGCCAAATGACAATGCCGCAAAAAGCACATGCGACAAGCAAGGGGTAGTGAACTGGAATGCCGCGCTCACGGGCGGCGGCTCCGACAGCGCGGGCCGCTACAGCGCCGGCAACAAGGCCTAGGGCTGAGTAGAAAAGGGAGGCAATGCAGCTGACAAAGGCAACCGTGACATAGGCACCGCGCGGTGTGCGGACAAATCCGGCCGTGCCCTTAAGAATTCGCTGTACGGTGGGCGTATGCGCCAAAGTATGGCCGAACAATAGGATTAGGACAATTTGATTGGTGAACGTTAGTAGATCCCAAAAGCCGTCGCCCCAAGCGGTGATAGCTTCGCCCGGAGATGCGCCGGCAATGGTAATAGACAGCAGAAAAGTAAGTGCGGACAAGGTGACGGCGACGACGAAAGCAGCGGGCATCCATCGTTCAAAGAATGTGACAATCCCATTGGTTAGCCGTGCCAGCATGTCTCCCCCTATGCCTTGGCTATTGAGCCCCTAACGCGATGAATGCGTTTTATG
>CAXBLG010000028.1:0-35497 GCA_963976395.1 uncultured Rhodospirillaceae bacterium
AAAGAGGGTTGGAACCTCGTGGGCGTGCATCACACACATACTTTTGTCATCGACAAGCTGCACCGGGCGTGGCCGCGTGAGCATTAGAAGTATTTGATTTTATACGCAGTAGTCTTTCGATCTAAGGTAAACCCAAGACAAAGCGTGCATCTTACTATTGGTTGGCTGTGACCATCGGCGTGGGCTGCAGCACCGTGCGGGCCGACTTCAATGCGAGATCAGTCAGTTCACTTAACGATGACTATTGCATCGGCGTAGTTTGACAAGTGCCGCTCTAACGGCTAGTTTCCGAGTATGGTTCTAGCCCACCTCAGCTATGATACAAAGAGAGTGCAGGGGATTTTTACGGTCATATTGGCCGTATTTTTCCTCATGGCCCCGGTATTGGACGGATTCCTGTGCGGCGGAGAGGGGGCTGCTCAGTCTGTTTCTCAGGACGTTCACCAAGTTTCTCAGAATTTGTCTGATGGTACTGCGGACGGTCATCAACCATCGCTTCCGGATGACAATGCAACCTGTCTTCACGGTCACTGCCATCACACGGTTTCGGAGATGGGGCCGGGCAGTATTGTTTTAGATATTCCCCAAACGATGCCGAAACTAGCGGGAATATCCGTCTACCTTTCTCCCGCCATCCCATATTCTATCGACCGCCCTCCTCGCGTTTGAAGTCAATCCCGCCCCTGTAGGCGAGGTGCTTCGCGCGAAAACGCGCATCCCTTAAAACGTTTCAAGCAACCGGCGACCTTTGAAGTGCGCCGGCTCTTGTGGAGGCAACACTGTGACATCGACGATGGATCGCGAGCCGGGAGCTCGTGGCATACAGGACAAATTTAATCGCTACCGTGGTTCCATATTTGGACTCGCTGCGTTGCTCATCGTTGGCATCGCGGTGGTTTGGTTTTCCTCGGGTTCGACGCCGCAAAAAGCGGAGATAGAGCGCGTAGAGACTGAGCATGCCAACGAAGATCACGCTGAGGAAGGCCCCGCTGAGGAAGGCCACGCGGACGAAGGTCATGGAGCAGAAGACTCTGGAATAGTGCTCACGGCTGAACAACGCCAGAGTGTGGGAATCGTAGCTGTGCCGATACAGTCCGTCCCACTTCCCCGTATTTTTCGCGCCCCTGGTGAAGTCCGTAGCAACGACTACACAACGGGTATTGTCGGCCCCCGCATTACATCAACAATTATCGCGCGCACTGCCAGACTTGGGGACAGTGTCATAGCAGGGCAGCCTCTTGTAACGCTTTACAGTACGGACATGGCGGAAGCTCAGGGTGCATTTTTGTTGGCGCAGCGTAACGTAGAGCGACTAAAAAATCTGGAAGACATCGTCGCCGAGCAACAGATCGACGAGGCCGTGGTTCAGCGTCAGCAGGCGCGTGGCCGTCTGGAAAGTTACGGTCTCACCGTAACCCAGATTTCTGCGCTACTTGCCGCCGGACTCTCTAACGATTCTATCGGACAGTTTGTTCTTACGGCTCCACAGGGCGGAACGATTACCAAGGATGAATTTCGCGTTGGCGATGTTGTAGAGGCTGGAAAATCTCTTTTCGAGATCGCTGACCTTCAAAATGTATGGGTGGAAGCGCATGTCAGTCCGGCCTTGCTGCCCGAGATGACCGGAGAGAAAGGTTTGATCATCGCGGGTAAGCTGACGAGGGAAGCCGTGATCGTTCAACGTCGAGAAATTGTTGAGGAAACGACGCGGACGGTGGGAGTGCGCTTGCAAGTGAATAATACCGACGGTGTGTTTAAACCCGGTCAGTTCGTGGATGTCGAGCTTTACGGCGCCTCCGAACCTGTTCTTGCAGTGCCGACCAAAGCCGTTCAACGGAACCCCGACGGTGATTGGGCTGTCTATACAGAACGTGAGGACGGGTCCTTCGCCGCGCACGAAATCGAAGTGCTCTATACGGTCGACGATCATACGGCGATCTCAGGAATCGCCGAAGGAACGAAGGTTATTACTTCAGGTGCTTTTTACGTTGCATCAGAAGCGGCAAAAGCCGGCTTCGAAATCCACAATCACTGAGGGCTTCTATGCTTGATTATTTTGTTCGCAGTGCTATCGCCGGCAGACTGCTTGTTGTCCTCGGGATAGTAGCTTTATGCGTCGGGGCCGTGCTTCTGCTGCCACGGCTAAACCTGGATGCATTCCCCGATGTGACGAACGTCCAGGTAACCGTCAATACTGAAGCGCAAGGTCTGGCGGCCGAGGAAGTGGAGCAACTCATTACCTATCCGGTAGAAGCGTCCATGTATGCTCTTCCGGATGTCGAAGAGGTTCGGTCTATATCACGAACAGGGCTGTCGGTTGTGACTGTTGTATTCCGCGAAGGGGTGGACATCTATTTTGCGCGTCAATTGGTATTCGAACAATTGCAGTCAGCAAAAGAAACCATTCCAATCTGGGCGGGGACGCCCGAAATGGGCCCTAACACATCCGGCCTTGGTCAAGTGTTCCAATACATACTGTACTCCGAGAGACCCGGCGCTTACGACACAATGGATCTGCGCAGCATTAACGATTGGATCGTGAAGCTGCTTTTACTCCCAGTGGACGGCATTACTGAGGTGTTGTCATACGGAGGGGAGGTCCGACAGTATCAGGCCAATCTCGACCCGTCCCGGCTGCTCGCCTACGATCTCAGCATTGCCGATGTTGTTGAGGCTCTGGAAAAAAATAACCGCAATGTTGGAGGTTGGTATCAGGACCGTGGCGCCGAGCAACTTGTGATTCGTGGTGTTGGCTGGATGCGCCCGGGTGCAGACGGGCTCACGGACGTCGCAAATGTACCTGTGAAGGAAGCGGATGGTAATATTGTACGTTTGCGCGACATCGGGCAGGTGGAACTAGGCGGTGAGATTCGTCAAGGCGCGACTTCCATCACGATACGCGACGATGAAGGTGAGCCACGTGCTTTAGGCGAAGTCGTGAGCGGCATCGTGCTCAAACGGATGGGCGCGAACACCAATGCTACGATCACAGGTATATATGATCGCTTGCCGATCATCCGCGATGCGTTGCCGGATGGTGTGCAATTGCGCGTAATGTACGATCAGGCGGATCTTGTCCAGAAGGCCGTGCAGACGGTTTCGAACGCTCTTATTGAGTCTTTTGTGCTCATCGTGATCGTTCTGTTCTTATTTCTTATGAATGTTCGCGCGTCCATCATTGTCTTGCTGTCTGTCCCGATTTCAATTCTTGCCGCCTTAATGATCATGGCATGGCTTGGAATTTCCGCGAATTTGATGTCGCTCGGAGGATTGGCCATCGCTATTGGCATGATTGTCGATGGCTCTGTCGTGATGATGGAAAACATTTTCCGCCACCTTTCGCACGACACTTCCGGTCGAACCGAGGGGTTTCGTATTCGCGTTGAGGAAGCGGCGCGGGAGGTCGCTAAACCTGTGTTCTATGCCGTGCTCATCATCATCATTGTTTTTGCGCCTTTGTTCAGCCTTGAAGGTGTGGAAGGTAAAATGTTTCAGCCGATGGCGCTTAGTATTGTGTTTGGATTGTCCGCGTCGCTTTTGGTGGCGCTTCTAGTGATCCCGTCTCTTGCAACCTTTTTCTTCTCCAAGGGCCTCAGACATCGCGATAGCCCTGTTCTTGTTCCGATCGAACGCTTATATCGGCGCGTTTTGCCGTGGATACGAACGCGCAGACGGTTGGTTATTGGCTCGGCAGTTGGTGTCTTCGCGGGATCACTGCTTCTTGTGCCTTTTCTTGGAACGGAATTCGTTCCTGAACTCGAAGAAGGCACACTGGTTATCCGTGTAACCATGGCTCCCTCCGTGAGTCTCGATACGGCTTTGGAGTTGGCGCCCAAAATCGAACAAACACTTATGGAATTACCGGAAGTCACCTATGCCTGGAGTCGGATTGGACGGGCAGAACTCGGTGGCGATCCGGAACCGGTCTCGAACAATGAGTACTACATCGGGCTTCTTCCACAAGAAGAATGGACCAGCGCGCGTACGAGGCCGGAGCTTCAGGCTCAGATGACCGAGGCATTATCGATTTATCCGGGACTTCTTTTGTCATTCTCTCAGCCGATCGCCGTAAGAGTGGATGAATTAATCTCCGGCGTCCGTGCTGATCTAGCCATACTCCTCTTTGGACCGGACCTAGATGTTCTTGCCGAAAAAGGGGCGGAGATCGAGGCGCTAACGCGTGGTGTTGCCGGGGCTACCGATGTAGCTCTGGAGCAGATTGAAGGCGAAGCCCAACTAACGGTCACTCCCAATCGCAATGCCCTAGATCGCTATGGAATCGCTGTAGGTGATGTCATGGACGTCGTGCAAAACGCCGTCGGAGGCTCGACTGCCGGTCAAATCGTCAATGGCAATGAACGTTACGATGTTTACGTTCGTCTAGGTGAGCGGTTTCGCAATAGCCCTGAGGCAATTCGTGACTTGGTTCTACGGTCCCCCAATGGGGCATGGGTGCGATTGGGGGATATTGCGGAGGTAGAGATTGTAAGTGGCCCCCCGCAAATTCGTCGCGATGATGTTCAGCGCCGTGTCGTTGTCCAGACGAATGTCGAAGGGCGGGATATGGGAAGCATGGTGAACGAACTGCGCCAAAGGATCGGGACTGAAGTGCAGTTGCCGCCTGGGTATTCCGTAGTGTTCGGAGGGCAGTTCGAGAATCAACAACGTGCTCAGGCACGGCTAATGATTGTGGTCCCTATATCGCTCGGGCTTATTTTCCTATTGCTTTACTTCGCGTTTGGATCCGTAGGCCAAGCTCTACTTATCATGGTTAACGTGCCGCTGGCTCTCATCGGAGGTATCGCCGCACTATTCCTCACGGGAACCTACTTGTCGGTGCCGGGCTCGATTGGGTTCATCGCGCTGTTCGGTGTCGCCGTGCTCAACGGCGTTGTGATGGTAAACGCGATTAATCAGTTTCTCTCACTCGGACATACCGTAGACGAGGCGATAGAGGCAGGAGCGCTTTCACGTTTACGACCTGTTCTAATGACCGCTTCTATCGCCGCACTCGGACTGATTCCTTTATTGCTCTCTAGCGGTGTTGGGTCCGAAGTTCAAAGGCCGCTGGCTACGGTGGTGGTCGGTGGGCTTGTAACGTCCACTCTGCTGACTCTCGTTGTTCTGCCCACGGCCTATACATGGTTTTCGCGTGGTGTGTTGGCAGACATGAGGCGCTGGCATGAACTCGACACTTCGGAGAAAGAGGCTGCGATATGAAACTTACCTCTGTATATATCCGCGCGATGATTCTACTGCCCATAACTATCGTGATAACAGGCTGCGCATCGGCACCGCCTATTGGACTTAAAGAATCTGAATTACCTAACTCTTGGTCCGAGTCTGCAACCACGCAGGTAGGAGAGTGGCCTGACTCTGATTGGTGGAGGAATTTCGCAAGTCCCGAACTCAACACGTTAATTTCCGAAGCCCGAACCACGAATTTGGACTTGGCTGCCGCTACGGCACGTGTGCTGCAGGCAGACGCGGCGGCGAAGATTGCCGGCGCAGCGCTTTTGCCGTCAGTTGGATTGGGTGCGGGAGCGCAGGTGCAAGGTGCGACTGACAATGGTTCGACAATCTCTTCCAGAGCATTTGGTATTACCGGGCTTGCCAGCTATGAACTCGATTTTTGGGGCTTGGCACGCAGCAATTTGCGGGCGGCCACAGCAACGCTCTATTCAGTCCGATATGCCCGAGAAACCGTAGCTTTAACAGTAACAGCAAACGTCGGGGCCACTTACCTGGACGTGCTTGCGGCCCGTCAACGCATTGTCATTGCGCAGCAGAATCTCGAGACGGCGAGGCATCTTCTGACGGCCATTGAGAGGATGGTGGAGGCGGGCCTCGCGTCTCCCCTGGATCTTGCACAACAGAAAACCTTAATTGCGGGTCAAGAAGCAGAACTTCCCACCTTGCAGCAGCGCGAGCGTGAGTCTCGCTATGCTCTTGCCTTATTACTTGGTCGAGCACCCGAAGCCTTTTCAGTAGCTGCGGAAAGTCTCGACGGCATTTCTGTGCCAAGCATCGTGCCGGGAATGCCAGCAGAGTTGCTATATCGACGTCCCGATATCGCACAGGCGGAGGCCGAACTAATAGCGGCTCATGCGAATGTCGATGCCGCTCGGGCTGCCTATTTTCCCTCTATCGTCCTCACCGCGTCAGGTGGGCTTGCCAGCGGGGCAACTTCCGCCGTTGCTGCGGGACCTGCAGTAGGTGAAATCATCGCGGAAGCCGGCAGTACGGGTCTGATATACGGTCTAGGAGCATCGCTTTTGCAAACAATCTTCGATGGAGGCCGTATTGAAGGACAACGCGACCTAGCGCTTGCCCAGGAGCAAGAGCTAATTGCCACCTATCGAAGTGCGGTATTTAGCGCTTTCTCGGATGTAGAGTCCGCTCTCAGTCGGGCGGCCAGCCTAGAGGAGCAGGAGCGGTTCAAAACGCGTCAAGTGAAAAGCGCGGCAGCAGCTTTTGACATTTCTGAAAAACAGTATCGTCAAGGTCTCGTCGGACTGCTGGCTCTCTTGCAGACACAGCAAACGTTTTTCGAGGCGCAAGATCAATTGACGGAGATTAAGCGAGCCCGCATCCAAGCGCTTGTTGATCTCTATAAAGCGCTTGGCGGTGGATGGAGTGCGACTCAGCCTATGTCTGTGGTGGAAAGAGAATGAAGTGCCTGGCGATGTGCAGAGTCGAGGACCGTTGTAGCCGGCGTGGCGAGGCGGGGAGTATGCGATGCCACGAGCGAGATGGCGCGACAGCTATCATTTTAGCGAGGCAAATTGTGTCGATGGCTTGGCAATTAGTGGAGCGAAAGGGTGATCGGAAGGCGCTGTGTAAAATCCCCGCAGGCCGCGTCCCAAGCCTCGGTTTTACTTGTCCGCGAAGGATGCCGCAGCAGAGGTGCCGTAGGGATCTTTAGTACACGAATGTAAATCAAAACAACAATGGAGCGGCAATGTCCGCTGGACATGATCATGGCGAAGCCAAATTAAGCGATGCCAAGCTTGTATGGGCGGTCGTGATTAATGTTGCTCTTACTCTTGCCCAAGTGATCGGTGGCCTAGTATCTGGCAGTCTATCTCTGATAGCCGACGCTCTTCACAATTTGAGCGATGCAGGCTCTCTAGGTCTGGCGTACGTAGCCCGTCGGATTGCAAGGCGCCCGGCAGATGATCGAAAAACATTTGGTTATCGGCGGGCAGAAGTAATAGGGGCCCTGATCAATTTAACGACGCTTATCATCATCGGCTTCTATCTGATCTATGAGGCAGCCATGAGGTATTTTGAACCTCAAGAGATCGCCGGATGGATCGTCGTTGTTGTGGCGGGCGTTGCGCTTCTAATTGATCTTGGTACGGCTTTTCTGACCTTTGCCTTGTCTAAGCGAAGCCTGAATATCCGGGCTGCATTCTTACATAACGTGTCTGATGCGCTAGCATCTGTGGGAGTTATTGTCGCGGGTTCGCTTATTCTTCTCTACGATCTGTATATCGCCGATACGATCGTGACAATGATGATTGCTAGTTACGTGCTTTATCAGGGTTTTAGTTCTTTACCTCGGGTCATAAATATTCTGATGCAGGCAACACCGCCTGATATTGATCGAAGCGAGGTTATAGTCGCCATTGAGAGAATAGACGGCGTAGAAAATATCCATCATGTGCACATCTGGGAAATAGATGAGCACCGCCGCTCTCTGGAAGCACACGTATCAACACTAAGTTCTGAGCCGTCGGAACAGGCGCGCGTTAAGTCGGATATTAAAGATCTACTTAAACGCTCATTCAACATAGAGCACTCGACGCTGGAATTTGAATACTGCGAGCAACCCTCATGTTCAGCCCCGGATCAAACGGTGCCCTTGCCCTCGCAGGGGCAGTGACGTGTTGCGTGCAAAAATCACCAAAAAAATGGTCTTTGATCAAGTCAGTCATAAGTGGCGAATATTCGAAGTGCTCAATGTCGGTTTGATACTGAAGGAGGTGAGGCCCATTGAACGACTTTCGAAGACAAGTATTTCAAGCGCACCAAGAGATGTTCACCGGAATCGTCGAATAGGCATCGCGCTGAAGTGGCGCGATTCCCGGAAGGCCCTGGGGCTAAACGGGCACCCCCAAGCCCCGGTCCCAGGGCCCCGTCCGACTTTGAAGTTCCGAAGCTATGGAAAGCTTTATAAGTGCTGCACACGAAAAGCGTCGCAGACGTGCTCGTCAATTCAGTGGCCGACCGTATATGCAGGAGGTTTCACATGAAAAAGCATTGGGTACTTCCGTCCATTATTGTTGCCTTCGGATTGAATGCCGTTGTTGTTCATGCGGACGACGGAGCGCTAATAGAACAGCAAATTCGAGATATCATTTCCGGCCAAACTGGTGAATTTGTGGCCCGCGATGGCAGTGTCGTAACGGCCTATTTTGAATCTGATGGCACCCTAAAAGGGGACTATAAAAAGAAAGAAATTGATGCTCGATGGTGGATTGCTGAAGACCAGTTGTGTTTTGACCTACCCCAAACGGCCGACGACGGTTGTTGGACCGTGGTTCATCGGCACGGTTTGCATTTGCAATTATATACTTATATCGGACGGCCGGTGACCGCGCTCAAAATTAGACAAAAGAATCTCGGCAAAAATGAACGCGAATAGTTGTGGGCGGCCCACACGAATCAACCGAGTAAGGCAATCCGGTGTGCGGTTGTATAGTGTCTGAACGCTCCGATTCATACAGGGAACAAAGAATACCTGAGCTCTGAATCGTGTCGGCCGCTGGCGCCGGAATTCGTGATTTGATGAGAATAGTTCAGTTATATCTAAAAACATGAGAGCGAGGCGGTGTATAGGTAATGGGTAGGGCGCGTGTAAAGCAATGGCAGGCCGCACGCGCGGAACAAAGTAGACTGCTATGGATCGCATACGCCGTGAGCGAGGTGATGTCCCTTTTGGAAATCGTGACCGGAATTCTTGTTCTGTCCGCATCCCTTCAAGCCGATTCGCTCGAGACAGGAAATTCAATCGCGGCATCGAAACCTATTGTCAAAGATAGCCTTTCCCGACGTCAAATCACTAATGCAGCGTTGGTCGGCGTAATTTGTGTTGTGCTGTTTTGTTTTTGGATTGTTGGCTTCGGTGTTTGGAATCTTGCCCATGAAAATCTGCCAAGAGCCTTCATAATGATGGCCGTGGGGTTTTTGTCGCTGTTCGCCAACATTATTATACTCGTGTTGCTCCGTAAGCGTCGTCTTGTTAATGCCAGCATCAATGCGGCGTGGGGATGTGCACGCAATGGTGCAGTAGGCAATTTGGGTGTGATAATTGCGGCTGCCGGAGTATTTATCACTCACCAAAGTTGGCCGGACCTGGTCGTGGCACTCATAATGATTCCTTTCGTGTTGCGTCGAGCGGTGCGCACGATGCGCGATGTAAAGTGATGTCACAATATTAGTTCACAATTATTGGACTGAGTCAGGAACATCACAGCAACGTTATGACAAGCTCTGTAACGTTGATAGTTCCTCGAATATACGGCTAAACCCCGATCTTTCGTGTGAATGAGGGAACCCGTTCTTGATATTTGTTGTGCTCCGCACATTAAGAACTCTACTAAAGAAAATATTTTTGACAGCACAAGGCGAACTCCGAGTGAGAGGAGAGTGCCTATCTATCAAAGGTCTACAAAGTGGGTGGGAAAGCTGACGGGCTTGATCTTCGAGCTTATCCTTAAGAAGTCTTCTAATGTAACATCGCCGGGCTTACTTCACGAGCCATTGGCGCGCAGTGGCTGAGCCAGTAGCGAAGTTCTATGCAACGAACGCTGCAGCAAAGCGTCATGCTCAACTGTAGCCAACTCTGGGCGGTTTGATCGGCGTGTGAAGAGTCGACCATCCCTGAAGGCTAGGATCTTGATAGATAAATGTACGCGGGCGGAAAAAATTGCCGCTCTTTGCTTAGAGCATAGCAATTTGTGGCGTGGCTAGAAGCACACGTCCTTGTAACTATCTGATATTTAAGGAATCTATATGTGGCACGCGACTTGCTTCATAGAAAGTAAACACCCGTGCTGTGCCAATCCATCAGGCTGGCTCAATACGTTCAAAAGTTCAGACCGCAGAGGTTAAGTGATGAGCCTGCAGGGGATATTCAATACCTCAGTACAAGCCTTAAACGCGCAGGCGCAGCAACTATCGAACATTTCGACGAATATCGCCAACGTGAACACGACGGGCTACAAGCTGCAGGGAACGGGCTTTGCCACGTTACTCAATCGCGCCACTCCTCTTGAGAAACAGTTTTTCGCCGTAGATACCTTTGATTTTCGCGAAGTAAGTAAGCAGGGCGTTATTACTTCGACTAACCGCTCATTTGACGTCGCTCTGAACGGACGCGGTTTTTTTGTTACAAATAAGAACATGGATGGAGACAGCGGCTGGCAATATACGCGCGATGGCGCCTTGTTTGGCAGAGCCGTCGGATTGAACACCGATACGGATGGCGACGGTCAAACCGACCAGGGTACTCTGCTGACTACAGCCAGTGGTGCGTTTGTGTACGGCTGGGCGGCGGATAAAAATGGCAACATCACTGAGACCAATAATCTTGCTTCGTTGACACCAGTGATGTTCAACAATAATAGCGTGGTTCCCAGCAAGGCAACATCGAACGTCGCATTACAGTCAAATCTGTCCGCTGGCGGTACCGGCCGGCAGAGTGTTGGTTTACCCTTCGTTGACCCGGATGGAAATTCCAGAACTCTTGCAGTCGGCTTCACGGCAACTTTGGGTGCCGAATGGATATTGGATATGGAATCGATCGGCATCGACCAAAAACCCATGGCCGTGACGTTTAATCCACCGTCCATTTCATTTGACTCGCTGGGTAAACTCTCATCGCCGACCAACGGGTTGCTGAGCGTGACTGTCAACAACGGTGTCGGTTTGCAAGCCATGACCGTCGATCTTTCAAAAATGACCCAACTCGCCGATGCTGGCGCTTTCACCGTTCAGAATATCGATCACGACGGGTTTCTGGAGGGCAGGCTTCAAGAAACATATTTCAACCGGTTAGGCGTTCTCGTCGGTAGCTACTCGAACGGCGAAGTACGAAATCTTTATAAACTACCTATCGCCCGCTTTGAGGCCGACGACAACCTTGAAGCGCGCAACGGAAATGTGTTTCTACAATCATCCGCTTCGGGCGATCTAATGCTCAGCGGGCTCGGAAGTCCTGCGGGAACGACGGACATCGTGGTCGGAGCCTTGGAACAATCCAACGTTGATCTGGCTGATCAATTCACCAAGATGATCGTGACGCAGCGTGCCTATTCGAGCGCCGCAACAGTGTTGCGAACAGCCGACGAAATGTCGCAAGCTGCCAGAGATTTGAAACGGTAACCTAGCACGATGAGCCGTCTAGATTGCATAGTCACTGGTAGCATACTTGTACGGAGTCAATGCGGCGGTTACAGGCAAATTTTGCCGCAATCAGCATTTTTAACGGGCGCTTTCATGGTCAGAGACTGTTTCATTTAGGGCCACTATGCTCGTGCCAAATAAGCCAATAAATTCCCTAGTTCCAATTTGGCGAGCCCTATCAGTGTTAAGGCAGCGGTTTCTCGTCAGGGGTCGTGGTGCGCAAAGATAAGCCGTTCTCCACCAGGACCGAAGGCAATGACCTCGTACGGTTCGCTCGTCCCATCCTCGCTCTCCATCCCCGGCGATCCGACCGGCATCCCGGGCACCGCTAGGCCCCGTATTCCGGGCGGACGTTCGCGCAGCGCACGCAGGATGTCCTGCACCGGCACATGTCCCTCGATGATCAGTCCGTCCACGGTTGCCGTATGACATCCTGCCAGATCGTCCGGTACGCCAAGGCGTTGCCTGACTTCGTGAAGGTGTTTCGAGAAGAGCGGTCTGACCGTAAAAATGCCCTTAAGTCCTTCGGCCCACTTCTCGCAACAGCCGCAACCCGGATCTCGGTAGAGGACCAGTTTCGGCCCAGAGGCGGCCTCTTTCTGAGCCGCCGTCAACACGACGGCTCCTCCGCCGACGAACAGCGTTGCCCCCAGTAAGACCCGGCGGCGTGTAAGTCTTACGCCCCGAAGAGAAAAAGATCGTATGGCGTTGCGGTCTTTAGCAGCAAGTGAGTGCTGACTGGGTTTTCTTCGGCTTTGACGTTTCATCATCAATGCTCCTCTATTCCACGGCTTGTTGTTCATTGGGGCTCGGTTGAGGTGCGGTAATATCTCTGCTTCGCCAAACGGCAAAGATGGCGGGGAACACCAGTAGAACCATGAGCAGCGCCGAAATGACGCCGCCGATCATCGGCGCGGCAATTCGCTGCATGACATCGGCACCCGTGCCTGTGCTGAACATGATCGGGACGAGGCCCAGAAACAATGCAAGTCCCGTCATCAGCATGGGACGGATGCGGGTGCCGGCTGCTTCGACAATTGTCTCCACCAAGTCATCCCAAGACTGCATTCGTTCCTCTACAAGTCGATGGCGGTATGTCACGTCGAGATACAGCATCATCAGAAGACCAAGCTCTACACCGAGCCCCGCGACGGCGATGGCGCCCACCCAAACTGCTACGCTCAGCTTAAAGTTAAGGAAGGCCAAAAGCCAAATCGCTCCCATCACTGAAAAGGGCACTGTGAGCATGATGATAAGTGTCTCCGTCACTGATTTGCGATGGCTCAGGAGCATAAAAAAGATCAGAAAGATCGTAAGCGGGATCAGAAGAGTAAGCCGCTCTTTCGCACGCTCGAAATATGTGAATTGCCCGGCCCAGTCCAACCGATACCCTGCCGGGATATCGACGGACTCGGCAACAACGGTGCGCGCCACGTTCACGTAATCCGCGATGCCAATGGTGTCCCGCACATCGACAAAGACAAAGCCTACCAATTGGCCATCTTCGTTTCGGATCATGGGTGGCCCCGTACGATAAACGATGTCCGCGACCTGCGTGATGGGAATTTGCGCGCCCGTGGGTGTGGGGATCAGCACGCGCTCGAGAGCTTCGGGGCTGTCGCGGTAGTCCCGGAAATACCGCACCAGGATATTATACCGCTCGCGGCCTTCGACGGTCTGGGAGACCGGCATGCCGCCGACGGCGGCCATAATCACGCTCTCAATGTCATCGATACGTAACCCAAACCGCGCAGCTTGCTTCCGATCAATGTCGAAATCGAGAAAATATCCGCCGGTGGAACGCTCCGCGAAAGCTGAGCGCGTGTAGGGTTTGGTCCGATCATCAGCCAATAGCGCTTCCTCAATCTTGACCGCCGTTGCCTCGATTGTCTTAAGGTCGGGGCCGAAGACCTTGATCCCCAACGCCGAGCGAATGCCGGTCGCCAGCATTTCGGTGCGGGTTTGGATCGGCATCCAGAAGATGTTGGGCATCCCCGGAAACTGGAGGGCGTCGTCCATTTCCTGGATCAGGGAATCCCACGTCACGCCTTCACGCCACTGGTCTTTTGACTTCAGTGTAATGACCGTCTCAGCCATGGACAGGGGCGCCGGGTCCGTTGGGCTTGTGGAACGGCCGATTTTTCCGAACACGTGGTCTACTTCCGGAAACTTCTTGATGATCGTGTCCATGGTCTGAAGCGTTCGTGTTGCTTCAGTGATGGACATGCCGGGCAGGGCGGTCGGCATGTACAGAATGCTGCCCTCGTTGAGAGGCGGCATGAACTCATTCCCCAGACCCCGAAATACCGGAACGGTAGCGAGCAACGCCAGGAAGGCGGCGCCGATCACCGGCCAGCGGAAGCGCACCACAAAGCGGATTACCGGCTTATATGCGGCCACCAGGGCCCGATTCAGCGGGTTGGACTCACCCCTAATACGCCCCCGCACAATCCAGACCGCTAAAGCCGGCGTGAGTGTCACCGCAAGGATGGCGGCAAAGGCCATGGAGTACGTCTTGGTGTACGCCAAGGGCTTAAACAGTCGCCCCTCGGTGCCTTCCAGGGCGAACACGGGTAGGAAAGACACTGTGATAATGAGCAAGGAGAAGAAGATGCTCGGCCCCACCTCCTGCATGGCGGTAATAATCGTGTCGCGCCGCTCACCATCGCTCAACACCGTGCCGTCTGCCGTTCGGGCATTGAGGCGCTTATGAATATTGTCGATGATGACGATGGCCGCATCTACCATCGCGCCAATGGCGACAGCGATACCGCCCAAAGACATGATATTGGCGGTTAAGCCCTGAAAGTACATGGGTATGAACGCCATGAGAATCGCAATGGGCAGGGTCACTATGGCGATCAGCGCCGAACGCGCGTGCAGAAGAAAGGCAAAGATGACCAGAGATACGATGATCATCTCCTCGATGAGGGTTCGCTGAAGCGTACCGATGGCATCGCTAATCAGAATCGAGCGGTCATAGGCGGGAATAATTTCAACACCCGGCGGCAACCCCGGTTTGATTTCTTCGATGCGCTGTTTCACCCGGTCAATGACGTTCAGAGCATTTTCGCCGTAACGCATGACGACAATGCCCCCCACGGCGATGCCTTCACCGTCCAGTTCTGCCTGACCCCGCTGCATGGCCGGCCCGAGCTGGACGTTGCCCAAGTCCTTTACGGTGATCGGTATTCCGTCTTTCCCCAGTCCGACCACGACCGTTTCCAGATCGTCCACCGAGGACACGTAGCCGCGGCCACGGACGAAATGCTCATAACCGGCGATCTCCAAGACTCTGCCGCCGGTGTCGTTATTCGACTTTTGGACCGCCTCGATGACTTTGCCGAGCGGGATGTCGAGGGACGCCATTTTGTTGGGGTCGAGGCTGATTTGATACTCGCGCACAAACCCGCCGACAGAGGCAACTTCCGCGACGCCATCGACAGCCTCCAGCGCGTAGCGCAAATTAAAGTCCTGCATGGATCTAAGATCGGCCAGATCATGTGCACCGGTTTTGTCCACCAGGGCGTATTGATACACCCAGCCCACGCCAGTTGCGTCGGGACCAAGGGTCGGGCGGACGCCCTCGGGAAGATCGGCTATGGCGCCGTTGAGGTATTCGAGAACCCGTGAGCGCGCCCAATACATGTCCACGCCGTCTTCGAAGATCACGTAAACGAAGCTCAGGCCCATAAAGCTTTGACCCCGCACGAACCGTACGCCGGGCGCTGAAACCAATGTTGTAGTCAAAGGATAGGTAATCTGGTCTTCGACCAGATCGGGACTGCGGCCCGGCCATTCGGTGAACACAATGACCTGCACGTCGGAAAGATCGGGAATGGCATCAAGAGGCACCCGCGTGAGCGCCTGATAGCCGCCGACCGCCAGCGCTATTATTAAGAAAAAAGTCGCAACAGGATTGCGGGCGCAATACCCGATAAGCCGGGCAACCCAGCCTTTGTCGTCGTCCGCGTGCGTCGAGCCTTGCGCTACCATTGGTCAATTCCCGCCTTAAGTTTGCTTTCCGATGCGATCAGAAATGTGCCTGAAGAAACGATGCGCGCGCCGGGTTCCAGACCCGAAAGAACTTCAACGAATCCGTTGGTCCGGCGGCCGGTCTGAATGAGGCGAGGCGCCAACCGGCCATCGCCCAAGTCTTCGAAAACCACACGATTCTCGCCAGCGACAATGACTGCGCTGTCGGGGACGGCTAGCTGTGTTCCCAGGACGGCTCGCAAGCTGGCCTCCGCATACATATCTGGTTTGAGCGCGCCATCGGGATTGGTGAACGACATTCTCACGCGGCCGGTGCGTGTTGCCGGGTTAAGGTAGGGATAAATGTAATCCACCGTTCCAGCGAGCCGCATTCCCGGCTGATAGGGCGTTGTAACGTCGGCCTCCATGCCGGGTTGAATGAGCGGAAGGTCCGCTTCGTAGACGTCTGCCTCCACCCAAACCTCCGACAGATCGGCGATCCGCAACAGCGTGGCACCGGCCATCTGCGAAGTACCGTCAACAATGTTCTTGGCAACAATTGTTCCAGCGCGCGGCGCATAGATTGGAACATATTCAAGAGCCTGCCCGGACTGTTCCAATTTTTTGATCTGGGCTTGACTGACGCCCCACAGACGTAAGCGCTCCCGCACGGCGGCCAAGAGGCGCTCTGAACCGCCACGAGCGGTGCGTTTATGCGCCTCAAGATACTCCTGTTGCGCCGAATAGAGCTTCGGACTGAAGACGGTGAACAGCAGATCGCCCTTATTGACGCGCATGCCCACGTAATCGGCCCGCAAATCACCGATCCAGGCTTCGTACTTTAGACTGACGTCGCTCACTTGCGTTTCGTCGTAGGTCACCTTGCCGACGGCTCTGATGGTTCGCGCCATCGGTATTTCCTCGGCAACGGTTGTTTTGACGCCGATAGTCTGACGCCTGCGGCTGTCCACCGTGATCGTACCGGGAGGATTCTCCCGGTTCATGCCCGTTGCACCGGTTTGACCCTGTCTGGTGTCTTGCGCGCCGTGGGACAGTCTCAGACCAGTACGTCCTGTCGCCATGTCAAATCCCACTTCCACCGGGCTCATACCGTCCTTCAAAATTCGGATGCGGAGAGGCCACGCACCCTCCATAGCCAACTCGATTTCACCCTCATAACGACCAGGTGCAACCTCGTTCATATCCGCCGATGCCCGCATGGCGGGCATGGCGCCCATCGCGGGCATTTCGGCGACCGGCTCGATAGTTGCTCCGGTCACTGGTTCTCCCGTCTGTGTTCGAAGCGCGACGGTGAGAGTGTTGTCGCCAACGGTTGGCTCCGAGGGATCGACCCTGATCGAAAATCGGTAAGGCCCTGCGGAAAAGGGCAGGTCATTCGAGGATGTTGTGCCGCCCCCAGAATCGCGTGAACTCATTTGCGATGTAGGCGTTGCGCCGGAGGAGAGACGCAGGTTCGGACGGCCTGTCGCCATATCGAAGGCGATGCGGGCCGACCCCAAATCGTCCTTGCGTATTTCGATGGTGAGCGGCCATGCGCCTTCCATGGAGAGCTGAAACTCGCCCTCATAACGGCCCGGCGCGGTTTCTTCCATGTCCGCAGGTGCGCGCATGGCGGGCATGGCGCCCATCGCGGGCATTTCCGCCACGGATGTGACGGTTGCGCCGTTCACGGGTTGGCCGTCCGCCGTGTGAATCACAATGATCAGGTTGTTGTCGCCGACCACAGGCGAACCCGGCTCCACGGCAATCGAAAAGCGGAACGGCCCGGCCGCATACGGCATTTGCGCCGTAGCGGCTGGCGTGCCTTTCGGACCGCTTGATCCCTTCGTAACAAAGTAGGCTCCGGCTGCAAAAATGCCGATTAATACGACCGCAACAGCAATACGTATCAGAATAGAGTGCTTGTTCATGGTTGTGTTCCTTCAGAATCGATAGAACTGGTGCCCATTGATGTGCCAGCTTGGCTGACGGGTAAGTCGTCAAACGGACCTCCCGCAGCCCGTTCCAACGCAGCAAGTTGGCGGTAGAGATCGGTGCGCGCGCGGTAGAGCGATTGCTCGGCGCTCAACTCACTTCGTTCGGCAGTGATCACGCTCAGGAAATCCCCCGCGCCGCTCCGGTACTCCGAAATCGAAACGTCGAGGGTTTCCCGCGCAAGGGGCACGAGCCGGTTTTCAAGCAAGGCAGTGGACTTCATCGCCTGCATCACATTTGCATATGCGGACGTCACATCGGCTTGAAGATTTGCGCGGCGGTCGATGAGATCCAGTTCACGCGCCCGCTCGTCCGCCCGCGCGGCACTTAAATTGGCTTTCCGGAGGCCGCGGTTGAGCGGAATGTTCAAAGAAATGCCGACGTTCCAGCGCATCCGTTCCATGGGCATCATGCTGTTGTAGCCTGTGGAGACACTGAAGTTTGGGTAAAAACCCTTCTCCGCTAAGCGGACCCCCGAGCGGCTTGCGGAAACCATCGCCTCGGCCCGGGCAATTTCGGGGTGCCGGCTGATCGCGGCGCTTAATACGCTTTCGGCGTCCGGCAAGCTTGCTGGAATGGTCAGCGGTGCGGGCGGCGGGATATCGGCGTGAACATCCGTGTTTGCGAGGGCGTTAATCCGAGAAGCAATGGCAGTCCGTGCTGCCGAGAGACTCAAGCCTTGATCTTCCAGCAAAGCAAGTTCGGTCTCCGCGCGAAGAACATCTTGTTGAAGTCCATCGCCCGATGCCAGCTTCGCTTCGGCTACGGCGATCAAGTCTTTCACGAGCACTTGTTGTTCAGCGTTAAGCCGAATGGCTTCATGAATGAAATACCACTCGGAAAACGCTGATTTAGTGGATTCAATAATACTGAGCCGTGTTGCTTCGGCTGAATTTTCTTCCGCATGCGCGTTGGATCTCGCTACATTTTCGCGTGCCGCCAAAGTGCCGAACCAAGGCAAAGGTTGGCTGACCTCCACCATCTGACCAGTATGCATTCCACCTTTCCCAATTGAGTTGGGAGCGATTCGGTAGCTGATATTCGGATCATCAAGCGCGCCGGCAGGCACAATGCGAAACGAGGCCGCGTCAGCAGCCGCCTTGGCGCTCGAGAGACTTGGGTTGCGCTCTAAAACCAGAGAAACGAGCTGGTCTGATGATAACAACGGGCTACCTAATTCTGTCTCGGCTGCCCAGGACTGGTGAAATCCGGTTGCACCGATGATCAGCGACCCCGCCAGTAGTGAGACGCGTCCGAGTTCGAGGGTAAACAGTCTCGAATGATGTTGCAGCCATATCGATGTCTTTTGTGAAACAGCGGCACGCCAAGCAAATGAACGGCGATCGGCAAGCATGGGCAAAAGTCGGTCAATACTCATGGGGGTGCCTTTGTGGTCGTGGTGCGGATAAGAAGTGGGTGGGCAATAAGCCGATGTGACTCGGAAGAAACGGCGTGCGGCTTGCTTGAGGCCATCGAGTACGCTGCCGTGTATTGGGTCAGCCGCACGCCGTTCGTCGGTCGTCGTTTCTATCGACGGCACAGCGCAGAGCCTGGAAATTTAGGGTTCAGAGATGCATTGCATTGTGGCGCAAGCGAATTGCCGTCGATGAGTGCAGGACGTGAATCGACATTGCTTCGCACACACGGTTTGCTGAACTTGGGGTTGAGCGATCCCTCACACCCCAACATGGCTTGCTGCTGATCGCTGCCAGCACAGCCGGTCATCAGGATACCGAGACCAAAAGTGACTAGAGTGAGTTTCATGATTGCCTCCTCTTGAGAAAGCGCACAGGGACGCGGCTTGTCGTCCGATGAGCGCGAGAACGTTCATTTATTTGGGAACCACGACGGTCAACGTGCTGCGAATCGTTTCCGGTTCGCCCGGAACTTTCGCGGCCAATGAAAGCCCCCAGTTACCGGCCATTGAAGGCTGGAGCTCAATGACGTGAAAGCCGGGGTCAGATTGCGCCGCAGGCATCGCTGGAGCCTTCATTCCCGCCATGCCGTCAGGACCCATATCGAATGTGGTTTCGACGATCTCCGCATTGGGGACGGCTTTGCCTGTAGGAATGTGAACCAAGCGAACTTTCTGAATTGTGGTCTTGCCGGATTTTGTTGGCGGGCCATCGAGTTCGAATCGATAGTCTGCGCTGGCTGCCATAACGGAACTAGAGAGAGTCATTGATATGAGAGCTGCGGCGTAGGCGAGGGTGTGGCGTTTTGTGGAAATGGTGGGCATTTCTGGCATCCTATTCTCTGCTACCATTAGCGGAGGTAGCGCGTGATTGGACGGATGGCGGCTTCGGGATGTCATCCGCGCATTCGAAAACCGGTTCGCATGGATCGTTTTGCGCAGAACGCTGTGCGTTCACGCAAAAAATCGTGCAAAACCAAGCAGACCCGAAACGTCGGGGGCCTGTTTACGCGGAAAGGATGGGAGGTTCGAGATTGGGCGCAATGATGCGCCCATCAGGTGAGCCGAGGGGTTGCCCACCATACGGCGAGTGGCCTTGATAGCCGATGCCCGCAGAATTCGCATTCTGAGACAGAAAGTTGGAAGTGCCCGCACAGCCGAAATAAATCGGACAGCGTGCCATCACGCCATTGCAGGGCGCTTGATCGCCATCCTTACAGCAATCGTCCGGCATCGTCTGGCAGTCTTCCATCGCCATTTGGCTACCGCCTGCCAAGTCATGCGACATCGCAGGCAGCACAGGCATGGTTACCCACATGCCCGTGAGAAGCACAACAAGCCACAGTCTAAGACGGCGATTCAGCATAGAGCCAAGTATAGTCGTCCAGCGATGTGACACAACATTAAATAACCGAGGGAAATCATCTGCGAACGCCAGACAATTGTCAGATTTTATGTACCCCAGTTGCCGGCTCACGGCTTTGAGGGCCCTATTCTGGCAAGCCCTTGTATAATTCGGCAATCGGCGATCTTGCCGTGATTGCACTCAGCGACCATTCGCTTGAGTTCCCGCTCCAATGTTCGAAGGTGGCTGATTTTTTGTTGTACTTCTCGAAGATGCGCAGTGGTTATGCTGTCAACGGTAGAGCAGTCATCTTCCTGCTTGTCTGCCAATCTCAATAACCGTCGTACCGTATCCAACGAAAACCCCAGCTCGCGGCTCCGGCGCACGAACAGGAGTCGATCCAAATGTTCCGCAGTGTATTGACGTTGCCCGCCTTCCGTGCGTGCCGGTTGCGGCAAGATCCCGACCTGTTCGTAGTAGCGGACGGTCTGCACCTGGCACTCGGCTCGGGCGGCGACCTCGCCAATGGAAAACTGCGGCTGGTCCTTCATTTTGGCGTTCATAGCAGCACCTTGAACCTAAAGCTGCTTTAGGTTTTAGACTAAAGAAAGTAAGGGTGCGAGATCGGATTTCAAGGCGTTTTGGTCCTCAGTATGCGGAGCGCGTGATCATGGGAATTTGCTGCGAAAACACGCAAGACTTAGAGCAAACGCACCGCTACCGGCGCGTCTTGTGGTTCGCTCTTATCGTCAACGCGGGCATGTTTGTGGTTGAGATGATCGCCGGCCTTGCAGCGCAATCTGTCTCGCTCCAAGCCGATGCGCTGGACTTCTTTGGTGATGCCGCCAACTACGGGATCAGCTTATTTGTGTTGGGATTGGCGCTGCGTTGGCGCAGTGCCGCGGCTCTCTTGAAGGGTGCAATGATGGGATTGTTTGGCCTGTGGGTCGTCGGGAATGCGGCCGCTAATCTCGTTTTGGGCAGCGCGCCGGAAGCCTTGACCATGGGCGGGATAGGAATACTTGCGCTTGCGGCGAACGTTTCCGTCGCTTGGCTGCTCTACGCGTATCGTGAGGGTGACAGCAATATGCGTTCGGTATGGCTGTGCAGTAGAAATGATGCCATCGGCAATATTGCGGTGGTGCTGGCGGCGATAGGCGTTTTCGGCACTGGCACGGCATGGCCGGATTTGGCTGTGGCATTAGTTATGGCCGGGCTAGCGCTTGTCGCGTCATATCAAGTGATACGGCAGGCATTGAAGGAATTAGCCACACCGGAAGGCGCCGTTTGTCTCAGATGAATACGAGTGCCATCACTTTTCAATCGACCATCATTTGCCCGGAGTGTGGGCATGCAGAGACAGAAACCATGCCCACAGATACCTGCCAAATATTCTAAGAGTGCAAGAGCTGCAATACTCTTCTTCGACCCAAGGCAGGGGCCTATTGCATATTTCGTTCTTTTGGGAGTGTTGGCTGTCCATCAATCCAAAGGAAGCAGCGTCAAGCACCTGGACGTCCGTCGCTTTTTGCTCCGGTGTTGATTTTATTCAGTTCAAGCGGGAGGGCGGTAGATATAAGCGAATGCGATCACTTGTGGCCGTGCCATTTCTGGTGTGATGCTCTGATCTGAGGACCTCTCACGCGCAGGTTAGTTGGTTGTTCCACTCATCATTCGGCCGCCCTAGCGATGCGAAATCCCAAATGAGAATAGCTCAGAGACGAGCGATAGCCGTTTCGGCTCGTCGAGCGAAGGTTTGTTGAACTGTTCATCCAAGAGCCGCCACGGACAACGTACCTGTCTTGGTCGCAGTTTTCATTCCATGGGGCACCGTCGACGGGCGCGCCATCAAAGCTGTCATGCCAACAATCCGCTGTCCATTCCCACACGTTGCCGTTGGTGTCGTATAGGCCGAATTCATTCGGCGGGAATGAGCCCACTGGCGCCGTGTACATCCACTTATCCTTACCCTCCGCGGCGCCTGCACAGCATTTGGTTTCACCGTAATTTGCGTTATTCCGGCTGATTGAATTGCCCCAGGGATACGTTGTTGTCGTGCCTGCGCGGGCCGCGAATTCCCATTCCGCCTCACTTGGCAGTCGATATTCGTGCCCAGTTTTTGCCCTGAGCCAAAGCAAATAATCTTGAACGTCGTTCCATGAGACATTTATAACCGGCAAGTTGTCACGGCCCCAACCGTTATCGTCTGGCCGGGTTTGACAAGCGCCGGCCTCTACACATAAATCCCATTCGGCAAAGGTCACTTCGCGGCGTCCAATTGCAAAGGATTCCTTTATGGTGACTTCATGAATCAACTCGCCGTCATCTCCGCCTTCACCCATTCGGAAATGTCCTCCCGAGGGCACAATCACCATTTCCGGACATTGTGGACAGTCTCGGAAAGTTTCGAGGTCTTTGGTCAGAGTGGAATGGCGTAATGCCGAGATATCCGTTCTCTCCTGTGAATTGGAAAGAGCGCTTGGTTGAGCTAGCGCAACTGATGTGTGCGTCAAAATCAATATAGCAGTTGTCATGCGAATCATTAGTCCAACCTCTACGTTGACGTACGCGTGTCGAGTCTCGGTCGTGAAAAAATACCTGCAACAATCGCGTCTTTGAGACGATCAAATAACAGTTGTATCGAAATCCATCAGGAGAAGTGACCCTGGAGGCTAGGTGGGGGGCTTAGCTCCAGGGCCATAGCGGTGCGTCAATTCAACGCATCACTAACAGTGTACTATTCATCCTTTTTGATGTTCGTGACCGTGATTGCGCCGTCGACGCGATTCGCCTCAAATACGACTTTATCTCCGACCTTCACGGACTTCAGCATTTCTGGATCAGTCACACGAAACACCATCGTCATAGCGCCCATATCCAAGTTGGTGATCGGTCCGTGCTTCAATGTGATTTTTCCAGCACTTTCATTAATCTTTTTCACCTCGCCCTCTATGGGAGCCGTCTGTGCCAACACGGGGTGTCCCGTTAAAGGTGCGGACAAGGCAAGTGCTGTAGCTATCGCGAATAGAAAATTGCGCATTTTAGTTCTCCTAAATTCAATTGAATACAATCCAACGGACACCGGCTTACTTGACCATAACTGAGCCGGTCATACCCAAGCCTCGATGACCGGGAATCAAGCACGAAAAATCGTACGTTCCTGATTTCGTGAAATGCCAAAGAATTTCACCAGTCTCTCCGGGCCCTAATCGGCGCGCATTCGGGTCATCATGTTCCATGTCCGGGTTTTTCTCCATTTCCTTAGCGTGCTCGAGATTTTCTTCTTCTGTTGCAAGAACAAACTCATGCTCCAGCACTCCCGCGTTACGTAATAGAAAGCGGATTTGTTCACCTTGATTCACCGTTAGGTTCTTTGGGGTGAACGCCATTGTACCGTCGTCCAATTCGCGCATGGCCACCGCAACAACACGGGCTGGTTTCTTGGAGTCACCAGGTTTACCAAACGTGTATTCATCATCGTGACCGTGGTCATGGGTGTCATGACTTTCACTAGGGGAATCATGATCGTCGCTAACAGCATCATGATCGTGTTCATGACCATCGTGATGGTCTTGCGCTATAGCCAGCGTCCCATAAGAGAAAATGGCAACAAAAACTGTCGCAATACAGAAGAGCTTCGTGTTCATAGCGTTTTCCTTAAAAAGAGTTATTAATGGCCACTGTGGCCACTGCTAGGCTTAACGACGCGAACTACGGTTTGATCAGTGATGTTCACGTCGGATCCCGGTGCGCGGGTGGTGGCAACCGGTTCACCTTTCCATTCGTAGGCAACTGTACCTTTTGGATTTTCGAACCAGCCTGGATCGCTATAATCGTTGGCGTCCAAACCTTCTCGTATCTTCACGACAGAAAACATCCCGCCCATTTCAATCGGACCAAACTGGCCATAGCCGGTCATCATGGGCAGGGTGTTGTCCGGGAGGGGCATCTCCATTTCGCCCATATCAGCCATCCCGGCAGATCCCATAGTCATGTAGTCCGGAACTAGTCGCTTTATTTTTTTGGCGACCTCCGTTTTGTCCACACCAATAAAATTTTGAATATCGTGTCCCATAGCATTCATGGTGTGGTGGGACTTGTGGCAGTGAAAGGCCCAGTCTCCTTCGTATTTTGCATCAACTTCGAACGCCCTAATGGCGCCGACCGGTACATCTATCGTTGTTTCGGGCCACCGCGCTTCTGGCCGGACCCATCCTCCGTCCGTACAGGTGACTTCAAAGTCGTATCCGTGCATGTGAATTGGATGGTTGGTCATCGATAGATTGCCGATGCGTACACGCATCCGTTCATTCTTACGGGCAACTAGATGATCGATTCCTGGAAAGACGCGGCTGTTGAACGTCCATAGGTTGAAATCGAGCATTTCAGAGACGCGCGGCACGTAGCTGCCCGGTTCGATGTCGTATGAATTGGTCATGAAAACAAAGTCCCGATCCACGCGCATGAACGACGGATCTTTGGGGTGGACGATAAACATCCCCATCATACCCATGGCCATCTGAACCATTTCGTCGGCATGAGGGTGGTACATAAAAGTGCCGCTTTTCAAGAGTTCAAATTCATAGACGTAGGTCTGGCCTGGCTTGATCTGCGGCTGAGATAATCCGCCCACACCATCCATGCCGCTGGGCAGCAACATTCCGTGCCAGTGAATCGTGGTGTGCTCCGGCAATTTATTCGTCACAAATAGACGAACTTTGTCGCCCTCCACGGCTTCGATGGTGGGCCCCGGTGATTGGCCGTTGTAACCCCATAAATGGGCCACCATGCCAGGGGCCATTTCGCGGAGCACGGGCTCGGCGACAAGATGAAATTCCTTCCAGCCGTTTCTCATCCGCCACGGTAGAGTCCAGCCATTGAGTGTGACGACCGGCTGGTACTCAGGTCCGCTTGTAGGGTGGAGCGGTGGCTGCATCACGGCATGCTCCATTGTTGGGGCTTCGGGCAGAGACGCGGCTTGTACGCGCCCGCTAACCAGATCCGTGCCGACAAGGGCGGCGACACCGGATGCTTCAAGAAATGAACGTCTAGAGATGGGCATTGATTTTTTCCTTATTCGAATCAGTGATCGCCGCCGGCGTTGTCGGTCGACAAGGCCATGCCGGACTCTGGGATTCCGGTGAAATGTTCCCCGGCAATCATGGCGTTGCGGAAGTTGACGTCAGCGATGAAGAAATTGCGGCGCGCTTCAATCGCGTCAATGTTCATGCCAATACTCTCGCGGGCTGTCGCGAGAAGCTCAAATGCATCGACAAGCATCCCGTTGTATTTAAGTAGTGTTTCCTCATTGATAATTGTTCCCATGGGCAAGATTTCATTCTCGTACCGAAGCGAAATCTCATGGAAGCCATTGTATGCTCTGTAGGCGTCGCGTACTTCGGATCGCGCATTTATGGCCATTTCCGTCAATTCATTCACGGCCTGCATATAGATTTCCTTTGCCCGACGGACGCTAACCGAACCGAAGTCGAAAATTGGAATTTGAATCGCAACTTCGAACCCCTGCGACGTTGATTTACTGCCGCCATCCCGATCGGTTCGGCTGATTCCAGAAAGCTCAAGAAGAGATATAAAGCGCGTGGCCTCCGTTAAACCAAGCGCCCGAGCAGTTGCATCTAACCTGTGGCGCGCTGCGACCAGGTCTACGCGTTGCCGAATTGCATCGGCCTCGAGATTGCCAACCGGTTCAAGTTGCATGGGAAGGTTGGGAAGGCGAACCGGAAGGTCAAATTTTGCGTCGTCACCCCAGAGACCAAGAGCTCTTGTCAGAGCCTCTCTCTCAGAAGCAGCGATAAGGCGGGCTTCAGATACTTGGTTGGAAATATCTGCGTAGTACGCTGCGGCACGCGCCTGATCTAAACGAGTTGCTGCCCCGGTTTCACCCAGTGAGCGTGTCAGGTCAGCGGCGGCCTCCGCAGAGACGAGAGCTTCTTCTAAAAACGCGACAATTTGCTTGGCAGCGACAGCACGGTAAAAGGCGCGGCGCGTTTCTGCCGCTAGTCGAAACGTGGCCTCGACAGCTCCGTATTGTGCGGCGCGGAACTGTGTTTCTCCCAGCTTCTTTCGGACAGGGAGGGTCAAGAGATCAAGAACATCAAAAGCTAACCGACGTTCAATTTCTAGAATGCCACTGCCGGAAATGCGTTCCAGGGATAAGGTGGGATTAGGAGGGAGGCTGGCGGTTATATATGCGGCCTCCGAGAGCCCAAGCGAATTATACTGAGCTTGAAGACCTCTATTATTGAGCAAAGCAATCTGCGCCGCTGCTTCATCTGTTAAAGGAGATGAAAGCAACTCCGATACTCGAGTCTGTATTGCCTGCGCGTCCGCCTCATTCCCCACTTTGGCAACATCTTTTCCGATTGCAGCAGCTACGCGATCGGCTACAGGCGACATTCCGCCGTCTGCAGAAAACGTTGCGCATCCGCTCATGACAATCAGCAGAAAACCAGCAGCGCCTGCCTGCTTTGCGAGTCGGCTAGTGTTGGTTATGTTCATCGTGCTCCCCTTCCGTCGGCCCAACTTGGGCATTTTGTTCTTTCCATGACTTCGGCGTGACGGGTGCATAGCGCGCCGCATCATCATTCACAGGAACGTAAATTGTGGAGCTAACTGCGGCGGTGGAATCGCTGGGATCCTTCCCAGACGTGATGATAGGTGGTCCAGCGCATGCGGAGAGCAATAGCGTGACTGTAGCAATATTTAGATATCTCAAGGTAGCCTCCTCGCGTCGCAACTCTGTGCAACTCAATTGATAGCGGGGGCCTATCCGTACAGATGTACAGATAGGTCAATGTCACCAAGACCGGAGCCGAGGCGGCCCAGGCTTTAGGCTATCGCTGCGCGACGAGGAGGATGATAAATACGATCGGAAGGAGCCGAAGACAGTGGCGTTGCTGGGCCCTCTGCTTGGGTATTCGGCTTAATATAGGGAGGGAGGGAGGTGGGCATTACCATGACCGCGGAATGGCACATTTGATCGCAGCAGCATGAAGATGAGGTATTATGATCGTGCTGAGTGCCTTCATGACACTGCATTTCAATATCGCAGTCTTGTGCTGAGTTGTTGGCGCTCCCGGCAGTCCGTTCTTGGTGGCCTGTATCAACCGTATGACGGGGGGCAGGTTGTGATCCGTGAGCGTTACTCGGTTGTGTCGCCAAGATTAGAAATGGTAGTGCGACGAGGGCTGCGCTCACAATACGCTTTATATACCTCAAGTGCGCGTTCGTGTTCATCGACCACTCAATCCTAGTACTTCCATAAGCTCGTCGACTTTCTCTCGGCTTTCTTCCTTGTCGCCAGATTCCATGGCGTGCCGAACGCAGTGTCCGATGTGGTCGCGAAGAATTTCCTCTTCTACACGCCGCAAGGCTGCGCGAGCGGCTGAAATTTGTGTCACGACATCAATGCAATAACGGTCTTCTTCGACCATTCTAGAAAGACCGCGCACTTGGCCTTCAGCGCGCTTTAATCGTCTCAGACATGAAGATTTAGTAGTCGTTTGCATGCTTGACATATACCCTATGCGGGTATATATACACAAGAGACAATATACCCTAATGGGGTATACAATGTGAAACATTAGGAGGCGAAGATGAGCTTCGGTGAATTGCGCGCTTTAAAACAGAACGATAAAGCCTACGGACACTCTGCAGCGCCAGTGGTCGGTGGTGTTTGTTGTTCGACAACCAAGCCTTCCTCTCATCCTAATAAGTCCAAATGCTGCGATGCAACAGAGCAGGGTTCTGGTCAAATTGAGGTGCTCGCTGGAAAATCAATGGAAAGTCGCGCCGCAATTTCCGAGAAAGTTGATTCGCGTCATGGCGCGTCCTGCTGTTGCTCGTAGCATGCTCGTCAGTGCGGACTGAGGACTGCCGCGCAGACGGACGAGCTTGCGAATTGGAGAACACAATATTTGTGCTGATAGTTCTCTGAACCAACCATTTAGGATTTGAGGACGAGAGGTTTGTTGCAATGTCCCATGATGACAGTCATGCATCCACCGAGATTCAGCCAATTGAGTCTAGGCAACGCCGACCCGATCGGATGGATCGGTTTATTCGCCATTGGGCGGTGACAGCGTTCATGATAGCTGCGGTGCTTTTCTACTTGGTGACTGAACATCAAGTGCATTTTTTCGGAGCATTGCCCTGGCTACTCATTCTTGCATGCCCGTTGGTTCACATTTTTATGCACGGTGGCCACGGCCATTCATCTGGCAAGAGTGATGTCGAGGATTAACCATGGAACATGCCGGCGAAACTGCCTACGGACTTTGGACAATCGTCTTTTTAAATGTGGCGATTATTCTTGCATTTGCTTTTAGTTTTACGAAACCGTCTACGGTGCGCGATTGGCGCTCATTTGGCGCTCATTTGGCGCATTTTCTGCGTTTATCGTCGCATTATTTGTAGAAATGTATGGCTTTCCGCTGACCATTTACCTCTTCTCAGGCTGGCTAACCAGTCGCTACCCAGAAATTGACTTCTTATCCCACGAAAGCGGTCATCTTTGGCACACCCTTCTTGGGCTTCCAGGAGATGCGCATTGGGATGTGTTTCATATCGCAAGTCTATTCTTGATCGTTGGCGGTTTCATGGTGTTGTCGGCGGCTTGGCGTGTTCTCTACACAGCGCAGCGCGAAAATCGCTTAGCGACAAGCGGCATATATTCAAGGCTGCGCCACCCTCAATATGTGGCGTTTGTATTAATCATGTTCGGATTCTTACTTCAGTGGCCAACCCTCGTGACCATAGTAATGTTTCCAATTCTTGTTTTCATGTATTGGCGGTTAGCGAGGCGGGAAGAAGCAGAGGCTCGGAAAGTATTTGGATCCGCATACGATGATTATGTACGGAAAGTCCCCGCATTTATTCCGAAGTTTGATCGCAAAGAATTTAATGCAGGAAGTCTGCCGTGATCACGACTAAGGAGCATGTAATCTTTCATCGTGAATTACACTCTGGAGCGAGAAAGTGAACTTTACTCAAATTGCTTCGCGCTTTGTCGACCGAGTTAACCAACCTACGGCGAGGTGCCTGAGAAGTCAGAGGTTGAGGCGTTGGCAAGAAAATTGCGATGCAAAGGAATGGCGGCGATGATAACGGAAACAAACAATCAAAACTCTGCAAAATCTTCTATCGACTCTGACAATCTGATTTCAGAGGACTTCCAGGGCACGGTCTATTCATGTCCGATGCATCCGGAGGTCCGTCTTCCCGCGCCGGGTGATTGTCCAAAATGCGGCATGCATCTTGTACCCGAAGGCGAAGTAAACGCGCCTTCTTCGGAAGGTAAAGATCGCTGCACGCATGGCGAGCACGAGGCTCCGAGCGGAAAGAACACGCGAGGCGGCGGATATGACAAGCTGCCGGACGGTTATTCTGGTGCAGTCTACACCTGCCCTATGCATCCGCAAGTGCGCCAAACCGAATCTGGCTCCTGTCCCATATGCGGTATGGGGTTGGAACTAGAGTCCGCGACTTCAGTCGCAGACGGGCCCAACCCCGAACTGCTCGACTTTACTCGTCGATTCTGGGTTGGAGCTGTTTTGACTTTTCCGCTTCTGGTTCTGACGATGGGTCCGTATCTGGGCTTGGGCGTACGTGAGATTTTCGGTGAACGCACTACGCTCTGGATCGAGTTGGTGCTGGGAACTCCTGTAGTGCTTTGGTGTGGTTGGCCGTTCCTGGTGCGCGGCTGGAACTCATTCCGCACGATGAATCTCAACATGTTTAGCCTTATTGGTATGGGCGTTCTCGCAGCTTGGGCATTCAGTATCGTCGCTGTGCTGGCTCCGGATATTTTCCCCGACGGTTTTCGCGATGCCGAGGGTCATGTCGGCGTCTATTTCGAGGCAGCGGCTGTGATCGTTACGTTGGTGCTCTTGGGCCAGGTGATGGAACTGCGCGCTCGCGAGGGTACCGGTAAGGCCATTCGCGCACTTCTCGATATGGCGGCGAAGACCGCGCAGGTGATTAGGCCTGATGGAACGGAAGAGGAGATATCACTGGAAGATGTGCAGGTCGGCGACCGGCTGCGCGTGCGGCCAGGCGACAAAGTGCCGGTCGATGGGAAGGTGATCGACGGTCGCTCGTCCGTCGACGAGAGCATGATCTCAGGTGAACCGGTCCCAGTGGAAAAGGTAGCCGACGATCCACTCACGGGTGCCACGATTAATGGCACGGGTAGCCTGATCATGGAAGCGACGAGGGTTGGCGCCGACACGATGCTCAGCCAAATCGTCGAGATGGTCGCCACTGCACAGCGCAGCCGCGCCCCGATCCAAAAATACGCGGATCAAGTGGCCGGCCTGTTCGTGCCAGTGGTGATCGGGATCGCTATACTGTCCTTCATCGCTTGGGCGGCCTGGGGGCCGGCTCCGGCACTTAGCTATGGGTTGGTTGCCGCTGTCGCGGTGCTGATCATCGCTTGTCCTTGCGCACTGGGTCTTGCGACCCCGATGTCGATTATGACGGCCACTGGACGCGGCGCGCAGATGGGGGTTCTGATCAAGAATGCTGAGGCATTGGAGCGATTCGAGAAAATTGACATTCTAATCGTGGATAAAACTGGAACTCTGACCGAGGGAAAGCCGCGGTTGGTAGCCGTTATGCCTGAGGAGGGGCATGCGGAATCCGAAGTGCTACGCCTTGCCGCTTCGCTCGAACGTGGATCGGAACATCCTCTAGCCGAGGCCATTGTACGCGGGGCGGAAGAACGCGGTGTCAAGCTGGCCGATGCAGAGGACTTCGAAGCTGTGACGGGCAAGGGAGTCAAAGGGGTCGTCGATGGGAAGTCGGTAGCCTTGGGCAACTTGAAGCTGATCACCGACATGGGCCTCGACGGTGGCGGGTTAACTGAGACTGCGAATAACCGCCGCGATCAGGGCGAGACAGTGATGTTTGTAGTGTTGAATGGTGCGATTTCTGGCCTTGTCAGCGTTGCCGACCCTGTGAAAGAGACGACGCCGGCGGCACTGAAAGCGCTCCACGATCTGGGCTTTCGTATTATCATGGCCACCGGAGACAATGAGCGGACGGCAAAGGCTGTCGCGGGTCGCTTGGGCATCGACGAGATACGCGCCGATGTCCTGCCTGAGGACAAGGCCCGAATCATCCGGGAGCTTCAGGAGCAAGGCCATGGAGTGGCGATGGCGGGCGACGGCGTTAACGATGCGCCAGCACTGGCCCAGGCTGACGTCGGTATCGCGATGGGCACTGGCGCAGACGTAGCTATCGAAAGCGCAGGATTTACACTGGTGAAGGGTAACCTCGACGGCATCGTTCGTGCGAGGCGCTTGAGCCGTGCCACGATGCGCAACATTCGCCAAAATCTATTC
Organism: uncultured Rhodospirillaceae bacterium; assembly: GCA_963976395.1. GTDB lineage: Bacteria > Pseudomonadota > Alphaproteobacteria > Rhodospirillales > Rhodospirillaceae > UBA11612. The sequence goes on from CAXBLG010000028.1 coordinate 31,505, forward strand.
TTCGCGCTGATCTACAATGCGGCTGGCGTACCGGTGGCTGCCGGTGTGCTCTATCCGGTGCTTGGCATATTGATCAACCCGATGTTCGCTGCATTCGCGATGAGCGCTTCGTCCATCTCAGTCGTGTTGAATGCTCTGAGGCTCAGGAACCTAAAGTTTTAAGGACGGAAGCAAGAGCACCGAGGCGCTCGTAGTTTCGCTTCCCACTGTTGACGTAAGTTGAACCGCTGAAGAGGGAGATCGAAAAATGGCTCAATTCTTAGGAGATATAGCATTTGCTCTTTGGACCGCCTTGTTTGCCGGCGGCTTGATATTATGGCACATCGGCTCAAAGGAAGCTGCGGGACTAGTTAAGTTTGCGGCGGCAATAACGGTTGGCATCAGCATCGCTGGAGCAATGTGCACCGGGTATTTCTGGTTTAAGTACGAGGGCGCGGGCGCCTTTGAAAACGCATACCCAACGATGAAGCACATGGAAGCCATGGAGGGTATGGCGATGGGCGGAATGATGAAAGGGCAAATGCCGATGGGCGGTAAGCGCCAAGAAAGCATGACGAACGAGGGCATGATGCCAGGGGCCGTGCCGACGGAACGAGTGCCTACGGATAGCGAGAGGGAAGCCCAACCTAAGGCTAACGAATGGGAGGAGCACCACAATGAGCATTCCGAGAGCTATTGATGCGAAGTATTTAACAAAGCCGAACTGAGACGAATATTTCTTTCCACGATTTGGCCACAATGAAACGCACCGGCACAAAAAAGGATGATCTCACCCACGCGGAGTACAAAAAGGAACTGCGCGCGCTACAGATTGAATTGGTAAAGCTGCAGCGTCACATCATTAAGCACGATCACCAGATACTCGTTATTTTCGAAGGGCGGGATGCAAGTGGAAAAGATGGCGTTATTAAGCGAATTGTTCAGCACTTAAGTCCAAGAGAGACGAGGGTTGTTGCGCTTGGAAAGCCTAGCGAATTAGAGCAGCAATCCTGGTACTTTCAACGCTACACTCGACAGCTCCCCACTTCTAAAGAAATGGTTCTATTTAATCGCAGTTGGTACAACCGGGCAGGCGTCGAACATGTTATGGGATTTTGTTCTGCGGCCGAGTACGAGATATTTCTCGATACCGTGAATGATTTCGAGAAGATAATATCGAGAGCGGGCATTCACGTTATCAAATATTACCTTGATATCTCTAAGAGAGAGCAACGCAGGCGATTGGCTGATCGCCGTGACAATCCGCTAAAGCAGTGGAAAATCAGCCCGATTGATGAGCAGGCTCTCAATCGATGGGATGACTATAGCCGCGCACGCAACGCTATGTTGCAGGCCACCAATACAGACGTAGCGCCCTGGACGATAGTTCGAACAGACAATAAACGTCTTGCACGCCTCAGCGTAATTCGCGACCTGCTAAGCCGCATAGATTGTCCCGATAGAAAGGAGCACTTGAGACGTCTAGATTCGGACGTCATTTTCCCGTTCAATGCCAAGATGTTAAATGCTGGGAAACTTGCGCGTTGATGGGAGAAATAGCTACGAGCCCAAATCCAAGTCATAAGCAAAAAAGTCCATCGCCGAAGCTCGTGGGCATGATTGTCCTGGTGATGTTTCTTTGGGCGACCTGTTTTCCGTTTATTACCCTCGGAATCAAAGATGCCCCGCATCTAACTTTTTCCACTTTTCGTGCAGTTCTGTCTGGAAGCGCACTACTTGCGCTGGCGTTGGTTCTTAAGCGGCCCATGCCTCGGGGCACGTCCGTGTGGGCGCTAATCGTCGCTATCGGACTTGGTGCCACGACATTTGGGTTTTTCGGTATGTTTCACGCTGCGGAATTCGTGGCACCTGGTGTCGCCACCGTTATCGCCAATACCCAGCCGTTGATGGCGGCAGTACTAGCTTACTTAGTCTTAGGAGAAACGCTGAAAGCGCGAGCTAAAGTTGGTTTGGCGATCGGATTTTTGGGAGTTGCAATCATCGCATTGCCGGAAATTCAAGCAGAACAGGGATCAAGCTATCAAATGGGAGTCGCGTATATCGTTCTTGCGGCGCTGGGCATTACCGTAAGCAATGTCTTGATTAAGAAACTCGGCGCACGTGCAGACTTGCTGGCCGCGATGGGATGGCAAATGATTATCGGGAGTGTACCGTTAGGTGCTCTCGCCCTCGCGACGGAAGACGTAACATCTGTTGTTTGGTCTGACCGCTTTATCATCAGCCTCATGGTGTTGAGTTTGGGGGGTACAGCTCTTGTTTACTGGCTATGGTCCAAAATTCTTCAACGTATAGAGTTGACGCGTGCAAACGCCTTTAGTTTTCTGATGCCGGTTTTTGGTGTGGCAATGAGCGTGATCATTTTCGGGGAAGGTTTTGGATGGATGGAAATTGGAGGGATTATTGTGTGCCTTGCTGGCATTCACCTTGTCAACAGTTCTCCAACGGTCTCATCTCGTTTGTGATTATGGAATCGCCTCGGCAAAGGCTAGGGAGAAGTAGACGGAGAAGTAGACAGTGAAAGACGAATACAAAAAAAATAGTTTAACGCTGATTGGTGCCGTATCCATGGGCACTGGGGTTATGATCGGCGCTGGAATATTTGCTCTGACGGGGCAGGTAGCCGCACTGGCCGGTCCATTGTTTCCGCTCTCGTTTTTAGTGGCAGCGGTCATAACCGGTTTCAGCGCCTATTCGTACGTTAAAATGTCGAACGCGTTCCCTTCAGCCGGCGGCATTGCGATGTACTTGCACAAGGCCTATGGGCCGGGCGTTGTGACGGGTGCCGGCGCGCTTCTGATGGCGTCTTCTATGGTGATCAATGAGAGTCTCGTCGCGCGAACCTTCGGAACGTATACTCTTCAATTGTTCGATGTAAATAATTCAGCCATTTTGGTGCCTGTTCTCGGTGTGGGACTCATCATTTTTGCATTTCTGATAAACATCTCTGGCAACCGTCTGCTGGGCGCATTTTCTTTGGTTATGGCGGCACTCAAAATTGGCGGGATTGCAATGCTCGCCATTGTTGGGCTTTCTGTTTCAGGTTTTTCATTTGAAGCGGCGAATAGCAACGTAGAATCGAATTCTATCGCTGCATTTGTCGCGTCGATCGCACTATCGATCCTCGCCTATAAAGGTTTTACGACGATCACCAATAGCGGTGCGGAGATTGTGAATCCAAACCGGAATCTCGGTCGTGCGATCACCTTCTCAATTTTAATTTGTATTGTTGTTTATATGCTGGTTGCCTACGCCGTAGGTTCCAGCCTGACGCTTGAGGAGATTATTGAAGCAAAAGACTTTGCGCTCGCCCAATCCGCACGCCCCGCATTTGGAGATTACGGTGTGCTGGCGACCGTGGCGCTTGCGATTATCGCCACAGCATCAGGATTGATTGCCAGCATATTTGCTGTCTCGCGCATGTTAGCAATGCTTACCGAAATGAAGCTCATTCCGCACAGTCACTTCGGGATGACCGGGCGCATCCAAAAGCACACATTAGTATACACGGTTGTGCTTGCCGCTTTACTGACCATCTTCTTCGATCTTGGCCGCATCGCCTCGCTTGGCGCAATATTCTACTTAGTGATGGATATTGCAATTCACTGGGGTGTTCTAAGCCATCTTCGTAACGAAGTGCACGCTAATCCCGTCATTCTTGTCCTAGCGATTGTGTTCGATGCAATCGTATTGAGCACCTTCATTGTGATCAAAGCGCAATCCGACATGCTGATAATTATAATCGCGTTTATCGGGCTGGTTTTAGTTGTCGTTGGAGAACGAATATTTTTGCGCTCAAAAGAAGGTTCAAAAAACTCTATGAACCACGGGCACTAGGTTGAAAGGTCTAATTTTATGAATGCCCATCTCAGCTTTCTTGGTGCTGTCGGGACCGTCACCGGTTCCAAATATTTACTGGAAGCAAATAACCAACGTTTGTTGATTGATTGCGGGTTGTTCCAAGGCTTCAAGCAGCTGCGCTTACGCAATTGGGCA
>CAXBLG010000029.1:0-34969 GCA_963976395.1 uncultured Rhodospirillaceae bacterium
GCAAGCGCCTTCATCTGCTTGAGAATCTGTTCCATTGTCTCAAGGCCCTGTGTCGCGGCCCGAATGACATTAATGCCGTCGAGAATGCCGTCCTTGATGGTCTGCAGATCCGAGGCCCGGCTTGTGAGATTGCGCGCTTTAAAAAAGGCTAGCGCATCATCAATCGCGCTGTTGACTTTTTGACCTGTCGCCAGACGCTCTTGAGTGCGTCCAATCAGCTGCGTGGTGTTCTGCAGCGACAGCAGATTCGTCCGCGTCGCTGTTGAAAGCGTAATTTCCTGGGCCATATCGGACCTCTCAGGGTACCGGTCGGGGATGCGTCTTCCGAACCGGACCGTTGACGAACGCGCTCTATATCGGAGCGCGGGCGTTCACGTGCTTCTACGCATCCGCCTACTGGAATAGAGAGGAAAGGCGAAGAAAAGGTTAACGAATCGCCCTGGGTGAGTTTACGTGCTGCACAATCAACCATGAGAAGGAAAGCGCGCGGCAAAAGAAAAGGGCGACGGGTAAAGACCCGCCGCCCACTCAAGTTTTTGGAGCTTAGATTTAGATCAGATTTAGAACAGACGTAGGATCGACTGTTCAGATTGCTGAGCAATACCCAGCGAAATCGTGCCGAGCTGCTGACGTGTTTGCAGGGACAGCAGATTGGCTGACTCTTCGTTCAAATCTGCGTTCACCAGCTGAGCAGCGCCGCCTTTGAGGGTATTGATGATGTTGGTCGTGAACTCGGCGCGAATGGACAACATCGCCGAATTGGTACCAAAGTTTTGCGCGGCCTGACGAACCGTCACAAGCGCCGAGTCGATCGCACGGATGGCGGCGTTGATGCCCGATACGGCTGCAGTTCCGGTCTGGCCCCATACAGTCGTCACGCCGGCCGTGCCGGTGGCCTGAGCAGACTGAGCCATGATGGTGTTGAAGTCGGCCGCGTTAAGACCGCTGACAACCAGTTGGTTGACCTGCGTGGGATCAATGCGCTCGTTGAACTTCACGGTCAGTTGGTCGCCGCCCGACTGGAACGGCGTAACGTTGTTCTTCAGCAAGTTGACGCCGTTATAGCTGGAGTCTTCCGCGAGATTATCTACCTGGCTGCGCAGTTCGTTGAACTGACTGGCAAGTTTCGAGCGGGTGGAGCTTTCCGGTGCGGAGATGGCCGACTGGGCCAGCGCCTTCATTTGTTTGAGCACCGACTCCATGGACTCCAGGCCCTGAACGGCGGCCTTAATAATGTTGATGCCCTCGTTGATACCGTCTTTAACCGACGACAAGTCGGAAGCGCGCGCCGAAAGATTACGGGCTTTAAAGAACGCCAGCGCATCATCAATCGCGCTATTGACCTTTTGACCCGTCGCCAAGCGCTCTTGCGTCCGACCGATAAGCGAGGTGGTGTTTTGAAGCGACAGCAAGTTATTGCGCGTCGCCGTCGACAAAGTAATTTCTTGAGCCATGTATAAACCCTTTTCTAGGAACAGGGACTACGCAAACATACGTGCCGCGTGTGAACACCTGCGTTCACACGCTCGTTTCTAGAAGCGAAAGGAAAATAAAAAGTTAACGGAATTAATTTTTGAACCGGCAACAAAGAAGAGTTGGCCGGGCACAAAAACGGCCCCGGTTCGTTAAGAGAGTCTTAAAAATCCGGGACCGCTTAAATTTCAGCGCGATTTTAAAGCAAGTTTTAGAACAGACGCAGGATCGACTGTTCGGATTGCTGCGCGATAGAAAGCGAAATCGTACCGAGCTGCTGACGTGTCTGCAGGGACAGCAAGTTGGCAGATTCTTCGTTCAAATCCGCGTTCACCAATTGAGAGGCACCGCCCCGCAAAGTGTTGATCAGGTTTGTCGTGAAGTCTGCCCGGATCGACAACATCGCCGAGTTGGTACCAAAATTCTGCGCAACCTGACGCACAGTCACCAAGGCCGAGTCGATGGCACGGATGGCGGCATTAATGCCGGTCACAGCGGCCGTGCCTGTCTGACCCCATACAGTGGTTACACCGGCCGTGCCTGTTGCCTGTGCCGACGTCGCAATAATTTTATTGTAGTCACTGACAGTTAGGCCGCTCACCACCAGCTGATTCACAGCGTTGGCTTCGGTGCGTTCGTTGAACTTCACAGTCAATTGATCTGCACCGGACGCGAAGGACGCCGTGGTATTCTTAAGCAGATTGACGCCATTAAAACGCGCGTCTTCCGTCAGATTATCCACCTGGCTGCGCAGTTCGTTGAACTGGCTGGCAAGCTTGGCGCGAGTCGAACTTTCGGGCGCGGAAACGGCCGATTGAGCCAGCGCCTTCATCTGCTTGAGCACGGCCTCCATCGCCTCAAGGCCTTGAATCGCAGCCTTGATGGTACTGATGCCATTGGAAATATTGTCTTTGATAGCCCCCAGATCACCAGCCCGCGCATTCAAATTACGAGCTTTAAAAAAGGCCAGCGCGTCATCAATAGCGCTATTAACTTTCAGGCCCGTCGCAAGACGCTCCTGGGTACGACCAATTAATTGTGTGGTGCTCTGCAGCGACAGCAGATTGTTCCGCGTCGCAGAGGTCAGTGTAATGTCACCCATGGGATTTCTCCGATGCCCCTAAATACTGCGCTAAATAACGCCTAGGCCGCACATTACCGGTGAAAGTGTAAATAAAACTAAAATGCGGCTAGTAGCTGCGTCTTTACGAGTCTACGCCCCAAAAAACAATGCGGCGGGCTTTGGGCCCGCCGCATGCTCAATGATAAATTGCCAAAAATCCAGACAACTAGAACAGACGCAGGATGGACTGCTCAGACTGCTGCGCGATCGAGAGCGAGATCGTACCAAGCTGCTGACGTGTCTGAAGTGACAGCAGGTTGGCGGATTCTTCGTTCAAGTCCGCGTTCACCAGTTGAGACGCACCACCCTTCAAGGTGTTGATCAGGTTTGTCGTGAAGTCCGCACGGATCGACAACATGGCCGAGTTTGTACCGAAGTTCTGAGCGACCTGACGCACGGTCACCAACGCCGAGTCGATGGCGCGGATAGCCGCGTTGATGCCGGTCACCGCAGCGGTGCCTGTTTGTCCCCAGACGGTCGTTACGCCGGCTGTACCCGTTGCTTGCGCCGAAGAGGCAATAATTTTGCCGAAATCGCTCACGGTCAAGCCGCTGACCACTAGCTGGTTTACTGCCGAAGTTTCTGTGCGCTCGTTGAACTTCACGGTCAGCTGATCGGCACCTGCCGCGAAACCCGTAGAAGTGTTCTTGAGCAAGTTGACGCCGTTAAAGCTGGAGTCTTCTGCCAAGTTGTCCACCTGACTGCGCAGTTCGTTGAACTGGCTGGCAAGCTTTGCGCGAGTCGCGCTTTCCGGAGCAGAAATGGCCGACTGGGCCAACGCCTTCATCTGCTTCAGAACACCTTCAATCGCCTCGAGACCTTGGATGGCCGCCTTAATAACGCTGATACCGCCGGAAATAGTATCCTTAACGGTGGCCAGGTCACCAGCACGGGCATTGAGGTTACGAGCTTTAAAGAAGGCCAGCGCGTCATCGATAGCGCTGTTGACTTTCAGGCCCGTCGCAAGACGTTCCTGTGTACGACCGATTAAGTTTGTCGTGCTTTGCAGCGACAGCAAGTTATTGCGGGTCGCCGACGTAAGAGTGATATCACCCATAGTTGGAAGCTCCTTTTCTAGGACCTAAATGTTTCGACAATTCTGTCGGCTCAACCCGTGCCGCGTACGCAGACTCCTCCATTCAGAGGATGAATTGAGCAATTCGACTTATAAGTGGTCCGGGATTTTCTGTCAAATGTTCTCAAACCTCGGGTAGTGTCTCAGTTTGAAAACCAAGATCGTCTGGATAGCCTTAACTATTTCAATGAGTTGTGCCAAAGTCTAAATATGGTGAAAAAGCACCCAAAACGGCCCAGAGATACCAATCAGCTAGCCAAGGCCATCGTGGACCTAGCGATTGGAGAATCTACCGATTCAGACCCGGATGAAGGCAAGAACCCCCATGCCGTGGCATTAGGCCGCAAGGGCGGTCAGAAGGGTGGCGCGGCTCGTGCTAAAAAACTCACTTCTGAACAACGAGCGGAGATAGCCCGTAAAGCTGCTAAGGCTCGCTGGGCTAAATAACCCAAAATCACTCATTAACCATTCCCTCACTCTTGTGTTCTCCCCTGAGAGGCACTACAATCTCTTCCATCGGGCGTTGGCCCAACCCACTACATGGTGGACGAGATGAATCACGACACACAACTATTTGATCGGCCATTACTCACTGAGAATGACTTACGTAACTGGCGTAAGGAGCGTTCGGAGTTGACGGCTGATGTGGACAAAAAAAATAAAAGAATTGAAGAACTTAGCAAGCTAATCGGGGCAGCGTCCCTCTTTGTTAGGCGTGATATTCCTGACGAAAGTGAAGAAGAAATCGAGCCGGAATCTCTACGTTCTTCTGCTGATGAGATGCCCCTACCCGAGTTGATTCTCTTGGTTTTGAAAGAGGCTGAAGACTGGAAAACCCTTAAGCAAACCCGAGTCGGGGTAAAGGGGAAAAGTCGGGTATGGCGTGATAAAATCAGGTCAAACCCAAACTATTTTTATACTGTTCTCAAACGGTTAGTAGATAGAGAACAGGTGGTCCGGGAAGGCGATAAATTTCGGATCAAATAGAAAACGCCGGACGTCAATATTTGCGACTGACCGTCCGGCGTTGATTCTGTAACCCAAGAGGGCCATAGGCCCAAGGTAGGTGGTACATGATAATATAGTTTCTATGGGATAGGGGTAATCCGGCTGGCACCGGGTTACCCTGATTCCCAATTTCAGAATCATATAACCCGCTGGAATCGAAGTCAAATCGTATTTTTTAGACGATTCTGACACCGCCCGTATTATGCCTTATAACTGAACTTTATGCTTGACCGAACATGCATGAGTGCATACACTACATACATGAACAGATTGGACACAAAGAAACGCGCACAAATCCTTGGGATGCTGGTCGAGGGCATGAGCCTTCGCGCCACGTCCCGGCTGGCGGACGTGTCCATAAACACCGTGACTAAGCTGCTAGTGGACCTTGGGAAGGCCTGTTCTGACTATCAGGACCGGAACCTTCGCAATCTACCTTGCAAGCGTGTGCAGGTGGATGAAATTTGGGCCTTCTGCTACGCCAAGCGCACTAACGTTGCGAAGGCTAAAGCCGCGCCAGAGGGGGCTGGGGATGTATGGACATGGACGTCGCTATGCGCGGACACAAAGCTAGTCCCGTCTTGGCGCGTTGGTACGCGCGACACCGTAGAAGGCAAGATTTTCATTCAGGATTTGGCTGATCGGTTGTCCAGTCGTATTCAGCTAACCAGCGACGGCCTTAAGGCATATATCCACGCCGTTGAAGATGCTTTCGGCACAGACGTTGACTATGCGCAGCTTCATAAAATTTACGGCCCGGCTGCTGCTACACCAGGACGATATAGCCCGTCTGTGTGCCTCGGGACTAAGTCGGCCCGTGTCGTGGGCAAGCCAGACCCCAAGCACGTCAATACGTCATTCGTAGAGCGCCAAAACCTGACCATGCGCATGTCGATGCGTCGGTTTACCCGCCTCACTAACGCGTTTTCAAAGAAGATTGAAAATCACGCCCATGCCGTAGCTATTCACTTCATGTGGTATAACTTTGGTCGCATTCATAAAAGCCTTAGGGTAACGCCCGCGATGGAAGCGGGGGTCAGCGAACATGTTTGGACACTTGAAGAGGTTGTGGGGCTAATAGAATAGCGGTGGGGTCAATGCGTACACATATAGTAGCGTGTATGTATATTTTTGCGGTTTTAATACTTGAAGTCCTGTTGTTATCGCTATGGGACTCATCTCATGAAACGCGAGAGGAACCAGCAAAAAGCGAGAGCACATACGCTAGCTATCGCCCAGAATTTCAAGAAGAATCCTTCTGGGAGAGGTTCTCGCGCGATCCAATAGTTTCTCTGACTTTTATGCTGGTGGTTTTCAATGCTGGCTTGTTGTTCGCAAGCATAAGAACAGCGAATGCCGCAAATGTTACCGCTAAGGCTGCGGTTGACTCGCACAAACCGTGGCTTTTCCCGGAGTTGAGAAAAAAAGAGGTTGTCCCGAACTCTAATGCTAACGGCCCCCAGTTCAGAACCCAACTGACTTATGTGCTCGTTAACTTTGGAGGTTCTTCCGCCTTTATTGAGGAATTTAGAGACACAACTGTTGTTTGCCGAGATGATGAATTCCCCACTGGGAATGAATTTGGCGAAGAACCTTCCGAAGCCATATCCAACCGCCTCGTAAAATCTGGAGAGGACAGCGTGGAAATAACCACCTGGAGCCGATTGATTCCAGAAAGCCAGTGGCTTGATTACCAGGAGGGGAGAAGCGGAGGTGTGTTTGTTCTCATCGAAGTAAAATACGTTGACGTGTTCGACGGGATTACTACAGAGCGCTTCTGCATGCGAGTTCCACCAGAAATTGGGATTTTCCAGCGTATCGGTAAAGGCAGGCCCAACCTTCATCACCGAAAGCGCGAATAAAAACCCCACAGAAACAAATTTTTTAAGGTTTTTCAAACTGAGACACTACCAAACCTCGACATTTTATAATTTTAAATCATATAGTTATGGAGACTTCGCGGCCCGTGACACTTGCGGACGTCCGCCGCCATGCAGAGCCGATTTTGGCGCAGGATTGAAGGAGGGAGACGGGTACTGCGACCTGTTTCTAACGCAGGGAAATACGACCATTACGAGAAAGGGACTTTATGTCAGAGGGTTATGTGGTCATTGCCTTCGACGACAGCCGATATCTGGACATCGCGGCCAATTTGGCGCTTTCGGTCCAGCGCGCCGACGCGCGGCCCATCAGCGTCCTGATCAATTCAAAAGTTAAATTTAACCCGGCCTACGCTGCTCTTTTCGACCAAGTCATTGAAATTCCAGACTATCCTGGCATTCGTGGAGCCATGAACAAGGCCCGGCTGTTCGACCACACCCCATACGAGCGAACCATGTATGTGGATGCTGATTGCCTGCTGTTTAGCCCGAGAATCGAGTTTTTCTGGCGCAAATACAAAGGCCACCCCTTCGCGGTCGAAGGACACACGCAAACCGAAGGCTCGGTATTTTCATGCAGCCTAGGAGAAAAAGACGCCGCCGAACTGTGCCGCCTGCTGAGCCTGCCTTACATTACCGTTTTCAATGCAGGGGTTATGTATTTCGAACGAACGGCAGCTTCAAAAGCGGTGTTCGACCGTGTTCTTGAATATTATGAAGGTCCGCACCGGGAGATGATCGGCTACCGCTATAAGCATCCCGGCGAATATGCCGACGAGCCGTTCTTTGGCACCGCCCTCGCCTCACTCAATATCCCCCCTTTCCAACCTCCCGCGACGGACCGCTTGCAGGTGACGACGCCAAACATGCTGGAAGCGACCCTGGACATCGATCTCGGCCACGTCAGCGTCGTCAAACCCCCCAAGGGCAAACGACAGCACGTATGGTCCGGCGTCCTGTGCCACTTCTGCGGCCTCGCCCCGATCGAGACCTATTTCGCCATCGCCAATAAACTTCGCAAAGAACGTGGTTTGCCACGCATGGACCGCAAGCAATTTCAACCGGTCATCCTGAGCGACGCCGGTCACCGCGAGAACGCATCCTCGCCGGAGGCTTGAAGATCATGGGCGCGCATCGTGACTTCGCCTACACTCGCCCTTCGTACATCCAGTTGAACTGACACACGCCCCCATGTCTCACGCCACCTCTGCTCCCATGATTCTTGCGACCAGCCTTGTGCCTGGCCGCGACGAAGCGCTTCAGCGCACCAATGTCGAATCCTGGCAAACCCTGGGATTCGAAGTTCTGTCCATCAATGGGGCCAACGAAGCACAGGCGCTGGAGGGTCGGTATCCGGGCGTACGTATCGTGGTCGCGCAAAAAACCGCCGAACGGGTAGCCCGCAAACCTGTTCCACATATTCACGACCTATTAAACGCCCTGCGAACCAGATGTGACGAGCAAGACACCGCGCGGGACCAATGTATCGTCGGCATCATCAACGCCGACATCTATTTGCGGCCGGTCGCGAATTTGACCGAGACCATTCACGCACAAACGCCCGGCGCACTTGTTCTTGGACCGCGCGTAGATGTGAATGACGCCTCGGCGTTTAAGACCTATCGGCCGACAGGCAGCGAGGCCTATTCCGTCGGTTACGATTATTTTCTGATGTCTGGCGATCTGCTGGACGATTTCGCGGAAAGCCCCTTCGCCATGGGTATGCCGTTTTGGGACTACTGGCTACCGCTGGTCGCGCTTTTACAAGGACGGCCGCTCAAATCCCTTAACGCTCCAATCGCCCTCCACGTACAGCATGATGCGCAATGGGATGATGCGATTTACTTGTTCTTTCATTCCCTTGTCGCTTACGTCATCGAGCTGTGCAGAAAAACTGTCGGAAAGGATCAATCGGCAGCCGCGCGCCAATTCGATTTTCTGTTTGATGTGCTCTCGCATGTGTATGGCCGCGCCTTTACCCAAGGTACAGCGCCGGGCAAAGACTCACCGGCGCCGGATACAGCCGGTATCACGGCATTGGCCGATTTCTACGACCGTTTTCAGGAGGTCGCCGTTCACCACATTAAATCGCGGGCGGAAGCGATCGCCGTATCCGAGGCATGAGCGGCAGCGACGCGCTTTATGAGTCGGGGCGCGCCCTTCATCAGAAGGGCGACCTCAGCGGCGCGGCCGAGATGTATCGACTCGCCGTCGCCACCGACCCCACCAACGCAGACGCCCTGCATATGCTCGGCATCGCCGCCCTTCAATTATCTCTGCCTGAACCAGCCGTAGAGGCCATCAAACAAGCCGTTCATCACCGTCCGCAATTTCCCGAAGCTTGGGGCAACCTTGGCACCGCACTCAAAATTCTCGGTCGCGATGATGAGGCCGAGATAGCGTTGCGCCGCGCGGTCAGCGAAGGCCCGAGCACCGCCCCGTTTCATTTTAACCTCGGCAACTTTTTGTCCGCGCAACAACGCCTGGATGAGGCGGAAGACTCCTACCGCGAAGCGATCCGTCTTCAAGCCACTTATCCCGAAGCCTATTCGGGGCTTGGCACTGTTCTGCGCGACCGTGAAGACCTTACCGACGCAACAACGGCTTTCGAAACTGCGGTCGAGCAAAATCCCGATTTTGCCGAAGCGCGGTACAATCTCGGCAATGCCTACCGTGATTTGGGCCGGCTGGCCGATGCGGAAACGGAAATCCGGGCCGCCCTCACCGTCAGGCCCGGCTATGCAAAAGCCTATAATACTCTTGGCATAATCCTCAGCGACATGGGCCGCTCGGCAGAAGCCCTTGGTGCGTTCGCCGCATCGATGGATCACGACCCGTCCTATATGCCGGCCGCTAGCAATTGGCTCAGCACGCAGCAATACGTGCCCGGCGTCAGCGAGTCTGCACTCGCTGAAACCCACGGACTTTGGGCCGAGCGTTATACGGTCGGCATTGCTGCAAAAGTCTCTCATGCCAATACACGAAAGATCGACCGGCCTTTGCGTGTTGGATTTGTATCTCCTGACCTTGGCATTCATCCCGTCGGTGTGTTGAGCGTCCCCCTCTTCGAAAATCTTGACCATGCGCATATCCAGCCCGTTGTTTTCAGCACGCGGCCTTCAGAGCGTGAGGATGCGATCAGCGCCCGCATCACCGCATGCACCGATTGGCGGCCTGTGGACGGACTGTCCGATGAAAATTTGGCGGCGGCGATTGAGCAGGCCGGTATTGATATTTTATTTGACCTGTCCGGGCATACCGCCGGACACCGTTTACGCGTGTTTGCGCGCAAACCGGCCCCCATTCAAATCAGCTGGCTCGGCTATGTCGGCACCACAGGTTTGCCCGCTATGGACTATGTGCTGGCCGACCCTATTCAAGCACCGCCGGGCACCGAGCCACAGTACACCGAAAAGCTCTTTCGCCTGCCAAATGGATACACTTGCTTCGATCCGCCTGCGTATGCGCCAAGCATCGGGGCTCTTCCGGCTGAAACCAATAAACACATCACCTTCGGCTGCCTGAACAACCCCGCCAAACTGAATGATGATGTGCTAGAGTCATACGCGGCAATTCTGTCGCGGGTTCCAGGCAGTCGCCTGATCTTCAGGTTCAAAGGACTTGAAGACCCCGCAGTTCAAAACCGCATTCGCGAAGTGTTCAAAACCAACACCATCGACCCGAGCCGCCTCGACATATTAGGCGGCGCTGCACGCGACGAATTCTTAAACACCTACGGCAAAATTGATATCGCTCTTGATACTTTCCCCTACTCCGGAGGCCTGACCACCTGCGAGGCCCTGTGGATGGGCTGTCCCGTCGTCACTTTCCCGGGGGCAACGTTCGCCGGTCGGCACACCGCAAGCTACATGACTTACGCCGGCTTGCCGGATTTTGTGGCGAAGGATCGCCAAGGATTCGAAAATTTAGCGGTCGCCAAAGCAAAAGATCCACAGAGCCTTGCCGCAGTGCGCGCGGGGTTACGCGATCAACTTCTTCGCTCGTCCGTGTGCGACGGTGCTCAATTTGCACGCGACTTTACCAAGGCGATGCAGGATGTATGGCGTGATTGGTGTGAACAAGCTTAAGCACCGGCAAATTAACAGTAGGCGCTGACGGCGCCGATCAATCGGTCCACCTGCTTTTCCCACGTCCAGTCTTTCATGAACGCAGCGGCGGCAGCGCCGCGGCGCGCAGTGTCTTCGCGGTCCCGGTAAGCGTCTTCCATCTTCGTCACCAACTCGTCGATGGAAGACTCGCCCCATCCTTTTAAGTCGGCGCGGCCGGTAATCTCCGCCATGGGGATTTGGAACTCGAGCGCATAACAATTCTCGGCCTCGATGAGGTCGAGGTGTCCAGTGTTGCGCGAGAGAATCACCGGAACACCACAGGCCATACATTCCATCGCCACAAGATTGGTGCCGCCTTCGCAGCGGTTTGGAAACACGGCAAGGTCCACATCCTGCAGCACCTTGGCCATATCCTTATTCTCCATCGGCCCGACATCGATAAATGAGTCCGGAGGCAATCCGCAATCACGCAGCCAAGCTCCAACATCCAATCGGCCGGCCGAGTCCGTACCGGGAACCGCCGAAATATGCGGTGACATGCCAATACTTTTCGCCGCATCCGGCCACGGGTTATGCCAAGCGCTCACCAGCACCGCATCCGGATGCCGCTGGTGAAAAATTTTAAAGGCGGCCACGACCAGATCCTGGCCCTTCCGATATTCCAGCTTGCCGCCGGAGAACACGGCGAAGCGCCCGGCAAAGCGGCCGCCTTTAGTGCTAGGTGCGAATATCGTTGGATCAATTCCCTGCGGACAGTTTCGCACATTTGTCAGGCCGTGCTCGCGCAGCACGTCTGCGTTCCACGACGAGCCGGTGACGATCAGAGCAAAGTCACGCGCCCGCGCGAGGTTTTCTTCCGGCACCGTCGCCGACTCAAAAAAGACGACCCCGACATTGGGCCGTCCCTTGAGGCCACGGACCATCTCCGGAAAGTCAATTTGGTCCCCAAGCGCGTGAAGCATAGGGAAATCCAGATCAACCGCGCCGCGTTGATAGGCTGCGAACCACTCCGGCTGCTTTGCCAGCGGTGCTGATAGCGCCTGTTGCTGCGCGGCCGTGAGGGTCAACGACCTCGCCAAAAAAAACAATTCCGGCGCTATTTTCCGGCGCGTGAGTTCCACCGCGAGGTTAACCCCATAGGTGCCCCACCCACTGGGAACGCCAATTTGCCAGCCAATGCCGAGGCGGGTAAGAACCGCTGCGTCGCTCATTTAGGGTAGAACTCCCTCGTAAGAACAGTATTTCGGCGCCAAATCGCGCCGACCCTGATTCCTAGTCCTATTATGATGTGTCTTGCTAATTTAAAGTGTTATTTACCAATGGTCCGGTATGCGTAGCCATCACAAAGGGCCTAATGTGCCCCAAGAATGCTGTTACGACCTCAGGTGGGGAAGGAAAGTTTAATGTCCGATTTTATGATGAGCCAAGTTCAGGGCCTCCTGGGCAAAGTAGCCGATGACGTAGACAAAGTGGGCAAGACCCAAGCCGCGCAGATGGACATGATGCTAGGTGCCATCAATGATTTGGCGGCCAATCTGTTCGCGACACAGGCGATTTTGTGCACCCTGCTGAAGGACCATCCTGTCGATGCCGATAAGGTCAAAGCCTGGATCAATGCGCAGACCGAAAGCGAAGATGAAACCCCCAAGGCCTACGCTGCGGTGGACCTCTTGCTGTCGGACGTCAGTAAAAAGTAACTCGGCCTATCTGTTGGGCCGCTTTGACATTCCGCACATAGTCCCCACCGTGTTGCCGCAAAGTGCGGTGTAATCATCATGTTGCGCGGCGCGTATCGTATACTCTCCGATCTTGCCGGTCCCGTTCTAACCTTATGGCTAAAAGCCCGCGCTCGGCGCGGCAAGGAAGACGCGTGCCGTCTTCCCGAGCGGTTTGGCATTGCGAGCGTGCCAAGACCGGAAGGCCGCTTGGTGTGGCTTCATGCCGCGAGCGTCGGCGAATCACTTTCCATTCTGCCGCTGATCACCGCCCTCAAAGAGCGGGGCTGGCAGATTGTTGTAACAACCGGCACCGTGACCTCGGCGCGGGTGATGCTAGACCGCCTGCCGTCCGGCGCGATCCATCAATTTGTACCGCTAGACCGTCGTGCATGGGTTCAGCGCTTTACGGACCACTGGCGTCCAAACCTAGTTCTTTGGACCGAGTCCGAACTCTGGCCGAATATGCTGGCGCTGATCTCGGATCGGGGGATTCCCTCTGCCCTGATCAATGCTCGCATGTCGGACCGAACCTTACACGGCTGGCAACGCTGGCCCACGTTTGCGGCTCAGATCGTCGGTAGCTTTACAACAATCCTCGCCCAATCGTCCGAGGACGCCCGCAGGTTCTCGGTCCTTGGCGGAAAGAATGTTCATATCGTAGGAAACCTCAAGTACGCAGCAAGCGCGCTCCCCATTGATGAAATCAAGCTCAGTGCTTTACGCGCTCAAATCGGACCGCACCCGGTTTGGCTGGCGGCCAGCATTCATCCCGGTGAAGATCTTGCCGCGCTGACGGCACACCGCCATATCGCCGAACGCCATCCGGACCTGCTGACGATTATCGTGCCGCGCCATCCCGAGCGGGCCGAGGACATGGCCGCAACAATCCAAAAAGCAGGCCTCACCGTTGCACGGCGCAGTGCGGGCGAGTCTATTCAGGCGCGCACGTCTTTCTATATTGCCGATACCATGGGCGAACTGGGGCTGTTTTACGCCCTTTGCGACATTGTGTTCATCGGCAAGACCCTTGCTGTCGGTGGGGGACAAAATCCGATGGAACCCGCCCAATCCGGCTGCGCGCTCCTTTTCGGACCGGACATGAGCAATTTCCGCGAAGTCGCATCCGAACTCCTGGCCAGCGGCGGCGCAATCGAAGTGACTGACGCATCCGCCCTCGGCGCGGTTGTGAACCGGCTTCTTGGTAACGCCTCCGAGCGTAACGCCATGATCAAAACGTCCGGGCACGTAGTGACCCGACATAACGGCGCTCTTGCCGAAACATTGACCCACCTCAACCCCTTCCTAGACCAATCCTCACCTTGAATGGCGCCGCGATTCAGGTAGCCTTGCATCTATGGTCTACTTATTTATCAAGGCCGCTCTCTCGGGTGTGATCATTATGATCGTCTCGGAAGTCGCGCGCCGCAGTCCCGGCTTTGGCGGTCTCATCGCTTCCTTGCCGCTTGTTTCGGTCCTTGCCATCATTTGGCTGTGGCGCGACACCCACGATATTGAACGCATTGCCGGTCACGCCGAGGCCACATTCTGGTTTGTGCTGCCGTCACTGCCGATGTTCCTCGTCTTTCCAGCCCTGCTCCGTCATGGGATCGATTTCTGGATCGCTCTCGCAGGCTCTAGCCTTTTAACCATGGCGCTTTATTCCCTGACGATCTGGCTCTTACCGAAAATCGGCATCAGCTTGTGATATCCATGAGACGCCCGGGTGACAGGGATGCGCAAGACTCTCCGCGACACGCCCTTAATCATGTAAGCTGCTCTTCCTCTGTTTCATCTCAAGCCGGCTTTCACTGTTTTAGCGCCCATGGATTCCAATTCTGAACTTAAACTGCGCGACCTTCGTCTGAATCTGGCGGAAATTTGCCTTGAAGGACGGACCGATCGCATTGCTGGTCTTGCGCGCAACCCGTCGGGCGATGCACTGCTGACCATGATCAATTCCGGCGTACGGCATTTGGTCATGACCAAAAGCGATCAGGCCGTGGCCGAGCGGTGCCACCGCATTCTCAGCGTCGAACACGAGATCGAACGCAAGGTCTGCGCTTACCTCGCGCTTAATCTGTTCAGCTTTCCACATGGGATCGAGCGATCCTTCGACATTGTCGATGTTCCGACGCCCCTTCTGGCCACTCTTGTGAAAACTCTT
Source organism: uncultured Rhodospirillaceae bacterium (assembly GCA_963976395.1). Lineage (GTDB taxonomy): Bacteria > Pseudomonadota > Alphaproteobacteria > Rhodospirillales > Rhodospirillaceae > UBA11612. Next base: position 14,512 of record CAXBLG010000029.1, read on the forward strand.
CTCGCCATTCCTCACTTCTTCACCAAGGACGGCGCCCGACGGCGCGCGCTCTCACACGTGGAAGCCGCCGTGCAAGAAATTCACAAGTCGGTGCGTGTCATCGACGAGCCGGAATTTCGCCGCGAAGTGCTTTCAGGGTTTATGGACGGCTACGTGGTTTCCGCGATCTATGCCGAAGACGTCCCTTTGCGCACCCTCGCCCAGCAGCGCGCGGAACTCATTCGAATGTATCTGGATCAGGAAGGACTGGCCCGCGACATTGATCCGCCCGCCCGCTCACCTGAAGAGACCATCGTCCGCCTGGGCGTTCTTTGCCCCGGCACAATCAGCGAAACAGCAGCCCTGCGCGGTCACCTGTCCGGATTGGACCGCGGTGTTTTCCAGGTCACGGCCTTCGTTCCCGACGAAGCCGCCACATCTATCAGCGCGAATTTTGAAGATCTCGCCGACGACTTTGTAGCGCTCCCCACCGCCGACATCACCCAGGCCGCCGAGATCGTCGGCGGAGAAAACCTCGACGTGTTGATGGTCGGCGCCAACGTCACCAACACTTGCAAATTTCCCTGGACCTTGCTGATGGCCCAGCGCCTCGCCAGACTTCAAGTTGCGATGCACTCCAGCAGTCTCACCACCGGATTTGCCGAAGTGGACCTTTATATTAACGGTCACTTAAACGAGCCCAATGATGCACCTGGCGAATACACAGAGGATCTGGCCCTTATTCCCGGTTCCTCCAACCACTACGCGTTTCCCGGCCCGGACGTAGTCCCCGAGACGATTACCCGCGAACAGATCGGCGTACCCGATGCCGCCCTGCTGCTGGTCTCAGGAGCGAACTACTTTAAGATCGGACCGGACTTGGTAGGCGCCTGGGCCCGCATTCTGGAAAACGTGCCCTCTGCGCACATTCTTTTATATCCGTTCAATCCCAATTGGACGACGCATTACCCGCACAAGGATGGGTTCCTGCGTTTTGTACAGGAAAGGTTCGCATCGCGCGGTGTCGGCATCGACCGGGTTCATGTGCTGGAAGCTCAACCCAGCCGCGCTCCCATTCTCGGCGTGCTCCAGCTTGCCGATCTTTATCTCGACAGCTTTCCTTACTCCGGGGCCGTCTCTCTCGTGGACCCGTTATCTGTGGGGTGCCCACCGGTCGTTCGCGAGGGCCACGCAGCCCGCTGCCGTCAAAGTTCAGCGCTGCTGCACGAAATTGGACTGGATGTCTTGGTGACCAAATCAACCGACGACTACATCAAGGTCGTCACCCGGCTGCTTCAGGACCACGGTCTGCGCCGTGAGATGAGCGAAGCCATCGCCGATATCGCGGATCATCCGGCCTTGAGTTCGAAAATTGGCATTGGCCGTTACGTCGGCGACGCCTTGCTGACCGCGCTCAAAAAGAAACTCAAGACGGCCGTTCTTTAAACACTGCCGTCTGTTGATGCGCCATCAGCGCGTCTTCTAATTTGTTGATGTAATCGTCCCGTATCGCTTTCGCGACCCGCAGCTCCGAAATGCGCTGCTCTTCGCCCACATACAGCCGAGAGACCGTCACAATCCTGTGCGCATGTGCTGCATCGCGCACACCGATCAGGTTAATGCGGTCCCATTCAGGTAACTGGATCGCGTCGAGGCGATCGAGGGCCGCTAGACTGCGGATACCAAAACTATTGTCGTCGCGCCAAACTGCACCCAACACTGTGTAGCCGGCCTTCGACAACGATGCGGCAAGCGCGGAAGCGTCGGACACATCATGAAATGCGCAGTTTATTTTGATGACTTCCGGCTGCCACTTGGCCATACGCGCGGACATATCCGGTTTTAGGTATGGGGCCTCACATGAAAGTAGAGTGCAGCTGCCGATCTCCTCCTCGCCCGGCGTTGCAGCAGGAATATCGGGCAGTTTTATATCGGCCTTACTGACAAAGCCTGGCGCCACCGCCACGCTCCACCCGCCAACGGCGTACTGGCGCATCTGCGCCGACGACTCAGCCGATAAAAACACGGCCGTCGCCGCGCGTTCACGACGAGGATCGCGAATATCCTGGGCAAATATGATGGGGATGTCGTCGCTCACTGGAACCCTGTAACTCTCATTTTAACGATATCAGTCTTGATGGGACTGTGAACCTATCCTCGCCCATTGAACTGTCAAGGCAAGGCCAATTCTGCAATTTCGATATATGCGCGCTGAAGCGGGTTATTCTTTCGCCCCATGCGCCGCCGCCAATTTTTGCAAAGCGCCGACCATATCGCGGATGGCAGGTGTCCATTGCCGCTTACGCCCCTGACGAAATAGACGCAGCGTAGGATACCAAGGACTGTCATCACGTTCATGCAACCAGCGCCAATCATTCCCTTGCGGGATTAAAACCCACACCGGCTTGCCCAGAGCGCCCGCCAAATGCGCGACCGCCGTATCAACTGAAATGATCAAATCCATCTCGGCAACCATAGCCGCAGTGGCTGCGAAATTTTTTAGATGCGATGAAAGGTCGGTGATGCGGCCTGTCCACGGTGCTTTGTCACAATCGAGCCGGCCCTCGCCGAGTTGAAGACCAAAAAATGAAACACCCCTGACCGCGATCAGCGCTCCCAGCACAGACAGATGAAGAGAACGCCAATGGTCGTTTTCATGTTTGGCATTGCCGCGCCAAACCATCCCAACCCGCAGACCATCGCCTTCGACGGTGGGCACCGCCGTGCCCGGGGGCACTGAGAGATAAGGCACCTGCGCAGGCAAATTATCCCAAGTCGTGCCCAGTACATGCGGCAAACTCATAATCGGCAGATAGCAACTTGCCTCGGGCACATCGACTCCGGCCTTTATCACCGCCGACACACCCGGCGCTGTCGCCAGCAAACTGTTTAGTCCCGGATGACACTCCACTACAACACGTCCACCGCGCGCGGCCACGACGGCGGCGAACCGCACAAACTGAATAGCATCGCCCATACCCTGCTCCAGAGTGAGGAGAATGGTTTTGCCGTCCAGCGGCTCACCGCTCCAACGCGGCAGGTTTATATGCCGCTCCCCCCGGTTCTCACGTCTGAACCGCCATTCATATTCGGCAAATCCGCGCGTCAACTCTCCACTGACCAATAAAGCGTGCGCGAGGTTCCAATGGGCATCGGCGCTTTCGGGCGCCAACGCCACCGCGCGCTCCAAACACCCAAGGGCCTGCGGAATAAAACCCCAAACGCGGTAGATCATCGCCAAATTCACAAGAGGACGATGGGCTTTCGGGTCAACTTGCGCCGCCGCATGGAACCAGCGTTCCGCCGCAATTAAGTTGTGAACGCGGTACATGGATACACCGCGATTAAAAAACACGTCGTAGCTGCCGCCGCCCAGCTTCGCCAATTTAAAGAACGTATCGCCTGCAGCTTTGTGATTGCCTTCTTGCTGCTGCCGTCGCGCTTGATCGTAAAGGGTTGGCCCGTGGTTCGGATCGATCCGGAGGGCGGCGATTAAGGCAACATTGCTGTCTGAGTCACGGCCCATGAGACGCAGGGCGGTCGCAATACCGTGACAAAGGTCGGCATCATCCGTTTTGAGCTGCCGCGCGCGCTCGAAAAATTCCAAAGCCACCGCAGGGTCGCCCCGGTTAATTTCCATAGCGGCCATTTGGCGCAGGGCGCCGACATGATCGGGCTCTATGCGAAGGATGCCCTGATAAAGCGAAGACGCCTTACCGAGCGCCCCCCGGTTCAGGGCGTCTTCGGCATCCTGAAGGAGGCCATCGATAATCTCGCGTTCATCGCGCATATTGGGCATGTTAATGGCCGATATCACGCACCCTCACATCCGGCAAGTTTCCATGAGCGCGCCCAACACTCCATCACCCGACCTAAATGACGCCGTTTGCCTTCATGAAGCAGGCCGATTGGAGGATGCACAGGTGGCGTATGAGCAGATTCTGGACGCGTTTCCGGGGCGCATGGACGCCGCTCACGGCCTTGCATTGGTCGCTTTGGACCTGGGACGGCCGGAGGATGCTGTTCCTCTTTTAACCCGCTGCATTACAAAGGAGCCCACCAACCCGGCTTACCACCTCAGCCTTGGCGTTGCCCTGCTCCACGCCGGAGACGCGGAAACCGCAGAATCCCAGTTTCGAGACCTGATTCATACCGTACCCAAGATGGTCGAACCGTACCTTTATCTTGCGCGCGCTTTGAGAGTTTTAAACCGGTGGGCCGACGCGGCGGACGTGCTGACCTCCGCTTCGAAATTATTTTTTAATCGCGCCGACGTCTGGACCGCGAAGGGACAGGCCGAGCGCGTTCTGCTGCGTCACACAGAAGCCGAGCAAAGCTACCGCGAGGCCTTGCGCCTAAAGCCAAACGACCCGGACTGTCTTAACAACCTTGCCGTGGTCGTGCGCGCTCAACACCGCTTTGACGAGGCCGTCGCTTTATATCTTAAAGCCCTCGAAGGTGCGCCGGAGCACCCCAAGGTTCACGGCAACCTTGGCAATGCTCTGGTGGAAATGAACCGCACGGTGGACGCCGAGCATCATCTTCGTAAAGCAGCGAGCCTTAATCCGGGCGATCCCAGCAGCCTTTGCAACCTCGCCGTCTTTTTGACTCGCGAGGAACGGGCCGGTGAAGCAATTCCCTATTTCAACGATACAATCAAAATTGCACCAACCTACGTGGACGCTTGGATCAATCTCGGTGTTGCCCGCCTCGCCCTTGGCGATACCGAAGGCGCAGAGACCTGTTACCGCCGTGTAATCGATATCGCACCGGACAACCCCGAGGCTCACTATAACCTCGCCTGGGTGCTGTTGTTGACGGGCCGCTGGACCGAAGGATGGCAGGAATACGAATGGCGCTGGAAGCTGGAGCACTTCAGTTCCCATCGGCGCACTTTCAAACCTCCCTTATGGGACGGGGCCGCTTTGCCCAGAGGGACGCTTCTTCTCCATGCCGAACAAGGACTGGGAGATGCCATTCAATTCGCCCGTTATGCCGCACTTGCAAAGACGCGCTGTGCGCGTGTGATCGTGGAATGTGATAAGTCGCTTGTGCCGCTCTTTGAAACGCTGAAAGGTGCCGATGAAATCATCGGTGCTGGCGATCCGCTTCCGCCTTTCGATGCCCACGCCCCCTTCATGAGCCTTGCGCATATTTTTGCGACCACTCCCGAATCCACACCCACGCATCCATCATATTTAGCGGCGCCGTCCACGATACCGGCGCGGTTGCAACTACCAAACAACAAGCGGCCGCGCATCGGTTTGGTGTGGGCTGGTTCCCCGAACAATAAGATCGACCGGCGCCGCACCATTCCCGCTGAACTGCTCGCGCCTCTGATCGCATCAGTTGATGCCGATTTCGTAAGTTTGCAGGTCGGCGCGCGCGCCGAAGAAATCTCAACCCTGCCCGTCGACCGGGTGATTTTCGCCTGCAACGGCCAGCTAGGCGACTTTGCCGACACCGCCGCCGTAATTGCACAGCTCGACCTTGTATTGGGCGTCGATACAGCGGTGATGCATTTAGCGGGTGCACTTGGGAAACCTGTTTGGATGCTTCTGCCGTTCATGCCCGATTACCGCTGGCTTTTGAGCCGCGATGACACCCCCTGGTATCTCTCCATGCGTTTATTCCGTCAGGCCAAAGCCGGAGATTGGACTACTTTGATCGCCAATGTATCAGCCGAACTGAAGCATTGGGCGTCGCTCTCGGCAAAAGATTCCCGCTAGGCAAACCCCCAAAGCAGGGCTAAGGACTCAGATGACGCGCACATGAGGCACGTCCGCGGCGCCTTATTGACGCCGCCGAAGGGAGCAGTGCTCCTGAAAGTTGAACGTCGGCCATGGTCGGCATTCTTTCGTCTTTGCCTGTGACCGGAACCGGGTCTCCCTTGCTTGGCAACGGAAGCCTCGCCGGGAAATCGATTCTTGAAGTCGGACTCGTGAACGGGACGACCGCCCTGTTCGGCGACCTCGGCTCGACCACCAGCGCGCTGCTCAGCCAGGTCAAAGCCAACGCCAACCAAAAACTGGTTGTTGCGGAAAATGAAATCGAAGAATCCAACCGCTTTAAAAAAACGGCGATAGACACACAGCGCGATCGCTGGATCACCGTAAAGTCGCAGGTCAACAACGCACAGATCGCCGTATCCAACAGCGAGGACGGCATCAAAAAGATCGCGCAAATATTACTTCTCATGCGCGGCAGCGTGGCCGGTACAAACACGGCCGGAGAAAACCCGAAGATTCACCGCGATAAATTCAACGACCAGTTCAATAAGATCAACAACGAAGCCGACGTGGGCGGCAAGAACTTCAATCTGATCGGCAACATTAATCGAACCAATTACGCACCCAATACCATCGAGTACCGGAACAACGATAAATTCGGTTTCTCCACGATAACGGGCACCTATGCGGGGTCGGATTACCGGATTGAAGCCAACGACGGAACAGTTTGGGTTCCCGATATTGGCACGGATTTAATTCAGTCCTTTGGCAGCCTCGGCGGAACAGTGCAGCAGTACACAACCGAAGACGGCATCAAGATCAACAAGGGCACATCGGTTCGCACCGGCATCGAACTCGTAAGCTACAATGCCAAGACCAACGCAATTACCGTCAAGATTACCGTTGTCCCCACTGAAGATCCGCTGGTCGTCACCGGCACATTAAAAAAGCACGGCAACGGCATCATGCCGGCTTGGTACTACGGCAACTTCGAAACCGACGCCGGACGCGCTCAAGCGTTCAAGGATATCAGCGCGGCTGAAATCAATCTGGTCTCGGCCAGCGCGGAAATACAAAAATCGGCCACGATCACGGGCATTGATCAACGGCGGGCCGACAGCGCCCTGTCCGACCTCACCCAACAAGCCGTTAAATTAGCCGGAGAGAAATTTGATCAGCTCGAAGACGTCCGCAACAAAGCAGCACAGCAATATCTCTCCATGGAGGAAAACCTGAAAAGTATATCCCGCCAGCAGCGGGACTACTTGGCGGCTTTCGCGGGTTTCATCAAGAGCCCCTTTTCCCGCTCGATCCTCAGCCTCAAGGCCTGAAGCCCGACGCTCCGCGCCCAAAATTAACCTTTTCCCAACGATTTCCGCCTTAAAGCGTAAAATTGGAAAATATGCCCCTGTCGTGTTAACCTCTGGCTCGATACTCACGACCATGAGTGTCCGTGGTGCCGGACGGGTGCCAACGTAAGGGACGAATCCCGCAGAGGAGCAAAGCTCACCGATGGTCGGCATTCTTTCGACATTGCCCATCACAGGAACCGGGTCCGCATTGCAAGCCAATGCCGGGTCTGCTGGTGCGTCCATTTTGCAGGCCAGCCAAGCCAACGGAACCACCGCCCTTCTCGGCGATTTGGGGTCCACCACCAAATCCCTCATCACCCAGGTCAAAACAAATGCCAACCAGCGCTTGGTCGACGAGCAGCAGGCGATTGAAGAACAAACACGGCTGCGCCGGGAAACCATCGAACTTCAAAACGACCGTTGGATTTCGGTCAAAGCGCAGATCAATAACGCGCAGGTCGCCGTAGATAGCGGCCGCGAGAGTATACAGGAAGTCGCAAACTCGCTTCTTTTGCTGCGCGGCAGCGTGGCCGGCACAGCCGAAGACTCCGAATTTTACCTCAGTCAATTCAACAATTTTATCAATTCGATCAACAACGAAGCAGAGTCGGCGGGAAACCAGTTCAATCTCGTGGGCAACATCAATCCCATCGATTTCTCGCCAAACCAGATCGAGTACCGCAACAACACAGGCATCGGGTCCACCTCCCTGACCGGCACCTATGTCGGCAGCCATTTTCGCATAACGGCGGATGACGGCACAGTTTGGGAAGGCGAGCCCGGCACGGACACCCTTCAGGCCTACTCCAGTTTGGGCGGGCCCGAACTCAAATACACAACCGAAGACGATGTCACCCTTAACAAGGCGACCTCGACCCGCAACGGACTCAATTTGGTCAGTTATGATGCGGATACGCGCGCGATCACGGTGGAAGTTACCGTCGTGCCGACCGAAGCACCGATTACTGTGACCGGCACCCTAGAGCGCACCGGCATCGGCATCATGCAATCCTGGTTTTACAACGACTTGGCTACAGAAGACGACCGCACCGCGGCCTTCAACGACATCAACCGGGCCGAAGTAAATTTGACCTCCGCGAGCGCCGAAATTGAGAAATCTGCAGCCATCGTCTCTATTGACCAGCGGCGCGCAAACCAAGCCCTCGATGATTTGACCGAGCAATCTTCGAAGGTCCGCACCGACGAGTCTGATAAGCTGGAAGAGGTTCGGGTTAAGGCCGCCCAGCAGTTCCTGGCCATGCAGGCCAACCTCGACAATCTGTCGCGCGAGCAGGAAAACTACCTCAACGCCTTCAACGGCTTTATCCGCGGCCCCTTCGCTCAGGCCATGCTCGACATAAACGCCTAGCGCCCGCCCCGCCGACCCGGCAAAGATTGCCCATCCCACTGCGGAATCTTTTGCCCCAAATGCCGGAACTACGCCGGTTCCGCCGAGCCTCTCCGCAAATAATACTTTGTTTTACAGTTAGTTAGTCGAGAACTCCGTATCTGGCCCGCCGCTTGCACAGATAAAGACGGAATTATGCGTGTACGGCCAAGACCGCGTGCGAAAGGCACGTTTGGCGGGGCACAAAAGAAACGAAGCGGAGTAAATCCATGGACGGCATTCACAACGTCGGCGTCGATGTCAAAAAACACCAAGGCCAGGGCACATCTTCGGTCTTGAGCGGCAGCGAAAAAGGCGGCTCCGCCGCGAATGCGTTTTCAGCGTTGATGGAAGCTGTCAGCTCCCGTTTTAGTGGAACGTTTGGCATGCCCGCCATGGAAAGCAAGTTGGTCCGCAGCGACGATACCGCCCAGGCCCGCGCGCGTGACACACGGCAAACCGAAACCGCGCGTAAAAAAGATGAAGCGCGCGACGATGATAAGCCCGTGGCAAAAACCCGCGACAAGAAGGACGATGATTCGGACGAGAGCGATACCAAGGCAACGGATAAGACCGCTTCATCCGAAGACGAGTCCGATGCCAATGGCGCACAGGCCGATACGACACATGCCGACGCTCAGGTGAGCGAAGCCATCGCCGCTGAATTCCCGGTCGTCACCGACGGCGAAAACGCCGTCATCACCGCAAATACACAGCAGGTTGTCGCCACCGAAGGCGTGAACAAAGAAGTTGTCGCGCCCGTGGTCAAAACCGAGGGTTCAGAGGTTAAGGTGGCTCAGGCCGCGACCCAAGCCGCGCCCGTGGTCAAAGCCAACAGTGACGGAGATCTGCCGCAGTTTCGTCAGTTTGCAAACACAGCAACTCAGACGCAGCAAACCACCGACGACGCAGCAACCAAGGCACAATCCGCTCAGGTTAAAGGCGAAGTCACCGCGAAGTCGCAGGACGCCGGACAAAAAGGCCCCCTCGATCTGCGCTCGGCAGCAGCGCAAGATCAGTCACAGTCCTTGTCCCGCACCCTGGCGAGTGACAACAAAATTCAGGTGCAGGTCACCACACAGGGTCAGCAGACTGCCGCGGCCAAATCCGCCGAACCCGGCGTGTACAACATTTATTCGGGCTTCAATCAGTCGGGCAATACGTCCCTGGCCAATGGTCAGGTAGGCGTTGTCGACGGCACCAATGCCCTGGTGCAAAATTCCAGACCCCCTGCTGAGCAGGTTCAGGCGCAACCGGCACCGGCCTCTCCCGCCCCCGCGCCCCAGCCCCAATTACAAACCTCTCAGCAGGGCACGTCTTCCACGCAAACCGCTTTGCGCGCCGATGGCGCGGCGCCTGCTTTGTCACAGTCCGGACAAACCAATGGCGGGCAAATGCAAAACAACGCCGGCTTCAATTTAAACGCCGGACAGGGTACGCAAGCAAACGCCGAGGCCGCACGCGCAGCTCAGACGACAGCCACAGACCGCCCGCACACCACACCGCAGCAGATCATTGACCAGATTAAGGTCAATATCACTCGTGCCTCGAAGGCCGGGCAAGATCGCGTCACGATCCAACTCCGTCCCGAAAAATTAGGTCGGATCGAAGTAAAGCTAGAGATGTCTGAAGAGCACAAAGTACGTGTCACCGTAACAGCCGACACCAAAGAAACGCTTCAACTACTTCAAACAGATTCTAAAGGTCTGGAACGTGCCTTGAATGAGGCAGGTCTCCGTACAGATGCCAACAATCTTCATTTTAACCTGCGCGGCGATACCGACTCGCAAAAGGCCGGCGACGAGCGCCAAAGTGGTCAAGGCGATGAGGCCGGTAAAGACAAAAAAGCGGCCAAGGAAGAAGAGGCACTCCCTGATTACGATTACAGCGAAGCTGCGCGGTCGCGCGGTGGCGTTGATACGTTCGCTTAAGGCAAGGATCAAAAACGATGAGTGATCTCGCGACTATTGCCGGCATTACAAACCAGGGCGTTTTGGATAAGAACGCCGCGGCCAAGAACAAGCTGGCCGAGGATTTAGATTCGTTCCTTCTGTTGCTCACTCAGCAGCTCAAAGCGCAAGATCCACTCTCGCCTATGGACTCCTCCGAATTCACCAATCAGCTGGTCCAGTTCGCTCAGGTTGAGCAGCAAATCGGCTCGAACGAAAACCTGACCGAATTGATCGGCCTCTCTCAACAGAGCATCGCCTCCAACTCGGTCAATTATATCGGTCACACCGTCGAAGGCGTAAGCAGCCAAGTCCCGATGCAGGATGGAAACCTTAAGGCAGCGTATGGCATTAACGATGATGCCAAGACCGTCACGGTTGTTGTCCGCGATAACGCCGGCGACATTATCTATAGCGAGGCAGGCGAAACCCGCAAAGGCGTCCATGAATTTAATTGGGATGGCGTGGATTCCCAAGGCAATCAACTGCCCGACGGCACCTACTCGATTTCAGCGACAGCGATTGCCGGTGATGACACCCCGATCGAAACCTACATCACGGCCTTTGGCCGCGTAACGGGCGTCACCAATATCGATGGCCAGACCCTGCTTCTGCTGGGTCAGGTCGGACTGCCGATTGGAGATGTGCTGTCGATCAGTGACGGCACTTGAGATACGGATATTTGAGAACGTTTTAGGAAGAAATTAACCCTCCCGCATCAATGTCGCAGCTGAAGAAAACTCAGTAGCGACGAGTAAAGCGGGAAAGACTAAGGAGACGGAAGATGTCGCTGTTCGGTGCATTATTTTCAGGCGTGTCGGGGCTGCAATCGCAGTCCAGCGCCATGGGCGCCATCGCTGACAACGTAACCAATATCAACACGATCGGTTACAAAGGCACGACCGTCAACTTCAAGACGCTCGTCACCGCGCAAGCATCGCTGACCCAGTACTCGCCGGGCGGCGTGCAATCTGCCCCGCGCCAGGGCGTTGATATTCAGGGTTTGCTACAAGCCACCACATCGGCAACCGACATCGGCATTTCCGGCGGCGGCTTCTTTGTCACCAACCAGGTCGCGCAAGCCGGAGCCGGCGACTTGTTCACCTATACCCGCGCCGGGTCGTTCAAGGTTGACCAGGAAGGCTTCCTGCAAAACGTCGGCGGAGGTTATATGCAAGGCTGGCCCCTGTCCTTCTTTGACGGCACCGCCAGCGCCAAAACTGTCCAGGTCGGCCAGAATACGTTTATGAAGGCTTACGTCCAAGGCAACGGCGACAAGGTCGTTATCAACGACAACATTATCGACAGCACAAACCTTCAACCCATCAACCTGCAAACCATCGGCGGCACAGCTTCACCCACAACCACCTTGTCGGTCGGTGCCAACTTACCGTCCGGTGCTTTGGTCAATGGTCAGGAACGTGTGAACGCGCTGATCTTCGACAGCTTGGGCAACCCGCACAACATCAGCTACAATTTCATCAAAACCGGCGCTAACGAATGGCGCACTTCGGTGGAACAGCCCGCGCAATCGGCTGTGGTGAGTCAGCTGACCCAGCAGAATGAAGTGCATTCCGCAGCTGGACGACTCGATATCGATGATGAGGCCAGCGGCACGATTGTCGGCACCATTTCCGTGAATGCCAACGGAGAGCAGATCAACATCTTCCTCGACCCCGCGGCTGCGGACGATGCCACCTTCGTTGATAGCGGCGGCGGTACTCCGGACCCCAACATGACCGTTAATACCACCGGACGCACCATCAGCCAGATTCTGAATGAAATCGCGAACCGCATAAACACCGCCCTAACCGACGCCGCTGTGTTTGGTACGGCACCGACACCTCCTGGCAATTGGGCGCGCCGCGTATCCGGTGAAAACGGGATCACTTTTGATCAGGCAAGTGATGCCAACACCATGACTTTCTCGGCGAACATACTGGATGCCAACAGTAAGCAGCTTGCGTTCCAAAGCGCGACTGCGGGCTACACCGTGCCTGCGCTCGACGCGACCTATGGCTGGTACGATCTGGGTGGCGGTGCATTGCGGCAATCGTCCATCGAATTCTCTGGTAACGGCACGCCGTCCGAATTTTTTGGCCGCGACGCCAGTACCGCGCCTTCACCACAGCACAAAGTAGAGCTTATCTGGTCCAACGGCGCTGAGAATATGCAGCAGGGCAACACCAACAGTCCGGCGATAGAAGTGTTCTTAGGGAACTACAATACACCGGATGGCCTTACTCAGTTGTCCGGCGACTTCCAGCTCAATTACCTTCAGCAGAACGGCGCCAAATTCGGCAACTTCGCCGGGGTTTCCATCGGCAACGACGGCATTGTCACTGCTCTCTTCGACAACGGCGTGACCCGTCCGGTGTTCATGATCCCGCTGGCTAGTTTTACCAATCCCAACGGCCTTCAGGCGCTATCGGGCAATGTGTGGATTGCCACCGACTTCTCGGGCAATCCGACTTTGCGCGAGGCTGGCACCGCAGGCGCCGGTTCAATCAACGCCGCGGCTTTGGAAGCTTCAACGGTGGACCTTGGAACCGAGTTCACACGCATGATCACCACCCAGCGCGCATATTCGTCGGCTGCCAAGATCATTACAACAGCCGATGACATGTTGAGCGAATTGCTCAGCATCAAGCGCTAATTCTTAGCGGATAAATAAAACGACCCCCCGGCGCGTAACTGCGCCGGGTCTCAAAACACCTAGCGGCACGGACAAGGTGCACACCAAGAAAGCCCGCCAGATGTCTAAAACCGTGATGATTGTCGAGGACAACGATCTGAACATGATCGTGTTCGAAGCTTTTCTGCAATCGCAGGGCTATCAGACTGTACAGGTAGCTGACGGCCGTGAAGTCTTGAACGAAGTCTGCCGGACAAATCCGGATCTCATTTTGCTGGATATTCGCTTGCCTGGATTGTCGGGATTTGAAGTTGTCTCAATCCTTAAATCCCATCTTGTTTTGAACAGTATTCCCGTAATAGCACTTACGGCCTACGCCATGCCGGGTGAAAAACAACGGATTCTTGAATCCGGCTTCGATGGCTATCTTTCCAAGCCCGTGGCAATGCAGGAACTATTAAAAACCGTGGAACATCACCTAACGGTTCTCAACAGTTTTCCAATGTCTGCAGCCAATCTGAAGGCAACTCGGCGACTCGCCGCTTAGTTTCGTGGTATAGTGCCGCCTTTGAAGGCACATAAAAGTAAGGTCAGATCCTTGCTGATACGCCACCGAACAATATGGGACATTGCGTCCTCCGAAATCACACCCGAGCGCGTGTACTTGGACCGGCGCCGCTTCGTGCAAGGACTTGGTCTCGCCGCCGGATCAACAGTGCTCGGAGCAAATCCTCTGGCAAGTGCCCACGCCAATTCCCTGCCGACGGACGGCGAAATCCCCGGCATCATCCCCGGATACAGCACCCTCGGTGACAACGACGAGCTAACCCATCCCACAGCGGTGACCACCTATAATAACTTCTACGAGTTCGGCACCGATAAAGGCGATCCGGCGGACCACGCCGGTGAATTCAAACCCCGTCCGTGGGAGGTGAAGGTTGACGGACTGTGCGCCAAACCAGGCACCCTCGACCTCGATACTTTTTTAAAACCGCATACTTTCGAGCAACGAGTCTATCGTTTGCGCTGTGTCGAGGCTTGGTCGATGGTCATTCCCTGGGTCGGCATTTCCCTTGGGGATGTCGTCAAGCGCTTTGAACCGCTCGGCAGTGCCAAGTACGTGCGTTTCGAGACAGTTTTCAGACCCCGCGAAATGCCCGGTCAGCGGCGCAGCCGCAACCTCACCGACCGCTTCGGTGTACCGCAGCACATTCTGCCCTGGCCCTACGAAGAAGGCCTGCGCCTCGACGAGGCTGCCAATCCTCTCGCGATCTTGGCGGTGGGTCTTTACGGAACGGTTCTGCCCAATCAAAACGGCGCGCCGTTGCGCTTGGTCGTTCCCTGGAAATACGGCTTTAAGTCCATAAAATCCATTGTTCGCATAACCTTCACCGAAGACGAGCCCAGGAACACCTGGCAAGCCATGACCCCGCGCGAATACGGATTTTACGCAAACGTCAACCCGACGGTGTCTCACCCCCGCTGGTCGCAGGCCACCGAACGCCGCATCGGCGATCTGCGTCGCCGCGACACCTTGATGTTTAACGGCTACGAGGAAGAAGTCGGCCCGCTTTATGCAGGGATGGACCTCACCAAGCACTACTAACCTGAGTTTGCTCTTTAAGATTTGCTCTTAGTTAATTAACCGCCAGTCGGCTGCCGTAATTCTCGCTTCAATATCTTTCCGCTCGCGTTTTTGGGCAACGCATCAATAAAAGATACTGCTTTTGGAACCTTAAACGGCGCAAGATGTTCGCGCGCATGGGCAATCAATTCGGCTTCGGTGGCGCTCGCCCCCTCGCGCAACACCACCACCGCCATCACCGCTTCAATCCACTTAGCATCGGGTGTCCCGATCACGGCGACTTCGGAAACCGCGGCATGCGTAAAAAGGGCATCTTCCACTTCACGGCTGGCAACCAGGACGCCGCCGGTGTTGATCACGTCTTTCATGCGATCAACAACATAGATGTACCCTTCCTCATCCATGCGGCCCACGTCGCCGGAATGAAACCAACCGCCTTCAAAAGCCTCGGCAGTCTCGGCCGGCTTATCCCAATAGCCCGACAGCAGATGCGGCGACCGGTGAACGATCTCGCCGCGTTCTCCGACAGGAACATCATTCATGTCGGGATCGACGATCCTCGTCTGCACATTAAGGACTGGACGACCTGCAGAATCAGGACGCACGGCATGTTCCTCGGGCCGCAGCACCGTTGCCACCGGCGCAATTTCAGTCTGACCGTAGACGTTGTATAGGCCAGCCTGCGGCAGCCGGGTCCGCAACTCCTCCAATACCGGGCCGGGCATGATCGACGCGCCGTAATAAATTTTCGTCAGAGTGCTGAGGTTGCGTTTGGAAAAATCAGCATGGCGCAACAGGCTGATCCAAACTGTCGGCGGCGCAAAAAAGGACGTGATGCCCTCTTCCTCGATAAGTCGCAGCACCACGTCAGCCGCCGGCGCTTCTATCAAGCGCGAATACGCACCCACCAGGAGTTGCGGCATAGTAAACGCATGTAGCTGCGCCGTATGGTATAAGGGAAGCGCGGCAAGGCTTCTGTCCTCTGCCGCGTAATCCAAATCGCATATGCACGACTGATATTGCGCCATCATGGCGCCATGACTCATCATCGCCCCTTTAGGGTGCGAGGTGGTCCCCGAGGTGTACATGATCTGCGCAAGGTCGGCCTCACCGAGCGGCGGGTCGTTGGCCGGAGGTTGTATTGAAGACAACGCCGCGTCGAGCACACTGCTCTGGCCGCCGGTAACGGCTGCATAAACAGCGGCCTTAAGTTCACCGCGCACGGCCTCTACATATTCGCCTAGAGCCGGATCAACAATCAGCGCCTTCGCACCGCATTGATTCACAATGTAGGTAAGTTCGGGGCCTTTAAGTGCGTAGTTGATCGGCACATGCACCAGCCCGGCCCGCACACAGCCAAGCCAAGCCAGCAGGTATCCGTCAGAATTGCGCCCATAGACAGCGACCCGGTCGCCCGCCTTCAGCCCCAATTCTCCCAACAGCCATGCCGCAACCCGGTCCGCCGCTGTATCAAGATCACGGTAGGACCAGAGACGCTCCTGAAACGCAAGCGCCGGCCGGTCGCGCCATTTTTTCGCCGCGCGCCTCAACGCAAGGCCGATAGAATTCGAACGCGCCGTAGTGATCGTATCCATTACCGTATTCCCCCTCCTAATACTCACACGCAGGCCCGCACTCGCCCCGCTCACGTTGCGAGGCATTTATGCGAACTGCGTCCGAATCAGGTTAAAAACATGCGCTTGTCGCGACCATAGCCCTGCGGCTCTACGGCAGAGCAACACGCCAATACAGGGCTTGCGCGCCGGCCATCGGCGAGGTTTGCGCATTGGGCATTTTGCCGTTCAGGTCGTAAATATCATGACCGCGAATGGTGCCGGGCTCATCTTCGCTATAGGTGTACATCGCATACCCGAGATACGCCCATTGCCGTTTGCCGTCGGGCCGCGCAACAATGTCCCAGTACCCGGTCGCCTGATCGGTCTCGGCTGCCAAAAACGGCGTCCATGTTTTCTCGCAGTCCGCATCACATCCGGAAATTCCAATCGCCCGCCCGGTTTTAACGTCGCCGCGGGCGATGGACAAATCGGCATGCGACGCCGCGCCGCCGGTAAACTTGTTCGCGTCCTTCGCATACAACGGATAGCCGTCTACCGTCGCCAGCATCGCCCCATGGCGCGCACTTTCGTTGATCACCACGTTGCCGGGCATGAAATACCGGCTCAGCATTGCGGCTTGCCAATTCGTATGTTCGAGGGTGCCGTGAGCAATGCCGGGTTCGCTATCGCCGCTGAAAGTATACAAAGGCTTGCCCTTGAACGCCCATTGATTGATCCCGTCGTCACGCCGCACCACGGTGAATTCACCCACCGCATTGGCGATCTCAGGCGCCAGATGCGGCAGCCACGTATCGGTACACGCCCCGACGCAAGCCGGCGCTCCATTCATCGGATCGTCATTAAACGTGTAGAGCGTCATGTCATCGGCATCGACCAATATTTGACCGCCGGCACTGAACACATCGCGCACGTGCGTTCCCATTGGGAACTTGAGGCCTCCACCCGGAATGAGTTCGGCCTTGCGCCACAGATCGGCAACACCGACCCCTTTGCTGTCGCCGACTTTTTCGTCTTTCACAAAGGTGTATACGGGCTTTCCATGCAGCGCCCACTGCGCAGTTCCGTCATCGCGCATGACCACGGACCACGCGCCGAAGGGCGTTACATCTAACGGCGCCACGAGGGGCGGCCACGCCG
Source organism: uncultured Rhodospirillaceae bacterium (assembly GCA_963976395.1). GTDB lineage: Bacteria > Pseudomonadota > Alphaproteobacteria > Rhodospirillales > Rhodospirillaceae > UBA11612. The sequence continues at coordinate 31,842 of CAXBLG010000029.1, forward strand.
CCGCGCACTCGGCATTGCAGACCGATTTTCCGGCGGGGTCCTTATCGAAGGTATAAAGGGTCATCCCGGCGGCATCGGCAAAATATGGTCCGCTGGCACCGGTCCCGTCATAACCAGCCGGAGTGGCCGGTTGAATCGTAACACCGAGCGGTGTGGCCGGAGCCGTGAACGCCGCCGGCGCCGCCACGAGAGGCGCCGCGCCCAAGGTGCTCATCAGCGCTGCAACCGACGCCGCACCAAAAAATTTGGTTACATTTTTCATTAGGTATCCTCCCTGGATGCCAATGGCCGCAGCCGCTAGCAAAGCCAAGTCTAGCGCCCCGAACCGGCCTGTGGAAGCCGCCGGAGGCTTATTTTGGTAACGCCTTATTCAAGGCCAAGCCGCAGCTAGTCTGCGGCTCAAGAGCCGGATGTGAAATCCAGACCTAAATCCAAGCACGGTGCGGAATGCGTGATCCAACCAACAGAGATAAGGTCCACGCCCGCTTCGGCAACGGCCCTAGCTTTGGCGGCGGTGATGGAGCCCGACGCCTCCGTCACCGCACGCCCTGCTGTGCGGGCGACCGCTTCTTTAAGTAGCGTGGGGTCCATGTTGTCGAGCAGAACAATATGCGCCCCTGCGGCAAGCGCTTCATCCAGTTGCGCAAGCGTATCGACTTCCACTTCAATCTTTACCATGTGCCCGGCATTGGTCTTCGCAGCCTTCACCGCTGCGCCGACACCGCCCACAATGGCGATGTGATTGTCTTTGATCAATATCGCATCATACAATCCGAAGCGGTGATTAACGCCGCCGCCGCAGCGCACGGCGTATTTCTCAAGAGCGCGCAAACCCGGCGTGGTCTTGCGCGTGCAGCACACTTTCGCGTTTGTATTTTTGACAATCGCCGCAAGCTCAGCCGTTGCCGTGGCAATCCCCGATAAATGTCCGATGAAATTCAGAGCCACGCGCTCTGCGGCCAAAATAGCCCGCGCCGACCCGGAAATTTCGAGAACGACATCTCCCGGCTCAACATGCACACCGTCCATAACCCGGTGAGTCACCGCCAGAGTATCGTCCACGATATTGAAGGTGCGCATCGCCACATGCGCCCCGGCAATCGTACCGGCGGTGCGCGCCGCAATGACGGCGCTGGCCTGCACACCGGCAGGCACAACGGCGGCGGAAGTAATGTCGCCGGAATCGCCCAAGTCCTCGGCGAGCGCCCGGCGGACGGCCTCATCGACAAGCGGTAGAGGCGGCGGAACCGGCCCTGTCATGGCTGCGTTTCAATCGTCATCGATAAGCGGCAAACGAGGCGCGTTAAGCCGTGCCCGGCGCCCAGCCGGTCAACATCCGTTCGACGGAAATACGCGCACGAGCTGCCACAGACTCATCAATCAGCACTTCATGCTGGCCGGTCTCCAGTGTGGCGAGGATGTTGGACAACTCGATCTTCTTCATGAACGGACACAGATTGCACGGACGAACAAAATCGATTTCAGGATATTCCGCCGCGACGTTGTCGCTCATGGAGCATTCCGTCACCAGCACCACTTTGGCCGGCTTGTTCTTGGCGACATAGTCCGCCATTCCGGCCGTCGAGCCGGCGTAGTCGGCTTCGGCGATCACTTCCGGCGAACATTCCGGATGCGCGAGAACCACAACGCCCGGATTATCGGCGCGCATGCCGCGAATATCTTCGGGGGTGAACATCTCGTGCACGACGCAGCGGCCTTGCCAGGTGATGACTTCCGGCGTCACCAACTTCGCCGTGTTGAGAGCAAGGTATTCGTCCGGCAGCATAATCACCTGCGGGGTTCCAAGACCTTCGACGATTTCAACCGCATTGCCCGACGTACAACAAATGTCCGACTCCGCCTTAACGTCCGCAGATGTGTTCACATAAGTGACAACCGGCACACCGGGGTGCTGCGCTTTCAACTTACGTACATCTTCGCCGGTGATGGACTCGGCCAACGTGCAGCCCGCGCCCATATCGGGTATCAAAACTTTTTTGCCGGGATTCAGCAGCTTCGCCGTCTCGGCCATGAAATGCACACCAGCCATGACGATCACATCCGCATCCGTATTTGCCGCATGGCGCGCAAGAGCCAGTGAATCGCCGGTGATATCGGCGACGCAATGGAAAATTTCCGGCGTCATGTAGTTATGACCCAGAATGACCGCGTTCTTTTCCGCCTTAAGTTGATTGATGCGGTGAATTAGAGGTGCGAACACCGGCCACTCCACTTCGGGAATGACTTTGCTCACTTTTGCGTACAGATGCGCGGTATCCCGTTCGACCTCGGAGGTGAAACGAAGATCGCGCTCTGCAGTGATCGGCGCGGTGTTGACCACATTCATGGCGGTCACCTTTCTAAAACGTTCCCGACTGTGACGGCGCGATGAAACTTATACTTAATTTGAGCATATAGGAGGCCCAAAAAAAACACGTGACCCCGCGCCGAAAGAAAATTGTAGGAGGCGGCAGAGTCAAAGTCAAGATAACCAAGGGTTTCTGGACAGAACTAATTGAATTATAAAGGATAATTCATATATTAGCCTGATTTTTTGCTTACCTTTAACGGGACTCTCATCCCAGGCGCCAAACGTTCATGCACCACTTCACGACGGAATCTGAACAGTTCGGCTGGACGGCCACCGGTTTGACTCGAAACCCGACCGGTCGGCTCGACCAGTCCTTCATGGGCCACAAGACGTCGGAAGTTTTGCTTATGCAGCCGCCCGCCCGAGAGGGCCTCCACCGCCCGCTGCAATTGAAACAATGTAAAAGTGGACGGCATCAGTTCAAAAATGATCGGCCGGTATTTAATTTTGCCGCGTAAGCGCCCAATTGCAGTTGCTAGAATCCTGCGGTGATCTTTAGTCAACGGTGCCCCTGCACGGGCCGGAGTCTGTGCGGCCACGGCCTTCGCCCCCTGCTGACCTTCAGCGCCCGCCTCAACAATCAAGCCCACTTCAAAAAGCAACTGGTAGCGGTCCAAAACCCGTTCGTTATCCCAATTGCTCCCGTCATGACCGAATGCGAGATCGGCGCGGTCGCGCCGCCGCTGCTTGTCGGCCTTACTCCCGGCGGCGGCACACCAAGCCTCTATTTTAGGGGCAATGAACGACTCCAGCAGCA
>CAXBLG010000030.1:0-33505 GCA_963976395.1 uncultured Rhodospirillaceae bacterium
AAGGGGCGTATCAAGATTCTGACGAGCTATACCGCCAGCATCTCGATCAAAACCCGAAGGACGCTGCAGCGTGGCATATGCGCGGATATGTCGCTGTGCAGCTAAAAAATATTGAGCGCGCGGTGGAGTACATATCACGGGCCATCGCACTAAAGCCGAACGTGTATACAATGCACGTTAACTTGGGGTCGGCTCTCGCCATGCTGGGGCAGTTTGAACAAGCTACCAAAGCCTTGCAAAAGGCGATTGAACTACATCCTACCGGGGCTGAAGCGCATTTAGCCCTTGGCAATTGCCTTAAAGCCAAAGGCAACCCACAAGATGCAGAAGCGGCATACTTGCAAGCGCTGAGATACAAACCGGATTGGCCAGAAGCCCTCGAAGCCGCAGCCGTTAACGCCGCCAAATCAAGCAATCCCGACAAGTCTCTTGAATACGCCCTACAAGCTCTTGCACATGCACCCGAACGACTTTTGAGCAACAAAATTGCAGGCAACGTCTATCTTCGTCAGCGCAAATATGAACTATCGCTGAAGCACTACGAAGCCGCACTACGCTCTGATCCTAACGATGCAGCGGCCAACGCCAACCTTGGCCTCCTACTCACGCGGACAGCGCAATACGAGGAGTCTGCGGCGGCATACGCGAAAGCCGTCGAATTGGCCCCAAACGACGCTGTTGCGGAACACGGACTCTCGCTTGCTCTTCTAGTGCTTGGCCGACTTTCGGAAGGGTGGCCTCATTTCGAGGCTCGGCTACAGCGTGAAGGTCATCTCTTGGGCTCAAGGCCATATTCCGCGCCACGCATCAAACAACGCCCTATCTACAAGCACGCTCTTGCGTGGGCTGATGAAGGCATCGGCGAACAGATTTTGTTTGCCAGTATGATTCCTGAGATTGTTGCAGACAGTACTTCCTTGAGTGTGGAATGCGATGCGCGCTTGGCGCCATTGTTCCAGCGTTCATTTTCAAATTTAGACGTCATTCCACGCCACGACCCGCCGCATCCCAAATTCAACGCGCCTTATGACGGACAGTTCTGTTTGGGCAGTGCCGCAAGATGGTATCGTCCAAACTTCGAATCCTTTCCCAGACAACCCGGCTACCTAGTTGCCGATGCGCATCTCACTCAAGTTCTCCGCAAAAATTACCAATCCAATACCCGACCAACACCGCTTATTGGCATTTCATGGCGCACCAAAGCGCAAACAAAATTCAGTCCTGAAAAAACCTTAGGACTCGCCAACTGGGGGCCTTTGCTCTCTGTTCCAGGCGCAACTTTCGTCAACCTTCAATACGGCGATTGTAGGACAGAGATATCCGAGACGGAGCGATCTCTGGGTGTTCATATCCTTTCGGATTCACGCATCGACTCTCTAAAGGACCTGGACTCTTTCGCCTCCCAGGTGGCGGCGATGGATTTAGTTATCACCATTTCCAATGCTACGGCTCACATGGCTGGCGCCCTGAACGTACCTGTGTGGACAATGGTGCCTAAGGGATTTGGCGCCATGTGGCATTGGTTTCTCGATCGCGATGATAGTCCTTGGTACCCATCGATGCGCCTCTTGCGCCAGACAAAGCAAAATGAATGGGGATCAGTTGTTGACCGCGCGTCATCAATGCTGGCCGACTTTGTGACCCAGTGGCGCCCGGCGCCGTCAAATGACAGATAGGCTGCAAACACCCGCCGAGCTTTTTAAAGAAGCTACAGAGCTTCATGCGAACGGCCGCCTTGCCGATGCAGAGCCACGATACGCTGAAGTGCTACGCCGCGACCCAAATCAAGCCGACGCACTGCATCACCTTGGTGTCCTCAGACTCCAGCAAGGCAATGCAACCGAAGCAGCCAAACTCATAGAGCGGGCCGTCTCCCTTCGGCCCAAGACTGCTGAGATGTATGTCAATCTCGGAGCCGCTTATCGAACCGGCAAATACCCGGAGAAAGCCGCGAAGGCATACCAGCAAGCTTTGGTTTTTAATCCAGAGCTGCACGACGTTTATTTCAACTTGGGTCATGCCCTAAAAGATCTTGAAAACTTCGAAGACGCTGCAAAAGCCTACAAAGCCTATCTCGCGATAAATCCCAAAGACGCGGAAGCATTCAACGTCCTTGGCGACACGTACATGAGGCTTGAACGCAACGATGCCGCCATCGATGCCTATGAATCAGCACTTATGTATGACTCTCGCAAGACAGAAGCCATCGGCAACATAGCCACAATCCTGAGAAACCGAGGGTGGCATCATGCTGCCCGCGTTGTGATAGACCGCGCTATAGCACTGGCGCCCGCAAATCACGAGATTCGCCTCACCTATGGCGCATTGTGTATGCAGGCCGGCGACCTCAAGAATGGATGGGCGGCACTTGAGAGTCGGTTTGATACCGAGATCGAGCAGATCTTACGCCGTCCTTCACCGCCCGCGTATTGGGAAGGTGAAGATTTGATCGGGAAGAGCGTTGTTGTGTGGACCGAGCAGGGACTTGGCGATGAAGTTCTACACGCGAGCATTTTACCGGAAGTGATTGAGCGGGCCGGGCGCTGCACCATCGAGTGTTCCAAGCGGATGGTGCCGGTGTTTACGCGCTCGTTCCCCGCGGCAACAGTCGTCGGATACAAAGCCTCAGACATACCAGCCACATCAGCCGGCAACTTCGACTATCAAATTCCTCTAGCCAGTCTGGGCCGACACTTCCGGCCCGACTTTGCCAGCTTCCCGCATCACGACGGCTATCTGAAGGCCGATGCCGATAAAGTTGCCGCATTGCGCGCACGTTACGAAGCCCTGGCCAAGGGACGGCGCATTGTCGGCCTGTCCTGGCGCAGCAAGAACGAGCGCGCGGGCGAGGCCAAGAGCATGACCTTGAGCGAACTCGCGCCCATCCTTCAGGTGCCCGGCGTCCTGTTTGTCAACTTACAGTACGGCGATTGCACCGAAGAGTTAGCGGACGTACGCGAACAGTTCGGCATCGAGGTTGTTCAAGATGCCGCCGTGGACCCTTTGGCGGATATGGATATGTTCTTCGCCCAAGTGGCCGCCATGGATTTAGTGCTGAGCACGTCCAACACCACGGCCCATGTGGCCGGCGCCCAGAACATCCCAGTATGGGTGCTGTTGCCGCACGGCAGTAAGGGGCTGATCTGGTACTGGTTTCTGCGCCGCGACGACAGCCCTTGGTACCCGGCGGCACGCCTGATCCGGGCCGATCACAAACTTGAAGAGGGCCAGGCACGATGGCTGGATCTGACTGAGCGCACAGCCGCTGACTTGAGCCGCTGGGCCGGAGCATAACGTTGAGCAAAACAAACTCTGCCGCAGAGACTTTGCAAAAAGCGTTTCAACTGCATCAAGCCGGTCAGTTGAACAAGGCCGACCGTCTGTACACCGCGCTTCTCAAAAAACATCCGAACAACGGCGACGCCCTTAATCTCAAAGGGGTCATTTCGTATACTCAGGGCCGGCTTGAAGAAGCCCTAACTTTATTTGATCGCGTCACCGCCGTTCTGCCGACCTTCGCCGATGCTCATTTCAACAAGGCCAACTGCCTCAAAGCTCTGAACCGCAATGATGACGCACTGGCCGCCTATACCAAGGCCATCGCTCTTAAACCGGATTACGCCGATGCCCGCCTCAACGCCGGGACTTTGTTGCAGAAGATGGAGCGCATCTCAGAAGCCATTGACGCCTTCCGCGATATGGTCCGCACCGCACCGGCAGACCCGCGCGGTCACTACAATCTCGGCGTCTGCCTCACCGAATCGATCACCGACACCCAAGACGGCGTGCGCGCGGCGATCGCCGATGAAGCCGAGAAGGCTCTCAAACGGGCCCTCGCCCTCGCCCCAAACGATGCAAAAGCCCACTTCGCCGCCGCAAATCTACACGCAACGCGCGGCGACCACGAAACCGCCATCCAGTTCACTAAAAACGCCATCAAACTCGACCCAAATTGGCCCGAAGCACATGCAAATTTGGGCGAAATGCTTCGCAAAGAAAAACAGTATCAAGACGCGGTGGAGATCCTGCGGCATGCGGTTAAATTGCGGCCAGACGATCTCACTATTCGGTACAATTTAGGGACCGCGCTGTCCGACGCGAAAGAATACGGCGAAGCCGAAAGTGTATTTCAAGGCATCATCCAAGCTGATGCTTCATTTGTGAAAGCCTACGTCAACCTTGGCATCGTCTTTAGAAAAACAAACCGGCGTCATGAAGCTCTAGACTTGTTTGAGACTGCGCTTTTTTTGGACCCGAATCTTCATCAGGCGTATGCAAATATTGGGGGTATTTTTGCAGACTTTGGTTGGATGAACGCAGCGCTCCCCCTTTACGACAAAACACTCGCCCTCAAGAAAGAGACCGAACCCCTTATTCTTCTTTATCGCGGTGCCGCCGTCTTGAGTCTCGGACAACTCTCTGAAGGTTGGTCGCAATACGAGTATCGGTTTGATGCTCCTGACGAAAATCTACCGCGCCGTCCTTCACCGCCCGCGTATTGGGAAGGTGAAGATTTGATCGGGAAGAGCGTTGTTGTGTGGACCGAGCAGGGACTTGGCGATGAAGTTCTACACGCGAGCATTTTACCGGAAGTGATTGAGCGGGCCGGGCGCTGCACCATCGAGTGTTCCAAGCGGATGGTGCCGGTGTTTACGCGCTCGTTCCCCGCGGCAACAGTCGTCGGATACAAAGCCTCAGACATACCAGCCACATCAGCCGGCAACTTCGACTATCAAATTCCTCTAGCCAGTCTGGGCCGACACTTCCGGCCCGACTTTGCCAGCTTCCCGCATCACGACGGCTATCTGAAGGCCGATGCCGATAAAGTTGCCGCATTGCGCGCACGTTACGAAGCCCTGGCCAAGGGACGGCGCATTGTCGGCCTGTCCTGGCGCAGCAAGAACGAGCGCGCGGGCGAGGCCAAGAGCATGACCTTGAGCGAACTCGCGCCCATCCTTCAGGTGCCCGGCGTCCTGTTTGTCAACTTACAGTACGGCGATTGCACCGAAGAGTTAGCGGACGTACGCGAACAGTTCGGCATCGAGGTTGTTCAAGATGCCGCCGTGGACCCTTTGGCGGATATGGATATGTTCTTCGCCCAAGTGGCCGCCATGGATTTAGTGCTGAGCACGTCCAACACCACGGCCCATGTGGCCGGCGCCCAGAACATCCCAGTATGGGTGCTGTTGCCGCACGGCAGTAAGGGGCTGATCTGGTACTGGTTTCTGCGCCGCGACGACAGCCCTTGGTACCCGGCGGCACGCCTGATCCGGGCCGATCACAAACTTGAAGAGGGCCAGGCACGATGGCTGGATCTGACTGAGCGCACAGCCGCTGACTTGAGCCGCTGGGCCGGAGCATAACGTTGAGCAAAACAAACTCTGCCGCAGAGACTTTGCAAAAAGCGTTTCAACTGCATCAAGCCGGTCAGTTGAACAAGGCCGACCGTCTGTACACCGCGCTTCTCAAAAAACATCCGAACAACGGCGACGCCCTTAATCTCAAAGGGGTCATTTCGTATACTCAGGGCCGGCTTGAAGAAGCCCTAACTTTATTTGATCGCGTCACCGCCGTTCTGCCGACCTTCGCCGATGCTCATTTCAACAAGGCCAACTGCCTCAAAGCTCTGAACCGCAATGATGACGCACTGGCCGCCTATACCAAGGCCATCGCTCTTAAACCGGATTACGCCGATGCCCGCCTCAACGCCGGGACTTTGTTGCAGAAGATGGAGCGCATCTCAGAAGCCATTGACGCCTTCCGCGATATGGTCCGCACCGCACCGGCAGACCCGCGCGGTCACTACAATCTCGGCGTCTGCCTCACCGAATCGATCACCGACACCCAAGACGGCGTGCGCGCGGCGATCGCCGATGAAGCCGAGAAGGCTCTCAAACGGGCCCTCGCCCTCGCCCCAAACGATGCAAAAGCCCACTTCGCCGCCGCAAATCTACACGCAACGCGCGGCGACCACGAAACCGCCATCCAGTTCACTAAAAACGCCATCAAACTCGACCCAAATTGGCCCGAAGCACATGCAAATTTGGGGAGCCACCTAGAGGCGAGCGGCAACCTGGAGGCGGCGGAGACGGCATTTGACCACGCCTTGAAACTCGACCCCGAAAACACGAACGCACTCGTAAACCGTAGTTTAGCCCGTCTTGCGCGAGGGCATCTTGAAAAAGGGTGGGATGACTACGCCCGAAGGTTTGAGACCTCCCATGCCCTTTACACGAAACGCGAGTGGCCTTGGCCAGTATGGCAAGGCGAATCGCTTAAAGGGAAAAAGATACTCGTGTGGAGTGATCAGGGTATTGGCGATGAAATTTTATACGGCGGCATGATTCCCGAGATCATCCAGAATGCCGAAGCCTGTACCGTCGAGTGCGCCCCTCGTCTGGTGCCCTTGTATCAACGCTCATTTCCAAAGGCTGACATTGTCCCGAAAGACGCAGCAGCAAGCGCCCGTCTAAGAGCCAACGCGTTCGACTACCACAGTTCGGTTCTTGATCTAGGACGCTGGCATCGCCGACAGTTTGGCGCATTTCCCAACCGAAATCGGTATTTACGCGCGGATTGTGGGCTGAGCGAGCGGCTGCGGCAACGCTATCTCGATCATGCGCCCGCCGGGACGCGGCTCATGGGATTGTCCTGGCGCAGCATAAATCCACTGATTGGCTCCGAAAAAAGTCTGAATTTAGAATTTTTCGCTCCGATCCTCGGCTCCTCTAAGGTCCGCTGGATCAACCTTCAGTACGGCGACACACGTGATGAAATCGAGAAAATCAAGGAAAAGCATGGCTTTCAGCTTGTCCGCGATGATGGAATCGACAGCCTGACTGACCTGGACGCCTTTGCCGCTCAAGTCAGCGCCCTTGATGGACTCGTGACCATCAGCAACTCAACCGCGCATATGGCCGCCGCCCTTGGAGTTCCTACCATCCTACTCATTCCCGACGGTAGAAAACGTATATGGTACTGGTTCGGAGAGGGCCTGTATTGCCCCTGGTATAGATCAATAACTATTATGAGAGGAAATACCGACCACATCTCAAGTTTAATTAAGAATTTTATTGATGAAATATAAGTATTAATACTAAATTCGATACATATTTACTTACACTAAATACTTAAATACATAATTAATACAATACTTTGACTGAAAAAGGTGCCGACCAGGGCGACTCTCATAAGTTAACGCTCTCTTAACTCCCTGCAATTGTTGCAAAACCGCACCACTCCACGCGTAAATTAATGGGGTATTCGCCCATTGACCTGCTTGACATTTCACCGTCGCAAGAGTGTTATGTCCCGGCGCTGACGGGCGCACTGTGTCTGCCTGTCCGCAGGCACATTGGATTTACTAGATATCTGTAACCTTTAAGGGGATCCCAGAATTATGAATAAGTCTCAACTCTACACGCTCAGCGGCGCGCTGCTGGCGTCAACGGCGCTGATCGGCACTGCGAATGCCGGTACAGTAGGTCGTGCTGGTGCGAACATCGCCACAACCGGCGCAATCTCAACGACAGCGTTAAAAATTGCCAACACGCTGTTTTCGGCTACAGCAACAACTGCTGATGCCTTGAATTTCACTGGCGACGGCGTAAACCCGATTGCGATTAGCTTCTCCAACAGCTTTTCGGCCTCGACTCGCTTTAATGCGACAATCAACATTGCGGGTGCGCAGTTCAACAACCCGTCCCTCAATGTTTCGGTCCTCGGACGTCTTACAGGCGGCACCTTCACCGGTACCGTTAACGGCGCCTGTGGCTCTGTAACCCCGCTGGTGGATAAAATCCTTCTTTCCACCTGTCAGCTCAGCAACGCAGCTGGCTTATCGGCAACCCTCGGCAACACGGCGGCTGTCGGCGCGTTTGCAGGCGGCCTGCAGCTTAGCGGCGTTGTCTTCAAGGGCGGGTCGGCTTTGGCGACTGCCGGTAACTCAATTACGTTGAGCGGCACGCTGAACGATAACGGCAACCCGGTTATCGTGCTCGAGAACATTACGTCGGGCGCAGTTGTTACATCTACTGCACCAGTCGTAACGACGGTCACAGCCGGCACAACCGCTGTAACCAACGCGACAACAACACCGGCAGCTTTCAAGTCACTGTCCCAACCGAACGCCGGTCAGCTTTCAGTGAACTTGGCTACTGTCGTGATTACTGGTGCTGCCGCATTGGGAACCGACTTGCAGACTACGGTGAGCGCGAGCACAGCGGTAGCCGTGTCAACCAGCGTCACCGTTACAGTGACGAGCGCAACTCTGACGGACGATGCGACCGTCAGCGCAACAATGTCGAATGCTGGTACAACGGTAACTCTGACACCGGCGGCCTTCTCAAGTGGAACAGCAGCGTTCAGCCTGACAGCAGCGAACGGCTACGACGCGGCGAATTCCACGCAGACGATCAACGTGCAGTTTGATGGTACGCACGCGATCAATGCAGCAGCAGCTGGTACAGTTGCCGTTGCATACGGCACCGGAGCCGTTGGCTTCCCTCAAGCAGCCGCAGCTGCTAGTGGCGCGACTGCAGCGGTCACCTCTGGCGGGTTCTCGGCTGAGTTCAATACAGCTCAAGCCTCGGGCACCGATTACCAGTCGTTCGTCCGCATCCATAACAACGGCAACCAGGCAGGTACGGTAACCATCACCGTGCTGAACGATTCGACTGGTGCGAACATGGGCACCTACACCACCGGCAGCATTGCCGTTGGTCAGACGCTCCAGGTTGGCATGGACACGATCGAAGCCGGCGCGGGCATCACCAGCCCGTCTGGTCAGTACACCTTGCAGATTGCTGGACCGATCCTTGGCTATGCGCAGCACGTGCTGTTCAACGCCACGACGGGTCAGTTCTCTAACCTGTCTGCCTTCCGGAACGCTGGTAGCACATCTAACGTTCCCTAGGCTCTTGACGTCATCCCGGTTTACCGGGTGTGAATTGGGGGAGGGTGAGAAATCACCCTCCCCTTTTTCTTTGTCTTTTTCCCTTTGGCCAAGCGCAGGTCACATCTGACATTGATGTAAGGCGCGATTCGTTCGGTCTGCGGTATGATGCCAAACGCACATCAGGGCGAATCGCCGCCGTAAACCACGCGTAGACCCATCGCATGTCCCAGTCCTTTCAATACGAAGCTATAGACGGCGCCGGACGGACCCTAACGGGCAAGGTCGAGGCGGGTCACTCTCGCGATGCGCAGCGCACCCTCGAGCGCCAAGGCCTAACCCTTGTCAGCCTATCAGTCGTAGGGCCCGACTCTCTGAAGTCCGCCACATCGTGGTTTCAAAGAGGGGTCACCGCCCAAGACCGCATCCTTGCCCTTAAACAGTTGGCTCTGCTTCTGCGCTCCGGCGTGCCGCTGGTGCAGGGAATCGGTACATTGAAAGGCCAATCTTCCCATCCGCTCCTTTCGAAAGCTTTCGGCGATATGGAACGGCGCCTACGCAGTGGTGAGGCGTTCACGACCGCCCTGACCGCCGCCATGCCGACGCTGCCGAGTTACGTCTATCAACTGGCCGCTGCGGGTGAGGCGATCGGTCACCTCGGCCAGTCTCTGGAAGATGCGGCCACCCAAATGGCCTACGACCGGCAACTTCGACAGGATGTTCGCAACGCCCTCACCTACCCAACCATTCTGATCGTGACCGGCATTACCGCAGTGTTTTTTATTTTCATTGTCGTCGTCCCACGCTTCTCCGCCATGCTCTCGTCCAGCGAAGAGCCTTTGCCCTGGATTTCCGCTGTCGTTCTTAAAACCGGTCTTTTCTTCAACGACCATAAAACGTTGATATTTCTGATGGCCGCCGCCGCCGTCGGTGCCGTATGGCACATCGCGCAAAACGCCAAACGTATGGCGCAAGTTCGCGAAGTCGTGAGCCGACTTCCATTAATTGGCACATGGTTGCGCGATGCAGAAGTAGCGAGATGGGCGTCCATGCTGGGCACCATGCTGCGCAACGGCGTTGATTTAATCAAAGGGCTCACGCTGGCCCGCGATGCCATAAACTTAGACAGCCTTCGTGACCGCCTCGATCAGGCAACCAAGCTTGTGCGAACGGGGCACTCTCTTTCTTCCGCCATTGCTAGTCAGCAGGCCTTCTCCGAAACCGCGCTCAGCCTTATTCAAGTCGGGGAAGATTCCGGTGAGTTGCCGTCGATGCTGAAGTCGCTCGCCGAGCTTTATGAAGACACGGCACGGCAGCGCATGAAACAATTCCTGCTTATGCTCGAACCTGCGGCCATCCTTTTTATCGGCGTGTTCGTCGGTGGCATCGTCGCCGCGATTATGCTAGCTATTACAAGTGTCAATCAGGTTGCGATCTAACATGAAGATAACTTTCTTTTACGGAAAATTTGAACGCGAAGCTACGGCTACAAGCCGCCGAGCGGCAGGTTTCACACTGCTGGAAATGCTAGTTGTTCTTGTGATCATGGGTCTGTTGGCTGCATTGGTTGGACCTCAATTGCTTGGGCGAGTGGATACTTCGCGCGTGACCGCCGCAGAAACACAAGTGCGCATGCTGAAAGGCGCTCTAGACACGATACGTCTCGATATCGGACGCTATCCAACCAAGGAAGAGGGGCTAAGTCTTCTCGACACTCCTCCAAAGGATGAACGCACCGCTCGCAAGTGGCAGGGGCCGTATTTGGCTGAAGGCGTTCCGCTTGATCCTTGGGGATTTCCGTATCAGTACAATCTCATATCCGGGACTTCTATTGCCATCTTCAGTTACGGCGCCGATGGCGAGCCTGGAGGTGAAGGACTAGATGAAGACGTCGGTATATTCCCAAGAACGGCTGCGACAGGCGGCTAGCCAAAAATACTTCAGCCGTGGATTTACGCTGCTGGAGATATTGGTCGTGCTGTTTATTGTGGGCGTAACGAGCGCGGTTGTTCTCCCGCGTCTTCCTCTTGTTGCCGACAGTTTGGATTTCGCGTTAAAGCGCCAAAGTTTTGAACAAGCCCTGAGCGGACTTGCTTATAAGGCCTATACAGATAGTCAGAGCTTTGTTCTCTCTGGTCGTTACACCTCGCTTGGCCGCGTCAACGGCCAGAACGGTACGGGTTCCACACGCCCCGGAATTCGGTCAGATTTAAGAACCTTGCCGGCAGCCGGTGAAAATCGCGAGTATCTGCCCCCGATCATCCTTGCGGATGTTGCGCCGACCATGCCCGAAGGCTGGGAACTTGTGGTAGCTGAGCCGATCTATTTTCGAGGTTCGGGGTTCTGCACCGGTGGCGATGCCGAACTGGTTATTGGCCGCTTGCGATACGCTTATGTGCTTTCTGCGCCGTCCTGCAAAGCGACCCTTGTGGACTAACGCCAATATGTTCCTGAAAGCACCTCGTCCTGCGCACCCTGAAGAGAATGGCTTCACTCTTCTCGAAGCTATTGTCGCCTTAACCCTCCTCGGTCTGGCCTTGGTTCCGATGCTGTCTTTCATCTCCGAGTCGGCCGGACAGTTGTCCCGGGTGGCCGACACCAACGAACGCAGCCTCGCTCTTCAAGCTGCCGTTGCCCTCCTCGACCCCATCAACCCGATGGAAACCCCGCAAGGTGAAGAGTCTCTCGGGCAAGATCTGATCGTCAGATGGAGTAGTAATATTGTTATCCCTCCCAACGATGGGCCGCAAATCGGCATGGGACTACCCGGCTTCCGCGTCGGATTTTATAACGTCCGTGTCTCTCTTCTTCGGCGTACCGACCCATGGTTTGAATTTGATTTGCGGAAGGCCGGCTATCAAAAATTAGCGTCCAACCCACTTTTCGGCAACTGATCACCGACATGGAAATGTTCGCCGAAAAAAAGAGCACGAGAGGATTTACTCTTCTGGAAGTTCTGGTCGTGCTTGTCATTACCAGTCTGATTTCCGTAGTGCTCATTCAAGGATTCTCGCTGATCCTTGGTGCCAGAAACAGCGTACAGAATAAAATCGTCGGGCTAGAGCAGGTTGTTCTTAAACAAAACATCTTCCTTGAGCCCCTAAAGGGCGTGTTGCCTGATTATCCGAACCGTCCAAATATTTTCCACGGCGAATCTCAGATCGTTCGCGGCCTCACTATACGCCCCTTACAAAGCCGCGTTGGGACGCCTACGGGATTTTCTATGACGATGAATTACGATTCAGGGCGTGATGAAACGGAATTGGTCTATCAGGAAAGCGGGTTTCCACCTCAAGCCCTGGGCCGGTGGAAAGGTGCGCAGGGAACCTTTCGATATCGGGATCGAACGGGCTCGTGGTTGGACACATGGCCGCCAAATCCGGATGTCCCGCAAACACCATGGCTTATACAACTCGATATGGGAATCGGCTTTCCCTCCAGCCTCGTCGTCAGCTTAAATGGCCCTCACCAGCGCGTTCAACGCCTTGAAGACCTTCCTTTCCGCGACAATACACGGCAATAAAGTCGCCCCATGAAGAACGGTCTTAATTCACCTGGATTCAGCCCTAAATCCCTCATGAATCACATATATTTGGCACCCACCCTGACAATCATTTAACTCCTGCATCAGAGAGGCTGAGGATACCATACCGGTGTTCCTCGCTGGTTCGCCGGGTAGGTAATGTCCGTACCATGGCAGTACACCTTCGGGGTAATACCTTGGTCAGAGGGATGGCCATTGGACCGCCCCATCGGATGGTATTGGGGCCTTATATATAGATCCGAAAACGCCAATATGAATGTAGATGCCTATCATTCCGGCAACTCGAATGCCGCCGCGACTAAAGGATTTGTACTCCCGCTTACCCTATGGATGATCGCTTTGTTTGGACTGGGCGTTGCCGCCATCAATACATGGGTATCGAATGCGGTCGAAAATGCACGCACCTTGCAGCAAAAATCCGAAGCTGATTTGACAGCCTCAAATATCACAAATGAATTGGTCTATGCCATGGCAACACGACCGATGAGTTATCGGGGCCTGGAAGTAGGGTCGGGAATGATCAGCCCCGATCCAAGTGATGCAATGTCCATGATGTCCTCCAACTATCAATCTTCGGATTACGTTGCCTTTGACGGTCGCGCCTACATTCCGGAAAGCAATACGGACTACGTGGTTCACCTTCAAGATGGCCGCGGACTGTTGAAACTGCAAGGAACGGCTCCAGAATCTCTTCGACGTATGCTGGCCCTATTCAATGTTCCTGAAACCTTACGCAATCGGCTGCCCGATACATTAGCCGATTGGGTCGATGACGATGACTTAACGCGCCTAACAGGCGCGGAAAAATCAGATTACGAAAGACGGCGGCGTTTTCCGCCCACAAACGGCAATCTGCTAACGCCGATGGAGGCCCAAAACATATTGGGCTGGGATGAAATCCCGGAGGTCTGGGAAGCGGACATGCAGACGCCGCTTTTTACGACCTGTCGAATTACCGGATTCAACCCTAATACGGCCCCGGAAACCGTGCTTTTGTCGTATATCTCGGGCCTTACAAAAGACAACGCTCTACGCGTCATCGAGCAGCGCCGCAACGCCCCGTTCCGGCACGCGCAAGAGTTTATGGCTGCAGCCGGATTTCTCTCCTCTGCCGAGCCGTTTTTCTTCTCGGTCATTCCCGGTAATTGCGTCATTGTTGACTTGGTATATCGCGAGTCAGGTCGCCGGACTCGCTTTTCTCTTTCTCTTGTTCCTACGAGCCAAAACAAACCCTGGCAGGTGGACTATGCCTTTGAGATACCTTCAAAATTTAGTGGAACGCCTGACGGACTCGATCCGCAGCTCACTTTCCCAACCCCCGAAACGCTTAATCCAGACATCGGGCGGGATAACAGAGTTAGCGGGCTCCGATAGACGCATCCTCTGGGTTTTGAGTCGGCGTGTCCTGCGTCAAGCTGTCTTCGATCTGCCGGACAACATTCCGCCGGCAAAACGGAAGAGCGCCCTCGATTTACTCGTACGCAAGTGGTCACCGTTCCCGTCCACGGGATATGCAACGGTATGGGCTGATCATAAAGCCTCCGTTTATGCTTGGGACCGAGATCAAGTCGATGCCGACATCGCTGCAGCAGGATACAACCATCGGCGGTGTAGCGCATGGCCTGAGACCTTTCTGCGCGAACCGCTCACCGACGGTTTTCGTCTCGCGGTCGCTACAGATGGATTTGAAGGCCAAATGTGGCGAAACGGATTTCTCACAACCTCAAGATGGTGGGATACTGTACCCGCGCCCCGCGACTGGCTGATGTTTCTAAGATCCGCCGGTGTGGATCTCCATAGAACGCCGCCTGAACAACCGAGCCCAACCGAGCCTCCATTTCTCCCGACCCCCTGGACCGTAGGTAGTTCTCACGCCAATGACATTTGGTCTCTTCTACAGACCGAGCGAGCTATCTCCGTCGCAGCGGCGGTTGTAGCGGTACCGTTCCTGTACCTCATAGGCCAAGCTTTGGTGATTTCAATAGCAACCGCGCGTGCCGACGCAACCATGGCAGAGATGGCCGAGACCAATCAAACTGTCCGAATCGAACGCAGCGCAGCGTTGACTGATCTCGATTCTATTGAAGCCTATTTGTCTTTAAAATCATTTCCTCCGCAGATTGAAATTCTGACTCACGCTTCGACCATTCTTGGAGGCCGTAACTTGACCATCTCGGAGTGGGTTTACGATAATGGAAACTTGGAGCTCACGCTCGAATCTTTGGCTCCACTAGATTCAACGTTTTATATCGAAGCTTTTGAGAAAGACGACCTGTTCTCGAGCGTCAGCGGCTCGAGCGGCGTTCAACAAAAAACGCTTCGACTAAACATGCAAATTGCCGCACAGGAATGGCCCGCTCAATGAATCCTGTACTTGAAACGCTAAGACTGCGCGCGTTGGAAATACGCGCAAAGATATTAGATCGGTTCGGACACGATTTGGCCGTCACTGATCGACTGAAAATGATGTTGGCGGGTGCAGGCATTGTCTTGGTTTTTTCACTATTCTTGGCACTAGACTCATTCGTCGGAAGCCTTGAAACCCGCCATACTAGGATTCATGTCGACCTTGAACGGTTGAAGGAGCAAATCGAAACCAGCTCATGGCAAGAGCGCAAAAACCAGAGCCAGGTCCTCAAATCGATCCTTGAGGAAAGACTATGGTCCGCGCCGACACCGGGGCTGGCCGAGGCGAGCTTCGAGAGATGGCTTCGAGACCGCCTTGCGGAACACAGAATGGAGCCACAACAATTACAAATCAGGCGCGTTCCGGTCACCACTCAAACCGAAACGAACGCAGACCAACATCCCCTGGCTAATGTCCAAAGAATGACCGTCAAAGTCCTTATGCCGTTTGACCAAACCGGCCTGATCGGCTTCTTAGAAAATATTGCAGCCGGCGATAAGACCCTTGTTGTCGAGCGCCTTATTGCCCGCTCGGGACGCAACCCGCGCATTGAAATGGATGTATCCGCGTTTTATCGCTCCCAGGTCTCTACGGCAGCGGGAGGGGCGAGATGAACACCTTCGCAACACTTGGGTATCTGTTAAGACCGTATCTACCGCATGTCGGGGCCGCGGTTGCGGCGATCATGCTCGGCTGCGGCGTTGGATACATGAAAGTGTCCACCCGGCCGCCTGAGGTCGATATCGCTGACAATTGGACTTTACCGCGCTGGAGTCCTCACCAGCCGTCTGTGTCTCCAAGAGAACTCGCGCGTCTCGAACTTTGGGGTCCAGACAATCGCGCGCGCGCGGATGCAGAGTCCGTAGATGCCGGGGACGTTCCTCCGTGGCGTTTCATCGGCGTTATTCAAGATGGTCCATCTCGGCTGGCGGTCATTGAACTGACGCATGAGGGCGGCCTACAACGTCTGAACGCCGGCGAGAAATTGCCGGATGGCGCAGAAATTCTAGCTATAGGCGCCGGCGATCTGACAATCTCTGAGAACGGTACAGAATCTACCATCACGCTCTTCAGCACCGAAGAAGGTTAAAAATGACACTTAGAAGCAAATTCGAACACGTAAGAACAGAGCGCATGATGGACAAGTTCCGCACAAATTGGCGAATCGGTGCGCGCGGACTAACGTTGTCAGGCGCGATCATTTTGCTGACTGGATGCGCGACCTATGAAGCAAGTCCCGTCACTACGCCATTGCCGATTGCTAAAGCTGCGGATCAATCGTCCGACGCAGAAACCATTGCGCAAACGCAACAAGGATCGCGTCGCGATCACCTCACGTCGGCAGCGGGCCCTCAGCCGCCGCCGCCGCGCACGGGGGGAGACTCTATATTGTCATCCGCCGCACCCAAGCTGACAGGCGAACCCATAGGTGTAAATTTTGATGGTATTCGCTTGCCAGCCTTTATCAACACAGTCTTCGGCGAGCTTTTGCAAGTATCATTTGATATTGCAAATTCAGTCACTCAACAGACTGACATCATGGTGACCATGCGGACTGCCGAACCGCTTTCTCCAGACGAGTTTTATCAGTTGATTGTAGAGACACTCCAGTTTTATGGGGTCAGCGTCGTCTACTCGAACAACGTCTATCGAATCATAGATTCTACGGCGACCAAGGATCCGATCCCCCGCATCATCCGCACCCGTGCGATTTCAACCATCCCGCCCGATATGCGGCCTCTGTTCTACTTCGAACCGCTAGACAACATTTCGACAAGCACTATGAACATCTGGCTAGACCTCGCGCTAAAAGGAAGAGTGCAAACGGTTGCGGTGCCATACGCCAACGGGTTGCTCTTGCTGGGTGGCAAGGAAGATGTTTCCGCCGCTCTCGAAATCATTGATATTTTGGATCAACCGTACCTGGCTGGGTACAGAAGCCTCAAAATATCACCGGCGTTCTGGAGCGCGCAAAAATTATCCACGCAACTCGTCGAAATAATGTCGGCGGAAGGATACAGCATCGGCATCGGCGGGCTTGGTCAAAACGCCATAAAGCTTATTCCCGTTGACGCCCTCAACATTATTATTGCCTTTGGAACCGGAGAAGAAGGGTTGCAGCACGTCCTGCAATGGGCTGCAGATCTCGACCAACCGGGTCAAACCGTCGCAGATCAAGGTGTATATTATCACCAAGTTCTGAATGCCAAGGCCAAGGATCTGGCCGACGTTCTGGAAGGGTTTCTTGGCGAGTCTCTGGCGCCGACCTCCGACGGCCAAAGCCTCTCAACTAGCGCGGCGCAGAAAATCAAAGTGGATGAGGCACGTAACGCTCTTATCTTTGTAGGAAGCGCCGAGGAGTACGCCCAGTTTCGCTCGCTTATTGGACAAATGGACCGCGCGCCGCTTGAAGTAATGATTGAAGCGACAATCGCAGAGGTCACCCTCAGCCGCGGTGAGAATTTAGGTGTGGTTTTTGAGTTCGATGATGGAGCAGCAAGTCTTCCCAACCGTACGGCTGTATCTACAGGAGCGGAGGGAATATTCTTTAGTCTGATTCGTGACCGTGCTTCGTTAATATCTCGCGTCAACGCGCTCGCCGACTATGACAGAGTACAAATTCTATCAAGCCCGCGGCTGGTGACCAGCAGCGGAAAGTCCGCTTCGATCAATGTCGGCACACAAGTGCCCATCATTACAACACAGCAAACCGATCCCTCGGGACAGGTCGGCGGAACAAGTTCTATTTTGCAATCTATCCAATACAGAAGTACCGGCGTAACTCTAAACATAGAGCCGACGATTAATTCGAACCGCCGCGTGGAACTTACAATTTCGCAAGATGTAAGCGAAGCCCAGGCGAATAGCTTGTCAGGCATTCAAAGCCCAATTATTTTGACACGGGCCATCGAAACAACTCTGTCGCTAAGCGACGGAGAGACGGTTCTTCTTGGTGGCCTCATATCTGAAAACTACAGCACCGGGAACGCGGGCGTTCCATACCTAAAAGACATACCCATTTTTGGAAATCTTTTTAAAAACGAGTCCCGAGGCGTTGATCGAACCGAACTGATCGTCCTTCTAACCCCCTATATCATCGATAGCCCGGAAGCCTCACGTCAGGTACGAGACGCGTTCCGCGATAAATTAGGAGAGTGGGCAAGCCCCATTGGCGAAGCAGGAACAGTGATGGAGAAACAATAATGAGTCTGCGATTGATTTCATGTTGTGTAATTGCAGTTACTTTGGCGTCTTGCGCGGCAAATTCACCGAATGAACCATCGGAATTGGCATCGGCCGATCAGACAGTATCCAACACGCCGCAATCTATTGAGGATTTGACAAAACTGACCATCGCCGAGTTAGAGGAGCGCATTGCCGCCGGCGACACAAAGGCGAAAGCTGAATTGGGCGCCAGGTACGGTAAGGGCGAAGGTGTTGAACAAG
The DNA here is from genome assembly GCA_963976395.1 of uncultured Rhodospirillaceae bacterium. Classification (GTDB taxonomy): domain Bacteria; phylum Pseudomonadota; class Alphaproteobacteria; order Rhodospirillales; family Rhodospirillaceae; genus UBA11612. The sequence goes on from CAXBLG010000030.1 coordinate 18,292, forward strand.
ATCTCGACAAAGCCATAGAAATATTAAGAGAGACTGCGGCAACAGGTGAACCGGAAGCCGAGTTTTTTTTAGGCACCGCCTATTATAGCGGTCTCGGCGTTCCTCATAGCGAAGCTGAGGCGGTTCTGTGGTTTGAGAAAGCTGCCGCTAAAGGGCATGCTGCTGCACAATATTGGCTAGCCGTATTAATTAAAGAAGGACGCGGCGGAATCAGCCCGAGCTGGAGCGCAGCGGTACCTCTTCTCTGGGAATCGGCAATGCAGGGGTTTGGCGACGCCGAGTTTCTATTAGGGTATGCCTATCAAACCGGATCGGGCGTCGAAAAAAACGCCGAGGCGGCTGCCTACTGGTATCGCCGCAATCTAAGTAAGGTCTACAACAACAGATCGCATTTCAATCTTGCGCAGCTGATTCATGGGGGCGAAGTGGAATGGCGTCCGGGCGACCCTGAAGGCCTCAAACCGCCATCAGCCGAGCGACGTTAATCGGAAATCACACAAAGTTCGTGAATTCATCCCATCGGCAAATAATATTCAATAATATCAGAAGCTTAATGGGGTTGCCGCATCTGTTTGAAGTCCCTATAACCGGGGCACTCCACTCCCGCACCAACGGTCACACATCCCCATGACAACCTCTGAACATCCTTCGTCAGCAAATCCGGATTCAGATGCATGCTGGCAAAAAGCATCAGAAGCTGTTCGTGCGGGCGACCACGACACCGCGATAATATGGTTTCAACGTTGCCTTGAGCAGTCGCCAGACCATCCACTCGCCGCACTTAATCTTGGCATTTTGCTCACAAATAAAAAGCGTTATCCCGAGGCGATCACGCGCCTTGAGCACGCTGTCAACTTGGCCCCTAATGTGAACAGCGTTACCGCCCTAGCGAACGCATCACATCGCGCGGGCAAACACGATGACGCGGTTAGATATTTAAAAGATATTGTTAAATCGGTGCCGGGCCATGTCCCGACACTTCTTCAATTGGGAGAAATCAGCGATCAGCGCGGGGACCGCAAAGGTGCGCGGGAATATTACCGACAAGCGACCGTATCTGATGAAACAGATCTAAACGCTGCGATAAAATATGCCATCGCTTCGTGGGCCGACGATCCGGCTGAAACGGCGGCCGTCCTTGATCGTCATTTGGCCCGCCCTGACCTTGGTGCGGAGGGCCGAGTAACAGTTCTCCTCGGTCTGATTATCTACAAGGAATTTCACGAGCGCATTAAACGCGGATTGATGCCGTATCATGCCACCGATCTCAAAGAGCTATTCTTTACCTATACAAAATCTGAATTTGCCGAGCTTAAAAGACTCTGCTTGGAAGAAGCGGAAAAAAATCCCACCAACGCAAATGCACAAGTAAAGAAATTTATGGCACTGTTTTGCTCGGGGGACCGGATCGGCGCCCAGCAATCTCTCGCCGGATTTAAAAGTGCAGCGGCTGGACAGATATGGGACGCCGTCACTTTTGATCCCGCATTTTACCAAATGCTCGAACAATTTACCGATGCTGATCTCGTTAAAGGCTTGCCGCCGGTGCAAGAGGTTATAGCCGCCACGTTTTCAGATAAGCCCGTCGCTTACCTATCTTGCAACTTTCTGTATTTCGAGAATTTTGCCGCACCGATGTTGCGGTCTTTGGCCGGTATAGCACCAGGCGAGCAGGTCCATGTGCATATTATGGATGCAACCGAGGAGCAGTTAACCGCCGCGACCTCGTTCTGCAACAATCTTGCGGGCATCACGATTGCGCTCTCCGTCGAACAGCCAGGTGCCGATAAGCAGGGAATGGCGGCAGCGCGATCATACTACCATGCCATACGATTCATTCGATATTACCAGCACCTTGTCCACTATAAGCGCACACTCTGGCTGATGGACGTGGATGCTCTATTCAATCGCGATCCAAATGTTATGTATGAGGTTTTGGGCGATAATGATGCCGCCATGCGCATTCGAGCCGGACGACTGGAGCCATGGAATCAGTTCAATGCCTGTATTGTTGCCGGCACGCCGAGCGCCCCGAGCCTTGAGTATTTTCGCCTGATTGCCGCTTATATCGCCCATTTTTATCAGAAGAAGGGCTTGCGCTGGGGAATCGATCAACTAGCTATGTATGGTGTTTTCGAATACATGCGCGATGAGGGTCGAGCGCCGAGCTTGGCATTTTTAGACGACAAGGCTATCGACTACGATTATCTGGAAGCTGGAATCATTTGGTGCAACTCGGGACGCAACAAATTTCTTCACCTTCAGCGCAATCCCGACGGATCCATAGCTGTCGATGACCCGGATCGCGCCGCGTATATAAAGCTGTTCGATAAATACTATGCGCCGCTAAGCGGTTGATACAGGGAGGCGGAAGATAATGGGTGATATGTTCTCCACCGATCTGATCATCACGGTGATTATACTTCTGATCGAAATCGGGCTTTTTGGCTTTTGCTACTATCAGTCCAAGAAACCTGCGGATCCTTTAAAACCGCGGCTCATCCCTTACGCTCTTGTTATGGTCATATTGGCGGCGGTCATGCTTGCAACCCTGGCCCATATTGTCAGTCTCGTGACGGGCACCCAGGTTCAGCCACGCCGCCCAAAGGGCATGCGATAGTTCAAGCGGTCAGCTCACAGGATGCGTCGGTTGTTCCATTGCCGTCTCAGCAGACCAACCCATCGCAGTATCCAAAATGGCGTGCAGAATGGCCTGGTGTGCTGTTTCCACAAAGCCGTAAGCGCCGGCCTTAACGTAAAAATTGACGTCACCGGTTTTCCTGAGCTTGTTGCTGTCCAAAAATCCACTGAGCGTCACAACAAAACAACCACGTGCGCGCGCGACGTCGACCGCATTCAAGATGTTCTTTGACTCACCAGAACTGGATATGGCGATCAAAATATCGCCCTCCGCTCCCATCATTTCCACCTGCTTGGCGAAAACCTGATCGTAACCAAGATCGTTGCCAAGGCAGGTCAGCGAGGATGCATCATTGAATGTCAATGAGCGCACGCCGCCATTCTTCGAAAAATCGATAGCCATGTGTCCTGCGATGCCTGCAGACCCGCCATTGCCGATGAACATCACCTTGTTTGGACCACGCACAATGACGCTCATAGCTGCGCGCACGCGGGCCATACCCTCGTCCATGGAAATCCCATCTTCTCCAGCAGTCGTAACCTGCGCGGAAAGCAGCGTTTCGTGGAGTGCATCAGTATAAGCGCGAAAAAGCGGCGACATATTAGCCTTTCAAACCCATGACCGGTGCCTTTACCGGATAGCCATCACGGCTCCATATATGTTCATTCTACCTGCTTACAAGCCGGGACTCTACCGGCACTTGACCCAAAACCAGCGGCGATGTACCACAGGTATCGTGGTGATTTGGAGACCGGATTGCGGCCACGTTAAAAACCGCTAAAAGGTCGAGGGCACTCGCCCCCGCCGGAACCGGTCGGGGGCTATTTTTTTGTCTGAAAAATAGCGCCGAGAAACTAGGGATGATGGCGATGACTGCAGATCAAGAGACCCAGCGGCACTGGAGCCCCCAAACGCAAATGGTGCGTGGTGCCACCGAACGCAGCCAATTTTCAGAGACCAACGAAGCGATCTTCATGACCTCGGGCTATGTCTATGAGAACGCGGAAGAGGCCGAGTCCGCATTCAAGGGCGATGTCGATCGCTTCGTGTATTCACGTTTTCGCAATCCCACGGTCGCTATGTTCGAGAAGCGTTTGGCTTTGATCGAGGGTGCTGAAGACTGCCGAGGCACCGCCAGCGGCATGGCTGCCGTGTATGCCGCCCTTGCCTGCCACCTAAGCGCAGGCGACCGCCTTGTCGCCTCCCGCGCTCTCTTCGGCTCCTGTCACTACATATGCGCCGATTTGTTGCCTCGCTTTGGCATTAAAGTCGACTTCGTAGATGGTGCCGACATTTCGCAATGGGAAGCCGCGTTGTCCACTCCTGCAAACGCAGTGTTCTTGGAAACGCCCTCTAATCCCGGCCTTGAGATGATCGACCTTCCCAAGGTGTGCGATCTCGCGCACAGCGCCGGCGCCCTGGTCGTTGTCGACAATGTGTTCGCAACGCCGATATTACAGAAACCGCTGCGCTATGGGGCCGATGTCGTTGTCTACTCCGCAACGAAACACATCGATGGTCAAGGACGGTGCCTGGGCGGTGCCATTCTGGGCACCACGGAATTCATCGTTGAGAAACTCACACCCTTCTTTCGCCACACCGGCCCTAGCCTGTCGCCTTTCAATGCCTGGGTTTTACTTAAGGCGTTAGAGACACTGGAGCTGCGTGTAACGCGGCATTGCGACAACGCCCTGGCTGTGGCCCGCGCGCTGGAAAAGCAGAAAGCACTCTCTCGCCTTCTGTATCCCTCTCTCGATAGCCATCCGCAACGCGCCCTTGCTGCCGCGCAAATGTCTGCCGGCGGCTCGATCATTGCGCTGGAACTCGCCGGCGGCAAGGAAGCCGCGTTCCGGTTCCTCAACCGGCTCAAACTTGTCGATATCTCCAATAATCTCGGCGACGCAAAAAGCCTTGCCTGTCATCCGGCGACCACGACTCATCATCGCCTCACACCTGAGGACCGCGCCCATCTTGGCATCACCGAGGGATTTGTGCGGCTTTCAGTCGGCCTGGAAGATGCTGGCGACTTGATTGCGGACGTCACACAGGCGCTGGCGTAAAACAGATCAAAGCCCTTGTGCTGAAAGGCCTTTTTGGGCCGCTGGGACACCAACGGGACACTGTGGAAACTTGCGTCCGGTAGGGTAAAATGAAGTTCGTTTAGGTAAGGTAGAATCTGTTCACATGTACGAAAAAGTCACACGAAATATTTGCGTCTCAGTGCGTCCCTTCTATCTAGAGGAACAATCCGCACCGGAGGAGGATCGCTTTGTCTGGGCCTACCGCGTCAACATCGAGAACCGCGGTGAAGATACCGTTCAACTGCTTCAACGTCACTGGCGTATCACCGACAAATTTGGGCGCCTGCAAGAAGTGAATGGACCGGGCGTGGTCGGCGAACAGCCAGTCCTGAAGCCGGGCGAGTCCTTCGAGTACACCAGCGGCTGCCCGCTCGAAACTCCATCGGGGATCATGGCCGGGAGTTATGAAATGGGCACCACTGGCGGCGAAACATTCAATATTGAAATCCCGGCGTTTTCTCTCGATAGCCCCTACGACACTGCAGCCATAAACTAACAAACAGAATAATATCCCGGCGTAGGGAAATCACTCCTCGGCAACTGCCCGCACATTTGCCGGATTTGGCTTGAAAGGTATTTTCCATGACACCTCCTCCGGTCGCATCCTCTCGGCCCATTCCTAAAGATCACCGCGAAGGCGGCGGTGCTCTCGCTCGACCGAGCCGCGCCGATGCCGAGGCTGCGGCCCGCACCCTGATTCGCTGGACGGGCGATGACCCTGACCGGGAAGGCCTGCTCGACACCCCGGCCCGTGTGGTGCGTTCGTACGAAGAATTTTTCGTCGGATACTCACAAGATCCCGAAGAGATTCTGCGCACAACTTTCGAGGAAACCGAAGGCTACGACGAAATGGTTGTGCTCAAGAACATCGCGTTTGAGAGCCATTGCGAACACCACATGGTGCCGATCATAGGCAAGGCCAGCATTGCATACCTTCCCAACAATCGCGTTGTCGGAATTTCAAAACTAGTTCGCGTACTTGAAGCCTACGCAAAGCGCTTGCAAATTCAGGAAAAAATGACGGCTCAAATCGCCAACGCCATCAACGAGGTGCTCAGTCCCAAGGGCGTAGCTGTCGTGGTCGAAGCGGAACACCAGTGCATGACAACCCGCGGCGTGCAAAAGCCGGGTGTGTCCATGGTGACCTCGACGATGTTGGGTGCTTTCCGCGACGATGCATCAACGCGCCGTGAATTCTTGGCGTTTATAGGCCGAAATTAAAGAGACGGTGAAACGACGGAGCAGTGACCGATCAGCGAACGTAGTCTCGCATCCCTTGATAGACACGCGGGATCAACTCCTGATCTAGGCTGTCAAAAGCCTGCTTCACCATACCCGCCCACACAATCTGCTTGTCCGTTTCTGTGGCATCTTCCGGAACCGTATGCGTGTTCCAAGATTTACCGCTGGCCGACGCTACAACTTTGCCGCTGGCATCAACGATCTCCAATTCAACTTCCAGCGTGGCTTCGTATTTTGCCGACTGTTCTTTTTTGAAGGCCCCGCCAATACCGGTCTTTACAGGCAACAACTCTTCGGTCAGATCACCTTCTTTGATGGTTATGCGCAAGGCGCTGGGCGTATTGCCGGTCAGCTGGAATCTCTTGTCTGCCCAGATCTTGGCGGCAGACTGAAAGCTCACCGGCGAACGATGACCTACATGCGGATAGTCCCGCGACGGTGCGCCTGCAAAGTTCACGTCCACCGAAGTAGCATCGACGTTTACCACCGCGCTTGAGGCAAAGCTCACCTGCGTCGGCACCATGGGCGCCGGTGAAGAGCCGCACGCGCTCAAGAGCGCGCCTGCCACAAAAGCGGCAGCAACATACTTTACTGATAGAAAATGTTTGCGGTTCATGAATGTTCACCTTTTTTCTCAGATCTATGCTTGGCGGCAAGAGTGTCGAGTTCACTCTCCGGGAAGGTATAACTTGCATGACAGAATTCACAGGTCATGCGCACCTCGCCGTCCACTGCAAAGGACTTCATTTCCTGCACTGGAAATGAGGCAATTATACGTTCGCTGCGGCTCCGTGAACACCGGCACTGAGCTGACAGCAACTTTCCCGTCGTTACTCGCACATCCACGGTACCATAAAGCCGCGCCAAAAGTTGAAGCGGAGATAACTCTAGGTCGAGCATCTCGGCATCGGTAAGGCTACCCAGCAGGATCACTGCGGCCCGCCAAGCATCTTCCATTTCCTCGGCATCGTAGTGCCGAACCCCACCGTCTTCGGGCATACGCTGAACGATCAGCCCGGCGGCTGACCATGCTTTGTCAGAACCGTTTGGCGGCTTTACCGCAATTTTCAATGCCGAATCCAACTGCTCCGACTGACGAAAATAGTGATGCACGGTGTCGGCTATGGACTCGCCCGCCAGATCAACAATGCCTTGATAGCGTTCGGTGTCCGGCCCTTGATCAACCGTAAATGCGAGGTGGCCTCCGATTCCAAGCAACCGAGGACGCGCACCCTCAAGCCTCGGTCGAGCCATCTCGGCAGCGAGTTCATCTTCATCAAACTTCACGCAGCCACGCAAAGCACCGTCACTGGTGACGTCCACCACCAGGGTGCGTACCGGGCCTTGTCCCTGAATTTGGAATGTGAAGACACCTTCGTACTTCAGACCACCGGCGAGCGCGACCGCAGCAACCATGGATTCGGCAAGAAGCGCCGCAATGGGTGCAGGATCGTTGTGCCGCACAAGAATTTCGGTCGCCGAGGCCGTCAGCCGCACCAGACGTCCGCGAAATGCGCCTTCGTTGATCAAAAAGGGAAGGCAAACATCGCCCTCAGCTTCATAAACAGCGGATTTATCCGCCGTCATGTCAGGCACCACAAAAGCACCCCCTTTTGTGCATGCAGCCGGTTACCCGCCTCATCCCAGATCACCGAGCGCGGCCCGTCGATTACCGCTTCGGTCACTTCCTCGCCGCGGTGAGCCGGTAGGCAATGCATAAAAACCGCATCGGGTTTTGCATGCGCCATCAAGGCTTCATTCACCTGAAACGGCGCGAGTTCGTTATGCTTATCGGCGGCATCGTCGCCCATGGACACCCACGTATCCGTGACCACACAATCAGCTCCCTTGGCGGCTGCTTGCGGATCTGTTCCCACGCTGATCTGCGCCCCTTTGCCGCGCGCCCAGGCCACAGCGCTCTCAGACGGCAGGAGTGTATCCGGACAGGCAAGTCGCAGTTCGAAGCCGAACTGCGCCGCCGCATGAATCCAACTTGTCGCGACGTTGTTGCCATCGCCCGACCAAGCAACCACCGATCCTTTGATAGGCCCCTTGTGTTCTTCAAACGTCAGAATATCGGCCATGATCTGGCAAGGATGTGACTCGTCCGTCAGTCCGTTGATAACCGGCACCGTCGCATACTCGACCAGATCGCGCAGCTTATCGGGAGACGACGTGCGGATCATGATCGCATCGACATAACGCGAAAGAACCCGCGCAGTATCGGCAATGGATTCTCCGCGACCGATCTGAGTTTCTTGCGGCGACAACGTCACCACCGACCCACCGAGCTGCTGCATACCTACCTGAAAAGACACGCGTGTGCGCGTCGATGGTTTTTCAAACAACATCGCCAGCGTTTTGCCTGCAAGAGGCAAGGGCGTGCCTGCACCATTCTTCTTGACGGACTCCGCGCGTGTCAAAATGCCGCGCAACGTCTCTGGGGCCAGCATATCAAGATCGAGAAAATGCTTGAGGTCTTTAGTCATGTCGCCTCGCTTCCTTGTCTGGCGCGCAACTAGCTCGCCAACTCAGCGGCCGATTTATCGAGGATGGCGATGGCGGCGTCGATTTCCGCATCGCCGATGATCAGCGGCGGCAACAACCGCAACACGTTGTCTCCGGCCGGCACCGTCAGCATGCCGTTGGCCAGGACCTTAGCGACAACGTCCGTATTGGTCTTTTTGCACTTGAGGCCGATCATCAAGCCTTTGCCGCGTACACATTCGAAAACGGCGTCATGTTTGGCAACCAACGCCTCGAGTTTGGCCCATAGCTTGTCCGCCGTCTGCACGACCCCGTCCATGAACCCCGGCGCCATCAGCACATCCATCACAGCATTGGCCGCTGCCATGGCCAGCGGATTGCCGCCGAAGGTCGATCCGTGAGTCCCCGCGGTCATAAATTGTGCCGCGCGATCGGTCGCAAGACACGCCCCGACCGGAAAGCCGCCGCCGAGGCCCTTGGCAAGCGCCATAAGGTCCGGTGTCGTATCCGCCCATTCGTAAGCGAATAGTTTTCCGGTGCGGCCGAGACCCGTTTGAACTTCATCAAAAATCAACAGCAACCCGAATTCATCGGCCATGGCCCGAAGGCCTTTGAGATATTCAATATCGGCCGGAAAAATACCGCCTTCTCCCTGCACGGGTTCAACCACCACCGCAGCGGTTTGCGGCGTAATCGCTGCACGCGCTTCATTCAAATTGCCAAAGGCCACTTGATCGAAGCCGTCCATTTTGGGCGCAAAACCGTCTAGATGTTTTTCTTGGCCACCGGCGGCGATGGTCGCCATTGTCCTGCCATGAAATCCGCCTCGGGTGGTAATAACCCGGTATTTGTTTTTCTCACCTTGCGCTTGATGAAAACGCCGCGCGGTTTTCAGCGCGCATTCCATGGCTTCCGCGCCCGAGTTGCAGAAAAACACCGTGTCGGCGAAGGAGTTAGCCACCAACCGGTCCGCCAATTTTTCCTGACCTGCAATCCTGTACAGGTTGGATGTATGCCACAGCTTGTCCGCCTGGTCCTTCAGCGCGGCCACCAAATGTGGATGCGCGTGGCCAAGAGCGGTTACTGCAATGCCCGATCCGAAATCAAGAAAGCGGCGGCCGTCGGTTGTGATCAACCACGCCCCCTCACCCCGTTCAAAAACTAAATCGGTCCGCCCATAGGTGGGCATCACTGCGGAAATGTTCACGACTTCGCCCCTACTGCTTGGTGACGACTATTGTTGGGCTCCATGCCCCGGCACACACTGAAACGGAAAAAAGTAAAGGGCGGCCACTGACCGCCCAAGACCCGGGATTCATACGCCAAACAGCGCTGTTGTCAACGGTTCACGGTGCCAGAGAACAGATTCATCACCAATATGCCGCATAAGATAAGCGCCATGCCGATGATCGCGGGCAAATCCAGTGTTTGCTTGTAAATAAGCCATCCGAAAAGCGAAATCAGCACGATTCCAAGCCCGGACCAGATCGCATAGCTTACGCCCACGGGGATGACCCTCAGGGTCAACGACAAGCAATAAAAGGCGACTGCATATCCGACGACAACGACCAGCGATGGCCAGGGGCGGGTAAATCCTTCTGCTGCTTTCAGCGCCGTTGTCCCGATCGTTTCCGCGATCACGGCAATCAACAGATAGGTATAAGCTGCCGCCATGTCAGGCCTTCAGTTTGTAGCCGCTTTTAACGACGAGATACGTCCAGACAAAGATCGCCATATTGACCGCGACCATGACGACAAGGCCAATCAGCGGCTGGCTGGAATCTTGTCCCAAAAAGCCGTAGCGAAATCCGTCGATATTGTAGAAGAACGGATTGTAATGCGCCATGAACTGCGCCCATTCCGGCAATCGGTCGATGGTGTAGAACGTGCCGGATAAAAATGTGAGCGGCGTAACAATGAAATTCGTCACCGCAGCCATATGGTCGAACTTATCCGCCCATACAGCCGTCAAAATGCCCGCCATGGACATGAACAAACATCCGGCCACCGCATGGAAAATAACAAAGCCGATATGATGCAAGTGAAACTCGGCAAACGACATCATCACAATGCCCGCCACAATGCCCACTATAAGCCCGCGCGTAACGCCGCCCAAGGTCCAGGCCACGGTCAATTCCATGGCGCTGAGCGGCGGCATCAGCACATCCACAATATTGCCCTGCACTTTTGAGACCAAAATAGACGACGACGTATTGGCGAAAGCGTTCTGGATCATGGTCATGATGACCAGGCCCGGCACCAAAAAATCCTCGAAAGGGTAGCCTGCAACAATCGTGCTGCCGCGCCCGAAAGCGAACACCATCACCAGCAAGAACATCATGCCCGTAATCACCGGCGCAAACACCGTTTGGAACAGCACCTTCCAGAACCGCCGCACCTCTTTGAGGTACAACTCCCACATGCCGCGCCAATTTATGGCGCCCATGGTGCGAGGATGTGGAATGGTAAAATTTAAATCCGGGACAGAAGACTTTTCGTGCATACCGTATATCTAGCACATTATGTTAGGGATTGAAGGATGTCCGATTCAGAAATGCCGGGCCAGCCGCAAAGTCACGAATCCATCACCCTTGAATCCGGCAAGAGCATTTTGACTGTTAACGTTGGCGAAAAACCGGCCTTCCAATTCCGCCGTCCAATCCTGGCCGAGCCGCCGCTGCGCTTCAATAAACAGGGACGTTGAACCGTCATTCACATCGATCACCGCGCCGCCCAAAATTTGGGTATCTTGCATATCGTTCGCTGCAAGGCGGGCACCGAAGAATAGATCTTCGTCAAAAGGCGTCAGCGGCGCGGGCGTTTCAAACGGGATCAAACCTTGGGCCAAGCGCGGGTCCGCAAATGAAAAACTTTCCCGCCCATCGTAGTGAAACTCGGTAAGCAAGCCCAAATCCCAATCCGAACCCGCGATTTGATACAGCGTATATTCCACACCGCCCGATACGGCCACAAAAGCATCCCGGTAACCGTCGCGCCCCATGGCCTCCAGCTTCCACAACGTCGCATCAGACGTATACTGCACCGCCAGTCCCACCTGGGTAATCTGGTCGTAAATAGGCCGTAGCGCTGTCCCCGTCGCGTTGAGGGCAAGCCGGGGTTCCCGCGACGTGCCGTGAAACACCGATAAGCTCATATCGACATCGCCAAAATAATTCGAATAGCGCGCCGCTAGATCTATGTGCCCGTGCCGTGCAGGCGATTCAAACAGCACATCGTCGTCATCAACCAACAGCGCCCCACGCAAGCGGCCATCGATACCCGGAAAGGCACGCTCGCGGAAGCCCGACATGACAAACAGGTCCAACTGCCCCCAATCTTGGAACAGCGACAGTTTGACCATCGGCTGGCCCAGCTTGTCCTCGCCGTCGATGTCTTCCAGTCCGTCATCCTGATTGATGATATCGATCAGGTGTCGCGATTCCATCACGCCCCAGAACACCTTACCGAGCCCCACCAGCAGGTCGAATTCATCGCCGATATAACGAACATAAGCTTCGCGCAGATCGCCGTGAGACCGCTCCTCATCCTGGGCATCAAAGCGCACGAACGGAACAAACACCGCCTGGACAGTGCGCGCCTCATTTTCCCAGCGCACATCACCTTCCAGGGTGGCCGAGGTTTGAAAGTGCTTGAGTTGACCTGGAAGGGCTGGTTTTTCCGGAAAGGCCCGTCCCTCAAGGCCGAGGACACCGCCCAGTTCCAGCTCGCCCGCAAGGGCAGGCCGGGCCGAGCTACACGCGAACACCAAGACCGCCGCGAGCGCGACGCGGGGTAAACAAAAATGCACGTACGGAAACTCCCTAGCGAACGCGCTCCAACACGCCCTTAACAAAATCATTCTCGGCAAGCCCGGTCTTAAACTCGTAGGCGCCATAGACCAGATCGGTGGTTTTGCCGTTCTGATGATTAACCATGCTCAAAGTCTGAGCGCGCCACACACCATCGTAATTTTGGTAATCCTTAAGCGTTAAGGTTTTCAGCAAGTCGCCTTTGCGATCATAAAATTCCAACTTGCGCGCTTGAAACACGTCCTGATCGATCCAGGCAATTTGTTTTGTGTAACCGGAATTCTCGTACTGCGGAATGCGCTCAAGAACATCCATCTTCACGCCATCAACCGTTTCCTCGCGCAAATATTTGTACGTAAATTTTCCCAGCTCCGTCGTCGTGAAGTCTTCAAAGGCGAATTCCGACCCGACAAACGGACCGGATTTATTGGCCGAGGAAATGCGCTTCACCCGCTTGAGCGCCGGCAAAAACAGCCATTGATCATCAGGTTCAAGAATTTGGGCGTGGGAGAGCAGTGCCGTGCCTTCCACATCTCTGGGGCTGTCGAAAATCACCAGAGACTTATCACCCACCTCTTCACTGACTTTCTCTAACGTACGGAACGAAAGCTCGCGAACGGACTCTTGACCCGCCGCATTGCGCAACACCATCTTGGCCGAGACGCGACTATCGCCGAACCCGACATCACTGCGGTCGGACCGGGCGGCAACCTCAAACCCTTTTTGCACTTCCGGCGCGTCTTGAGAGAGCGCGGGCGCGGTCCCCAGGGCCGCAACCAATCCCAAAGTGACGAGGGCCTTAAGCTGTTTGGAGTAGTTCATCGGTCTCTCCTTTATTGGATACAGGCGCGTCGGCTTTGTCCTCGCCGCCGAACCACAGCAACAAACCCGGCAGCAATAGAAAGTCGAACAACAAAGCAAATATGATTCCGAGCATGGTCAACAATCCCATATCGGCGGTTAGCTTGAACGATGAAACCACCAGCACGGCAAATCCGACCGCGAGAATAACAGTATTGATGACCAGTGCCGGACCAACGCGAATAAAAGCATAGCGAATTGCATCTGCTTTAGATGAGTTGTGAGTTACGCGCGAACGGCGGTACTTAGTAAGAAAGTGCACTGTATCGTCAACAACAATACCAAGGGACAGCGAGGCGACAACCGCCACCGTAAAGCCCACTTCACCGACAATCACCGCCCAAGCGCCCAGCGCGGCCAGAATAGGCAGGCCGTTGGGGATCAAACTCAACAGCCCCAACCCCACGCTCCGCAACGCGAAGATCAAAATAACGCCGATGATCGCAATAGCGATAAGAGTGCCTTCGATCATGCTGTCCACGTTACGATCGGTGATGAAAGTAAACATCACGTAGGCCCCTGTGGGCTCAACAACTTTCATATAGTCCGGGGCGTTTTCCTTCAGCCACGCGTCGGAATCAGACAAAAACGCCTTGGTTTCAATAGTGGTCGGATTGTTGAGGTTGACCGTCACCCGCGAGGCCGACTTGTCAATGTTGATGCGGTCATTGAGATCAAGTCCGTAGGGGAGAGAAAGTTCGTAGAGCAGCAAGTATTGCGCCGCCAGTTCTCGGTCATCAGGCAATGCATAAGCGCCCGGATCATCCCCATGCATATTCTGGTTCAAACGCTTCATGATGTCTGTGATGGAATAGACGTGGCGAACCATGCCGTAGCCGCGCAAGTATTCAGTGAAGGCATCCAGCGTGCGGAGATATTCAGGATCCGACACACCGCCTGGCCCGGCGGCGGGCAAGGAAATCTCAACAGGAGCCGCCCCGAAATAAGGTTCCGAGGCATCCACAGCCCGCCGGAACGCGACACGTTCATCGAAATACTTGGTAAACGTGTCATTGAATTCCAGGGTCGGGATCAGCGCGATAAGAATAAGTGCGAAGGTTCCGCTACCCACAACAAGTGCCTTGTGTCGAAGCACGACAAAATCAGCGAACCGTTCCATCATCGCAGTGCCCGTTCCGGCTCCCAGCTTCGCCCCGGCCTTCATGGGCAATAGGCTCACGAGCGCGGGCAACAAGGTTACGGAAAAGGCCCAGGCCGCCGCAATTCCAACAGCAGAAATATTGCCCAGATCATGAAACGGTGGCGCATCGGAGAAGTTCAGGGCCAGGAACCCGACAATCGTCGTCAGTGACGTAACCGCAACCGCGAGGAAATTTGTACGCATCGCCTCGATCAAGGCCGAGCGCTTGTCCATTCCCTCGCCCATCGCCACACGCATAGAAATCAGGATGTGAATGGAGTCCGCCACCGCCAGGGTTAGCACCACAATCGGTGCTATACCCGAGATCGGCGTCAATTTAATCCCGATGAACCCACCAGCACCCATGGCCACCACTGACGATAGGATAATGATGATAAACATTACCAACGTAGCGCCGACCGAGCGGAGCGCGAATGTCGCAAGCAAAAGCACTAGTCCAAACGTGACCGGCATCAGAGCGGCCAGCGAGCTTTGTCCTGAATCGGACATGGAAAAATTCAGCATCGACACGCCGGATAACCAAACCGTCAGGTTAGGGTGAGCGGCTTGCACCTCGTCGCGTAAAGCTCGCGCAGCGGTGACGGCTTCCGGCACCTCATCAAGGCTCGCCTCGGGATATTGCAAAGTCACATTAACAGCCGTCGCCCGGGAATCGGCCGTGACCATTTGACCATTGAGCAACGGCTCGGCGAGCGCAATTGCGCGCCGCTCTTCAATAAAGCCTTGTGTTAGATCCGAAGTGCTGCCGAAAAGGTCTTCAACAATGAGATCGTCTTCATCCGCCCAGGTGTGCTGAAAATTGGTGAGGGAATCGACCCGCGAAGCGTACGGCAACTGCCAGCCGCCCTCCGTCAGGGTTTCAACTGCCGCCAAAGTGTCCGGTGTAAAAACATCCTCGTCTTTGGGAATCAGGGTGAAGAAAAAGTTGTCG
>CAXBLG010000031.1:0-32761 GCA_963976395.1 uncultured Rhodospirillaceae bacterium
CACGTAAAGAGTGAAATTAAACGGGCTTAGAAGCTGGCGTGCCGTAGGTGACGAAACTGCGAACCTTTGGAGCATTTGCGTCTGTGTGCCTATTCTCCACATTTAAACGGGATCGTCCGGGTGATGGAGCTTCCTTCGTAATTTTCACGAGGAAGCAGCGTGGCCGTGACTTGAAGCTTCTCACACCCTGTTCCATGTACCAGAAATGGGATTTTCCATGTGCGTGTTCCGGAGGTTAATACTCCACCCAAACTAAATTTCACGAAACTGAGTTCACGGTTGGTTTCCAGAGCGATTGCCTGAAATTCCATCTGCGGTTTTGTACCCCATACAGGCTCATCATTAGCTGCAATTTCTACGCTAACAAAAGTGACCGTTGTCTCGCCGGGTATAAGCCAATCGCCTTGAATATCGTCATGCCCAATAATGACGTTCCATAGGGCCAAACCAGGATCAAAGAGGCTATGTTCGTTTCTTAGTGCGCCCTGTGCCGGATAGTAAGGGAATGCTTCAATGCCGGAAATTTTGTACACGGTGGGGTCTTGCGGAAAATTCTCTTCACCGCATGCGGCCAAGACGGCTAAGAGCAGAACGCAAAGAGCGGACTTCAGGGCGTTTTCCATGCAGCTATTATTCTCAACATGACCGGCAATTCACTACAAGTTCGCAATGCCATTCGGTGCGATAATAGAAAATCTCATTAAATCGAGGCACTTAAGAAGTGCCGTGCCGGAGGTGACGAAAGTGGGCACCACTGGTCATTTACTATTTCTTGCGCCTTTGGAATGCGCTTCCCAAGCACATAAATCGATTAGTTCTTCTAATTCCAGTCCATAGCTGGTTGGGTTGCACGAGGCATCAAACCCCTGTTCAGCCATTTCAACTGTCAGCAAATCTCCAATCTGCCGTCGAATTGATTCTGGAAGTCGGCGAATGTCGTCTGTTTCCGCTACTTGCTCATATAGTGGCGAGCCGCGCCGTTTGAGTATGTCGGCGATAATTGGTGGGGCGTCCCTGTGTTTTCTAAAGCGTTCTAATGCATCAATGCTTGGTGCAAATCGAATAATATAAATTACTAGGATTGCTAAACTTATTGAGAACGCAGCCTTGTCCCAATTTCCGAACAACCTAAGTTCAAAGTAGAAGTTAATCGCGCAAATGAAAGTTGCTGCGAGTGGGACCAGAGTTAGATAGCGTCGCTGGTTAAATGTCATCTGGCAATTCTCAGCTTATAAGCCCCCGTCATAGTAACACGGGGGGCTCAAAATACAGATTCAGCTTACCTAAACCGGATTTTTATGTTGCGTTGCTCTTTTTCGGTCTCTCCGGCGAAGGAAAATCCCAAGTGCAAATATACCACCAGAAACAATTGCTAGCTGAACGATAAGGACTGTGATCGCGTCCGAGGTTGCCAACTCTCCAGTACTCTCATCGTAAATCGCGATGTCGAACCCGAAGTAAGCAATTGCCAGTAGTGTTAGAGTGATGAGCCCAAGACCTCCAAATAGACTGAATATCTGGCCAGCGCCTACAGATGGCTTTTCTCCTACATTGTCGAACGACGGCCACCGGCATGTTGCAAGAATAGGCAGCATTATTGGCCAAAGTCCGGCGAATAAAAGCCACCATCCGCTTAGACCCATTCGGTGCAAGATTCGCACACAAGACCAGATCGCAACTGAAAGAATGGTCAAAATAATGACAAGGGCGCTAACGGTTCCAATCATCGACGCTATTCCAAACTCTCAATAAAAATTTGTGCAGCCACGACTATATTTCACTATGGGGTGTGGACTGGACGAACACCCATTTCCAGTTTATGATCTAGCTATATTCAGCATGGTTGCGGGGGCCACGCCAATGCGAAAAAAAGCAATGACGGATCAAGAGTTTATGCAAATTTGCCATAAGGCTTTTAAGGATTTCAAAGGCAATATTGTCGAGTTTGAGCGGGCCATCGGCACCATGTACGTCGCCCGGCAAACGGGTTGGAAGCCGATTTACCTCATGCATGACCGCAAATCCGTTAAAAAGTACGAGGATTACCTTGGCATAAAATTCCAAGAAGTCTTCGATGATGTAGGTAAGGACGCGCATCGCTCCTATGGCTGGGTTCTGCTCACCAAAGCCAAGGAAAAGCTAACCAATTTCTGGAAGGCTGTGCGCGGCGAAGCTGAGGTTGATGTGCGCTCGCCGGACCTTTTGCCTAAGTGATCAATTGATCCGCATTAATGTGGATTGATTAAACACCACATCTATGCCATCGTCCTGCTCATGAAACAACATCATGGGCCACGGCGGAGTTTGGACACAGGGAGCGACGATGCTTCCGGCGGTGGCGCGACGGCCGGCCGGAGCGGCGGCGATGCTCGCCGCCCGGCCGCCGGCGCCCTCACCTGCGAGAGCCTAGGGTCATTCCTGCCGCCAAAGCCCGCCGGGCTCGATGTACCGAGGTTGCTCGCTCATGGCATCGACAGTCTGTACGTCAGCTACTTCTTTGAAACGGCAAACAGTCTCATTGATTGGGAAGAGTTGGCGGTTTGCCGTGAACGCTCGCGCCAGCGGCGGTTTGCCACCGGCGAAGAGATCGTCATTGGCTCGGAGAATTTCTGGCTCATGCCTTACGGCAAGAAGCCCTACAGCTATGTGCTTTCCAACGCTGACTTTGAAGTCCGTCTTGCCGAACATCTTCAGCCTTGTTGCTACGTGCAGTTCTACAGTGAGGCGTTGTGGCGCGACGGGGCTCAAGCCTTGCATATGCGCCTCTTGCATTGGGCCGGGTCCGTGTCGCTGTTCCGAAGCCGCAAGCCGGTCGTGTCCCGCTCTGACTGGGCCTTCGACTTCCACTTGCCGAGCATTGACTTTGACGGGGACAACTTTGTCTCCCGTGGCCGCATGAAGGGCCGTTGGGATAACGGCGAGAACATCACCGGATTCCAGATCGGCAAAGGCGATGTGGTGGTGCGGGTCTATGACAAGGTTGCAGAAATCCAGGCGCAAAGCGGCAAGGTCTGGATGTTCCAGGTCTGGGGCCAGGACAAAGAGGTCTGGCGGGTCGAGTTCCAGGTGCGTGGTCCGGTGCTACAGCAGCACGGCATCCGCTCGCCCAATGATCTGTTTGATCTGCAATATGACCTGCTGCGAGAATTGGCGGGAAGCCACACGACGCTGCGGACTCCAAACGGTGATGCAAACCGCTCCCGCTGGCAGCTGCACCCCCTTTGGAGAGCCTTGCGCGAGGCTATAGCCAACCGCCCACAGGAAGGCTTGGTGCGGTCCATCAATCCGGCCAGTTCCCTGCGCCTTCGGCGTTATCAGCAAATCAAGTCTCTCTACGGCTCCATAAAGGGTCTGGGGGCGATTCTGTCCATCGGACGCCCTGACGGCAAGGTCATGGGCTTTAACGATACCCTCAAGGCTATACGGGTGCTGATGTTCAAGCGGGAACATGACCCCGCGGAATGGGAAGCCGAGCTGCAAGACCGTGTTCAACGGCATGGGTTGGGCAAGTGGTAGGCGGTCATGGAAGGAGAAGATCAAAAAGGGGAACAGTCTGCCGCCGATGCAAAGGGGCCGGAAGGCAAGGTTTACCGGGTGACAATCTTCACCAACCTGCCGGAGCAACTGCCGGTGGTGATTGGTGAATCGGAACTTCTCTCTGTCTACCTAGGCAAACTTGTTGATAGAATCGCCGCGAACGACAACGGGGATGAGTCATGACAGACGTTGTTTTATATCTGCGCGTGTCCACCGACAGGCAGGCCGAACGCGGCCTCTCGCTTCCGGAGCAAAAGCGAGCGCTTGAGGAATTTTGCAAGCGCCGCAAGTACCGCATTGTACAAATTTACACCGATGCTGGCCTGAGCGGTCGCACGGACAAGCGGCCAGAGTTCCAACGCATGGTCGAGGCTGCATCAGAAAAGCCGCCAAAGTTTACCAAGGTTGTTGTCTATACGTGGTCGCGGTTCTTCCGTAGCGCCAATCAAGCCCTGATGTATGCTGCCAAACTGGAACGGCTCGGGGTTGATGTTGAATCCATGACCGAGAACTTCGGCAATGGGGCTGCTGGCCGCTTTGGTCGTACCAATGCCCTGGCCGCGCATGAATACATCAGCGACATGAACGGCGAGAACGCCTTGCGGGGCATGGTCGAGAATGCCCGGCAAGGGTTCGTGAATGGGCCTGTGCCTTACGGCTATAAGTCTGTGGAACGCGAACGCCGCGCCGACAAGCGCAAGATGGTTATGGCGATTAACCCGCCGGAAGCTGAGATTGTCCGGCTGGCGTTCAAACTCTATCTGGAAGGCGACGGTAAAACCGGGCCAATAGGCATCAAGAAGATTGTCGAATACCTCAACGGCAAAGGCTACCGGCTGCGCCGGGGCGGTAAGTTCAACGTCAAGTTTGTAGATGATCTGCTACGGCGCACCGCCTATGTGGGCCAACGCGTGTTTAATCTGAAAGACGGCAAGACAGGACGCCTCAAACCTGAGAGCGAGCAGATCATGGTTCCCTGTCCGCCCATCGTCAAGGATGCGGAGTTCAACCGCGCTCAAGAACTCTTAACAACCCGCAATCCCCGCAAGACCCCGCCGCGTGTGGTCAGCACGCCTACTCTGCTGACTGGCCTTGCTCGCTGCGGCGGCTGTGGGGCTGCAATGGTCAAAGGCACGGGCAAGAGCGGACAGTACAGCTACTACATGTGCTCAACTCGTAACCGCGTGGGCCTGACGGGCTGCAAGGGCCAGCGGATGCGGATGGATATGGCGGACGATCTGGTCAGCGACGCGCTGCTGGAACAAGTGCTGGACCCTGACCATCTGAAAGAATTGCTTACCCAACTCCGGGCGCAAACCAAGACCGGGAAAGATGACTCCGCTGTCCGTAAACAGGCGCTTGGCCGCGACCTGCGGCGCATTAAGGGCGAGATCGATAATCTCATGAAATTGGTTGCCACGGGGACGATGGCCGCTGACGACCCCGACCTAAAGGAACAGCTAGGACCGCGTAGAGCCCAGCGCGATGAAATAGAACGGCAGATGGCAATGCTTGGCCGTCGCCTCGACATTCCAACCGGATGGGCCGGGCCGCAAAAGATTGAAGCCTTCGCCAGAGGTCTGCGCGACCTTTGGACTAGCGGAGATGTACGCTTCCGCCAAGCCTATCTGCGGCTCTTAGTGGATAACGTCGAGTTCAAAGGCGATGAAATCCACATGCGCGGCTCAAAGAACGTGCTCGCTGCGGCTATCGCTAAAGGCTCCAACACAAGCCCCGAACAAGTTCGCAGTTTTGCACGGGAATGGCGTGCCCAGAGGGATTCGAACTAATCCATTTGAGCCCCCCGTGTTACTATGTCGGGATGCCTCGTTTCCTGGAAAATTTGCTGCCGTGACTCCCACTCTGTATCTCAACCAAGGCGCACAGATTCTCGGGCAAAAGTTGTACCCGTTGGGCTTCACATTTGAGATTGTCGAGCAAGGCGAGAGTAGTAGCGGTGAGTTTGCGGTTGGATGCTTCAAGAAGGCAGATCGTACGCTCACCCTGTCTTTTCGGCATGAGTTAGGAATCGTGCAATATCGAAAAGGTTCGGTAGAAAAAACTCATTTAGAATTCATGCAGGCAATTGGCCGCGAAGGGAAAAATGCATATCCAGGCTACAGTGACGGCGATAAAATCGCTGCATTTCACCACCTTTTTTCGGACTTAGAGTACTGCGACAGTTTTTTAGAGGATGAAGGAAACGAATTTTTCAATTTGATGAAGGACTATCAATTCCGACAGCCTCGCAAAGGCTTGGTCTGAAGTCGGAACATCCAGCAGTGCGCATCTTCGTCACCTCCGGCACACCATATTTTCTCATAAATATAAGAATGTTTTCGGTTAGCCATAAAGCCGAATTTCGGCACGCCAAGTCGCGCGCATTCTTCCTGTATGAGTGCCTGATATGTACAAGACAAAAAGACACCACCAGGATGAAACGATCTGCTTTCGAACGACAACCCTGATAGACTTTAATCTACCGCGCATAGCTGTGCGGCGATCATAGACTCGCGATTTATGCCCCGATCATATTGAGAGGCTTTCGAAATGATGTCCGGTGTAGTTAGGGAGAAAGGCATAAAACGCCAAATGCTTGCTTTTGCCGTTCTGTGTCTGCTGGCAACCCCGGCAGCGGCGCAAGACTACAATAAAGGCGCGACCGCATATGCGCGCGGTGATTTCGCCGCTGCGCTGCAGGAGTGGCGTCCTCTTGCCGAACAGGGCAACGCCAGCGCCCAGTTCAACCTCGGTCAAATGTATTTTTTAGGGCGCGGCATCTCGCAGAACTACGCTGAAGCGTTGAAGTGGTACACGCGTGCCGCCGAACAGGACGACACCGGGGCGGCGACCGCTATTGGCAGTATGTACGCAACAGGTCGAGGTGTGCAGCAGGATTTAGTGCGCGCTTACATGTGGCACGCTCTGGCCGTTGAGCACGGAGGCAGGTATCCGTATTATACCCGGGATGTGAAGGTCGCTCGGGATGAAGTCGCGCGACGGCTTACGCCGGAACAACTTGCCGAGGGGCAAAAGCTCGTCCGCGAATGGATGGCAAGCCGGTAGAATCTTCGCCACAATTTCAGTCCAGTTGGCGCGTTGCAGCACAATCACCTGTTGCGCGGCCAGCCGCGCTCCCTGACACCACTGCATAACGACTCCGCCCCACCTGCGTGCGCGGTGGGAATAGCATTCGGATTAGAAGACGTAACAGGCCGTAGAGATGCCACTGGCGCGCCGTTTCGGTTTGGCTCGACATACACGACGCCCCCGACATCATGTTGCAGCGCAACATTATTTCGTTTGACAGCCCGGTAACGACGGACTAGTTGTGTTGCCCGTTTTCTGGACCTGATACGTTTGGCGTGCTGGCCTTATGTGTGTGCTGGCGTGCCCGTCCATTTCCCTTCAATCCTCTTGGGAGATCGTAGGTTAATCGCATGAAGATCCTCGTCGCCGTCAAAAGAGTGGTCGACTACAACGTCAAAGTCCGCGTTAAAGCGGACAAGACGGGCGTAGAACTGTCCAACGTCAAAATGTCTATGAACCCCTTCGACGAAATTGCCGTCGAAGAGGCTGTGCGCCTGAAAGAGGCCGGCAAAGCGACGGAGATCGTCGTTGTCAGCATGGGCCCAACCGCCGCACAGGAAACCATCCGCACGGCCCTCGCCATGGGCGCGGATCGCGGCATTCTGGTGCAATCCGATTCCGAACTGCAGCCCTTGGCGGTCGCCAAGCTGCTCAAGGAGGTTGTCGGGAAAGAAAGCCCCGATCTCGTTATATTGGGCAAACAGGCCATCGACGACGATTCCAACCAGACCGGCCAGATGCTGGCCGCGCTTTTGAACTGGTCCCAGGGCACGTTTGCATCGAAAGTTGAACTCGGCGACGGTACGGCCAAGGTGACCCGCGAGATCGACGGCGGCCTTGAGACAGTAGATCTTAAAACGCCCTGCATTATTACGACCGATTTGCGCTTGAACGAGCCGCGCTATGCGTCGTTGCCCAATATCATGAAGGCTAAAAAGAAGCCGATCGACACGATGACGCCCGACGAATTGGGCGTGGACGTGGCGCCGCGTCTTACAACCTTGAAGGTTGAAGAGCCCGAAGGCCGCAAAGGCGGCGTAAAGGTGCCCGACGTTGCAGCGCTTGTAGATAAACTGAAAAATGAAGCGAAGGTGATCGGATGACATCCCTCGTATTAGCCGAACACGACAACGCGGCGCTGAAGCCCGCAACCCTGACCGCCATCACAGCCGCTCAGCAAATCGGCGGTGATATACATGTGCTGGTTGCCGGCAAAGACTGCCGCGCCGTGGCCGATGAAGCCGCCAAAATTGACGGCGTGTCCAAGGTACGCGTTGCGGACGCCGATCAATACGCCCATCCGTTGGCCGAACCGCAGGCCGCCCTTATCGTCAGTTTGGCGGGCGATTACAGCCATTTGATTGCGCCTGCGACAACTAACGGCAAAAACACAATGCCGCGCGTTGCCGCACTGCTCGACATGGCGCAAATCTCGGACATTTCCGCTGTCGTTTCGGAAGACACTTTTGTGCGTCCGATCTATGCCGGCAATGCCATGGCCACCGTGCAATCCAAGGACGCCAAGAAGGTGATCACGGTGCGCGGATCGACTTTTGATAAGGCGAAGCCCGAAGGCGGCAGCGCGACGGTTGAAGACGTTGCAGCCGCAGACAATCCAGGGCTTTCGACCTTCGTAAGCGCCGAGCTTTCCAAATCCGAACGCCCGGAACTGACTGCGGCGCGGATCGTTGTTTCCGGCGGTCGGGGCATGGGCTCGGGTGATAACTTCAAGATCATTGAAGCTTTGGCCGACAAGCTGGGCGCCGCTGTTGGCGCATCGCGCGCCGCCGTGGATGCAGGCTTTGTGCCCAACGATTATCAGGTGGGTCAGACCGGCAAGATTGTGGCGCCGGAGCTTTACATCGCGGTTGGCATCTCTGGCGCGATCCAGCACTTGGCCGGCATGAAGGACTCGAAAGTGATCGTCGCCATTAACAAGGACGAAGAAGCCCCAATTTTCCAGGTGGCTGATTACGGCCTTGTCGGCGATCTATTTCAGGTCGTGCCCGAATTAACCGACGCGCTCTAAAACCGTAGCAAACTGAAGCGCCACACCCCGTGGGCTTCATTGCAGGCAACAGACTCAGGCGAGGCACTATGACCGAGGCCGCATCTTCTTCGAAGGTTCCCATCGAGATATCGACAGTCGGCATTATTGGGGCCGGTCAAATGGGCTCAGGCATCGCGCATGTTTGCGCCCTGGCGGGATTCGACGTGGCCCTGACGGATATTGACGAAGACCAGCTCACGAATGCCGTCGCCACCATCGATAAGAACATCACGCGCCAAATGAACAAAGGTTTCGTGAGCGAAGCAGATAAAAATGCCGCGATGGAGCGTATTTCGACCAGCACATCTCAGGATATCCTGAGCGATAGAGACTTGGTCGTAGAAGCCGCAACGGAAAAAGAAGACGTCAAAAAGCAGATATTCAAAGCATTGGGGCCTGTGCTGAAGCCAAACGCTTTGCTGTGCTCTAATACGTCGTCCATTTCGATCACCCGTCTCGCGGCAGTTACCGATTTCCCGGAACGATTTATGGGTTTGCACTTCATGAACCCGGTTCCACTTATGAAATTGGTGGAACTCATTCGCGGTATTGCAACAGATGAAGCGACATACACGTCGGTTCGAGTTTTTGCCGAAAAACTTGGCAAAAGTACCGTTTCCTCCGAGGACTTCCCTGCTTTCATCGTCAATCGCATCCTGATTCCGATGATCAATGAAGCGGTCTATACGCTCTATGAAGGTGTCGGGAATGTGCATTCGATCGATACCGCTATGAAGCTTGGCGCCAACCACCCCATGGGGCCGCTGGAGCTCGCGGATTTTATCGGCCTTGATACCTGCCACTCCATCATGTCGGTTCTGTATGACGGTTTGGCCGACACCAAATACCGGCCGTGTCCGCTCCTGGCGAAATATGTCGAAGCGGGATGGCTTGGCCGCAAAACCGGCAAGGGCTTTTACGACTATAGCGGCCCTGAGCCGGTTCCCACCCGATAACGCCGCCCGGGCACGGTTCCATTGCCCGACTTTTCTACCTGGAATCTGACCACGGGACTGCGGCCTTACGCGGTCCTGACACTGCTGTGCGCGGTGCTTTTCATACCGGGGATTGCTTCGATCTCGCCGATTGACCGTGATGAAGCGCGCTTCATGCAAGCGTCAAAGCAAATGATCGAAACCGGTGATCTGGTTCACATCAGCTTTCAGGACGAGCCCCGCAACAAAAAACCCGTCGGCATTTATTGGCTGCAAGTTCTGGCGGTAAAAGCCACAGGCCTTCAAAACCTCGCCACGGCATGGCCGTACCGGCTGCCATCCGTCATTGGCGCATGGCTCGCGGTACTCGCTGTTTTCGGTTTTGGCAAACGTCTATTCGATACGAAAACCGGATTCATGGCCGCGGCCATGCTCGCCACCAGTTTGATTGTGGTGGTTGAGGCGCACATCGCTAAAACCGACGCTATTCTTTTAGCGACGGTGACCGTCTCTATGTTGATCTTATCAAAATTTTATACGGCTTCAGATGAGCGGGCGCCGTCCCTTCCCATCGCGCTTTTGTTTTGGATCGTGCTTGGCGTAGGGTTCTTGATCAAAGGCCCCCTCATTCTCATGGTGGCGAGCGCGACCATCGCGGCATTATGCCTCGCTGATCGCAACGTCCACTGGCTGAAGGCGCTGCACGCTGAATCCGGCGTGCCCGTTGCCCTTGCCGTTGTTCTACCCTGGGCGCTGGCGTCTTCAACTGGAGATGGCGGCTCGTTCTTTACGGATGCCGTCAGCCAAGATCTTCTTCCGAAACTCGCCGGCGGGCAGGAATCTCATGGCGCGTTGCCTGGTGTTCATTTGCTGGCGCTGTTCGCCACAGCATGGCCCTGGTCGATCATGGTTCCGTTCGCCGGGATTTTGGCTTGGCGTCAACGCGCAAAGCCAGAAGTTCGGTTTTGTTTAGCTTGGCTGCTACCCGCATGGCTTATCTTTGAACTCGTGCCGACAAAGCTCCCCCACTACACCATGCCGCTCTTCCCCGCGCTGATGCTGCTGATCGCGGCTAGCTTCGCCGAGTTAAAGACAGTGCGCGATCTAATGAGCAGTCCAGCAGGTCTCACATTCCGCGCTATATGGGCAGTGCTTAGTGTCGCGCTTGGAGCCGTAGTGATTTGGGCGGCTTATACATATGGTCAAAACCTCCCAATTGCGATTTTGACGGCGGCCGCGTCCTGCGCCGCCGGAGCCATCGGACTTGTCGCCCTTACGAAATATGACTTGAATAGGACCGTAATTTCGCTTGGCGCCGCAAGCCTAGTGTTTGGTGTCCTGATCGTCACCGGAGTTGTTCCGCACCTCGACCGCCTTGCCATCAGTCAGCGGCTCGCAACAGCGTCTGCCCCCTACAGAAACCAAGATACCGTTATGGCCGTCGCCGGATTTCATGAACCATCGGCGGTATTCTTGCTCGGCACCAAGACATGGCTCACCAGCTGGGATGGTGCGACCGGGTTGCTCCTGTCGGATCAAGTTGAACTGATGGCTGTCCCAAAATCAGACATTCCGCGCGTTGAAGAAGAGTTCACGCGCTGGAATATGAAAATGAACACGTTGGCCGAAGTCGAGGGTCGTAATTATTCAAAAGGGGAAGATGTGCACCTGGTTTTAATTTCCGCGTCGCCGGCACTGGCGAACGCAGGCACACCGTGAGATCCCTCACGAACCTGTCACCCCTCGCTCAGCGTCTTTGGGCCTGGGGCTGCGCTACGGCTGTCGTCGTCGCGATCTTTATGATGTCGGTGGATATTCCCCTCGCGCTTTATTTCCACTCTTATCGCGACACTGAATGGGCCAACTTTTTTGCTGCGATTACGGATTTCGCGAACGGTGCGATATGGTACGCCCTCGCGGTTTTAGGGATTGGCACGGCCTATCTGCGCCGGAAAATCTTAACGGATAGGCCCGACTTGGCGCAGTTGGCCAAAGAAGTTCGGGCCTGGCTATTCATGATCGTGACCATGGCCACGTCGGGCATTTTTATTAACGTGCTCAAGTTTTCGGTGGGGCGTGAGAGACCTCGGTTTTTGTTTCGGGATGGCACAAGCGACTTTCATCCCTTCGCTCTTCGCATCGCCGATTGCGCCTTTCCCTCCGGGCACACACAGTCAATCTGGACGGCGATGTTGTGCCTCTCACTGCTGTTTCCGAAAGGACGCGCGCTTTTCATTCCGGTGGCGGTGTTGATCAGCGCAAGCCGATTTATTATCGGCGCGCATTATCTATCGGACGTCGTCGCCAGTATTTTCATCGCGGCCGCCTTCACATTGCTGTGGCGGCGATGGTTCGAGCGGGACAGCGTAGCGGTAGCCCTGCAAGCACCGGCCACCCAGCCTTAAAACGTTACGATCTAGGATCGGCCGATCAATTCGCGCAGGCTTTGTTCGATTTCCGGACTGGACCAATCTGTGTCTCCCTCGACACGGCCGACCTCGTTGCCTGTTTTGTCGATAATCAGCGATGTAGGCAGACCGCGCAG
Organism: uncultured Rhodospirillaceae bacterium; assembly: GCA_963976395.1. Classification (GTDB taxonomy): domain Bacteria; phylum Pseudomonadota; class Alphaproteobacteria; order Rhodospirillales; family Rhodospirillaceae; genus UBA11612. The sequence goes on from CAXBLG010000031.1 coordinate 12,158, forward strand.
ACCGGCATCCTTGGCAAAACGGGCTCCCGATTCGGTGTACCGCGCCAAATGGGACCATCCGTTTGTATCCATAAACGGTAAGGCGACCTGCGCCCCTTCGCGGTCCTGAGAAATAGCCAAGACTTCAAAATCCGCCCCCCCGAGTTGGGCTTGCAAGCCGTCTAGGGTCGGCATTTCTTTGACACACGGCGCGCACCATGTGGCCCAAAAATTTACGACCAACACCTTGCCTTTAAAGTCCGCCAGAGAAATCTCGGTCCCGGCCTCGTTCTTAAATACTGTCGCAGGCGCCGGAGTCGGGCTTTCGTGCCAGACAATATCGCCAAAATTGGATTTTGCGGGCGCGGCCGGGGGCCTTGAGGCTCCAGGCTGAGCCGCTGAAGACATCGGTTCTTCGGTCTGGCGGGTTGCCAGGGCGGCTACAGCAATGATAATCACCGCTGCTAGTCCTACGGCTAGCGGTATTAGCCTGCGATTTAACCCGTTGCCCGGCATATTTCCTCCGTTATTCCGTGTGGCCGGCCGATATAATGCGGAGACCCAACAGCGGGTCAAGGTTAACACATGACAAGTAAAATTTGGGGCGGACGCTTTTCAGCCGGCCCCGGCGCCATAATGGAGGAAATCAACGCCTCCGTCGGATTCGACCAGCGGCTTGCCAAGCAAGATTTGCACGGTAGTCGGGCGCATTGCGCCATGCTTGTGATCGCCGGCCTCATCAACAAGGAAGACGGCGAAGCCATCCAGACCGGGCTGACACGTATTGAAAAAGACGTGGCGGAAGGCAATTTCGTTTTCAAGCGCAGTCTTGAAGACGTCCACATGAATATCGAAGCTCGGCTCACCGATCTAATCGGCGCCCCGGCCGGACGGCTGCACACCGCCAGATCCCGCAACGATCAGGTCGCGACGGATTTTCGCATGTGGGTGCGAGCCGCCATCGACAACATTGATGAGGAACTGCGCAAGCTTCAGTCGGAACTGATCGACAAGGCCGAAGCCCATGCGGACACAATCATGCCCGGGTTTACCCATTTGCAAGCCGCGCAGCCGGTAACATTTGGCCATCACTTGCTGGCCTATGTTGAAATGCTTGGCCGGGACCGTGGCCGTTTTGTCGATGCTCGGCGCAGGCTCAACGAATGTCCGCTCGGTGCAGGCGCGCTGGCCGGAACATCCTTTCCGATCGACCGCCATTTAACCGCTGAAAAATTAAACTTCGACCGGCCCATGGCGAATTCCATGGATGCTGTATCCGACCGCGACTTCGCGCTGGAGTTCTTGTCGGCGAGCAGCATTCTCGCGACTCACCTTTCACGCTTCGCCGAAGAGTTGGTGATTTGGTCAAGTGCGCAGTTCGGTTTTATTCGCTTTACCGATGCCTTCTCGACCGGCAGCTCAATGATGCCTCAAAAGCGAAATCCCGATGCTGCGGAACTGGTGCGGGCTAAGACGGGACGCGTTTTTGGCGGGCTCATTACCCTGCTGACCGTTATGAAAGCGCTGCCGCTTACCTACTCCAAGGATATGCAGGAAGATAAAGAGGCCGTGTTCGCAACGTTCGACACCCTAGAGCTTTGTCTTGCCGCAACCACAGGAATGGTCGTCGATATGACACCGGTGCCCGAACGTATGCGCGCCGCGGCTTCGGCAGGGTTCACAACCGCAACCGACTTAGCCGACTGGCTGACTCAAGCCTTGAATGTACCCTTCCGTGAATCTCATCACATTACAGGGCGCATCGTTAAACTGGCGGAAGACAAAGGATGTGATCTGTCCGAACTCACTCTTGCGGAAATGCAGAGTGCAGAGCCGCGCATCACGGAAGCTGTTTTCGGCGTCCTGACGGTCGATGCCTCGGCCGCCAGCCGCACCAGTTTCGGCGGCACCGCCCCCGACAATGTGCGCGCACAGATTGAGGCCGCGCGGGAGCGGTTTTTAAACAAAAGGTCGGCGCCATGAACAAAATTTTGAAAACCGCCGGATGTCTTCTTCTGTTACTTTGCGTGGCCGGAACCATGAGCGCGTGCGGCAAGAAAACGCAGCCTATTCCACCGGACGGCGCGACCTATCCACAACAATATCCACGTCCGTAGATCGGCCACTTCACCATGCATCATTTTATTTACCGAAACGGCGTGCTGCACGCCGAAGACGTCGCGCTGTCCCGGATCGCCGAACAAGTCGGCACACCTTTTTATTGTTATTCCACCGCCACATTGACCCGCCACTACACGGTTTTTCGTGATGCCCTGAAAGGTCTGAACGCTGAGGTCTGCTTCGCCGTCAAAGCAAACAGCAACCTCGCGGTTTTGAGCCTACTCGCGAAACTCGGCGCCGGAGCCGACGTCGTGTCCGGCGGAGAATTGAGGCTCGCTCTAAAAGCCGGAGTGCCCGCCGCGAAAATCGTATTTTCGGGCGTGGGCAAAACAGAGGAAGAGCTGCGTTTAGCACTTGAGACAAACGTCGGTCAGGTGAACGTGGAGTCCGAGCCGGAATTGCGCGCCTTAAGCGCGATTGCCGCCGCCGCCGGAAAAACTGTTCGGATCGCTCTTCGAGTCAATCCGGATGTAGACGCGGGAAGTCATGATAAAATTTCGACCGGACGCAAAACCGACAAGTTCGGTATCGACTGGACGTTGGCACCCGCGCTGTACCGCACGGCACGCGAGTTGCCTGGCATTGATCCAGCGGGCGTTGCCGTCCACATCGGATCACAAATTACAAACCTTGCCCCGTTCGAAGCCGCGTTTTTGCGCGTGCGCGACTTGGTCGTGATGCTGCGTGCCGATGGATTTGATATCCGCACCGTGGACCTGGGTGGCGGACTCGGCGTGCCCTATGCGCATAAAGACAAAACAAATCCACCTAGCCCGCAAGAATATGGCGAAATGGTGCGTCGGACCGTTGGCGACCTCGGCTGTAAACTTGCGTTTGAACCGGGACGGGTCATCACCGGCAATGCCGGCATCCTTGTAACGCGTGTGACCTTTGTGAAAGAGGCTGTAGACCGGCGATTTGTCATCGTAGACGCCGGCATGAACGATCTGATTCGCCCCGCGATGTACGACGCTCATCACGACGTTCTGACTGTGGTGGAGCCGCCGTTGACGGAAGCGTTACGAACCGCCGACATTGTCGGCCCGGTCTGCGAGACGGGCGATCGTTTCACCAAGGACTGTTACCTACCCGCCATGAAATCGGGTGATCTGATGGCGTTTCTCACCGCAGGTGCTTACGGCGCTGTGATGGCCTCCAGTTACAATACACGCCCTCTAGTCCCCGAAGTCCTTGTAGACGGCAGCAAGTTTGCCGTGGTGCGCCGCCGACCAAGTTTCGAGGAAATGATAGCTCTGGAGCAACCGCCGCATTGGGGAGAGTAACCCAAAACCCTTGTCGGTGCAGGCTATAGCGATCAATTGAAGAGCCCTCGGCAAGTCCTTAGAATACTTAAATGACAAACGAGCAAACACGTCCCGAGACGCCCTTCTCGCCCTACGATCTTGCCACGAGTACCCGGCTGAACCTGACATGGGCCGCACTGGTATGGGAGCGGCTCTGGTCGCGCCTATGGGTGCCTACAGCATTTGCCGGCGTATTCATTGCGATTACCCTGACCGACGTGTTGCCGTCATTGGCCTTTGTCCTTCATGTGCTTGTGGTGTTGGCCAGTGCGGGTGCAATTGGTTTAGTGACGTACCGCGCGCTCCGCGGATTTAAGTGGCCATCCCGAGCTGAGGCCAGAGCGCGGCTTGAAAAAACATCCCCTGTTTCCCACCGCCCTCTTACAACCGTAGAGGACTCCCTTGCTGGAAATGTCTCTTCTCTCCAGAAGAACATATGGGATCTACATCAGCGCAAAGCGCGCAACGACATTGACCGCCTAAGAGCAACCGTGCCTTCACCAGGGATCGCGAATCAAGATCGGTTCGCGTTGCGTGCGGCTGTTGTCTTGGGATTGTTTGTCTCCATCGCCGGCGGATGGAACGATCTTGGTGACCGTCTCTGGCGCGGTATTCTTCCGGTGTTCGGCGCGAGCGGCGCGCTAACGTCCGCGAAAGTATGGATCACACCTCCCGCATACACCGGACAGTCGCCGGTCTATATAGAAATTCCTTCGGCGGACGGCGTATCCATGCCCACGACATTGGACATTCGTGCGGGAAGCAAAGCGTTGGCCGTGGTTACCGGCACTCCACGCAAAGCGTCGATTGCGATGGACGATGAAATCATGGAGATGGAAAAACTCGCCGACGAAAGTCAGCGCGGCGAGGTCGACCTTCCCGAGGGCGAGCATTTGGAATTGAGACAAGGCGGAAGCGTTATCGCCGGATGGGACGTCAATTGGATTCCGGATCAGCTGCCCGTCGTCGCGTTCATAGGGGCCCCGAGCGAAGCAAACAGATGGCGGCTCAAAATCGACTACCGCGCGAACGACGACTACGGTCTGGAACAGGCATCAGCTCTGATCACTCGTGCCGACGACATATCCGGGAACACGGAACCGATGGACGTTCCGCTCTCTATCCCTCCGTTTGCACCGAAAAACGTGGTTCATTCTGCAATAACGGATTTGGCGTCTCACCCGTGGGCTGGGATGAAAGTGAAAATTCAGCTGGCGGTGACCGATGCTGCCGGACAACGCGGCCTTAGTAAAATCATGACCGGGCAGCTGCCCGAACGCGCCTTCAAGCACCCGGTTTCAAAGGAGCTCGCGAAGTGGCGCAAGCCACTGATAGAAAATCCAAAAGAAGCGGTGAAACCTGCAGCCGAGAGCATCGCCGACATTTTGAAGACTCCTGAAAGCTTTGGTGGCGATCCAATGGTGCATCTCTCTATGTCCACAGCGAAATATCGTCTGCAAAATGAGAGCCTCGAGGACATTTCCAAAACCGTGCCGGATCTGCTGTGGCAAACGGCCGTTCGCATTGAGGATGGCAGCCTCGCGGTAGCCGAGCAAAGGCTCATGGACGCGGAGGAAGCGTTGCGCGAGGCTATGGAGCGCGGCGCATCGGCCGACGAGATCAATCAACTTGTCGACGATCTGCAAGAGGCTTTGGCCGATTATACGCGCGCAATGGCCGAAAACGCGCCCGAAGATCAAAGTGAATTCGGCACAGCGGATTCGGTCGCCGAGCAAGACATCACCGCAATGATGGAACAGGTTCGCGAAATGTCGGACCTCGGCGCGGAAGAAGCCGCGCAGCAGGCTCTTGCCCAGCTTGAAGACCTCCTGAAAGAATTGCGCAATCAGCCTGCCCCAGGTGAAGGGGTAAGCCCGGAAGTACAAGAAGCCCGGGAAGTGATGGAGGAAATGCGCAAGCTGGCCGCAGAGCAATCAGCACAGCTTGATCAAAACTTTGAAAAAACGCGGGAACAAGCCCTGCAGGAACAGCAGAGGCGTGAACAGCAGCAAAGTCAACAAAACCGCGGATCTCGAAGCCAGCAAGAACAGCTAGACCAAGCCAACAGCCATGCCGAAGGTGCAAGAGCCGCCGGACGTCAGGCCTCCGATCAGCAAGACGATCTTCGTCAACAACTAGCGAATCTGATGTCGCGTATGAGCAAAATCACAGGAGAAACGCCCGAAAGCCTTCAAGAAGCCGATAAAGCGATGAGCGAGGCAAGCAACGCTTTGAGGCGCGGCGCCTTCGAGGCGGGCGTGGAAGGGCAAGGCCGCGCGACATCGAAGCTTGAAGAGGGCGTCGAAGAAGCGACAGATATGTTGCTGAAAGCTCTCTTTGAAAAGGGTTTCGGCGGCATGGCTGATGTGGCTGGAACCCAGCGACAGTTTGGCCCCCTCGGTCCTCGCGGCGGGCGCAATACTGGCGACAACATCGACGTTCCCACCGAACCCGATACGCAAGGCATGGCGCAGCGGGTACGCATGATTTTAGAGGAAATAAGGGCACGGGCCAGCGACCGAACCCGACCAGAGGATGAGCAGGACTATCTACGCCGCCTGATGAAACAGTTCTAAAGACGTCGACGCCGGCCCTAAATAGAGCGTAGTCGGGAATCGTTTTCCAAAGCGCCTAGTCATTATCCCAAACAACTCGATAGCCTTCCGCAGCATCAAGTTGGGGGAGTTGCATACGAAGCTCGTACTCAACGGTTCCGCCGGGATCCAGCAATGCCGTCGCCGTAGAGGTCGTGACGTCTTGAATAACCTCGTCCTGCTGATCGAACAACTCGAGACGTAAACCCGGGACGGACTTTGCCACATCGCTGACGTTGGACACGAAACCTCGCACAACCAATGTTTCGACGCCGCCGACACGCACTAGCCGCTTGCCGGTTTCAGAGATACTAAGCCCACCTCCCGGCTGCTCTGCCTCCATACCAACACTGTCGTAAAATCCGGCAAAGCCTGGCCAAAGATCCATTAAGAGCCCGCGACCGAACCAAACCATGAGTGCCAGAGAAATCACGGCGGCGCCCATGATACCTGCGGTTACGTAGGCCGGATCAATTGGCTTCCCCCGCTTTTTTCGCGACCCGCGTTTGCCGCCGGCCCGGGTCGCAACCGACTCAAAAGACTCTTCTGCGTCTTCATCCTCATCGGACCCATCATCGCCTTCATCGTCGCCGTCGGCATCCTCATCTTCAGCGGAGCCAAAATCGGGCCGATCAGCATCCGGATCAACCAGGTCTTCATCCGAAGCATCATCGTCAGGGTTCTTCGCTGCGCCCGGCCCCCCGGACGTACCCATTTCGGGGCTCTCACCGTTTAAGTCATCATTCGCGGCTTCGCCGTCGGACAGTTCTGCCTCGGATTTGTTCCCCCGCGTTTCTCCTTCAAGAAGCTCTGCCTCTGATTTTTTCGCGCGCGCCACACTCTCAAGGAGACCCCCTTCGGCTTTGGCGGCTCTCCCCTCTTCTTCGCCAGCGGGCGCTCCATCCGCCCCTTTGGCGCCAGGACCTTGCCCGGGGCCGCCACTTGCACCTGCGTCCATCATGGACTCACCGGCTGCGCCCGCCGCCTTGTCCTTATCCATCCAGGAAACCGCGTCCTCGCCCGGACCTGCCCCGCCATCGGGTCCGCGCATCGATTGACCAGGAGCACCGGGGCCGCCTTGTGCGCCGCCGGGGCCAGCCATTGACTGACCGGGCGCGCCGGGACCACCTTCGTTTTTTTCCATCCATGAAACCGCGCCCTCACCAGGCGCTGCCATAGCGTCCGGTCCGCGCACTGATTGGCCGGGTGCACCGGGGCCGCCTTGTGTGCCGCCCGGGCCGGCCATTGATTGGCCGGGTGCACCGGGGCCGCCTTGCGCGCCTGGAGATTGAGGCGAAGCTTGTCCCGGCTGCCCTAAGGGGGATGTGCCAGGGCCGCCTTGCGCGCCTGGAGATTGAGGCGGAGCTTGGCCCAGCTGCCCAGGGGGGGCGCCCGGACCGCCGCGTGCTCCTGGTTGTGGCATCGACTGTTGTCCTCCAGGAACGGCTTGAGGTGCCCCTGGCCCCCCTTGCGCACCCACCGGATGCATCCACGAAACCGCATCCTGTCCAGGTGCCGTCTTGCCGTCAGCACCCCGCATGGAATGGCCGGGCAAAGCAGCAGCCTTGGCAACAGCCTTTGATTTTGGAGCGCCAAGACCTGCCTGTTGAATATGGCGTTGCTGGGGCGCTCGCTGACCTGCGGAGGCAGCCTGTTGGTTTGGCCGGCCCTGCTGATTGCGGTTCACCATCGACACCGCGCCCGGCGGCAGTGGCGGCGGACCTTGAGGTGCCCTCTGAGGTGCAGCCTGACCGGCAGGGAGCCTCTCATTACGCATCTTCGAACCCGCAGCGGCCTTAGCTTTCGCCGCATAGTCATTGCCCATGATTGACGCTAAATCGAGAGAGTCGACTTGGGCGGCTTGGTACCAAGAATGACCACAGCTGGCGCACTTTAGCGCACGGCCTTTCTTTCCCAATAACTCCGCTGGGATCTCAAATGAAGACGAGCAACTTGGGCACGTAATCCGCATCTACTTCCGCCAACTCATAGATCAATTTTTTATTTTATACACACTCATGTTAAACGAAACTAAACGCTTGTATAGGTTGACACTTGTTCAGAAAATTGCGCGGATAGGTTGATAGCTCTGACCTTTATCCACGGCAACACCGAGGAGCGCATTACCTTCGCAGACGGTATCGCCGCGTGTATATGTTCATCAGATTTTAAGTTCGGAATTTCGCATTTATATGGCCATCTTACGTAAGAAGAAAGGAACCTTTGTCGGAGACACGGTTCAACTTGAGAACGTCGCGCTTCGCTATGGCGACGGGCCCGAAGTTCTCCACGACGTTTCTCTTGTTATCCCCCAACGTTCATTTCATTTCCTGACCGGCCCTTCGGGTGCGGGCAAAACATCTCTGATGAGTCTCATGTATTTGGCACGGCATCCCAGCCGGGGGCGCATGCGGTTATTCGGCGATGATGTTACTGCGCTCAAACGCAACAAAGCCGCAAGTTTTCGGCGCCGCCTAGGCGTTATTTTTCAAGATTTCAGATTGCTCAACCATCTATCCGCTTTCGACAACGTTGCGCTTCCTCTTCGCATCGCGGGGGTCGCGGATACGGTTGTAACGCAGAACGTCACAGAACTTCTGACTTGGGTCGGTTTAGAAGAGTTTATGCAGGCGCACCCATCGACTTTGTCAGGCGGCCAGCAACAACGTGTTGCTATTGCCCGAGCTGTCGTGAACCGGCCCAATCTCATTTTAGCAGACGAGCCCACAGGCAATGTGGACGATGCCATCGCTTTACGCCTCATGCAGTTGTTCATCGAGATGCACAAACTAGGATCAAGCGTCATCATCGCAACGCATAACGAGTCTCTTGTCCGGCAGTTTCCGTTTCCGCGGCTGCATATTGAAAAAGGAGTGGTCGAAGCCCTACCGGCCGGAGCCACGCCTCCTTCCAGCGTGGCAGAGGTCTAAAAAGTACCATGCTGAAAATTCGTTCAGACCTCCCCCTTCGCGGCGATAGTTCAAGTCGCTTTGTTTTTTGGCTCGTCGCGATTTTAGTGTTCATGGCAGCCTTGGCTGTAACGGCTAACTCTTATGTGGAAGCGTTGCTCACGGGGTGGAACCAAAGCGTAACTGGTACACTCACAATTCAAATTCCCACCGACGACAGTGCCACCAACAACGCAGATGACGTTGAAAATCTGCTTAACATCCTTAATGCGCAAGAGTCGGCCGTGTCGGCCACAGTGGTGCCCGCCGAAAAAATGTCCGAATTGCTGGAGCCTTGGTTAGGCGACAGTACACTCATCACAGACTTGCCGCTGCCACTTTTGATCGACGTTCAATTGACAGCTAACACCCCAGACGCCGTACAAACCATTGTTGATCTGACAAAAAAAACAGCGCCGCACGCCATCATCGAAGATCATCGAGTCTGGCTTAACCGCATCGTTGGTCTTGCCGAGGGCTTCAGCGCAATTGCTTTATCCGTTATGGCTCTTGTAACCGGTGCGCTCGGCCTTATCGTTGTTTTTGCTACACGTGCGAGCCTAACCGAATATACGCAGACCATCGACGTTCTACACATTGTCGGCGCGAAGGATGGATACGTCGCTGGACAATTTGCACGGCGCGCGCTGGTCCAGGGCGTCTTTGGTGGCATCGCCGGTTTAGCTCTATACGGCCCCGCTCTTGCTGCAATCGCATGGCTTTCCAGTCGTGTGCAAGAGGGATTGCTCCCGGACGTCAGCTTGCCCATAAAGCATTGGCTCATAATCCTCGCGCTGCCTGTTATCGCTGGGATCCTCGCAATGGTTACAGCAAATATGACTGTGCGCCGTATACTTGCGCTTAAAATCTGAAGCCATGGCAAGAGATCAACCGACAGCCAACATAATTTATGCTTTGCGGGCCACCGTTGGTATAAACTTGGCCACATGAAGGTTCGCGCCCGACACGTTTTAGCCACCGGTGTATTTGGCGTAGCCCTTGCATGGAGCGCGGGGCTTCTTTGGTTTGCTTCCACGTTACCGAGTGACGTCGAAGATACCGCAACCCATACAGATGCTATTGTCGTTTTGACCGGGGGAAGCGAGCGAATTGAAACTGGACTTCGTCTTTTGGCAGACGGCTTGGGAACACGCCTGTTTATTTCTGGAGTCGGCGAACAGGTCAGTATGAGCGCTCTTGTCGCGCGCGGACAGTCGCTTGAACCCAGTCACATCGAGAATATCGTAATCGGTACGCTTGCCAGCGATACACCAGGGAACGCAGTAGAAACCGCCGCATGGGCACGAGCAGAACGGGTGCGCTCGCTCAGGCTTGTTACAGCCTCCTATCACATGCGTCGGGCTTTATTGGAATTTCATGCCGCAATGCCGGACGTTGCCATTATTCCCCATGCCGTATTTCCGAACACCGTTAAGAGTGATTGGTGGAGATGGCCAGGCACGGCGAGTCTTATCGCGCGAGAATACACAAAATTCATAGTGACCTGGGCACGTCAAGGTCTGATTCAAACACCTCACACTCAGGCACACGTTATGGATTCCGCCGACGGTATCTTGCTGCAGGGTTTACTGTCGTGACGAAAGTCCTGATTTGGACGCGGTCCTGGATATACTTATTAGCATTTGTAATTTGGACAGCGTCGTTCTCGATCGTCTGCTTGCCTGCGCTTATAAAAAGAAAGTGGGCGCTGGTTATCGCGAAAGTCTGGGTTCGGGGCATTATGTTTTTGGCGAAAACCATTGTCGGTATTGATGCCGTAACGACAGGTCGTGAACATGTGCCGCAAGGCCCATGTATTATCGCCGCCCAGCATCAATCGTCTTACGAAACCTATCGGATGTTCCTGGAATTGGACCGTCCTACTTTTGTTTTAAAGCGCGAGCTCATTTTTATTCCCGTCATTGGCTGGTTCATGACCCGTATCGGCCTCATCGGTATTAATCGCAGCGCAGGGGCGGGTGCCATGCGAAAAGTGCTGCGCGAAGCGCAAGCCGCGCTGGATGCCGGACACCAGTTGATTATTTTCCCAGAGGGTACACGCACCTCGCCTGGGACCGTGCGCCCTTACCGGCCGGGAATTGCAGCCCTATATGCCTACTGCAACGCCCCAATCATCCCCATGGCTCTGAACTCAGGAGTCCTCTGGGGCAAGACCCGCGTACTAAAGCTACCGGGAACGATTGAGTTTCGCTTCCTTCCGCCTCTTCCCCCCGGCATGGACAAAGACACAATGCTTCGGGAGCTTCGCGCACGTATCGACTCTGCCGCGGCGGCTATTGGGTAAACTTAACTGCCGTAATTCTTCTAATACATTGATAAATATTATGTATTTGAGAGTCATAGGATTTTTACGGGTGCTGTCGTATGCTCTCGGTAACGAGAGAACAAAACAAGAATACAGGAATAAATGATGACTGAGCCCTCCGCCATTGCACGGCAAATCTGGGATATGAAATACCGTTTTAAGGCTGCGGGCGGCGATCCAGTGGACAAAACGGTTGAGGACACTTGGGGCCGAGTCGCCAAAGCGCTAGCCGTCAATGAGCGTGACTCAGCGCTTTGGGAACAGCGGTTTACGGACGCCCTGTCCGACTACAAATTTCTGCCGGCAGGCCGCATTCTTGCGGGTGCAGGCACTCAGCGCCAAGTGACCCTGCACAACTGCTTTGTCATGGGAACCGTTGAAGACGACATGGGAAGTATCTTCGCGCATCTGCGTGAAGCCGCCCTGACCATGCAGCAAGGCGGCGGCATCGGGTACGACTTCTCGACTCTTCGCCCCAAAGGAGCGCCCGTTAAAGGTGTCGGGGCGGATGCCTCGGGCCCTTTGTCCTTCATGAATGTATGGGATTCGATGTGCCGCACGATCATGAGCGCTGGCGCGCGCCGAGGCGCGATGATGGCGACATTGCGTTGTGATCATCCAGATATCGAAGAATTTATCGCTGCGAAACAAGTTCCTGGCCGACTCACAAATTTCAACCTCTCTGTTCTGGCGACCGACCCGTTCATGGCCGCCGTAAAAACCGGTGCGGACTGGCCGCTACAATTTAACGGTAAGGTGTACCGAACCGTGAAAGCCCGTGATCTGTGGGACAAGATCATGCGAGCGACTTACGATTTCGCCGAGCCAGGCGTTATTTTCATCGACCGGATCAACGCAAGAAATAATCTCCATTACTGTGAGTCCATTGCCGCGACCAATCCTTGCGGTGAACAACCATTGCCGCCGTATGGAACGTGTTTGCTGGGCTCTATTAATTTTGCGCGATTGGTCAAGGAACCATTTACACCAGATGCATATCTGGACATGGACGAACTCGCAAACGTCGTTCCCGTCGCCGTGCGCCTTATGGACAACGTGATCGAAGCCTCCAACTACCCGATCATTGAACAAAAGCAGGAAGCGGAACAAAAACGCCGGATAGGCCTCGGCATTACAGGTCTCGCCGATGCCTTGATTATGTGCGGCCTACGTTATGGCAGCCCCGAGGGCGTTGCCATGACGCGCCATTGGATGGAGACTTTTCGCAACACCGCTTACAGCGCTTCAGTGGATCTCGCCGCCGAAAAGGGAGCGTTCCCTCTGTTTGACAGCGAGAAATATCTGCAAGGGGAAACCGTCCAAACCCTTCCACAAGACCTGCAGGCGCGCATCGCGAAACACGGTATCCGCAATGCGCTCGTCACATCCATTGCACCGACCGGCACTATTTCCCTTTTCGCCGATAATGTGTCATCCGGCCTGGAGCCCGTGTTCAGCTTTGCTTACACGCGCCATGTGCTGATGCCCGATGGCCAGCGCCGCGAAGAGGAAGTCAGCGACTATGCCTATCGAATCTTCCGCGACATACACCGCGATGAAACTCCGTTGCCCGAATATTTCGTGGATGCTCAATGCCTGGCGCCAGACGATCATTTGGCGATGCAGGCGGCGGTCCAGGATTACGTGGACAGCTCAATATCCAAGACCATCAATGTTCCAGAAGATTTTTCTTTCGCGGCCTTCACCGACGTCTACATGAACGCCTATGATCTAGGCTGTAAGGGCTGCACCACCTACCGGCCAAGCCCGACCCGTGGCGCGGTTTTAGAAGTGAAGAAGACCACCGTCCCTGCGCCTGTTTCTGCGCCAGAAAATAATGGGACAGAACCTTTGGCCCGTCCCGAAACACTACCGGGGCGCACCTACAAGCTGCGCTGGCCGGAAAGCGACCATGCCATTTACATTACCGTCAACGATATCATGGAGACTGGCGAGAATGGCGCCGCGGTGCGGCGTCCTTTTGAAGTCTTCATAAACTCCAAGAATATGGAGCACTACGCCTGGACCGTGGCGTTGACGCGGATGATCTCTGCCGTATTTCGCCGCGGTGGGGATGTTACCTTTGTGGTGGAAGAGCTTAAGGCTGTTTTCGATCCGCGCGGCGGCCAGTGGATGAATGGTCGTTATGTACCATCTTTGCTGGCGGCGATTGGCGATGTGATTGAACAACACATGATCGATACCGGGTTTTTACCGCAGAGCGGGGTTGGAGCACCCCTCCAACAAGACAGCAGTAATGTTGTTAATTTGAAGGATGCCGCACACCGGGATGTGCGCTTGCGTGCGTGCCCAAAATGCGGGACCAACGCTTTGTTGCGCCAAGAAAACTGCGACAGCTGCACCAGTTGTGGTTACTCCAAGTGCAGCTGAGCAGTTTCTGACGCGCGCAATCGACACCTCACGGTGCTCACAGCATCTTTAAAAGCGATATGTAAGACCCGCTGTGACGGCGTGACGATTCATCTTGCGATCAAAATCGAACGACACCAACGTCCCTTGCCCCGCAAGGTTAAGGCGATCCGTAAAAGTATACGTGTAGCCAAAATTGAGGTCGGCCGGGCCGATGGGATACGTCAAACCTAACGAGCCTCGATATCCCAATACTGTATCGGACCCGTTGATGATCGCGAAACGGCTCACGGGACCATCGTTCAACGTCGCCCGCGTCCCGACTTCAAGATCGATGTCGACAAACCCAGCGCCGATGCCTGCATACGGCCTAATTTGGCCAACAGCCGGAAAGTCGTAATAAACCGTCGCGAACCCAGCCAAGGAATCTATATCGCCGTCGGTCGACGAGTCCAAACACGGGTTGCCCGCGAATTCGCCGCACGGAACGAACGCTTGCACATTCTGTTGAAATGTTCCGCTCAGCTCATTCGAGCTGTATGCGAGGTCAAACTCTACCCTGAATGTATCGTAGAACCGGTATCCGAGAGCACCGCCAACGGCCCATCCCGTCTTGGGATTCAAGCTTAAATCAGCCGTCGTAGACTCCGAGAAATTCATGTCTTCAACGAATGCTGGACCGACATGTATCGAGCCGTAAAAGTTTGAGGATTGATCAGCTGCATAAGCACCTGCGCTCGTAATGGCAGCAACCATCGCACTCAAGATTGTTAGGGCGCGAGGAATTTTCTGAGTACTCATTTTGTCCCTTTTATTTTGCAGTTTGACTAAAACTCACAGCATCCTTTGGATGCACAGCAGCCTTTAGCATACGGCGATTTAATTACACTCCGACAAGAGTGCATAAGGGCTATTCAACCAATCCAAATATTAGCCGAAAAATGGACTTATATTTGCCATGATTTTACCGACGTCCATCACGATGGCACGGTGGGTTCCAGCGGCAGCGATGTTGAATATTTGATCTCTTCCATGACGAATGTCGAGGCAACATCACTGAGGGATACGCGTTTTATGAGGCGCTTATAGAATGCATCGTACGCATCCATGTCCTTCACCACGACACGCAGCAGATAATCGATGTCTCCGGCCATACGCCATATGCCCGTGATCTCCTGAAAGTCTTTAATCGCCCGCGCGAATTTTTGCAGCCATACGTCGTCGTGTTGATTTGTACGGATGATGACAAAAACCGTAAGGCCGAGGTTTAGTTTCTTGGCGTCTAGCAGCACCACGCGCGCTTTAATGATGCCCGCCTGCTCCATTTTTTGGATACGCTTCCAGCACGGGGTCTGAGACAGGCCCACCTTAGAGGCGATCTCGGCAATGGAAAGGCTTGCATCCTGCTGCAGGAGGCCGAGTATTTTACGATCAATAGGATCCATGACAGTCACCTTGTTTTGGGCGCGCGCAGAGGCCATATGGCGATTTGGCCGGATCAGCCGTTCTGACCCTTGTAGGGCCCGTCATCCCGCCGGAGGCGAGAGAAACATCGTATATGTCCACACTATTAGTAGAATTTTCATCTCTATATGGCCTTCCTGTCCAGTCCATATAAATTATTTTTTCCCCCTTTCCGGGTTGAGTGCTACACGGCATGGGACTCGGAATTCGACTATAGCCCCACAAAAGCCCAACATGCGGGCGGGCAAAGCCGATGCAGCGGAGAGTTTAAGATGTTTGAAGACTTAAGATCAGGCCTCCAGTCCATTAAGGCACGCGACCCGGCCGCACGTTCTTTGTGGGAAATTGCCCTTCTCTACCCCGGCGTTCGGGCCGTGGCGTTCCATCGCATGGCAAATGCTTTGTGGCGTAGCGGTTTTCTATTCCTCGGCCGCTTTGTGTCCGAACTCGGCCGATGGCTTTCCGGCATCGAAATTCATCCGGGCGCGACAATCGGGAAAAGATTGTTCATTGATCATGGCCTAGGCGTGGTTATCGGCGAAACCGCCGTCATTGGCGATGACGTCACGTTATACCACGGCGTGACCCTTGGCGGGATTGCGCCAACCGATCATCCCGGCGGAAAACGCCACCCAACCGTGGACAATGGCGCGATTATAGGGGCCGGCGCACAGGTTCTTGGCGGCATTACAGTGGGAAAAGACGCGCGCGTAGGCGCCAATGCCGTTGCCGTCAAAGACGTGCCGCCCGGCGTCACTGTCGTTGGTATCCCCGCGCAGGTTACCGGAGGGCGTGACGCCGCCAAGACCGACGCCTTTGTTCCCTATGGATCGCCTTGCGATGACCTCCCCGACCCAACATCCCGTGCAATCTGCGGCCTCTTAAACGAAGTCGAAACACTTCGACATCGGGTTGCCGAGTTGGAAACCGGAGCAAACACCGCTAGCTCTGAAGACGGCCAACAGCGGGCGCGCAAATCCCGTCAGACCGCAGGCCGCCCCGGAGCC
Source organism: uncultured Rhodospirillaceae bacterium (assembly GCA_963976395.1). Taxonomy (GTDB): domain Bacteria; phylum Pseudomonadota; class Alphaproteobacteria; order Rhodospirillales; family Rhodospirillaceae; genus UBA11612. The sequence continues at coordinate 28,271 of CAXBLG010000031.1, forward strand.
GACAGCTAGTCACCTTGAATTTTTGATAAGCTAGCCGTCCCCTTGTCTTTTGCAAGACACGGCCAGCCTATATATTGACCGGCGCATTGATCTGAGCGGCCGGGAAGGAATTTGTCATGGGCATGCTTATGCAAGCCGCGGTGTTCTTCGCGGCAGCCGTTTTGGTCGTTCCCCTCTTCCGCCGATTTGGGTTGGGCGCTGTCCTCGGCTATTTGGCGGCAGGTGCCGCGATTGGTCCCTTTGGTCTGAGCCTGATTAACGATGTCACCGCTATTATGCATTTTGCAGAATTCGGCGTCGTCCTGCTTCTTTTTATCATCGGTCTTGAACTGCAGCCAAAGCGGCTATGGACCCTCCGCAGTACCGTTTTTGGCCTTGGCGGTGCACAGGTCGCCTTGTCGGCAGCAGTGATCGGTATAGCGGCCGGTTTTCTCGGCCTATCCCCAGCCTTAGCGGTTGTCGTCGGCTTCGGCCTCGCGTTGTCGTCCACAGCTTTTGTTCTTCAAACCCTGGCCGAACGTGATGAACTAAAAGACCGTCACGGCAGAGCGGCCTTTGCCATTTTGTTGTTCCAGGACATCGCAGCAATTCCCATTCTTGCAGTGATTCCTCTGCTTGCGGCACCTGACATTGCATCTGGAGACGACTCGATCATTTTCTCGTTTGTAAAGGTCGCGGCCGTTTTAACGGCGGTGATCGTTGGCGGTCATTTTTTACTGCGCCCCATCTTAAATATTGTCGCGGCAACACGTACGCGAGAGTTATTCACGGCGACCGCGCTTCTCATTGTGGCCGGCACGGCTCTTCTTATGGACTCCATTGGTATTTCCATGGCCCTCGGCGCCTTCATGGCCGGGGTACTGCTGGCGAATTCCGAATATCGCCACGCTCTTGAAGCCGACATCGAGCCATTCAAAGGCTTGTTGCTCGGATTATTTTTTATGTCCGTCGGCATGGGCCTTAATTTGGGATTATTGCGGGATAGCTTTGGAACGGTCGCTCTTCTTGTAGCCGGCGTCATGATCTCCAAGGGTCTTATTATATTCGCATTGGGGCGTACCTGGGGACTGAACACATTTTCCGCGACGAAACTTGGCATGGCCTTACCGCAAGGCGGCGAATTCGCGTTTGTCATTTTTGCAGCCGCAGTCAGCGCGTCCGTCATGGATCGGAGCTTGGAAGAAATTCTTACGTTGGTGGTGAGCATGTCCATGGCCGCAACGCCCATTATAAGCTTGGTGTATGACTGGATGACCCGCAGGCTCGTCACCGAACACCAAACCGACTACGACGTTGACCCGGTGGAAACACAGCCCATTATTATTGCTGGTTTCGGGCGATTTGGACAAATTGTGGGGCGCGTACTGGCGGCGCGGCGTATTCCATTTACCGCCCTCGACATCAGCCCAGCGCAAGTGGACTTCGTACGAAAATTTGGAAATGAAATTTTTTACGGCGACGCATCCCGCGTAGACCTGCTCAGAGCAGCCAAAGCCGACAAAGCCACGATTTTCGTTCTCGCCGTTGACGACGTGGAGGCCTCGCTACGCGTTGCAGAAACGGTCATCCAGCACTTTCCGAATTTAAAGATCTATGCACGGGCCCGCAATCGGCAGCATGCCTACAAACTCATGGCGCTCGGCATCACCATTCTACAACGTGACACCTTTCTTTCATCTCTGGCCTTAGCTCAGGATGTTTTAATTGGAATTGGTATGCGCACAGCTGACGCCGAAAAAACCATTGCAACATTCCGCGCTCATGATGAGCGGCGGTTGCAAGAACATCACACCCATTATACCGATGACGAAAAAATGAGGGCTTTAGCTAAAGCTGCGGCAAAAGAACTTGAAGAGATGTTTGATCGTGATGCTGCAGAGCACGGATCCTCACGTCCGCCAACCCAACAAACAACGTCTGATAATAGAGATGCACCTGAGGAGAGCCCGTCAAAGATGCAACCGAACTAAATATTGCGATGACCCAAGTCCGTCATACCGGTGCAGACGAAATTTTGACCCAGTACACCGCTACACCCGGCCAGCCGCTCATCTTAGGCTATACCTGAATGCCGGGCCGGGCGGCGCCAAGGATGGGGTATTCCCCTTCAAATTACAGGATGCCCTGAACAACTGTTGTTGCTGAACGCCCACACAGTAGACTAAGAAGAGCGTGCTCAATTTCTACGGCTCTAGTCCCCATCGTCTAGAGGCCTAGGACACCGCCCTCTCACGGCGGCAACCGGGGTTCGAATCCCCGTGGGGACGCCACTCTTGAACAGAAGTGAGAACTTCTTGGGCATCGTCGAGTTTCTTGGCGGTGAGCGCGCCAATGACGGCGCTTTTTTGCCCCGTCATTCGTATTTCTTTTTTCGGAATATCGACCACAACCCGGTCCACAAATAGCCGGAGATAGGCTTTTTGGAATTCCGGCGAGCCATTTGCCAATTGTGTTTTAAACCCGTCGCAAAAAGCTTCTAAATTGTCGTTGGATATTAGCTTCTTTGGAATTCCCAAAGGTTGGTTGGCCCTTGCGATCTGCTGGGTAAGGCTTTCCCTATTGGTTTTTAATTCGTTTATTCGGCCTTTTAATTGATTATCTAATTCAATTACGCCGTTTTCGATTGCCGCAATTAAATTGGCAATTCTCTTCTCGGTTTTAGTTAATTCCCTTTTTAATTTGAGAGCGCTGGATTTAGCGTGTTTTGAAGCCGTTGATTCATGGCTTTGTAATTCGGCTATTAAGGTTTTGACGCGCGGCGGCGTGAATACGACTTCGCCCAGGGTTTTAATCACAATATCGTCCAGGCTTTGCAGGGGAACGGATTGGCCCGTGCAGGCCGTCTTGCCCTTCGTGGCCTGTCCTGCGCAGGTGTAATAACGATACCGGCCATGCTTGCCGGTGCGGAGCATCATGCGGCCACTGCATTTGGAGCAAACGGCAATGCCCGTCAGCAATACCGGGCTATTTGTGAGCCTCGGGTTTTGCTTCTTGGGTTGCCGTGCTGTCAGCCGTTCCTGTACGGCCGCGAAGGTCGCCGGGGGGATAATAACCGGGGTTTTAAACCCTACCCATTCTGAGGGCGGCTTTGCCTTCCGGGTGCGGTAGTTCGTCTTATTGAAGTGATGGCGGCCTGAATAGGTTTCCCGCGTGAGGGTCCGGTAAACAAGGCCCGTGCTCCAGCGGGCATTATCCCGAAAGCGGTGGCCCATGGCGTTCAAATGGGTGGCGATGGCCTTAACGCCCATAGGGCGACCATTTAGGCCGTTCTGGTATAGGTCGAAGACGAGTTTGACCGTCTGCGCCTCGTCTTTATTGATGGCGAGCTTCTTTTTGGCTTTATCGCCGCGCTGTTCGGCCACAACGGTTTCATAGCCGAACGGGGGCGGAGACCCATTCCAAAAGCCCTGCCGGGCATTTTCCTTCATGGCCCGGAGGGTATGCTTGGCGTTTTCCTTGCTCTGGTATTCGTCAAACTGGGTCATGATCCGGCGGACCATTTCGCCCATAGGGTCATTGCTGGTTTCTTGGGTTATAGAGACCAGTTCAACGTCGCGTTTATTCAATTCCCGGATATAGAATTCAAAATCAAACGCCTCCCGTGCGAAGCGGGAATAACTGTGAACCAATACTGTATCGAATGCGCAATCGCTGCGCCGGGATTCAGCAATCATATCTTGGAATACGGGCCGGTTATCCGTTGTGGCGCTGGCTCCGCGCTCCACAAATACCCGCGCGATCTTCCAGCCCCGGCGCTTGCAATAGGCTTCCGCCTGCCTGCGCTGATCGGGAATAGAGAGGTCTTTTTCAGCCTGACGGGCCGTGGAAACCCGCAGATACAGCGCGACAGTTCGGCTCATGGCAAAACCCCTATTTTATTAGCTATTTATCTTACGGCTTTTGACGACATGGGCGACCACATTATCCAAATAGAAATCGAGCAATTCCAACTCATTAGGAATAATGGGAATTTCTCCAGGCATTTCCCAATTAATTTGCACGGAAAGGCGGTTTATCCTTTCCGAGGGCAAATTATCTATTGGACTACCGATATTTACTTTTGAATTTCTTTTCATATTCAAATGCCATTATATTAGCCGCGATGCGGCTTATTGAAGTTAAATAAAAAGCTCAGGTGATTTTCACGCGTTTAAATGTATTCGTGAGATTAATGACGACGGCGCTTGTATAGAGATAGGGATTGCCCCGTTTTTGCAGTTCCGGGTTTTTGGGGTAGTTGTCGATTTCCGCTGCATGCGATGCGCCTACTGAAACCCGCCAATCCACGTTTCCAGAAGGGCCGAATAGGCCGGTGAGATAAACCGGGTCTTTTCCCGACTTTGCGTTCCGCCAAGCCTTGGTGTCGTAAACGTCCGTCAGCTGAGAGGCGAGAACCATCAGGGCGGGCTGCGCAACGCCTATATTGGACAATTCCTGGAGGATCGCGGCGTGATATAGGCTGTCCTCGTCATATTCTAAGCTAACCCCTGT
>CAXBLG010000032.1:0-32745 GCA_963976395.1 uncultured Rhodospirillaceae bacterium
AGTCGTTCAAGTAGGCGGAGAACGCCACCATGTTGATGTTCACGGCTAGCAACATCAGTTCGATGGACATCATGATAACGATCAGGTTTTTCCGATTTAAGAAAATACCAAAAATTCCGAGCGTGAATAAAATCGCGCCCACAGTCAGGTAATGCCCTAACCCAACTGCTAAGAGTCCGCTTTCCGCCGTCCCCATCATGACAGCCCTTTCCCGGTCGGAACCTGAACAAGGGTAACTGTGTCTTTCGGACTTCTTTTAACTTGCTCGACGATATTCTGCTTCCGCACACCGGGCCGACGGCGAAGCGTCAAAACAATTGCGCCGATCATGGCCACTAACAAGACAAGACCGGACGCTTGAAACAGATAGACGTAGTCCGTGTATAAAATGGCACCAAGAGCTTCGGTATTGCTGAGTTCAGACATAGCCGGCGTCGGAGCCAACCGCAGCGCTTCTGCACCAGGTGCCATAGTCCACCCACCGAAAACAACAGCCAATTCCACCAGTAGAATCAAACCGACGAGCGCGCCGATCGGAAGATATTTTAAAAAGCCTTCCCGCATGACGGTGACATTGATGTCGAGCATCATAACAACGAATAAGAAGAGCACTGCGACCGCGCCCACGTACACCACGACCAAGATCATGGCGACAAACTCTGCGCCGAGCAGAACAAAAAGGCCTGCCGCATTAAAGAATGTCAGGATCAGCCACAGCACAGAGTGCACCGGGTTGCGCTGAAATATAACGTTCAGCGCACTGATCACGGCGATAATGGCAAATAAATAAAAGGCCAGCGATGCAACGATCATGCTGCGTCCCCTTGCCTTTGGCTAATGTATAGCCCCGTCTTCATTCCAGCCGTTTCCCCTCAGGTTCTTCCGTTAGCTTGCTGGCACCGCGCCATTACCGATAGGGCGCACTCAGTTCCAGCCGCTTGGCAAGTTCACTTTCCCAGCGGTCGCCGTTCGCAAGCAATTTATCTTTGTTATAAAGCAACTCGTCGTGAGTCTCCGTGGCGTACTCGAAGTTTGGCCCTTCAACGATAGCGTCCACGGGACACGCTTCTTCGCAGTACCCGCAGTAAATGCACTTTGTCATATCGATGTCATAGCGCGTGGTGCGGCGACTACCATCGTTGCGCGCCTCGGCCTCAATGGTGATCGCCTGCGCCGGACAAATCGCTTCGCACAGCTTGCAGGCGATGCAGCGTTCTTCGCCATTCGGATAGCGGCGCAAAGCGTGTTCGCCGCGAAAGCGCGGAGAAATCGGCCCCTTCTCCCACGGATAATTGATGGTGACCTTCGGGCGGAACATATACCGCAAGGTGAGCAACATGCCTGAAGCAAGCTCCCAAAGGAGAGCTGCGCGAGCGGTGCGATCTAGGAATGCCATATCAGCCTCTCCTTACCCGGCCAACTTGTCGGTGTAGACCAGGAACCCAGCAGTGAGCACCAACCAAGCCAAAGACAAGGGCAGGAAAACTTTCCAACCAAGGCGCATCAGCTGATCATAGCGATATCGCGGAAAAGTCGCTCGCACCCAGATGAACACGAAAAGGCAGAACGCGACTTTGAGCATGAACCAGACAAAGCCGGGGATCCAAGTGAACGGCACCATATCCATCGGTGGCAACCAACCACCCAAGAACAGTACCGTAACCACGGCGGACATCATGATCATGTTCATGTACTCGCCCAGGAAGAACAGGGCGAAGGACATGGACGAATACTCAGTCATGAAACCGGCGACCAATTCCGACTCAGCTTCAGGAAGATCGAAGGGATGACGATTTGTTTCGGCTAGGACCGAAATAAAGAACACAATGAACATCGGGAAATGCGGAATGAAGTACCACATGCCCTGCTGGGCCATGACGACTTCCGACAGATTTAATGAGCCCGCGGTCAGCAGCACCGAAATCATCACAAAGCCGATGGACACTTCGTATGACACCATCTGCGCAGCCGAGCGCATCGCGCCAAGAAAAGCGTAACGGCTGTTTGAGGCCCAGCCTGCCATGACAATGCCGTACACGCCTAGCGATGAGATCGCGAACAGATACAGTACGCCGACGTTCAGGTTGGAGATAAACCACCCATCGCTGACTGGGATCACCGCCCATGCCAATAGCGCCAAAGAGAACGTCACCATCGGCGCTAAAAAGAAAACCACCGGACTTGATCCGGTCGGAACAATCGTTTCCTTAAAAAGTAATTTAACTGCATCGGCAAACGGCTGGAGCAAACCAAACGGGCCCACAACGTTCGGGCCTTTACGAAGCTGCATGGCTCCGATAATCCGGCGCTCGGCATAGGTTAGGTAAGCCATTGTCAGCATGACCGGCACGGCAAAGAGCAATATCTTGCCGAGAATCCAAGCGAATGGGATCAGATAGTCGTTTGTAAACTCAGCCATCGGTGCCCGTCTTCTTAGTCTCGCCGGTGACAAATTCTTCCGTACAGCGTGCCATCGTCTGTGAGGCGCGGCTGATCGGATCGGTCATATAATAGTTCTTAACCGGGTAGTCGAACCCAGTCGCACTAATCGCCCCCGCACCGCCAAAGCTTTTCCACTCGGCGGGTTGCACTCGATCTGTTGTCGCAAAAATCGCATTCACATCGGTTAAGCGCTGACGCACCTGAGCAAAATTATCGTACGGCAACTTCTTGTCCAAAACCTCAGACAGCGCACGAACAATGGCCCAGTCCTCTCGCGCGTCACCTGGCGGAAAAGCCGCGCGGTAGCCATGCTGAGGCCGACCTTCGGTGTTCACGTAGGTGCCGTCTTTCTCAGTATATGCGGCTCCCGGCAGGATCACGTCGGCGCGATGCGCACTACTATCGCCATGATGCCCCTGATAAATGACAAATGTATTTCCAAGGTCTGTCGTGTCGATCTCATCGGCGCCGAGCAGATACAGCACTTCGATCTCGCCTTTGCGTGCGCCATCTAGAATATCGCGCGTACCTTTTCCACCCGCACTGGGGACAAATCCAACATCAAGACCACCGACACGAGCGCCCGCCGTATGCAAGACGTTAAAGCCGTTCCAGCCTTCTTTTACGAGACCGCAGCTATCGGCAACTTTTCGTGCCGCAGCGAGGATAGCCGACCCATCAGACCGACTGAGAGCCGCCATACCTAAAATGAGCATTGGCGCTTTCGCGGCCTTGAGAGTTGCCGCAAGCGGATGGCTGCCATCAGCTATCTTGGCCAGCACATCAGCCGTCTCGCCGAGGTGATCGTATTTATAGGTCAGGTCCGCCTGTTCGCCGATGACGCTAACATTAAAATCGCCCTGCAAATATCGCTTACGAATACGAGCGTTAAGGACCGGAGCTTCTTTCCGCGGATTTGATCCGATGATGAGAAGGACATCAGCGTTTTCAATTCCGGCGATTGTGGAATTAAACAGGTAAGACGCGCGAACAGTCGGATCAATCGCCGCACCATCTTGTCGGCAATCTAAATTAGGGGAGTCGACCGATGCCATAAGGTCTTTAAGCGCGACCATAGACTCACAGTCCACTGTATCACCCGCAACGGCAGCAATCTTGCTACCCGAAAGACCATTCACCTTTTTGGCAATCGCTTCGAAGGCTTCTTGCCAGCTCGCAGGCAGTAGTTTGCCCTCGCGGCGCACATAAGGTTGATCAAGTCGCTGGTATTTGAGGCCGTCACAAGCTAAGCGACTTTTATCGCCCAACCACTCCTCGTTCACGTCTTCGTTGATACGCGGCAAGATACGCATCACCTCGCGGCCGCGCACATCTACGCGGATGTTGCTGCCAACCGCGTCCAAAGCATCAATAGATTCTGTTTTGCGCAACTCCCAAGAGCGCGCCTTAAATTCATACGGCTTGCTGGTCAGCGCACCAACTGGGCACAAATCCACGACACAACCGGACAGTTCTGAGTCCAGCGCCTTTTCGAGATAGGTCGTGATCTCCATATCTTCGCCCCGGCCCGTCGCGCCCAATTCGGGCACACCGGCAACTTCGGTTGCAAAGCGTACGCAACGAGTACAGTGAATACACCGAGTCATAATGGTGGAGATCACCGGCCCCATATTTTTGTCTTTGACGGCTCGTTTGTTTTCCTCAAAACGACCGCGATCAAACCCATAGGCCATCGCTTGATCTTGCAGATCACACTCGCCGCCTTGATCACAAATTGGACAATCCAGCGGATGATTGATGAGAAGAAATTCCATCACGCCAGCGCGCGACATAAAGGCTTTGTCGGATTTCGTATGTACAACCATGCCGTCGCCGGCCGGCATCGCACACGAGGCGACAGGCTTCGGAGACTTCTCGACATCAACAAGGCACATACGGCAATTGCCCGCGATGGAGAGACGGTCATGATAACAGAAACGCGGAATCTCAACGCCCGCCAGTTCCGCCGCCTGTAGGATGGTCGTCCCAGGCGGAACATCAATCTCCATGCCGTCGATTGTTAGTTTTGGCATGCTACTTCCCCTGCCCGCCCTAAGCCGCTTTTTCGCGGACTTTGGCGTCGCGATATTCGCGAATGCGGCGCTCGAGTTCCGGTTTAAAATGACGAATAAGACCTTGCACCGGCCATGCTGCCGCATCGCCAAGGGCGCAGATCGTGTGACCTTCAATCTGATACGTCACCTGCTCCAACGTATCTATTTCCTGAAGCGTGGCATCACCTTTGACCATCCGCTTCATGACGCGCGCGAGCCACCCGGTGCCTTCGCGGCACGGTGTGCACTGGCCGCAGCTTTCATGCTTATAAAAAGCTGAAAGCCGCGCGATGCACGACACAACATCCGCGGACTTATCCATAACCATGATGGCCGCCGTACCCAAACCAGATTTCACATCTTTAAGAGAATCAAAATCCATCAGGACGGAATCGCAAATTGATTTAGGCAGCAACGGCACTGAGGCGCCGCCGGGAATTATGGCTTGCAAGTTTTCCCATCCGCCGCGCACACCGCCAGCGTGCTTTTCAATCAGTTCACGCAGGGGAATGCCCATGGTTTCTTCGACGTTACAGGGCTTATTCACATTCCCGGAAATACAGAAAACTTTCGTGCCGGTGTTGTTGGGACGACCGATCCCAGCGAACCAGCTAGCACCGCGACGTAAAATCGTCGGTGCGACGGCAATGCTTTCGACGTTGTTCACGGTCGTCGGGCAGCCATACAAACCAACACCCGCCGGAAACGGCGGCTTAAGCCGCGGCTGGCCTTTATTGCCTTCCAGACTTTCGATTAGCGCCGTTTCTTCGCCGCAGATATAAGCCCCCGCACCACGGTGCAGATACAAATCGAAATCCCAACCCGATCCGCAAGCATTCTTGCCGATCAGTCCTGCTTCATAGGCTTCATCGATAGCCACCTGAAGGTTGGAGGCTTCGTTATAAAACTCGCCGCGAATGTAAATATAACAGGCGTGCGCTCGCATTGCGAAGCTGGCGAGCAAACACCCTTCCACAAGCTTATGAGGATCAAACCGCATCATGTCGCGGTCTTTGCACGTTCCCGGTTCGCCCTCGTCAGCATTAACGACAAGATAGTGTGGCCGCTCGCCTTCGGTCTTAGGCATAAACGACCATTTAAGGCCCGTCGGAAACCCTGCGCCGCCACGACCACGCAGACCGGACCGCTTCATTTCATCGACAATCCAGTCCTGGCCCATGGCCATCAATTCTTTTGTACCGTCCCAATCGCCGCGGGCACGCGCGCCGGCAAGACGCCAATCGTGACGACCATAAAGATTTGTAAAAATGCGGTCTTTATCAGCGAGCATATTGTCGAACCTCTACGCCTTTCCGCCGGCTTTAGCAGCAGCGGCAGCAGCCGCCTCCGCTTTTGCTTTTTCAAAGGCTGCTTTAGCTGCAACCAAATCTTGTTTAGCTATGGGCTTCGTGGGGTCATCGGTCAGACTTGTAGGCTCGCCTGCAGGCGCAGACGCATCACGGCCTGACTGAGACCCGTGAAGCGGCTTCTCGCCGCGCTTAAACGCATCAAGAATCTTGACCGTCGAATCAAAATCCAAGTCTTCGTAATAGTCATCGCCCACTTGCACGACCGGCGCGTTTACACAGGCTCCCGCGCATTCGACTTCACTCACCGTAAAGGCACCGTCAGGCGTTGTTTCACCCAAACCAATGCCTAGCTTTTCTGTGCAAGCTTTAACGACATCACTCGATCCGCGCAGCGCGCATGACAAACTCGTACACACCTGGACATGCGTTTTGCCGACTGGATGAAGATTAAACATCGTGTAGAACGTCGCAACCTCAAGCACTCGGATCACCGGCATATCCAGAATCTCTGCAACGCATTCAATGGCCGGGCGTGACACCCAGCCCTCTTGGCGCTGAGCCAAATCGAGCAACGGAATAACCGCGCTAGCTTGACGCCCTGCCGGATATTTTGAAATGACGCGCTTCGACTGCTCCAGGTTTTCGCTGGAAAAGGCGAAACTTGCGGGCTGCTTCTTAGCGAGGGTACGAACGCTCATCGGTCCACCTCACCGAAAACGATGTCAATCGAACCGAGAACCGCCGGCACATCGGCGAGCATATGTCCGCGCAACATCATGTCCATAGCTTCGAGATGCACAAACCCTGGAGCGCGGATGCGGCACCGATACGGACGATTGCTGCCGTCGGACACCAAGTACACCGCGAATTCACCCTTTGGGGCTTCAACGGCCGCATAAACTTCACCTTCGGGAACTTTGTATCCCTCCGTGTAAAGCTTGAAGTGATGAATGAGCGCCTCCATCGAGGTCTTCATTTCACGCCGCGGCGGAGCTAAAATTTTACGGTCATTCACGCGGCAAGGTCCGGACGGCATCTTTTCAATGCATTGCGTGATAATACGAAGCGACTGCCTCATCTCTTCGACACGGACCAGATAGCGATCATAACAATCGCCATGCTTACCGATTGGAATGTCGAACTCGACTTCATCGTAAGAATTGTAAGGCTGAGACTTACGCAAATCCCACGGCACACCGGATGCTCGTAAATTTGGCCCGGTGAAACCCCAGGCGATTGCCTCGTCTTTACTAACGATGCCGATATCAACCGTACGCTGCTTGAAGATGCGGTTCTCTGTCAGAAGTGTCTCGAGTTCGTCCATCACTTTTGGGTAGGTCTCGGCCCACTCGGAAATCCGGTCCAATAGCCCCACCGGCAAATCCCAAGCAACGCCACCGGGTCTATAATAGTTAGCATGAAGGCGTGCGCCGCAGACTTCATCATAGAAGCCCATCAGTTTCTCACGCTCCTCGAACGTCCACAGAAACGGCGTCATAGCACCGACGTCCATGGCGTAGGACGCAATGTTCATAATGTGATTGAGGATACGCGTGATCTCATCAAACAGCATTCTGATGTATTTGGCCCGCGGCGGAATTTCAATTCCAAGCAAGCGCTCTGTTGCGATCGAGAACGCTTCTTCCTGGCTCATCGGTGAGACGTAGTCGAGCCGGTCAAAGTACGGCACCGCCTGCAGATAAGTTTTATATTCGATCAGTTTCTCGGTGCCGCGATGCAAAAGGCCAATGTGCGGATCCACACGGTTGATGACCTCACCGCCCATCTCCAGCACCAACCGTAATACACCGTGGGCCGCCGGGTGTTGCGGTCCAAAGTTAACGGTGTAATTTTCGATTTCCACGGGGGCTGACATATTAAGAACTCTGCTTCGGCGCGGATTCAGGCGCTTTCTCATCACCCGGCAACAAACGCTGCATGCCTTCCCACGGGCTAAGGAAATCAAACGTGCGAAAATCTTGAACCAGCTTTACCGGCTCGTAAATCACCCGCTTCTGCTCTTCGTCGTAGCGCATTTCGACATAACCGGTGAGCGGAAAATCCTTTCGTTGAGGATGACCATCAAACCCGTAGTCCGTCAAAATACGCCGCAGATCCGGATGATCGGAGAAGAACACACCGTACATATCCCAAACTTCGCGCTCAAACCAATCCGCACAAGCGTAAACCGACGTGATGCTCGGCACCGGCTTCTCTTCACCTGTGGTCACTTTCAAACGAATGCGCTCATTCCTGTTCATGCTGATCAGGTGATAGACGACGTCAAACCGTTCTTCGCGCTCCGGAAAGTCCACTCCGCATATATCTAGGAGTTGCGTAAACTGACATTTCGGATCATCACGCAAAAATTTGACGACACCTACAATCGACGCACGCTGCACGATCACAACAAGCTCCCCGCGCACAACTTCAGCTGACAGCACATCGGCTGCCAACGATTGACTAAGGTGGGCGGCCGTTTCGCTAAGACCGACGTCGATGGAAGTGGAATTGCTCATGAACGATACTTGATCTAACGGTCGATGGTGCCGACGCGGCGAATTTTTTTATGGAGTTGCATGATCCCGTAGAGCAGCGCTTCCGCTGTGGGCGGACAACCGGGCACATAAATGTCAACCGGCACAATACGATCACAACCTCGCACGACCGAATACGAGTAGTGATAATATCCTCCGCCATTCGCGCACGAGCCCATGGAAATCACATACCGCGGCTCCGGCATTTGGTCGTACACCTTGCGCAATGCAGGCGCCATTTTGTTAGTCAGCGTACCGGCCACGATCATCACATCAGACTGACGCGGGCTCGGGCGAAAAAACATCCCAAACCGGTCCATGTCGTAGCGCGCCATCGCCACATGCATCATTTCAACAGCGCAACAGGCCAGACCAAAAGTCATGGGCCAAAGCGAGCCGGCCCGACCCCAATTGGCCAGCTTGTCGAGGCTGGTGAGAATAAACCCTTTATCCTGTAACTCGCCTGCAACGCGGCTCATCACCTGGGCATCTTCTGCCGTAACTGCGCGAATGACGTCGGTCTTTGCCGCTGCCGGAACGGTCACTCCCATTCCAAGGCCCCCTTCTTCCATTCGTATATGAAGCCCACAGTCAGAATCCCCAAAAACACCATCATCGACCAAAATCCGAACATTCCAATTTTTCCGAGGCTAACGGCCCAGGGAAACAGGAAAGCGACCTCAAGGTCAAAAATGATGAACAAGATGGATACAAGGTAGAAACGCACGTCAAACTTAGACCTAGCATCATCGAAGGCCTCGAAACCGCACTCATAGGCCGAGGACTTCTCCGGATCCGGACGGTTGGGTCCAGCAATAAGTGAGGCCACCACAAAAGCGATGGCCAAACCAAAGGCGATCCCGAGAAAGATAAGGATCGGTAAATATTCCATAAGCAGGTCTTGCATTGGCGCTGCGCCTTGCTACTGGGTCGCTCCCACAAGCGCACCAATAGATTCTTTTACATTTTATTACAACAGCTTAGATCGCTGCGCCTGAGTAGATCACGCGGTCCGTATTGTCCCTCGCACGCGCCTACAGAAGCAGGGTTGATCTAAACGGCGACGGGGAGTGAAGTCAAGCAGTGTCATAGCCGCAAAATCATTGACATCACTGGGTTTTTTCCTCGAGTGAGTACAAAAGTGGGGCCGCAAATCCATGAAACACACCAGTCAGGACCGAGCACCGCAACACTCATCGATATCCTAAAAAGTTCCACGCACGCTCAAAGTGATGCTCCGGCCGAACTGCCACTCACGGATTTCACTAAAAGTAGCGTTCGCCGCAGCCCGATTCCCGTCAAAGTAATTCACAAGTCGGGGCTCCTTTGGCCGAAAAACGTCGCTCGAAGCCAGCCTTACCACCACATCCCCGATAGGGCGAAACTCAATGAATGGATTGATGTTGGGCTTGGGCCAAAATTTGAGGATGAAGTCACTTTCGGAAATGAAGAAATTGCTACGGTCGTTGATATCCACGCCATATGACAATCCGGACCACGAGGTATCGTGCCTAAAACTCACATCCCAGTTCAGATTTGCAGTCTGATCCATACGGATCTTCCGGCCCGTGAAGGCATCCGTTTTTGACGAATTCCAGAATTTGACGCCTCCGTCAATCTTGGCTCCCTCTATGCCCAACCAGTCAAGACGCAAACCGCCCTTCAATTCAGCTCCATAGAATTCTGCAGACCCAACATTGCCAGCTGCCGAGATTCTGCCAGACCCAACCGGGATTTTATGAATGTGGTCGGTAATATCATTATAGAAGCCGCGAAGTGTTAAGACGCCCTGATCGTCCGCGAGGCGATGTTCAAGTACCACCTCATAGTTCCAGTTTTTCTGAGGTACCAGATTGGGATTGCCTGCAACGACAACATCATCGCTGCTGTCCTCGGTTCTAAAGCTGGACACGAAGTCGCTGAAATTAAGCTGACTGATGACCCTAGTTACCCCTGCCCGCACCTGCCATTGCGGAGAGAGGTCGTAGCGGAGGTCTAGGCGGGGGCGCACAAAAAAGAAGGTGCGCTGATTGCTCACCGCGCTGCCGGTCTGCTTGATGCGAGAATATTCAGTGTCCAGGGACGCCTCAACGGAGAATTCTGACGTGGGCTGCCAAGAATATTCCGTAACGGATTCGAATCTGGTCTCTTCCACATGGGAGTCTGGATTAGGGACCGGAACGTTTTGAAGTCCCGAGCCCAAATCAACAAACTGCTGGACTTGTTGATCAAGCGTGTTGATCGCCACCTCCGCACCGAGTGTCAGTCGATGACCGGGCGCCACCGACCAACGATAGGTACCGCGAGCGATTTTTTCCTGTTCCTTCGGTTCCAAGATTTGCTGGCGATTAATAACCAGAGGAGCCCCAGGCACGGCCGATGAGAAAGTTCGGTCGTTCTTTTGAACGTCAGAACTCACGAGAAACAGCAACTTAAATGTGTCGCCGTTCTCGAACGCGTGCTCGTAATCCCCGCCGACCTCCCACTGGGTTCTCGACGTTAGAAATTGATTGAAACTGGAAAGAGTTGGAGTTTCAACGCCTGTCGGTGACAGATCAAAAAGTTCCCCCTTGTCGGTGCTCGAGCGACCTTTGTCAGCCACCCTGCCATTGACATTTAGAGTGTCCCCGTTGGTGAATCCATATGCGAAATTCACTGTTCCGATCAGATCCGTTCCATCATTTAGGCCGTCTTCCCTTTGACCCGCAAAAGGGGCCATGCCGGGTATAAAGAAAACGTCGGCACGGGGACGAGGATTTGTTTGCGGCGCGGCTTCTATGCCCAAAATATAATTCAGGCGGCCCCAAGCTCCTGCATAGGAAGCTGTTGCACCTGGTTTCCAAACGCCTCCTGAGTAGTGAGCGATGCTGCCCTCCCAGGAAATGTAAGATGCAGCGACTTCTTCCTCTAGAACGACGTTAACAACACGCCCCTCGCTGCGCACATCAAGACCAGGTGCATTGCCTCGTATAACTTCAATGCGAAGAACTTGCCGTGCTTGAATTCTCTCTAGCGCAGACTGCACATCGTTTGATTTTCCCGACAACCGCTGCCCGTTGATAAGAACCTGAGCCCCGGTTGAACCGAAACCGCGCTCTCCGCTCTCATCAAAGTCCAGCAGATCCTGAACTCCGGGAATACGGCGCAACAGATCATCTGCACTAATGACGCTAAACTGACTGAAATAGGCCCGGTCATAGATTGTCCGACCATCTTCCTCCGTAACACCGGAAACAGCGGCGCCGGTCGATAGGGCCGCACTGTCATCGGCACTCTGCGCTGCATGAACTGCAATAAGAGGGCAACTCAGCATTAGCGTACCGAGCATCATCGCAATCCGGAAAGCCCGACGCGGTTCGGCAAAATGATAAGAGAAATGATTTTGAAAAGACGCGAACGCGCTACCCAGCCGGACTAACAATTCCGTGGCTTCATCGTATTTCTGGCGTCCAATTGCGGAAGCCAGCCCCCTCTATATTTCGATCCGTCAATGTGCGGTGGCACTATACCTATACGAAATTCAGGGGACAAATACTGACGGGTAACAACAGTAACAGGATGGTGGGCGATGACAGGCTCGAACTGCCGACCCTCTCGGTGTAAACGAGATGCTCTACCAACTGAGCTAATCGCCCTTAGAATCCAGTACAGAGTACATAGCGGACCACAGCAAGATTTACAAAGAAAAGCGCCGGCCGCGAAAAGCGACCGGCACAATCCTTAAACCCACGTTCAGATCTAGCGGTTAACCGCATCCTTAAGCGCCTTGCCAGCCGAGAACTTCGGCCGCTTGGAAGCAGGAATTTTGATCTTTTCGCCAGTGCGGGGATTACGCCCCTCACTCGCCGCACGCTTCGCGACAGAAAAAGTTCCGAAACCAACGAGGCGAACTTCATTTTGCTTCTTCAACGAAGCCGTGATGTTCTCCAAAACGCTGTCGACTGCTTTCGCAGCGTCAGCTTTTGTCAGCCCCGCAGAGTCCGCAACTGCGGCAACCAAATCGTTCTTATTCATATGTGACCCCTTGACTAATGAGCGCTAAATGGTGGGTTGAACCGTGGGACAACCGGGCGACCCGTGACCGATCAGCGTACTTAACAATCCGCTGCACCGCCAAGCTTCCCGCTTAACTCCGGCTGTCCGCGCGAAGTGTATGCTTCGGGTTTTGTATGCGTCAATCTGATAAACACAGATTTTTCGCGCTTTTCTGGGGATAACTGAGCCAAAACCAGCTTTATTTCCAAATGCACCCCTTCATGGAAGCTTGACGCACCAAAGTGCGCCCCACAAACAACAACGGCGGATGCGATTTCAGGAGTCGCATCCGCCGAGTCCTTTTGAAATGCGGTCGGCAGCTATACAGCCGCCGCCCGGTCAATGAGTTAGTAAAGGCTCCTCATCACCATCCGATTCTTTTGGTGTTGATGCCTGCCGGTCTTCTTCCTCGTCGTCTTTCAAAATCGGAACCAGCGGTTTCACCAAAGCTTTCGCCAATACTTCATCAACTGTGGTCACGGGAATAATTTTCAAATTACGTTTTACGTTGTCGGGGATTTCCTCAAGGTCTTTTTCGTTATCCTTCGGGATCAGCACCGTCGTAATTCCTCCGCGCAACGCAGCCAGAAGCTTTTCCTTCAAGCCGCCGATAGGGAGAATACGACCGCGTAGCGAAATTTCACCGGTCATTGCCACATCCCGGCGCACTGGGATACCTGTCAGGGCCGAAACAATAGATGTCGACATCGCCACCCCTGCCGACGGGCCGTCTTTAGGAGTTGCCCCTTCTGGAACATGAAGGTGAATGTCCTGTTTTTCGAAAAGCTTTGGCTTAATACCGAAGGAAATGGACCGACTGCGCACAAACGAGCGCGCAGCTTGGATACTCTCCTTCATCACATCGCCTAGCTTGCCGGTCAAAGTGATTGCGCCCTTACCGGGCATGACCACCGCTTCAATCGACAGCAATTCACCACCAACTTCGGTCCATGCAAGTCCAGTGGTTACGCCCACCAAGTCCTCGCGCTCGGCTTCTCCAAAGCGGTACTTATGTATGCCGGCAAACTTCTTAAGATTGCGCCGAGTAACCGCAACCTTCTTTTGTTTTCCCAACACAATTTCTTTGGTCGCTTTCCGCGCCAAATTAGCAAGTTCGCGCTCAAGGTTTCGAACACCGGCCTCGCGCGTGTAGTAGCGGCAAAGATCACGAAGGGCATCATCAGACACACTCCATTCATCCTTCTTCAAGCCGTGAGCAGGAAATTGCTTAGCGATCAAATGGCGCTTCGCGATCGCCACCTTTTCATCCTCCGTATATCCGGACAGACGGATAATCTCCATGCGGTCCAGAAGAGGCTGAGGCATACGCAAAGTGTTCGCTGTCGTAATAAACAAGACATCGGACAGATCATAGTCGACCTCCAGGTAATGATCCTGGAACGTCGAGTTCTGTTCCGGATCCAAGACCTCAAGCAATGCCGACGACGGATCGCCACGCCAATCATTTCCAAGCTTATCAATTTCATCCAGCAGGAAGAGCGGGTTTGAGGACTTACCCTTCCGCATACCTTGAATAATTTTACCAGGCATAGAGCCGATGTAGGTCCGGCGATGACCTCTGATTTCGGCCTCGTCGCGTACACCGCCCAACGATACGCGCACGAAGCTCCGCCCCGTTGCCGTTGCGATTGATCGGCCCAAAGATGTCTTACCTACGCCCGGTGGGCCAACTAAGCACAGAATTGGCCCTTTGACCTTCTTGGTCCGGCTTTGCACCGCTAAATATTCGACAATGCGCTCTTTGACCTTCTCGAGACCGTGATGATCACGATCCAACTGCGCTTTAGCTTTCTTGAGGTCAATGTTGACCTTCGAGCGCTTCTTCCACGGAATCGCGGTCAGCCAGTCCAAATAATTGCGAACGACTGTTGCCTCCGCCGACATCGGACTCATATTTTTTAGCTTCTTGATCTCAGCCTGCGCCTTTTCACGCGCTTCCTTGCTCAAGCGGGTTTTTTTAATCTTGTCTTCGAACTCGGTGGCTTCATCCCGGCCCTCATCGTTTTCTCCGAGTTCTCGCTGAATCGCCTTCATTTGCTCGTTGAGATAATATTCGCGCTGGGTCTTTTCCATCTGACGCTTGACCCGGCTGCGGATACGTTTTTCGACCTGTAAAACGCTAATCTCGGATTCCATAAATCCGTAAACGCGCTCAAGACGTTCAGCGACACTTTTAACTTCAAGCAGCTCTTGCTTTTCTGCAATTTTCAACGAGAGGTGCGACGCAACCGTGTCCGCCAGCTTCGATGCATTGTCGATCTGGTTAATAGAGACCAGGACTTCAGGCGGTATTTTTTTATTCAGCTTTATGTATTGCTCGAACTGCGACACCACTGAACGACCGAGTGCATCAAGCTCTTTATCTTCTTCCGAAGGCTCGTCAATAAAATCGGCGTAGGCCTCAAAGAATGAGTCGTTCTCTTTGTAGCCGGAAATACGAGCGCGCTGCCCACCTTCCACAAGAACCTTGACCGTACCATCCGGCAGTTTCAGCAACTGCAATACGGTCGAGACCGTACCGACATCGTAAATTTCTTCAGCGGATGGGTCATCTTGTGACGCGTCTTTCTGGGCGACCAGCAAAATTTGCTTATCATCCGACATGACGTCCTCGAGGGCGCGCACAGACTTTTCGCGCCCGACAAACAACGGAACGATCATGTGTGGGAAAACAACTATGTCCCTCAGCGGCAACACTGGGAACAACTGACCTTTAGAGATATCCACCGATCACCTCATACACGGACCGCGTCACTCGTAACACGGAGGCAGGCGCATTAACGTAATCGCGCCCGTTAAAATTGTATCTCAGCCCTTTTTCAGGCCGCAGACACTGCACAATATGTAGTCCCAAGATAGGGCAGGATGACGCAGGGTCAAGGCGTACCTAAATTACGCCGGCGCTGCCGCATCTTCACGGCTATCAGCGTATATATACAAGGGCTTAGCGCGCCCCTCTGCCACTTCACCGTTGACGACCACTTCTTCGACGCCCTCAAGCCCGGGAAGGTCAAACATCGTATCCAAGAGCATGCCTTCCATAATTGAGCGCAAACCGCGCGCCCCTGTTTTGCGGGCAATTGCCTTACGGGCAACAACTCCCATCGCGTCATCCGTGAAGGTCAGCTGCACATTTTCCATATCGAAGAGGCGTTGATACTGCTTTGCCAGCGCATTTTTCGGCGTGGTCAAGATTTCAATCAGCGCGGTCTCATCTAAATCTTCTAGTGTTGCAAGTACCGGCAGTCGCCCCACAAACTCTGGGATCAGGCCATACTTGAGCAAATCTTCCGGCTCTACCTCGCGACTTCTCCCATCTGACGCTCGTCAACGGATTGAACATCCGCGCCGAAGCCCATCGAGGTCCCGCGACCTCGCTGCGAAATAATCTTTTCAAGTCCGGCAAACGCGCCACCGCAGATAAACAAAATATTCGTCGTATCAACCTGCAGAAATTCTTGCTGCGGATGTTTACGTCCACCTTGCGGGGGTACAGAAGCAACGGTGCCTTCCATAATTTTAAGAAGCGCCTGTTGCACCCCCTCACCCGAAACGTCGCGTGTAATTGAAGGATTGTCGGACTTGCGCGAGATCTTGTCGATTTCGTCGATGTAAACAATACCTCTTTGGGCGCGCTCGACATTGTAATCGGCGGCTTGCAGCAACTTCAGGATGATATTTTCCACGTCCTCGCCGACATAGCCGGCCTCGGTCAGCGTGGTGGCATCGGCCATGGTAAACGGCACGTCCAATATGCGCGCCAGCGTTTGCGCGAGCAGAGTCTTGCCGCAGCCCGTCGGGCCGATCAGCATGATGTTCGATTTGGAAATCTCGACTTCGGCGTTTTTCACCATGCCGGATAACCGTTTGTAATGATTATGCACAGCCACGGACAACACACGCTTCGCATGCGGCTGACCGATCACATAATCGTCGAGAACCTTGAGAATCTCGCGCGGCGTCGGAACACCTTCGCGGGACTTCACAAGATTGGTCTTGTTTTCCTCCCGGATGATATCCATGCACAACTCAACGCATTCATCGCAGATGAACACGGTGGGCCCCGCAATAAGCTTGCGGACCTCATGCTGACTCTTTCCGCAGAACGAGCAGTACAGGGTATTTTTACTATCGCCGCTACCAGACGATTTTGTCATCGTCACTTACTCCACCGGGGGGCTACCGCAAGTCTCGCGCCAAGCCCGGGTATAAACACTACATATCGTATGTTAACCGAGCCTTTCCGCCCTACACAACCTCCAACCATACAGCGCAATATCTCGGCGGTAGAGGTTACGTAACCCTAGGTATGAACATCCATGATCCATATCTAGAGGGGGCAGCCAGTTTTCAATTGCCGGCTAGGTTACAAAATCGGCCTTCATGAACGGTTAATTCGCTTCAAACCGTAAAAACACCCTTTAAAACCTTTAGTTGATAAGCCCACCCGGTAGGGAGCCTTCTCTTAGGTCGAGGATGACGTATCGCCGCTTTCTTTATCCGATGACCCAGGTCGCTGCGTCACCACGCTGTCAATCAGCCCAAAGGACTGCGCGTCCTCGGCACTCATAAAGTTATCGCGATCCATCGCTTTTTCGATGTTTTTGAGCGATTGGCCCGTATGAGTGACATAAATCTGATTCAAACGCCCTCTAAGCGAAAGTATTTCACGGGCCTGAATTTCAATATCGGCTGCCTGCCCTTGAAAACCACCGGAAGGCTGATGGATCATGATCCTAGAGTTCGGCAAGGCGTAGCGTTTATCCTTATGACCGGCCGTCAAAAGCAACGAGCCCATGGAAGCCGCCAAGCCGACACACATCGTTGAAACATCGCAGCGGATATACTGCATCGTATCGTAAATCGCGAGCCCAGCCGTAACAACGCCACCCGGCGAGTTAATATAGAACGAGATATCCTTGTTCGGATTTTCAGATTCCAAGAACAAAAGCTGCGCACAAATCAATGACGAGACGTTGTCATTCACGCCCCCCGTAAGGAATATGATGCGTTCCTTAAGCAGCCGGGAATAAATGTCATACGCCCTCTCCCCGCGGTTGGTTTGCTCAACCACCATTGGGACTAGCGTATTGTTGTAAACCTCAAAAGGATCGCGATCTTTCATACATCACCTAAAGCAACCAGAATTGACTGAAGTACATCAGCCTAACCGGATTTAAATACATAAGGAATGGACCGCGCAGCGCAAGGTAGTCTCTAGCAAACGACTGCCACGGATGGCCTCTCCCTAAGCGTCCTTCTTGGCCTTACTCTTCTTCTTCGCGGCTTTCGGCTCCTCTGTCTCATCAGGATCCTTCAGCAACTCTTCCACGCTAACCGTCTCATCAGTGACTTTAGCAACGCTGATGATGAAATCGACGACCTTCTCTTCAAACAAAGGAGCTCGAAGCGACTCAATGGCTTGCTGGTTACTTTGATAATACTCTACCACTGCGGCTTCCTGCCCAGGATAGCGAAGAGCTTCCTGCCTCACCGCACGTCCGATGTCTTCAGATGACACCTCAACGCCGTTCTTCTGTCCCGCATCCGAGAGTAATAAGCCGAGACGAACACGGCGTTCGGCAATACCCCGGTACTCGGCCTTGAGTTCATCTTCGCTCTTATCCGCATCCTCAGGTTCCAGCTGACCATTCTTGGCCGCCTCGTCCATCTGACGCCAGATCGAATCAAACTCCAAATCCACCATACCTTTCGGGACTTCGAAGGAATAAGATTCCGCCAATTGATCAAGTAGTTGGCGCTTCAAACGCATACGAGAGGCCTTGTCGTAATCTTCCTGCAGAAGTTCACGGGTCCGTGCCTTGAAGGCCGCGACATCTTCCAAGCCCATGCTTTTGGCGAGTTCATCATTCAGTTCCGGAAGAACGAGTTTACGCAGTTCTTTGACTTTAACCTCAAATTCCGCGTCTTTACCCGCCAACTCGGCGCTTTGGTATTCTGCCGGGAATGTAACCTTTACAGTTACGTCCTCGCCGGCTTTCTTGCCTTCCAGTTGCTCTTCAAAGCCAGGAATAAACATTCCTGAACCAAGCTCAACGATTGCGTCTTCGGCAGAGCCCCCCTCAAACACTTCTCCGCTAACACGCCCAACATAATCTACGAGGACAGCATCACCTTTAACGGCCGGGCGATCTTCAGTTACGGTTTCTGTAGTCCGCCGGCCCTTTAATATGCCCTCTAAGGTCTTCTCAAACTCTTCATCAGAAACTGTTGCAACTAAACGCGTTAGTTCAACACCACTAAAATCCGGCGTTTCAATCTTCGGCAAAACTTCGAGTTGAACAGAAAACTCCAAATCTTTGCCTTCATCGGACTGTACAAGGTCCACTTTGGGCTGCATGGCTGGCGTTAACGCCTTTTCGGTCAAAGCAGCTTGCGTTGATTCGTCGATGGTCTTTTCAAGAATTTCGCCGCGAACAGCTTGTCCAAACCGTTTGCGCAACAGATTCATGGGAACCTTGCCGGGCCTAAAGCCAGGCAGCCGCACCTGCTTCCCCACCTCTGTAAGCCGGGTCACGACTTTTTCTTCAATCGCGGCGGCAGTCACAACCACATTGAATTCGTGCTTCAGTCCGTCTGTCGTCTTGTCAATTACTTGCATGGAAAACTCATGGTCCCTGCTGGGTGTTATGCGGATGCTTCTATCAGTCTCTGTCAGCGCACAGCCTTGCGGCTCTCATATATAGCGTTTCGCTCCGGGAAAGCGTCCCAGTTTGGTGCGGGTGAAGGGACTTGAACCCCTACGTCCTTTCGGACACGAGGACCTAAACCTCGCGCGTCTACCAATTCCACCACACCCGCTGAAGCCCGGTGCGAGACCGCCTAATGATCGTCAAATAGGCTTGCCACGCTACGCGCCTTAAAAAAGGATGCGGTAGATAGCCAAGAACCACACCGGTAATCAAGCCCTGTCACTGCCGTAAGGTCGGAATTCCGCAATCCGGGCAAATTCTCCTCCTCCCGATTAGACAAAGGATTTCAACACCTTTGGCAATATCTCGGGAATATCCTCGGCAATGAGCCCCCGGCCAACCTGACTTCCGGCCGCTCCATGAAGCCAAACGGCGGCCATAGCCGCCTCCCAGGGCGGCATTTCCTGGACTAAAAGCCCCACCACAATTCCGGCAAGAACATCCCCAGAACCACCCGTTGCGAGCCAAGGCGGCGCATTGAGCGAGATACCCGCCTGCCCCGTGGGGGCGGCGACAACTGTATCGGCTCCTTTGAACACAATGATCGCCCCACTGACCCGCGCGGCATCAATTGCCCGGCTTAGTTTGTCGCCACCAACACCAAAAAGACGCTCAAACTCCCCGTTGTGGGGCGTCAACACCACCGGAGATACGCGGCGACGTATCGCGGCAAAAAGCTGATCAGGGTCGTCTTTGAAGCTGGTCAGTGCGTCCGCATCCAGAACCACCGCTTTATCCGTGCCAAGAATCTGAAGGACACGCACTGCTGTTTCTGGCCCAACGCCACACCCAGGCCCGATCAACACCCCGTTTAAGCGAGTATTCGACAACAGCCCTGCGAGGTCTTCGGCGCAATCCATTGCGTTCACAAAAGAGCCAGGTTCACTCACGGCGTAGATATGGAGTGCTTCAGAGGGCACCGCGAGAGATAACAACCCAGCACCCGCGCGGCGTGCGCCGCGCGCCGCCAGTCTCGCCGCACCTGTCACGCGCCCGCCACCGACGACCATAGCGTGCCCCCGCGTATACTTATGATCATCCCAACCCGGTTTTGGGAGCGTCCAAAGCTCAGGCCCATTTACGGCAATATGCGGCGAAATATTGCCCAACACGGAATTCGGAATGCCTATGTCGGCAACTGTAATTTCACCACATAAGTCTCGGCCCGGATAAAGTAAGTGTCCAGGTTTAGGGCGAAAGAACGTCACCGTAGCAATGCATCTTGGTGCACCACCTACGCCACCCAAGACTTCTCCACTATCACCATTCACACCGCTAGGAATATCTGCGGCCACACAGGGCAGTGCTTCCCTGTTGATATATTCAATGACTTCTTTAACAGACCCTTCAAGCGGTCGGTTCAAACCCGCACCGAATAACGCGTCTACGATGAGCGGATGATCCACCAGCAAATCGGAATTTAACGGGTCAACGGGCTGACCTAGGTTCCGCCACCGATCCAAATTGGTCGCCGCGTCGCCTTTAACCCGTCCTTCGTCTCCGTATAAAGCTACGCTTACCACCCAACCGGCCGCTACGAGGTGCCGGGCGACAACAAATCCATCCCCGCCGTTGTTTCCAGGTCCGCACAGAACAACGACCCGGCGCGGCGCCCATTTGCTCTGGATGAACTCGGCGATGGCCAATCCGGCGGCTTCCATGAGATCAAGGCTAGAGTGTCCCATTTCGGCTGCGGCCAGGTCTGCGGCGTAAGTTTGCGCAACGCTCAACACTGCGCAGGAGTCAGGAACTCCCTGTAAGGAAGAGATTGCCTGCCTATTTGACTTTTTGGTCATAACCACTACCTGCTGACGTGGACTGGGGATTTTTAAGAGAGGCTTTTTACCCGCACCGTCAATGGTCTATACCTTGCGGCAACGATATATAGCTGAACAAGAGAAATTGGTGAGCGCAAACGTGAATTCGCGAGCACAATCACAATGAAGGTTTTGGTGCTCGGCGCCGGTGTCGTGGGCACGACGACGGCCTACTTCTTGGCCCAAGACGGTCATGATGTAACCGTACTCGACCGTCAATCAGCGCCTGCTCTTGAGACTAGTTTCGCCAATGGGGCACAAATATCGGCATGCCATGCCAAACCTTGGGCCGAACCAAAAATGCCTTTACAGGCATTGCGATGGTCTCTTCAGGCAGATGCACCACTCCTGTTTCGCCCATGGCGATGGGATCCCCCATTGTGGTCGTGGGGTCTAAAATTTCTACGCAACTGCACAAGCGAGCGCATGCGGATCAACATGGACCGCACATTGCGCATTGCGCTTTACAGCCGCTCGGTCCTCAAATCCCTCAGGCAACATACCGGCATTCAATACAATCAGGTCACCAAGGGCATATTGCATATTTACCGTACCCCGGAGGAATTCGCCGAAGGCCGAACGACTGCAGAGCAACTATCCGCTCTGGGCTTGCCGCAAGACATTTTAACGGCCAACGAATGCATCGAACTGGAACCCGCACTGACTTATGCCGCCAGCAAAGATCTTGCGGGAGGACTTATGAGCCGAGACGACGAGAGTGGCGACGCACACCTCTTCACCGAAGAACTCGCAAAATTGGCGATTGATCGCGGCGTCGAATTTCGATTTGGGGTTACCATCAAGTCTCTAAAGGCTTCGGGGCGCCGCATTTCACGGATCATTACAGATCACGGAGACCTGGATGCCGATGCAATCGTACTTGCGCTCGGAAGCTACTCTCCACATCTCGCCAAACCGCTCGGTCTTCATCTCCCGATTTACCCGGCAAAGGGGTATTCAATAAGCATTGAACTCGACAGCCCCGAGAATGCACCGACAATCAGTCTAACGGATGAGACCCGTTTTATGGTTTTCTCACGACTTGGCAACACGCTTCGCGTGGCAGGCACGGCTGAACTCGCTGGATGGGACACATCGTTAAAGCCTGTTCGCGTTGAAGCCCTAAAACGCAATGCCCAGAGTCTATTTCCCAATGCTTCATCATACGACGATCTAAATCCATGGTGTGGCTTAAGACCAGCAACTCCAGACTCTGTCCCGCTCTTGGGCGGAACGTCTTACGAGAATCTTTTTCTAAATACCGGACACGGCACATTGGGGTGGACGATGGCTTGCGGTTCGGCACAGATTACAGCCGATCTAATTGCGGGACGCGCGCCGGAAATCGACCTCGCCGGCCTAACTTTGGAGCGCTTTGAACGTTCTTAAAACTAAACGTCCAACTCAGGTACTACGTTCCCATATCCGCAATCGCATTCATCCGACGGCTTGGCGAGCCGCGCCACCAGCGGGGAGCCCTTCACCTTCGGATTGCTCGGTTCCCACCTAAACTCAGCCTCACATTTTGCGCAGACCTGCACAGCCGGTAGAGTTGGCGCCGGATCCTTCTTCTCCGTTGATCGAACGGAAGGTACTTTTGGAGACATTGGTGAAGGCCTCGCGCTTCGTTGGAACTGCGGCTATTCTAGGTCAGTTCTCTTATAAATTCTTCTAATTTGGACATTGAATATTGGTTTTTGGACTCGATTTTCTCGGCTTTGGAAATAAGCGCCGGTGGGCGCTGCAACTGTTAGACAAGTCTTTAGGTGAGCTTGAGGTCAATCCCGGCTACCTTGACGACGGTATGAAATACATTATCTACAACTGGGTCATTGAGGAAGAAACGCGTGCGCGCGGCGCAAAGGGTGTTTTCGATTCCGCCATTCGTGATTCCGCCACTCTCTTGTCATTTTGCATTCTTGGAGCAGAGGAAACAGAAGAGCTTTGGGGCTCCGACGTTCGATCAACCCGTGAAGCCCGATTCGATGCCGTGCTTGAGCGAGATGAAGACGAAACTTTGGACGCTAAGCTTATCAAGCTTGTCCTAGCGAAAGGTCTTGCTGCACCTGATATCCGTGCCCGCGTTTCACTTGATTGATCTCTGTTAAGTATTCCCGGTCCGCTCGACGAGTTTGGCATCACGTCCAAAGGCAAGAGCCCGACATTCAACTGCCATATCACCATCTTTACCCTGCTTCGGCATACCCATCACAACCGATGGCGTTTGCCGATACAACCGAAACACAATCTGCGGCAACCATTTTTCCTGGTCGGGCACGCTTTGGCCGGTCTTCTCGTAGCTTTCACGATCCCCAAAAAAGTGAGCAGGGCCACCACCTGCAGACGGTTTGCCAACAATAACCGCGAGCGGGTAACCGGGGTGTTCCAGGTATTCCGTCCCCGGCCTAATCGCAATCCCACCGTCTCCGGGATTACGGGCAATCGTCACGACCCGTGGCATTGCACCTGCTTCAGCATCCTCACGGAATTTCTCCTGCACTGCCGCTGCAGCGATCCAGCGCACATTTTCTCTGAAGAATCCCTTTGCATCAGGCTTGCTAAAATACCGCGCCAAAAAATCATAAGCCACGGTCCGGCGCTGGTCCAAATCGTTGATATCCAGGGACGCATATTTTACTGCGGGCAAAAGAAAATGATCGGCTGCGTAGTCAAAGTCTTCCGGAGACAGATAGGTGAATCCGAAGCCTTCACCGCCACCTACTTCAACCAGCACAATGTCTGGATGTCGCCGCCCACGTTCAGCCACCGAGTACCCCTCACAATCCCCGCGCCCACAACCTTATAAATAGGTAGCGCTTTCAAATACTTGCGTCAATTCCACCGGCGATGAGTCAAAGACTCCGCTCCTATCAAGCTTGTCATTTTCAGAGCATCACCCACTAATCCTCTGATATTTATGTGTTTTATTTCCTCATCTGGCGAAGGAGCCTTAAAAAGTCGGCAACCGCTAACCCGCTCAGACGTTGCACCTATGAATGCTTCTACAACATACGGTGTTCCAAATGACGATTGATGCAATATCCGGTAAATCTATAGTCGAGCCTAAGGTCGCCGTTACGCGGTTTCTGAGCGATATGGCAACCGCGGCCAAGCGAACGTTTCCGGCTTGGCATGAGACACTGACAGTCGGCATTGAGGAATGCGCCCTGAGCTTCGATGAAAAACGGTCCGTCATCGAAGTCCACCCTTTAGACGACTACTATTTTGCTGGCGTGGTGGCTCTTGAGACTTCGAAGATTCGAAAAATGTTTCAGGATGATCAAGCCCGCGAACTTTTGAGTCTTATCGGCGAACATGTTGATGCGGTCGCCGGTCGAAAAGACCGGACCATTTCAGACCTCGTGTTCTTCATCATTAGCAGGGTCGATCTCGCCATTACGACAAACAGTCAAAAGATGCCCTATGATCAGGTCGTAAAAACGATTCTAGTCCGCCTTGGCATCGACAAGGTAGAGGCGACGGAGCATTTAATGTCAGACGCCTTGTACCGGCACACATTGGGCGAACCTTTGGCGCTCGGCATTCCCCATTGGTGGGCAACTTTTAAGTCTAAATATAGTCTAGGCAACCCTGCCGCCGAAGCAACTGACGACTCCACCAATTTGCAATCGATAGCGAACACCAAACCAACCAAATCTGTTCGCAGAAAAGTTCCTCGGCGCGCCGCTGCTTTTTGACGGTCACGTTTTTTGGAAGAAACTCCGAGCTGCTTCTGCGAATGAATCCATATCTTCTGATCGACCTATGCTCACGCGCGCCCACGTCTCTAAGTAGTCAGGTCGCGGCGCGACAAGCACATTGCGGCTCCGCATATGGCGATAGAAATCGACGGCGGGTCTACCGGTATCAAAGAAAATAAAATTGCCCTGCGTTGGCACATACCGCAGACTCATTTCATCTAGAAACTTATAAGTCTGATCAATACTCGAACGCACCATCTCGCGACTACTCGCGACGAAGTTTTTATCCTCATAACTCGCCAGAGCAGCAAGAACGCCCAATCGATTTGGAATTGAAATCCGCCGCTGTTCAAGCCGATTAATGACATCCGGACGCCCCAGCCCGTATCCAATTCTCAGCCCCGCCATGCCGTACACCTTCGAGAAAGTGCGAGAAACAACAACATTCATCCCGGCCTTGATTTGATCAACCATGGAATTTTTCTGCGGCTCGTCCGTAAAATCGATGTAAGCCTCATCCACGATTATCGCAGCACGCGGCGACACAGCGCCGATGAAGCTGCGCAAATATGCCGGATTCAAAATCGCGCCGGTGGGATTATTGGGATTGCATATATATACAACACCCGTCCGCTCGTTGACATGGTCCGCCATTGCCGACAAATCAATGCCCAATTCAGAATCCAGCGCGACCGCTTCTACCCGCCCCGCATTGCGGATCACGTAGTCAGCCAACATGGTGAAGCTCGGCGTAGCCGAAACAACTTCTCTCCCCCCACCCAGAACAAGACCTGCGATTTTTAGAAGTTCTCCAGACCCTTCCGTAACAATAACATTCTCGGGACGAAGCCCCTCGCGTTCAGCAATGACATCGCGCAACTGGCGGACGTCTTGATGGCTATACATCCAGCTTCCATCAATGGCATCGCGTATCGCTTGCTTGGCGCTCTCTGGAGGTCCGTAGGGATTCTCATTGAACAGTAAGCGAACAAAACCAGACTTGGGCGCCTCATCACGTCCGTGAGCGATAGCCACAGGCCTACTCGTGAGTTCTGCACCCGCTATGGCACCAACGGTCAGACCCACCGCAACACCACCGGAGCAGCCTAAAATCTCCCGACGAGACACCGATAACGTCATACGAATATCTTCCAGATCATTGCTCTAGTGAAACTCACTTGTTCAGGGATTCTTTGCGTAGATGAACGAACCCGGCGTCATGGTAAAACTTTAAACGATATTTCGGAATACTCACCTCCGCGGTGAATAAGAAAGGTTCGCGGGGCTACAACTTCACCTCTGTCAACGGGAACAATCATCCAAACAGCGTTTGGTTCATGAGCCATTGCAATATCATGGGCCGACGGCCGCGCCTGGCCATTGGGATGAGAGTGATAGTGACCGACAACTCGACATGAAGTGCCGCGGAATTCGCGCAATGCATCAAATTGTATCTGGGGATCGACCGCAAATCCTATCCGGCGGTCTGCGGCTAGATTCGCGCTTGGGCGTATTTCGATCACAGAGACAACACCGGCGCCTGAACCAATGAGCAATCCGCAGCATTCGTCTGGGTAAACCGCAGTCGCCGCGCAGCATATCTCGTCGAGGTGCTTTGCGGCGATCTCAACGGCATGAGGTGAACTGATCGACATCTCTACCTAATTGACACTATGACGGGAGCAGACACAACGGATACAGTGGCAAATTCCTAATTCGGCAATCATGACTCGGGCAATGACCGACACTCGCAGCTTAGCATCTCAACACACTATTTTGGTCCCCGAAGACTCCGCGGGGATACGCCTTGATAAGTGGCTTGCCACGGCCCTTTCGGAAACGTCACGGTCTCGGCTTCGGATGTTAATTGAGCAAGGTGCAGTTACGATCGCAAATGTTCCCCAGCTTGACCCCGCCTACCGCGTCAAAGCCGGCCAAACTCTTACCGTTCACTTTCCCGAACCTGACGCGGCCTTGCCTGTTCCTCAACACATGGATCTCGACATCGTATTTGAAGATGACAGCCTAGTGGTGATCAATAAACCGCCAGGGCTGGTCGTGCATCCCGCCCCCGGCAATCCTGACAAAACACTGGTCAATGCTCTTCTCGCACATTGCGGGGACAGCTTACAGGGAATCGGAGGCGTACGCCGGCCGGGCATCGTTCACCGCATTGATAAAGATACAAGCGGCTTGCTGGTCGCCGCCAAAACGGAGAAGGCCCACGCCGGCCTCGCCGCCCAATTTGCCGCGCACGATATAGATAGATCATATGACGCCTTTGTCTGGGGCAGACCTCAGCCCTCAAAAGGAAAAATCACGGGCGCGATTGGTCGTAGTCCTCACAATCGAAAAAAAATGGCCATCGTCACACGCGGCGGCAAAACAGCCGAAACGTTATATGCGACGGCGTCAACTTTTGGGGCTGTTGCGGCACACGTTCGTTGCACTCTAACGACCGGTCGTACACATCAGATTCGTGTTCATATGACGAGTATCGGCCATCCGCTCATCGGTGATTCGACATACGGCAGCGCACGAACGAAATTACTGCGCGATGTTACGCCTGCGGGAGGCGCTTCTATAAAGTCCTTTTCACGCCAGGCTCTACACGCCGCCATATTGGGATTTCAGCACCCCACTACCGGCAAAACACTCAGTTTTGAATGCCCCCTGCCCGAGGATATGCAATCACTAAGGATTACTCTCGCCAACGAAACGAAAAAGCGGCGGGACTAAGAGTGTCCACCGCCGTCTGACGACGACGGCTCGTAAACGGACTCAACATCCGGGCCCCACTTCTGAACCAGTTCCCGCTGCTGTCCTCTCAAAGCCGTGATGCGATGCCCCGCTGTCATCGCCATAAATGTGCTGACCACCGATGGTGTCGTTGAATATATCGCCCATCCGAATAACGCCGCACCATAGAACACCATCCAGGCGAATACATTGGTGATGATGTCGACCGCGCCTTCCATCGTATGCCCACCAAACCAAAGGTCAGCCAAATAGGGCGCGGCGCCCGCTAAATTCATAACGCCGACCGTGATGCCGCCGTAATAGCCTTTCCCACGCTCCATGATAAACGCGACGCCTGTAGGGATAAGAGCTACAGCCAAAACAATGATCGTCGGCACAATCATCAAGCCCAACGGAACCGCGATAACTAAATAGAGAAAAATTTTGCCCTTTTTCATGTTCGGCTTTCTATAGAATCTTGCCGAGAAGCGTAACGAGAATCGTAAACATCAAAATAATTGTCGCGCCCACCGCGCCGGTTTGCCGGGCAAATTTTACTGCTGACTCTTGTCGGTCTACTTGCCCATGTTCGAAATCATAAATCTGCTTTTCCGCCGACGCATATTCCGCCTTCGCCCACGCAAAGCCCTCCGCGTCCTTTTGGCGCTCCTCAGGGTTGTCGAGAAAGTTGAAAAGTTCCGCAAGATTACCTTTGCGAACAAGGCGTGGAATTTCTTTTTCCAGTTCCTTGCGCTTATTTCGATTTTGATAGCTGTTGATCACGGGCCCCATCAAACCACCAACCCAGCTGGCCAAACCGTGAAGAGTTTCTGGCCCCAATCGCCATTGCACGATTGCCAGAACGCTCAACATGCCTATCGTCGCCCGATCAGGCCGCGCGTCATTCATGGAATCGATTTGCGACCCCGTTCCTTTGGCATAACGCGCCCGAAGGAACGCGGCCACATGTCTATCCACCGGCCAGATTTTGGTATTTACCGTTTTCGCCGCCGCATCAAGAGCCGAAAGGATGCCTTTGACCTCCATGATGTACTGAGACTCGATCAGCGGACTCATGCAATGTTGCCATTCGTTCAATTCATAGAGACACCGCTCAAGGCCGGCGCCTGAATTTGGATCTTTCAAGAAATTCTTAAGGTCGCGGAAGACCCCTTCGAATTTCTGTATGTCGGAGTTTGACTCCCCCTGCGCGCTCACCCAATGGCGCCAGAAATCCCGATTTATAAAGTCGGTGTAGGGCTGTAATTTCTGTTTGCTCATCATCGCCACAGCTAACGCTTGCCCAAAGCCTTCAAGCGTCACACGAAAATCCCGAAATCGAATAGGAGCGCGACGATCCATCAGCATCAGCACACGCGTGATAATTATATCATCGGTGTCTGCAGCCTGCTGACCGGATAAAGCGCCTGTGCTTTTAATGGCTGTCGCGAGTGCATCGGCTAGGTCGTTATCCTCTATGCCTCGCCTAATCCAGACTTCCAGCGCGCCGTCTTTAATAACGCTCATCGCTTTGTCCCAGTTTTGGTACATGCAATAAGACAAAGGCCGGACTGAATGAAATTCTTGACCTGCAAATCGAATTGGACGCTGCGACTGATTTTCAGCTTTGGCTTGAATCGGCGTCATCCGCTTGCCGTTCAGCCACAAGTCAATATTTGACGCTTGCCAACGCTGATCCGGATCATCGACCAGCATTCCCCGCAAGCATTCAATCAGCGAGACAGGGACGCGATCATCTCCGACGAGAGCGCCGTAAGATCCCGTTTGCACTTTGCGACGAAGGATTTCTGCGTCCTCCACCCCGTGCAGGGGATTGCGACCAAGGGCAAGCATTAGCAAAGACGCACCGAATGCGTACATGTCGTCCGCGTGGGTGCCCGAACCACGGCCAGATGGGAGAGCCATCCCCGATTCAATTGGCTCAACAACAACCGGTTGATCATGTCCAGGCACGGTCGTCACACAATCACCCAAAACGATCTTCGTGCGCGCTTCATCCATATAGTAAAGATTGTCGGGACGGATCGCGCGGTGAGAAATGCCTTTTTGCGATAGTTCCGCAAGGCCGTCAGCAAGTGGCTTGATCACCGCCCTGGCAAATTGGTGGTCAGGAATTCGTTTGAAAGATGCCGATAGCGATTCCATCACCCGACCGCCCAGCGGGCGATGATAAATGACAATCACGACCTTTCGGTCGGCCGGTGGCCATTCCGCAACCCCCCAATCTACGAGATGTAAAACGGCTGGAATCTCCAAGCCCTTCAACAAGCGCATGACGCTGATGCGCGAAGGAATCTCCGGCTTACACACAAGGGCGTACAGAGGCAGTCCTTCTTGCTTTTTATCCGCCACTTCAAAAGCCAGAGCACACGGCATATCGAGACTGGGTATATGTCGGTCACAAAAAATCGTGTACCGATCACGAACTATGATGTAGCTGCCGCCAGACGCAGGCGGAGTCGGTGGGGGGGCCGCAACTTTAGGCGCGGTAGCCTGAGGCGTATCCACGGGTGCAGTCTTAGGCGCGTCTTCTTGCGCCGGTCTGAGGTCCGTAGCCGCTTCGGCCATGGGCACAACAGTCCTTAAATCTCGAGCTCGGCCATTCTGCCAAGCAACGAGCCATTGTAGGAGACAGTTTATTGCAGCACAACGCCATTATGGAAGCGTTAACAGGCGCCTCCTGATGGGTCACATCAGCGGAAAGGGCCCCTGAAAGTAGCTCCAGAACCCCGTGACCAGCTAATCTGCGAATGGATCGCGAACAAGAATGGTATCATCCCGTTGCGGACTGGTTGAGAGAAGTGCAACCGGAGCCTCAATAAGTTCCTCAAGCCTGCGGATATATTTTATGGCATTCGCAGGCAAATCCGCCCAACTCCGGGCCCCTTGGGTGGAACTCTCCCAGCCGGGCATAGTTTCGAATTTGGGCGTCACCGCCGCCTGATCCGACATTGACGAGGGAAACCGGCCGATTTGCGTGCCATTTAGATCGTAGCTAGTACAAACCTTTAGTTCTGCCAAAGTGTCCAATACATCCAGCTTTGTTAGTGCAATTCCATTTATGCCGCTGATCTTGATGGCTTGACGCACCATAACCGCATCGAACCATCCGCAGCGCCTAGCGCGTCCGGTCACAGTTCCGAACTCACGGCCTCTCTCCCCGAGCGTTTGGCCGACCTCGTCGTTGAGCTCTGTCGGAAATGGTCCAGATCCAACTCGGGTCGTGTAGGCCTTGGTAATCCCCAAAACGTATCCAACAGCGCTGGGGCCCATACCACTGCCCACGGCTGCCATGCCGGAAACTGTATTGGACGACGTCACAAAAGGATATGTCCCGTGATCAACATCAAGCATCGCCCCTTGAGCGCCTTCAAACAGAATTCTCCGTCCGGCGTGCCGGGCTTCGGCCAACATCTCCCACGCCGGACCGGCGAACGGAAGAATAAGCGGCGCCACATCCTTCAACTGAGCCACAAGAGCAGCGCCATCAGCCTCCTGTTCGCCCAGTCCTCTGAGCAAGGCATTATGGTGGGCAAGGAGGCGCTCGACTTTAAACAACAAGGTTTGCTCGTCCGCGAGATCGCAGACTCGAATTGCACGGCGCGCGACCTTATCCTCATAGGCCGGTCCGATCCCTCGCCCGGTAGTTCCGATCTTTGCTGATCCGGCTGCTGTTTCGCGCGCCTGATCTAAATTTTTGTGAAGAGGGAGAATGAGTGAAGCGTTGTCCGCCAGCTTTAGCACGTCCGGCGTTATAGATACGCCTTGCTTCCCAATACGCGCAATCTCATCGAGCAGGGCCCAAGGATCAACAACAACACCGTTGCCAATAATCGACGGCTTACCGCGGACAACTCCAGACGGCAACAGGGACAGCTTATAAGTCTCATTACCAATCACCAGCGTATGACCAGCATTGTGACCGCCTTGGAAACGCACCACCATGTCAGCGCGCTCGGAAAGCCAGTCAACAATCTTGCCTTTGCCTTCATCGCCCCACTGCGAGCCTACGACCGCTACATTCGCCATCTGAAATCGATGTCCTTTGTCCTATAGTTCTTTTGGGCTTTCGCCCGCCAGAATATGGCTACACTTCAATCGCTGTGCTTCTGCCACGTCATTATTAGTTTTGCTAAGGCCTGCGACAACACTCCAGCCCTTGCCCTGCCAGTCAGACACAACAGTCCGAGGTGTTGCGAACGGTACATACAATCGCTTCGCCAACACTCTGTTCGGCATAACTCCTAAGAGGGCGTCCACCAACAATGTAGCGCCGGTTGCCGGCTCGTCTCCATCACTGTGCGACAGAGCGTATCGTCCGCCTCGCCCAAGTTCGCGCTGAGCGCCTTGAGCGAACACCGAGAAAGTCACACCGCAATGATATTCAAAACCACGATTCTCCACAGCATCAACCGTAAGAGACAAATCGGGTGATGCGATACGCACAGCCTCCGCAACCGCCACCAATCCTTGCCACTGAATCTGAGCTTGTTTCGGCAGCTCAATACCCGAGAGACGGCTAACGGCATCTGAATACGGACCCGATGCCGCAACCAAGGCGGTTAGAATTTCGCCGGCATCCGCACCCAATGCCTTTATTTCCGCAACATCTTTGTGATCCAGCGCCGCGCGCAAAGGGTCGAGGTTTTTTGCGGGAACATTTGCAGCAGAAAGTATAGACGGCACCAAAGTTGGAAGCGCCAAGTCAATACTGACTCCGAGGACGCCTAGTGACGCCAACGCCTCGGCAACTATGACAATCACCTCGGCATCCGCCGCCCCTTCCGGCGCTCCGATCAACTCGATTCCGGCTTGTGAGAATTGACGCTCGGGTTCCAAATGCGTACCGCGCACTCTCAAGACCTGCCCCGCATACATGATGCGCAGCGGACGCGGGTTTTTCGCTAGTCTGGTCGC
This sequence comes from uncultured Rhodospirillaceae bacterium, assembly GCA_963976395.1. Taxonomy (GTDB): domain Bacteria; phylum Pseudomonadota; class Alphaproteobacteria; order Rhodospirillales; family Rhodospirillaceae; genus UBA11612. The sequence goes on from CAXBLG010000032.1 coordinate 32,308, forward strand.
GGCTATACGTGCCACTTGCGTCGTAATGTCAGCGCGAATGCCAAGCGTCCGGTGTGACACCGGGTCAAGCATGCGAAAGATGCGTGCACCCATGGCCGTTCCCACGCCCGACAACAGAGTTTCCTCAAACTCCGCCAGAGGTGGTTTTACAAGTTCATATCCATTGGCCTGAAATGTGCGCTTAAGCCTATCGACCGCATCTGACTCGAACGCAGCGTCCGGCGGCAGCAGGTCGCGCAGCCCTTCAGGCAACAAAGGTTTGGTGGCTGTCTCAGTCATGAATATCCACTACTGGTCGCACGGCAAATTTATGCAAACGCGCGGTTATACGCCCCTGCAGACCGGGCAACAAGACTTGGCCGCAATCCGTTAAAACGCCAAACTTTGTGCCTGTTTCACATGGGGCAAGGCTTTCACTTTGCTCAAAAGAGCCTCTGA
>CAXBLG010000033.1:0-31706 GCA_963976395.1 uncultured Rhodospirillaceae bacterium
TCGCCGAAGACGCGAAGAAATAACCGCTGCTGCGGTCTCTTAATCTAACTCGAAGACCCGTTTGAAAATCGTGTCCACATGCTTGGTATGGTAGCGCATATCAAACAGGTCTTTTAGATCGTCTACGTTCAAGCGGTCGGTGACATCGGCGTCTTGCATCAGGTGATCTTGCAATTGACCGCCCTCGTTCCAGACTTTCATGGCATTGCGCTGAACGATCACGTAGGCGTCCTCACGGCTAGCGCCGGCTTGTGTCAACGCAAGCAGGACGCGCTGGGAAAATACCAGCCCACCCATCATGTTCAGGTTTTTCTCGGCGGCTTCGGGATAAACCACCAACTTGTCGATCACGCCGGTCAGGCGGGCGAGTGCAAAGTCCAGGGTGATGGTGGCGTCCGGGCCGATGTAGCGTTCTACCGAGGAATGCGAGATATCACGCTCGTGCCATAGGGCGACGTTTTCCAGGGCAGGTGTGACAAAGCCGCGTACCACGCGCGCCAAACCCGTTAGATTCTCGGTCAAAATCGGATTGCGCTTGTGCGGCATTGCCGACGAGCCCTTTTGTCCGGCCGAGAAGAATTCCTCCACTTCGCGCACTTCAGTGCGCTGCAAATGGCGAATTTCTGTGGCAACACGCTCAACGGAACTGGCGATAACGCCGAGGGTCGCAAAGAAATTGGCATGACGGTCGCGCGGAATCACCTGAGTGGAAATGGGCTCTATATTTAGGCCCATCTTCTCGGCCACATGCGCCTCAATTGAAGGGTCTATGTTTGCGAAGGTGCCTACGGCGCCGGAGATATTGCAGGTTGCGATATCGTGGCGCGCAGCTTCGAGCCGTCGGCGGTTACGCGCGAATTCGGCGTAAAAGCTCGCGAATTTCAGGCCGAGGGTGACCGGCTCGGCATGAATGCCGTGGCTGCGACCCATGGCGACGGTCATTTTATGCTCCATCGCCCGGCGTTTGAGGGCGCCAAGTAGATCGTCGATGTCCTTGAGAAGAATATCGGCGGCCTGAGTGAGTTGCACCGATAGGCAAGTATCGAGCACATCCGAGGACGTCATGCCCTGGTGGACGAATCGCGCCTCTGGTCCAACGTGCTCGGCCAGATTGGTCAGGAAGGCGATGACATCGTGCTTGGTCTCGGCTTCGATCTCGTCGATGCGGGCGATGTCCCATTTGCCTTTTTCCCAGACAGCTTTGGCGGCCTCGGCGGGAATGACCCCAAGTTTGACCTGGGCATCGCAGGCGTGGGCTTCAATTTCGAACCAGATACGGAATTTGTTCTCCGGCTCCCAAATGTTGGTCATGGCGGGCCGAGCGTAGCGCGGGATCATGCGGCGGGATCCTAAAAAGTGGCGGAAGATGGGAGGATGTATAGGGGGGCACCCAGGTAATTACAACTGCGAGGCATGCCGGTTCCCGCCCGAGAGCACAGGCAGATCAATACGATAGTGTCGGTGCTCCTGCCCTTTTTCTGGAGTGCAGGCATGAATGACATAAACAGAAACTATTTGATTAAAACCGCTATGTTGTAGCGTTATATATTTTAATTAAATGTAACTGAAATTATAAAATCATTTATTTTCAAATAGTTATCTAGTTCCACCATCTGGCACGGAGCTTGCTGATATGGGGTGGGCTTCAAGCGCGAAGAGCGCGAATATTGTGGAGAACACAGATGACCGGTTTTTTTGATCTATCTATGACTTTGGTGCTGATCGCTATGACGGGATCGGTAGTGCTTTTGGTAATGACCTTTCTGGACACGTTGCCCGGTCGGGCGGCGCGCCTATTCGCCGTGGCAGTTGTCGCGACGGTAGTGTTGCAATCCGCACCGGGCTTGGCCATGGACGGCGGCGGAGACAGCGGTCATCGAGAGAATGATCGCCCTGTACATTTTGCAACTTCCTCCGGGCTTCATTTCTATGCGGGCGGTGATGTGGACGTGACGGGTTCCGCTGAAGATCTGTTCGTGGCGGGCGGGGAAGTTAAGGTGGACTCAACCGTTAGTGCGGCGATGACCGTCGTCGGCGGGGATGTCTCAGTGCGCGATATGATCACCGATCGGGCGGTGATCTCGGGCGGTAATGTGGAAATAAGCGGCACCATTAACAAACACCTGATTGCCGCCGGTGGGCGCGTAGATGTGGAAAACGATACGCAAGTTTTGGGTGACGTTGTTATCGCCGGCGGCCGGGTCAGTTTTGACGGTGATGTTGTCGGCGACTTTATTGCGGTCGGCGGTGACGTAGAACTTTCAGGCAGTGTCGGCGGAAATGCGAATATTCGCTCTCCGAACATCGATATCGCGGACGGCACCACGATTGCGGGTAATTTGACTTACAGCAGCCCCACAGAATTGCGCCTGGACCCGAGTGTAAGCGTGGCTGGATCGACTATTCGCGAAGAATGGCGCGGTGATAGAGAGTCATTTTTTGAAGACATGGGGCTCGGCAAAATAATCGCCTTCGCAGTCACAGCGCTGTTGGCGACCCTGGCGGCCCTGTTTGTGTTCTCCGCCGTGGTGATGGCGGTTTTCTCCAGACATTTTGATAAAGCCAATGGCGTGGCGAATGCGCAGCCACTGCAAAGTTTCGGTTTAGGTGTGCTTGTGGCTGTAATGTTGCCGACGGCAGCTGTGATCTTACTTGTTACTATTATCGGCATTCCGCTGGGGTTGTTTGCGATGGCGGCTTTTGCGGTGCTACTTGGGCTTGGGTTGGTTGTTGCGGCGTATTGGATCGGGCTGAAAGTGCGGGGCGCGATTAAATCGAGCGTGGAAACCCCGCGGATGTGGGGCCGTCTCGGCTGGATGTTTGCAGGCCTCGTGCTTTTCTCGCTGATCGGCCTTATTCCCATTCTGGGTAATTTAGTTCAATTCCTGGCAGTGGTAACTGGAGCGGGGGCGTTTATTCTCGCGGCGTCAGGAAGCGGCGAAAAGCCATCTGAAGCGGCTTCGCTATAATTCAAATCACGACTATGCGAACGGAAAGCCGGTCTGAAAATTCAGGCCGGCTTTTCGGTTGTGTGATTGCTTCAACGACGGTGCCTTGAGAGACGGCCAGAGAACTATCGGAAACCATCGCGTCGGCTTGCAATTTAGTTGGGTTACTCGGCGCGCCGCTTGATATATGGCACGACAGTTCGGTAAGGAAGACACTGCCGTGCTACAGAGCTACATGAAGCAAGTGTTCGTTACCGTGAGGGGCTGATGTCGAGCAAGCCAACACTCACCTACCGTCGCCCAAAGCTGGGGCGCGACTACTGGGTGCAGGACGACTTTCTGCTCAATGCCGACGAGGTGTCGCGGCGTTGCTACGGGCGCACCGATTGGGAACTAGGCGCACCGCACACGAACCAGGCCTGGCCTGGCCGACGTGCGGCTCAGGCACTGACGCCGGATGAGTTGGAGCGGGTCGATGCCTGGGTACGTAAGATGACCAATGCTAAGCGCCTGTGGGTCGAACCGGTGCCAGAAGGTCGGGCGAACTATCACAACTATGCTCAACTCGTCGGGATGGGCGAAAGTCGTCCGCGCCCGCACACCGATTCGCGCCTCGAGTGCCGCTACGCCGCGGTGTTGTACTTGACGCCTCAGCCCGATCCGCGCGCTGGCACCTCGTTTTATCGGCTACGCTACCCTGACGGACCGCTGGGAGGTAATTTATGCGGGTCGCCACACGCTGACTTAAGCCAAGCGCTCGGTGTGAGATCGCTGCCGCTTGCGGCCTGGCATGAGGATGTACGCGTTGAGAACCGCTTCAATCGTATCGTGTTGTACCGCAGCGACCTGGTGCATTCGGCCAGCGCCTACTTCGGGTTCGAATATTTGGACATGCGCATGACGGTGACGTTCTTCTGGATGGCCTAGACGATAAGAAAGAAAAAACCGACGCACCGCAGTTGAGCGTCTCGGCGCTATGGCGAGGGCTCTTGTATACGCTGCGGCGGGAAGGGATGGGTGAACGTCACCCATCGCTTAAAACTATCCAGAAGCCGAGAAGTACAAATCCCATTTATCTGCAAGATTGAACATTTCCAAGAGTATTTGAGCCGCGGTACATTGTCAGCTGCGGCCAATGCAATAGGATGTGTTGATGACCTTGTCGGAAGAAACATTACCGCGCCATGCGCTGTCTTGCACATGCGGAAAAATGCGCGGCTATGTTGAAGTGTCGAGACGGATTAACCGCGGGATATGTTATTGCAAGGATTGTCAAAGATACGCTCGGTATCTTGGCGGCGAGGGGCTGCTTGACGAGCAGGGCGGAACGCAAGTTGTTCAGACTTTGCCGCGTTATCTCCACTTTGACTCGGGGTTTGAGCACATTGCCTGTGTGCGGTTGAGTTCCCGAGGGCTTCTGCGCTGGTACGCAGCGTGCTGTCGCACGCCTCTCGGCAATACGATGGCGAACTTTAAAATGTCCTTTGTCGGAATTCCTCACACATGCCTGGGCGATGACAGCGATGCGCTCGACCGTTCGTTCGGCCCGATGCGGATGCGAATTCACACCGCAAGTGCCCTAGGGGAACAGCCACTTAAATCGCAAGGTGCTTTGGCGGCGATGGCCTCGATCACTCGAATGCTAATTGCGGCGCGCTGGGACGGGAGTTATCGCGTAAATCCTTTTTTCTCCGGCGATGGAACGCCCGTTGCGCAACCTGTCGTCCTTGAGCGGTTAGATTAGAGCCCCAATGAAAGCGGGTCGATGCGGCGGCGGTTAGGCAAAACGATGTTTCTCGCTTGTGGATAAGTAAAGCAATTTGAGGATTGCACTTTATTCGGTACTTTCGACGATAATTGCCACCTGACAAACGTAATAAATTTGTCACAATGCGGCCCTGCGAATCTGCGGCAGTTCTTCCGACTGTCGAAATATCGAGGAGGCGGCCGCAGTGGGCGTTGTAAACATTAAAGCCTTTGAAAAAGCGACGCTGGTTAACCGCAAAGAGCTGTTCAGGCTTGGCACGGCGGTTCTGTTTATTGTCGGGATCATGATGTTTGCGATCATGCGCGGTGAAGGCGGGCAGCACAGTGCGTTGCTGGTGATTGCCGCGATGATCGGCGGCTATATGGCGATAAACATCGGCGCAAACGATGTTGCCAATAATCTTGGCCCTGCTGTCGGGTCCGAGGCGATCACCCTTGCTGGGGCTCTTTTGATTGCTGCGATTTTCGAAGCGTCCGGGGCGTTGATTGCGGGAGGCGATGTGGTCAGCACCATCAAAGGCGGCATCATCAACCCGGATTTGATTGGCGATGCCGATACGTTCATCTGGCTCATGTTGGCTGCGCTATTGGCTGCGGCGTTGTGGCTGAATTTCGCAACAGCGGTGGGCGCACCCGTTTCTACAACTCATTCGATCGTTGGCGGTGTTCTGGGTGCCGGCGTGGCTGCGGGCGGTTGGGCGATCGCCGATTGGTCTGTGGTGGCGCAGATTGCGGCGAGCTGGGTTATTTCGCCCGTTATGGGCGGCGTTATCGCAGCTTTGTTTCTTTATATCGTTAAGCGCACGGTGACCTATAAGACGAATGTGCTCGCTGCTGCCCGTGTGGTCGTGCCGCGCCTGGTCGCGTTAATGGCCTGGGCGTTTGCGACGTATCTCATGCTCAAGGGCGTGAAGCAGATTGTTCACGTGAGCTTTTTGACGGCGATGATCGTGGGGTTTGCCGTCGCGATTGCCGTATATCTGATCGTTAAACCTTACGTGCACAGGGCAACCATAGATCTCCCGGACTCGAAAGATAGCGTGAATGATCTCTTTACGGTTCCGCTGATTTTTGCGGCAGCACTTTTGAGTTTCGCGCACGGCGCCAACGATGTTGCCAACGCCGTCAGCCCCCTGGCTGGGATCTATGATGCAATTGTCAGCGGAGATTTGCATTCGAACACGACCATTCCGCTGTGGGTGATGCTGATCGGCGCGCTTGGTATCGCGCTTGGCCTTGCGCTTTACGGTCCAAAACTGATCCGTACGGTCGGCTCGGAAATTACCGAGCTTGATCGGACGCGCGCGTTTTGCACAGCGATGGCGGCGGCCATTACCGTAATTATCGCTTCACAACTGGGCCTTCCTGTCAGTTCTACCCACATTGCCGTGGGCGGTGTGTTTGGGGTCGGGTTCTTGCGTGAGTACATCAAGGTTAATTACTCGCGCATGATTGAAGAGATCAAATTGCATCACATCAACGACAGTCCGGAGGAAGTTGAGGCTTTTCTTATACGCTTTGAAGCGGCGACCGTGCGCGAACGCGGCGTGATGCTGCGCGAGTTGAAGAAGCGGGCGAAGAAAACCCGGCTACTCCGCAAGGGCGAACACAAACGCCTGCGTAAAATCCATAAGCTGGAGTTGGTGAAGCGTTCGCTGTTATTTCGCATCGCCGCAGCTTGGATTGTCACGGTGCCTGTCGCCGGCCTAGTGGCCGCAGGCATATTTTTCATGATCCGGGGGGTCATGCTGCCTTAATCTCGCACAAGCGCCCTTTCAGGCGCGGGTGCGTGGTGAGGACTTGTTTATTGGAGCCATGCTCGGCTTGCATTTCTTACAAGGCCGAAACCCGGCGGCTTCGGCTTGCGCGGGCTTGTTGTAGAAGTCCACGTTTTGTCGATTGGGTCGGCGAGCTGCGCAAGAAGGACGGCAGTAAACGCCCGTTGTCTTTACGGCGTAATAGAATGTGCCGTCGGCTGAACGATCGCGCGATAAAACAGCCGTCCAACGACGATCCTGCTCTGTCGGCGTGTCAGCCTCTTGCCGGATTTGGGATGCTGTCATGACAGATATCCTTTGACTGAAAGAGAAGGGGAGTGTCTCTGTCGTGCGTCGGTTCGACAGCCCGATTCTTGCGTTTGTAGGAAAAGCGAGCCCGCCAAGTCGTGTGAGAAGCCCTACAGCAGGCCTTGGCTCTTGAAACTGGTGTGTCCGCCGCGCGCGACGATAATGTGATCGTGCAGCGTAAGACCTACAGCGGTTGCCGCATCTTTTACCTTTCGGGTCATGTCGATGTCGGCGCGAGACGGCGTCGGGTCGCCCGAGGGGTGGTTGTGAACCATGATCAGAGCGCTTGCGTTAAGGTCGAGGGCGCGTTTGACCACTTCACGGGGGTACACCGGTGTGTGATCAACGGTGCCCTTTTGTTGGGCTTCGTCGGCGATGAGCTTGTTTTTACGGTCGAGGTACAGCACGCGAAATTGTTCTGTGGCGCCGTAAGCCATTTGCGCCGTGCAATAGTCGATCAGCGCTTGCCAGGACGAGATCACCGGCGCTTCGCGCATTTTGGTTTGCAAAAGACGTAGCGCCGCAGCTTGTGTTGCCTTGAGCGCGACAACGCCGGCATCGCCGAGTCCGTTTATCTCTTTGAGTTTATTCGGATCGGCTGAGATCACTTCGCCGAACGAGCCGAAGCGGCGCAGTAAATCTTTGGCAATGGGCTTGGTGTCGCGGCGCGGCAGCGCGGCAAATAGCATCAATTCCAGCAGTTCGTAGTCGGGCAGGTTGTCGGCATCGGAGTGCAGAAAACGCTCGCGGAGCCGCTTGCGGTGGCCGAGATGATCCGAGGTCTGTGAGCTTTGGTTTAAGCCGGACTCATAATGGGGCGCTGACGGGGCCGACTCATCGAACCCTTTCCCGCTCACGGCCTTTATGCACCGCAGCTGTAGGGCGGTAGATGGTAGCCCTTGGGCGAGAGTGTGAAGATTTCAAACCCGGTGTCGGTGACCGCCACGGTATGTTCAAATTGCGCGGACAGTGACCCGTCGCGCGTGACGGCTGTCCAACCGTCTTCGAGAATCTCAGCCGCAGAGCGTCCGGCATTCAGCATGGGTTCGACAGTGAAAAACATACCGGCTTCCAAGCGCAGTCCTTTGCCGGGAGCTCCGTAGTGCAAGATCTGCGGTACGGTGTGCATCGTTCGTCCGATGCCGTGCCCCGCGAAATCGCGGACGGTAGAGTATCCCTGACTCTCGGCATATTTCTGAATGGCGTAACCGATGTCGCCTAAAGTCGCGCCAGGTCTGATGGCCCCTATGCCGCGCATCATGGCTTCATGGGTTGCAGCGACAAGGCGCTGCGCTTTTTTCCCGACGTTGCCGACGTAAAACATGCGGCTGGAATCACCGAACCATCCACCGACGATCGGGGTGACGTCGATGTTGACGATATCGCCATCCTTTAGGACTCGTTCACCGGGAACACCGTGGCAGATGACTTCATTGACCGAGATGCATACGGATTTCGGATAGCCGTGAAATCCCAGAGGGCCCGGTGTCGCACCGTGGGCGAGATGATAGTCGTGACAGAGGCGATCGAGTTCGCCGGTGGTAATGCCGGGCTTCACGAAATCGGTGATGAAATCCAGTATCTCGGCGGTGAAACTTCCGGCCCGGCGCATTGCCGCGAAGGCGGCCGCGTCGTGAATAGTTGGTTGTTCGGGGTGCTTTAACACGGGCGCGGGCCGTTACTCGGCATCTACATTATACGGCGGGCAGGTGTAGCCCTTGGGTGAGAGGGTGAAAATCTCTGCGCCGGTTTCAGTCACGCCGATGGTGTGCTCGAACTGCGCGGACAGAGATTTGTCGCGGGTGACGGCGGTCCAGCCGTCGTCGAGAATCTTGGTGTCGGGCTTGCCAGCGTTAATCATCGGTTCGATGGTGAAGATCATGCCAGGCTCGATCACGTTGCCTTCACCGGGCCGGCCAAAGTGCATGACGTTGGGCGCCTGATGAAAGACCTGACCGATGCCGTGCCCGCAAAAGTCGCGGACAACTGAAAAGCGCTCGCCTTCGGCGTAAGTCTGAATGGCGTGTCCGATATCGCCCAGGGTCGCGCCAGGCTTCACGGCGGCAATGCCGCGCATCAGGGCCTCGTAGGTGACTTCCACCAGGCGGCGGGCTTTGATCTTTACGTCGCCGACGAAGAACATACGGCTCGAATCGCCGTACCATCCGTTGACGATGGGCGATATGTCGATGTTGATGATGTCGCCGTCTTTCAAAACGCGGTCGCCGGGAATGCCGTGACAGACAACGTGATTAATAGACGTGCAGACCGATTTCGGGTAGCCGCGATAGTTTAACGGACCTGGAATGGCGTTGTGGGCGGTGTGGAATTCGTGGCAGAGGCGGTCGAGCTCGCCGGTGGTGACGCCCGGTTTTACATACGGCGTAATGTAGTCGAGAATCTCGGCCGTGAAACGCCCGGACACACGCATGGCGGCAAAGGCCTCGGGGCCGTGGATTTCAACGCCGTCGGGGCGTTTAAGAGCAGCTTCGCGCATCGCTTGGTTCATTTACGACTTTGGTTGGGGGCGAGGCTTAATCACCACCGCGCCGATTTTAGAGATATATGCGTCAATTTGGTAAAACCAATCTCAACGGCTTTGCGATGGTTACCCCATTCGGGCTGACCTCACAACCATAGCAGACGGCCTCAACCCCAGCTTTAAGGGCATTTTTAAGTCCTTTTGCGTAGGTAGGGTCGATATCAGCGGCAATTGTGAAGGTAGAGCAGTCGGCCCGTTGGACCAGATAGACCATCACGGCGCGGGCGCCTTTTGCCACCATATCGCTCATTTCCACCAGATGTTTGGCACCCCGAGCGGTGACCGAGTCGGGAAATTCGGCGGGGTCCTTGGGGCCGGTGCCGCGTTTCATGGTCACGTTTTTGACCTCGACATAGCAGGGCGGCTTGCCCTCACTGGTGAGCAGAATGTCGATGCGCGAGTTTTTGCCGTACTTCTGCTCGCGTTTGAGGGTCTCATACCCCTTCAATTCCTTGATTTTTCCGTCACTTATGGCGTCGCTCACGATCAAGTTGGGGTGGGCGGTATTGATGCCGACGAGATGGCCGTTCATCTCGATGATCTCCCAGGTGAACTTGAGTTTGCGCTCAGGGTTCTGGGCGGGCGAAAGCCACACCCGTGCGCCGGGTTCATTCACGGACAGCATCGAGCCGGGATTGGCGCAATGAGCAACAACAATCTCACCGCTCGCCAGCTTCACGTCGGTCAGGAACCGTTTGTAGCGTTTGACGAGAACGCCTTCGATCAGCGGTGCGGTAAATTTCATGAGGTTTTGGTCTCTTTGGAAAATGGAGTTTTGTCATTCAACTGAATTTCGTCGGTGCTAAGGGCGTCGGCGAGTTTAGCTTTCGCGCTTCCCGGCCGCAGGGGCTGTTGTTGTGAGGCGTGTGGTGCCCAGGCGGTCAGTGTGACAATCTGGAAACTGGCGACAATGCGGCCGCGATGGTCGGAAAACTTTTCGCGATAAATCTCGGCCGCGCGCATGAAAGTCGCACGCCTGACCGGAGTCTTGCTGCGTTCCAGCACGGCGTTGGTTTCGGCCATAGCGCGCAGATCAGCCATGAGCTTGAAAATGTTTTCATAAGTTACTTCGATGTTTTCAGCGTCCACCACTGGCAGAGCAAATCCCGCGCGGCTGAGCAGGTTGCCGGCCTCGCGGACATCAACAAAGGGGGAAACACGGGGTGCGACACCGCCCGCAGTGTCCGCTTCTGCTTCCATCAAAGATGCACGTAGTTCTTTTAGAGTTTCTCCACCGAATGTTGCGGCCAAAAAAAGTCCATCGGGTTTCAGGCTGCGGCGAATCTGTGCAAGGGCACCGGGCAGATCGTTGACCCAGTGCAGAGAGAGATTGCTCAGGATTAAATCGAGGCTCTCGTCTTTTATCGGCAGAAATTCTTCGTCGGCACAGAACGATGGCAGTGCGTGCGCAGTTCGGGCTGCGCCTGTCATGGCAGGCGAGATATCCGCCTGAAGCAACGTCCCGACTTTCTCAGAAGATTGAATGGGCGATGCCATTTGGCCCGTGTGACAACCAAGGTCCAGAGCCAGGGGAAAGGTGCGGACGACATCGAGCAGACGATCCGCCAGCCGATCGGCGGATTCGCGCAAAAGGAAGTCGGCTTTAGACAGAGTTTGGGCGGCGCGATCACGTCGGTCCCGCACCAAACCTCGGTCAAACACTTGCATGCTGTCGGTCATGCCCACCTTATGGCATTTTCAAGCAAGTCCTTGAAGTCAACGGAGACCGCCCTGGTGCTGGAAGCCTTCCTCACCTCTGCCCGTGCTGTTCCGCGACTATTGCTTGACGCGGTGCTGCCGCCTCAATGTCTTGCTTGCAACGCGATTGTCGGCGCGCCCGGCAATCTGTGCTCCAGCTGTTTTTCGGCCTTTTATTTCATCACTGCGCCTATGTGCCACGCCTGCGGGGTACCTCTGGAGGGTGTCGCTGGTGACGAGATGGTTTGCGGGGCTTGCGCTCACGAGCCGCAAGTCTTCGGTCAGGCGCGGGCGGCGTTTGTGTATGAAAGTGAGAGTCGGGCGCTGGTGCTGAAACTCAAACATGGTGACCGCACCGATGCGGCGGTTCATTTATCGCGATGGATGGCCCGTTCGGGAGATGTGCTGCTTGATCGGTGCGATGTCATCGTTCCGGTGCCGCTCCACCGCTGGCGGCTATTTATGCGGACCTACAATCAATCGGCATTGCTGGCCAATGCGCTCAGTAAATTGACGGGCAAACCGGCCTGCGCCGATGCGCTGGTGCGGACAAAAGCGACCCGCAACCAAGGCGGATTGGACCGTAAGGCTCGGCGTCGGAATGTGGCGAGCGCATTCTTGGTGCGCCGCTCGTCCGCCGTGAAAGATCGTCATGTCTTGCTCATTGATGACGTGCTGACCACGGGCGCGACGGCGAATGCCTGTGCCCAGGCGCTCTTGAGCGCAGGTGCGGCGGGAGTAGATGTTCTCGTATTAGCTCGAGTGCCGCATCCCGGAGCGTTTGGCTCTTAGGTGTTTGATAGATGCATGCCGCAAGCGATCTGCCGCCGGGTAATTTCTTCAGAACTCATGTCAGGGGTGATGCGGCATAGTTCATCGCAGTCGGCTTTTGCGGTCTTACGGCCTTGCCAGAGGATGTCTTGATGGGGAAGGGGCTGTGAGAAGACCGCCAAATATGGCGCAAGTCTCCGAAATACGGCGACAAGGCGGATTAACGTACGGCTTTCAAGCTCAATCAGATCGCACCCCTCGGGAATATCGAACCATTCCGCGTCGATGATCGGCCCTGAATCCACCAAAGGCGCCATTTCATGGACGGTGAGGCCGAACTGTTCGGCCTTGTCGTAAAGGGCGAAAACGCTGGGATAGCGGCCCGGGCGCTCCGGCGGCCCAGGGTGAAAATTGTAAGCCGGGCCGGGCAGACCGTCGAGTATTGCGCTTGGAACAATCACGGCGGTGCAAAACGACAGTAACCGTGTGCCGGAGTCGCATTTGTCCGCAGCCCGCGTGAGTTCTATATGATCATGGGCAATGATGATGTCTAGCGATGGATTGTAGCGAAGTAATTCGCTCGACAAGGCCGGTGCCTCGGCTTCTCCCGTCAGCAAGATAATCCGGGTAATGGCCACAGGCATCCATCCTCGTCTATAAAGGGTTAACGCGGTCGGGGGCGATTTGCCGGACCGACCGCTTTTAATAAGCCTAGTGCGTTATGACCAAAATCGAAATCTATACCTCTCCGTTTTGCGGCTATTGCCACCGGGCGAAGCATCTTCTGAATAAGAAACATGCTGCGTTCACGGAATTCAACGTGTCTGGCAATGAAGCGCTGCGGGATGAGATGGTCGCCCGTGCGGGCGGCTCACGGACGGTGCCGCAAATATTTATAGGCGAACGTCATGTCGGCGGGTGTGACGAGCTTTATGAATTGGATGCCAAGGGCGAGCTTGCCTCGCTTCTCGCGGCTACGGATGGCTAGAATATGACCGAGCAAAAAATATCAGCTTCTTTCAAGGCGGCGTGCCTGCAAGTAAATGCGTCCAATGATCTGGCCGCGAACCTTGATGTGGTGACCGATTTGACGCGCAAAGCTGCCGCGGCGGGTGCGGATATTGTGCTGATGCCTGAAAACGTCGTCATGATGGAGTGGGGCCGAGACAATATTGTCGCCAAAGCCATGCCGGAAGATGTGCACAAAGGTCTTTTGCACATGAGCGCTTTGGCTAAAGACCTGGGCATTTGGCTTCATGGCGGTAGCTTGAGTGTGCTGTTGCCCGGCGGAAAAGTTGCTAATCGGACTTACGTATTTGGCCCAGACGGAAAGGTGATGGCAACCTACGACAAAATTCACATGTTCGACGTGGATCTAGGCGAGGGTGAACGCTATGCGGAGAGCGCGACATTTGAAGCAGGCGCGTTGCCTGCATGGGTAGATCTGCCTTGGGGCCGGTTGGGCCTTACCATTTGTTATGATCTGCGTTTTCCGCACCTTTATCGTCATCTCGCACAAAATGGCGCCCAATTTTTGACTGTGCCGGCCGCGTTCACCAAGATCACCGGGGCAGCCCACTGGCATGTGTTGATGCGCGCGCGCGCCATCGAGACAGGCTGCTTTGTTTTTGCTCCCGCGCAGACGGGTGCGCACGGCAAGCGCAAGACCTATGGACATGCTTTGATCGTCAATCCGTGGGGCGAAGTGTTGGCCGACGCGGGCGAGGAGCCGGGCTTTATTACCGCCGTCATTGATCCGGATGAGGTTGCACGGGCCCGTGCGCGCATTCCGTCGCTGACCCTCAACGCCCGGTTTTAGAGACAAAGCTCAGGCGCCTCGCTGGTTTCAGCGCCACATTTCCTTGAACCTTTTGTGCTAAAGCCCTAGATGAGCCGGATAAGAGAGGTTGCGCGCATATGATTCTTTACGATCTCAGTTGCCTGAAAGACCATAACTTTGAGTCCTGGTTTCGCGACAGTGGTGCTGCGGACAAGCTCATAAAGGCTGGCCAAGTGCCGTGTCCGGTTTGTGGAAGTAAGAAAGTGCAAAAGGCACCAATGGCCCCGCGCATTGCGAAGTCATCGCCGAAAGGCGAGCTTTCTGCGCCGAGTCCGAAAAACACTGATCTTGCCTCAGCGATGGAAAAGGCGGCGGAAGCCTTTACTGAGTTACGCCAGGCCATCGAAAAGAACTTTGAACATGTCGGCGAGAAATTTCCCGAAGAGGCACGGCGCATTCACTACGGTGAAACGGAGCAACGCGGTATCTACGGCGATGCAACGCCGAGCGAAGCGCAGGAATTGCTGGATGAGGGGATTGAAGTTTATGCAATTCCCCGTGCGCGGCGGACGGATTCCTAATTTTCCGTCGGCTTTAGCTCTGCGGTGTGCGGATCAAGTCCCCCGTGTCGCGAACACAATATAGTTTACGTCTAAATCCCGGCTGGTCGCCCATGTATCGGTTGTAAGGCCGTAGGAGAGGCCAGATATGTCCGTTATCGTTAGGCCTCCTCGACGAAGTCCTTTCGATAATTCGCTGGGCTTCACGAATTTACGCCAGTCATGGGTGCCGGGCGGCAACCAGCGCAATATGTACTCGGCGCCAATCTTTGCCAAAGCTAAGGATTTTAATGTGCGGTTCAGCGTTGCAGCGATGAGCGCGCCATTAGGTGCCAGTAAACCGCTGGCCGACTCAAGAAAGGTGTTGAGATCGGTAACGTGTTCTACGACTTCCAGCGTGAGAATGACGTCGTAGCGCTGCTTCTTGCTCAGCAAGTCTTCAGGTGTTGCGGCTTCATATGTGATGTTGAGATTGGAGCGGGCGGCATGGATGCCGGCGACGGTTACATTTTTCTCGGCCGCGTCGATCCCTGTAACTTCGAAGCCAAGCCGCGCCATGGGCTCCGCTATAAGGCCGCCGCCGCACCCGATATCAAGGAGGGTCAGCCCCGCAAACGGTGCCGGGGTTATCGGATCGCGGCCAAAGTGGGAAGAGAGGCGGTCCCGCATATACCGAATTCTGGCCGGATTAAACTTATGCAAGGGCCGAAAGGGGCCGGTAGGATCCCACCAAGTGTCAGCAACGCTCTCAAATTTGGCGACTTCCTCGGGAGAGGC
Organism: uncultured Rhodospirillaceae bacterium; assembly: GCA_963976395.1. GTDB lineage: Bacteria > Pseudomonadota > Alphaproteobacteria > Rhodospirillales > Rhodospirillaceae > UBA11612. Next base: position 14,910 of record CAXBLG010000033.1, read on the forward strand.
TGTTGAAGCACTGGCCATCGCTCGTCCTCTATTTGTCAGATTTGCCCGACTATAAGTGATGAGGCCGCCGCCGCAAATGCAGGCAATGAGTGCGCCAAATTACATGACGCAACCAGGGGGCTAGGCCTTGTTCGGGGCGGGGCCTTTGGTTATCTATACGCGCCCGCAGAGTTCGGATCTCCAGACGTGGCTATATGACGGATGGCCAAGGCCCATGAGGGTCTCGGCTAATTGTGTATGTTGGTTCGGACGAAGGGTGCGGTTACGCTGCGACTGCGACCGTAAATTTGGTTCAAAGGGTACAGGGGCGCTCATATGGCGCGAATTGTGCAAAAATTCGGCGGAACGTCGGTCGGTGACATCGACCGTATTAAAAAGGTTGCGCTCCGGGTTAAAGCCGAGGTCGATCAAGGCAATGAGGTGGCCGTGGTCGTGTCGGCCATGTCCGGGGTGACAAATCAGCTTGTCGACTATTGCTCGCAAGTTGCGCCGATGCACGACGCACGCGAGTACGACATGATTGTCTCTACAGGCGAGCAAGTCACGTCCGGGCTGTTGGCTTTGGCTCTGCAGGAGATGGGGGTGCAGGCCCGGTCTTGGAGCGGGTGGCAAATCCCAATGATCACCGACAATGCTCATGGCAAAGCGCGCATCATGGAGATCAAGGGCGAGGAACTCGTGCGCCGGATGGAGCAGGGTCAGGTTGCGGTGGTTGCCGGCTTTCAGGGAATTGGTCCAGACAACCGCGTGACGACTTTGGGGCGTGGCGGATCGGACACTACTGCAGTTGCGCTCGCTGCGGCGATCAACGCCGACCGCTGCGATATCTACACCGATGTGGAAGGTATCTATACCACGGACCCGCGCATCGTATCGGTCGCCAAGAAGCTAAATAAAATTACTTATGAAGAGATGCTGGAAATGGCATCTCTTGGTGCAAAAGTACTGCAGACCCGCTCCGTGGAAATGGCCATGAAGCACCGTGTGCGCGTTCAGGTGCTCTCGAGTTTTTCCGACGCTCCGGGTACACTGGTATGTGACGAGGATGAAATCGTGGAAAAAGAACTTGTAAGCGGAATTGCCTATAGCCGTGACGAGGCGAAAGTCACGATTTTGGGTGTTGAAGACCAGCCCGGCATCGCAGCTGGAATTTTTGGGCCGCTGGCGGACGCGAATATTAATGTGGATATGATCGTTCAAAACGCGTCCGAGGATGGGACTACCGATATCACTTTTACCACCAGCCGCGCAGAGTTGGATCGTGCGCTGAAGGTCGTAAAAGACAACATGCAAATTCCTTATCGCTCGATCAACTCCGATAAGAGTGTCGTAAAAGTGTCGGTCGTTGGTGTTGGCATGCGCAGTCACGCGGGTGTCGCGCAAACCATGTTCACGGCGCTGGCTGACAAGAAAATCAATATCCACATCATTTCGACATCGGAGATCAAGGTGAGCGTTCTCATCAGTGAGGACTACACGGAACTTGCCTTGCGTGCGCTGCATACGGCTTACGGGCTGGACGCGGCTTAAAGGTGCTCTCAGAGAGGAAGCGCATATGTCAGACGCGGTCCCCAATAAACAGGTTTTAGAGGCCGCTTTGCCGACAACTGTGCCTGAAGTGCCAGCAGCTCTTGCCGCGCTATGGGCGCGCGGCACCGAGTTCTTCGGTTGTCCCGTCGCTATTCTCGGCGGTGCGATGACATGGATTTCGGAACGCAATCTGGTGTCGGCGATTTCTAATGCGGGTGGCTTCGGGGTTATCGCCTGCGGTGCGATGACGCCCGCGCTTTTGGACGCGGAGATCAAAGCGACTCAAGCCCTCACGAAGCGTCCGTTCGGTGTCAATCTGATTACGATGCATCCGCAACTATTGGAGCTTGTGGAAATCTGCCGAGCAAACAATACGACGCATGTTGTGTTTGCAGGCGGCGTGCCGCCGGGTGAAGCCATCAAGAAGGCAAAAGAATTCTCGAAGGTGGTGTGCTTTGCGCCTGCCGTGGTGCTCGCAAAACGTCTTGTCAAAAACGGCGCAGACGCGATTGTTATCGAAGGGTCGGAAGCCGGTGGGCATATCGGGCCAGTGTCAACGTCGGTTCTCGCGCAGGAGATTCTTCCGGAAATCCGAGATGTGCCGGTTTTCGTCGCCGGCGGCATAGGCCGCGGTGAAGCGATTGTCTCGTTCCTGGAGATGGGGGCGGCCGGCGTTCAAATGGGTACGCGGTTTGTTTGCGCCAGCGAATGTATTGCGCATCCCAAGTTCAAACAGGCCTTTATCCGTGCGTCGGCGCGCGACGCCATGCCGACCGTTCAGTTAGATAAAAAATTTCCTGTTATTCCAGTCCGCGCGCTTATCAATAAGGGCACGGAAGAATTCATGGAGACCCAGCGCCGTGTCGCAATAAAATTTGCCAACGGTGAATTGGATCAACTGGCCGCGCAGCTTGAGATCGAACATTTTTGGGCCGGGGCTTTGCGCCGTGCTGTTATCGATGGTGACGTCGAGCTCGGCTCACTCATGGCAGGTCAGAGTGTGGGTATGGTGAAAAGTGAAGAACCGGTTTCACACATCATAAACGAACTACTCCAACAGGCGGCTGCCGCATTGACGGCTCGCGCGGCTTCGTGAGGGCAAACACATGACGGCGTTCAGCGGCGGCGACTTGCGGCGCATGCTGTCGCGGCTGCGCGACGTCATGGCCGGTGCGGGTGAGGTTCAAGGCCGTCTCGACAAAGTCGTCACTCTCATTGCCGAAGACCTTAAAGCCGATGTGTGCTCTTGCTATGTCATGCGCGCGGGTGAAGTTCTCGAGCTCTTTGCGACCCATGGTCTGTCGCAACGCGCGGTACACTTAACGCGATTGCGTGTCGGAGAAGGTTTGGTGGGTGAGGTGGCGGCCCATGCGCGGGCGCTGGCGCTGGCCGATGCCTGGTCACACCCTCTGTTCGTGTACCGAGCGGAGACCGGCGAGGACTTCTTTCGCTCGCTTATGGCCGTGCCGATGATTCAGGCTGGCCGCGTCGTTGGTGTGCTGGTGGTGCAGACGCGCGAAGAAAGGCCGTTCAACGACTGGGAGCTTGAGACACTCGAAACCGTCGCCATGGTGATCGCCGAGTTGATGGCCGCAGCTCAAGTCGTGAAACGCGAAGAGCTGTTTCAATCTGAAGGCAATGCGCTTTTGCATGTGCGCCTTACCGGCGTCAGTCTGAATTCAGGCGTAGGTATTGGCGTTGCGGTGATGCACAAGCCGCATATCCGCATTGGTCGGCTGGTCAGTGATGATCCTGAAGCGGAGCAGGTCCGGCTTCATGCCGCTTTGAACACTTTGCGCGATGAGGTCGACATCCTCATTGGCGGTGCACGGGGTGAGGTCGCTGGCTTTGGCGATATCTTGGAAGTGTACCGCATGTTCGCGGACGACCGTGGGTGGATCAACCGGATTTCCGAAGTGATCGCTTCGGGCTTGACCGCAGAAGCTGCAGTTCAAAAAGTGCACGATGATACACGCATTCGTATGCAGCAGATAAGCGATCCAGTTTTTCGCGAGCGGCTTCACGATCTGGATGATCTCGCGAATCGTCTTTTGAGCATTTTGACCGGTGGCGGTCTAAAAGTTGAACTGCCTGAGAACGCCATTCTTGTCTGCCGCTCTCTTGGTCCGACGGAACTTCTCGAGTACGACTCGGCGAAGCTGAAGGGCCTGATCATGGAGGAAGGCTCACCGACCATGCATGCGGTGGTAGTGGCCAAGGCTTTGGACATTCCCGTCGTTGCGCAGGTGAAAGGCGCTCTTAGCCGGATCGATGCCTTCGATCAGATCGTTTTGGACGCGAATGCCGGACAGGTAATTCTGCGGCCCGCAGATGAACTTCTCGATCTTTATTCAGGTGCTGTTGAAGCGCGCGTCCAGCAGGTTGCCGCCTATGCGGCGATCAGGAATTTGCCTGCAATCACCAAGGACGGCGTTGAGATTTCACTGTGCCTGAACGCGGGCTTTCTCCTTGATATGCAGAACTTGGTTGAAACCAATGCGGACGGTATCGGCTTGTATCGTACGGAAATGCCCTTTCTCTCGTTGCCGACACTTCCGGATGTTGAGACGCAGCAATCCTTTTACGCGCAAGTTTTCGCTAACGCGGGGGGGAAACCCGTGACGTTCCGTACATTGGATGTTGGCGGAGACAAAATCGCGGCGTCGTCGGCGCATGTGCCTGAGGACAACCCCGCGCTGGGATGGCGGTCAATTCGTCTAACCTTGGACCGTCCGGCGTTGTTGCGTCAGCAGTTGCGCGCTCTGATCCGCGCGGCTGAAGGGCATAATTTGCGTGTGATGTTTCCTATGATTGCATCGGTCGCTGAATTTGATGCGGCTCGCCTGCTGCTGGATGTGGAGTTGGAACGCCATGCTGACCGTGACGGTAAGATGCCCGCAAGCGTTCAGGTAGGAACAATGCTCGAGGTGCCGTCGCTCCTCTGGCAACTTGATAAATTGGTCACGCGGGTGGATTTTATATCCGTCGGCACCAACGACCTGCTGCAATTTATTTTTGCGGCCGACCGGGGCAATACCCGTGTTGCCAACCGCTACGACACATTGTCGCCGTCTGTTCTGCGCATGCTTCGTATGGTTGTTGAAACATGTAAGACCTTCGGCATTGAAGTGTCCGTCTGCGGGGAAATGGCCGGACAGCCTCTCGACGCGTTGACTCTTATTGCGCTCGGGTACCGAACTTTGTCCATGTCGGCGTCTGGTGTGGGTCCGGTGCGGGCGACAACGCGCGCCGTCCGCCTGGCTGAAATCGAGCCGTTTGTGATGCAACTTTTGGATAGCGGCGATGAGTCGATCCGCGAGCGGCTGCGGGCTTTTGTCCGAGACAAGGGCCTTATGCTAGGCTAACAGCGGCTTTAGAGGTCAATTTGTGCAGTACAACTCTTTTGTTTGCGGCTTATTCTCTGTAAATTTCGCTTGAATATGTATGGTATCGTAAGACTTTAGGCATGGGCCGGGACGTGACACCGGAGCCTTGGAGAGTATTCAGCTGCTATGGCAGAGCCAAACATCACCACGCAGGCCGCTGCGCCACAGACGGCGAATGCCATTGGTCCGGATGACGCTCCCGTCGGCGATCTGACTTCCATGGTTGCCTCCTCCGGCGTAGGCACGCTGCTTTGCGCGACGCGCATGCGTATGGGAAGAGATTTGCAGCGTGTCGCGGAAGTTTTGCATATTCGCTACACCTATCTCGTCGCTATTGAGGATGGCCGATACGAAGACTTGCCGGGCCAGGCCTATGCCATTGGTTTTGTACGCTCTTATGCCGAGCTCCTCGGACTGGACGGCAATGAAGTGGTGCGGCGCTATAAAGAAGAAAGCGCAGGCGTAAAACGCAAGGTAAGTTTTGAGTTTCCTATTCCGACGCCTGACTCCGGTGTGCCGTCCGGTACGTTGCTTTTGCTCGCTGTTGTGTTTGGAATGAGTGTGTATGGCATTTGGTACGCGATTGCCGGATCGGATCGCAGTACTGTTCAACTGATTCAAGAGGTGCCCAGTCGCCTGACGGCGCTTCTTGATGGCAACAGCACGTCGTCGGCTACGGCCGAGATCGTAGGCACTGATCTAGCGGGTCCAGGCATTTCTGTTTTGCAGTCGGATGCGGGTCGCGGTGGTGAAGGTGATGAGCAAACACAGGTGATGTCTGCAGAAGATAATGCGGCCAAGCCCGACGACTCGCAAATCGCGGCGGTGGAGGCGACGGTTGAAGATACCGAAGAATTAAGACCGCCGCCCGAGGTAAGAACTTCGGCTCCATCGGCAAGTCCCGCTGAGACTCCCAAGCCGCCTGCGGCGGCCAAGGTTACTGAAAACCGCCCTGCTGAAGACCGTAACGTCGAGGTTGCTGCAACGCCGAATGCGACTCCCTCAACCACGCAAACACCGGCAGCGGCTACGGTGCAAACGCCGAAGCCGGTTATTGCCGCGCCTGAACCCGCGAAGCCCGCTGCCAAGGATGCCCCGAGTTCGCCGCGTGCGGAAAGTCGCACAGTGTCGGATGATGCGAGTGAGACAGATGAAGCGGCGCCAGCTCAGCCGCCTGGCGCTAATTCTGGGGCTGAATCGGAGCAGACCGCGAGCGCAGACGGCCCGGCGGCAGCCGACGTTGTCGAATTGCGGGCGAAGGCTGACAGCTGGATTCAACTGCGCGATGGTGAAGAGTTGCTGCTGACGCGTTTGCTAAGGAAAGGTGAAACCTTCCGGGTGCCTGAACGCGGCGGTCTTACTCTGATGACAGGCAATGCCGGCGGGCTGGAGGTTCTGGTCAATGGCAAGGTCATGCCGCCCATCGGAAATGAAGGCACAGTGGCACGCGGTGTGCGACTGGATCCTAAGGGCCTACAGGGCGGAGGTTGAGTCTAAGGGACTTGAGCCGGAAATTCGGCACGGAACTGGTTCACCCTTTGGCCTGAAAGATAATTTAAGGTATAAGCCGCCCAATTGCGGCGGTTTGCGCCTCGGGCGCTAAAACCCTGGAAACGAGAGCATCATGAGCCTACGTCCTTATCGAGATATTTTGCGCCGTAAATCGCGCCAAATCCATGTCGGCACTGTGCCGGTCGGTGGGGATGCGCCGATCTCTGTACAGACTATGACAAATACGCTGACCACCGATGTTGCAAGCACGGTCGCGCAGATCAGGATTGCGGAAAAGGCAGGCGTGGATATCGTGCGTGTTTCCTGCCCCGATGAGGAATCTACCGCCGCACTGAAGGACATTGTTGCGCAGGTTTCGGTGCCCATCGTTGCGGACATTCATTTTCATTATAAGCGCGCCATCGAAGCTGCAGAGGCGGGGGCTGCGTGTCTGCGTATCAATCCGGGAAACATCGGCTCGGCGCAGCGGGTGAAGGATGTGGTGCAAGCCGCAAAAGATCACAATTGCTCCATGCGTATCGGCGTGAACGCCGGAAGCCTTGAGCGACATCTGCTGGAGAGATATGGCGAGCCGTGTCCAGACGCCATGGTTGAAAGCGCCTTGGAGCATGCAAAAATTCTTGAAGATAACGACTTTCGTGAATTCAAGATCAGCGTAAAAGCCTCGGACGTTTTTCTGGCGGTTGCGGCCTATCAGCAACTGTCTGACGCATGTGACTATCCGCTACATCTCGGTGTTACCGAAGCAGGTGGGCTGCGCGGCGGAACGGTCAAATCGTCCATTGGGATCGGCTCGCTGTTATGGGCGGGCATCGGCGATACTATCCGTGTGTCGCTTTCGGCCGAACCGGTCGAGGAAGTGAAGGTGGGCTTTGATATTCTGAAGTCGCTCGACTTGCGCCATCGCGGCGTCCGGGTTGTCTCGTGCCCAAGCTGCGCGCGGCAAGGCTTCAATGTTATCGAAACCGTTCAGATTCTCGAAGAACGGCTGGCTCATATTTCAACGCCGGTCTCACTGTCGATTATCGGCTGTGTGGTGAATGGCCCGGGCGAGGCCCGAGAAACCGACGTCGGCATTACCGGGGGCGGTAGCGGCAGCCACAAAGTTTATTTGAACGGCGTGGCGGATCACAATATTCGCGATGCGGACAAGCTGGATCACATCGTAAAGATGGTGGAGCAGAAGGCCGAGGAAATCGAGGCCGCAAAAGCAGCCGCGATGACGTCGACCGAAACTCACGCCGCTGAGTAGCGGGTCTCTTTCGGCGCTGGCGCGTCTTCCTGAACATGGAACATCTTCGTGTCTAAACTTCAGCCCGTTCGGGGCACTCATGATCTACTGTTTGACGAGGTGGCCCGGCATCGCCGCATCGAATCCTTGGCCCTGGAGATTGCCGGGCGGTACGGCTTTCGCGAGGTAGCGACACCGATATTTGAATTTACAGATGTATTTGCACGCACGCTTGGTGAGACGTCGGATATTGTCACCAAGGAAATGTACACGTTCGAGACAAAGGGCGGGGAAAGCATCACCCTGCGCCCTGAAGGGACGGCAGGCATTGCGCGCGCATTTATATCAGGTGGTCTTGCGCAACAGACGCCTCTCAAAATGTTTTACCGTGGACCGATGTTCCGCCACGAGCGACCGCAAAAGGGCCGGCAACGGCAATTTCATCAGATTGGCGTGGAACTGATCGGCGTCGCAGGGCCGCAAGCCGACATTGAAGTCATCGCGTTGGCCAGTCACATTTTAACGGAATTGAATTTGCAGGGCAGCGTGACCCTCGAAATCAATTCTTTAGGAGATGCGGATAGCCGGGCGGTGTATCGGGATGCTTTGGTGGAATACTTGTTGGCTCGAAAAGACAGTTTGTCGGTGGAGAGCCAAGAGCGCTTGTTGAGAAACCCTCTGCGAATTTTAGACTCTAAAGACACGAATGATCGCAAGGTACTGATTGATGCGCCGAACCTAGCCGACTATCTAAACGATGAGTCGCAAGCTTTCTTTGCCGCAGTGCGTGACGGTCTGACTCGCCTCGGTATCTCCTTCGTGCTTAATCCATCTCTGGTGCGCGGCTTGGACTACTACGGTCATACGGCTTTCGAATTTACGACCGACGCGCTGGGCGCACAGGGTACCGTCCTTGCGGGTGGCCGCTATGACACCTTGATCGAACAAATGGGCGGACCTTCGACACCGGGGATCGGTTGGGCTGCCGGGATCGAGCGACTGGCGATGTTATTGCCTGACGACAGCAATGCGCGGCGTTTGATCGCCGCAATTCCCATGGGTGATGAACAAGAGCCCTTTGTTCAATCCTTAGCGAGTACATTACGTCATGCAGGATTCGCTGTGGATGTGGGATATGGCGGCAATGTCGGAAAACGGATGAAACGTGCCGATAAAATCAACGCGGTTGTGGCCATTGTTGTCGGCAGCGACGAGGTAAAAGATGAGAGCGTTATGGTCCGCAATCTGGAAACCGGCGAGCAACAATTGGTTAAGCAGGCCGAGCTTATTCAGCACCTCAGTTTTTTAAAATGAATTTCGACGAAAACTTAAGCAAGCTCCTTGGGCGGTACGACGAGTTGCAGGCTCTTATGAATGATGCCAGCAGCGGCAGTAAATTCGCTCAATTGGGTCGGGAGTTTTCTGAACTCGAACCTATCGTCCAGGAAATACAGGCTCTGCGGCGCATTCGCGAGGAACTGACGGGTGCGCAAGCTTTGCTGGAGGGGGGTGACCCTGAGATGCGGGCACTTGCAGAAGAAGAGGTGCGCGAGCTCGAAGGTCTGGCCGAAGAGCAAGAAGAAAAAGTTCGCATTGCGCTTATCCCCAAGGATGAAGCGGACGCGAAGAACGCAATTCTTGAAGTTCGGGCCGGAACCGGCGGCGAGGAGGCCGCGTTGTTCGCGGCCAGTCTCTTTCGGATGTACGAACGCTATGCCAGCCGGAAGGGCTGGAAATTTGAAATCATGGACGTCAATGAGACCGGCCTTGGAGGATACAAAGAAGCCGTTGCCAATATCACCGGCCGCAATGTGTTCGCACGGCTCAAATTTGAGTCGGGGGTTCATCGTGTTCAGCGCGTACCCGACACCGAGGCCAGCGGCCGTATCCACACTTCGGCGGCAACGGTGGCGGTGATGCCAGAGGCCGAAGAGGTGGACGTCCAAATCAATACCGAGGATTTGCGCGTTGATACTTACCGGGCGCAGGGTGCCGGTGGTCAGCACGTTAACAAGACCGATAGCGCAGTGCGTATTACGCATGCCCCGAGCGGTATTGTTGTGCAGTGTCAGGATGAAAAATCCCAACACAAGAACCGGGCCAAGGCCATGAAGATGCTTATGACCAAGCTTTATGATGTCCAGCGGCAAGAGCTGGATTCTAAGCGTGCGGCCGACCGGCGAAGCCAAGTAGGCTCAGGGGACAGATCCGAGCGTATACGTACCTACAACTTCCCACAGTCCCGAGTGACGGATCACCGCATAAATTTAACCCTCTACTCGCTTGATGAGATCATGAACGGTGTGGGCGTGGACGAGTTGATCGATGCGCTTACAGCCGAAGATCAAGCGGCAAAAATGGCTGCAATGAATTAGATGTCGAAATCGCCTGAAGGTCTTGCGCCCACCGGGCCGACCATCGGCGGGCTTGTTCGGGAAATCGCCGCCCGATTTGAATCTGCGGGGCTTGATAGCCCGCGTCTCGACGCCCGCATTCTCGTGGCCCACGTCTTAGGCTTTGAGCCTAATCACGTGTTTACCAAATCCGATGAAGTTTTCGATGCAGCGACAAGAAGAGATGCAGAAAAATTGGTGAAAAGACGTCTCGCTCATGAGCCCGTTTCACGCATTATCGGGACGCGGGAGTTTTGGGGGCTTGAGTTCGTGCTGGCTCCAGAGACTCTGGATCCGCGTCCAGATACCGAGACATTGGTATCGGCGGCCCTGGAATTGAAGCCGTATTTCAATAGATCGCCGGTCCGTGTTTTGGATCTTGGAACCGGAACCGGATGTATTTTGCTTGCGATCTTGAGTGAGTGGCCTGACGCGATAGGTCTTGGTGTGGACATCAGCGAAGGCGCGGTGGCTGCTGCGACGGCGAATGCTGCGCGTCTCGGGATTGCGCAACGGGCAGAATTTAGGTCGGGGAGTTGGGCGGAGGGTGTGACGGATGTTTTTGATGTCGTGGTGAGCAATCCACCCTATATAGCGGAAGGGGAGCGTTCTCATTTGTCAGCTGAAGTTGCGGAATTTGATCCGCCCATGGCTTTATTTGGTGGTGTCGATGGCCTGGCGGCGTATCGCGCGATGCTGCCCTCGGCACGCCGTATTATAGCGCCTGGTGGGCGAATTATTATTGAGATCGGATCGGGGCAGGCCACAGCGGTGACAGAGCTTCTAGGTCCGGCAGGCTTCGAGATTGAAGCCCAAAAAAACGATATTGCCCAGATAGTGCGCTGCCTTGTGGCCCAGCCTACCTGACTTAGTCGTAAAACTCGGCATAATAAGTAAAAAAGATGTTGGAAAAGTCGGCCAAGCTGAATACCATCGGGTCGTTAGGGCGAGGGCCCCTACTGCGTTGTCCATTGATAAGGGCATGGTCATTGACCAAGACGCCGTGGCTTTCGCTATTTAGAAGCGGTCTGGTTACCGCTTTATGAGCAAACCCCAACACAAGCAGTGCTGTCGCAGTTGTTAAGCTGCGTCGCTCGCAGGGAACGATTGTTTCTCAGAGGGGATTGCGTTCAGAAGGTTCAATTTTTGAATGAACAAGCAGAACAACATGAAGGGCCGCCAGCGCGGCCGCATTGGTGGTAAGCCGCGTCCTCAAGGGGGCCGAAATCCAAACTACGATGGTGGCGGCGGCAACAACAACCGCATGCGGGGAAATGCCCAGCAACTTATGGATAAGTATTTGTTAATGGCGCGTGATGCGACATCTGCGGGTGACCGAGTCCTGGCCGAAAATTATTTTCAACACGCCGATCATTACTATCGTGTTGTTAACGCCCGGCTTGAACAACAACAGGGTCAAGGTAACCGGCGTTATCAGAATGACGACCGCAATGGTCAGAATCACAATCAGGGGCAGAATAACGGCCAGGGTAATGGTCAGGATACGCGCTCTGAACAACATGCCCGGTCAGGTTCGTCCATAGACACTTCAAACACGGGCGAGGGCTCTAGCGAGTCATCACAAACGCAGAATACGCAAGCGCGTACTTCTGATACTCCGGTGGAGAGCCAATCTTCCTCGCCGTCAAACGCGGATATTGGTTTGCCGCCCGGAATATTTGGCTCGACTCCTTCTGCAGCACCCGACGAAAACAAAGCTTCTGAAGGTGGTGAAGAGGCCAGCAGCAAGCCCGCACGGGCTCGGACGCCGGTCCGTCGTCGCCGGACCCGCAGTGATAAGCCTGCCGCGAGTGCGAACGCCAACGACTAGATCAAGTCTCACCAGCTCTCATTTTCCGGTTGTTGTGTTTTATTGCTTCTTGGGCGGTATTCGCCAGCCTGTGGCATAATAAGTCGCGATTTGCGCCAAGATGCCCTTGCGGAATGGGAGGGCCCTTCCAATATCTTAGGCATCCCCGCACAAAGGGGTATCCGCGCTGCTGTAGTGTGCGGGGATAGCTCGTCCAACAACGAGGGCCGAAAATGGATCTTGAGAAGTTCACAGACCGCGCTAAGGGCTTTTTGCAGGCGGCTCAAACGATCGCTCTGCGGGACAATCATCAGAAGATAAATTCGGAACATCTTCTGAAGGCATTGCTCGACGATAAAGAGGGCCTTGCCGCTCAGTTGATTGGCGCGGCCAATGGCGATGTCGCTCGCGCATTGCAGGCCACGGAAGCTGAACTTGCTAAACTTCCCAAGGTTGAAGGTTCTGGCGCCCAGATGTATTTCTCGCAGGATCTGTCGCGGATTCTGGATCAAGCCGTGCAGGCGGCGGAGAAGGCGGGTGATTCGTTCGTAACGGCGGAATACTTATTGCTGGCGTTGGCCACTACGAAAGTGGGTGCCACAGGACAGATTTTAAAAGACGCGGGCGTTACCCCCATTTCGCTGGGTGCGGCGATCAGGGAACTTCGAAAAGGCCGTACAGCTAATAGCGCCAACGCTGAAGACCAATATGAGGCGCTCAAGAAATATACCCGTGATCTGACAACTGCGGCGCGTGACGGCAAGTTGGATCCTGTCATCGGCCGTGACGAAGAAATTCGCCGTACTATTCAAGTTTTATCTCGCCGAACAAAAAACAATCCTGTGCTTATAGGTGAGCCCGGTGTTGGCAAGACGGCCATCGTTGAAGGTCTAGCCCTGCGCATTGTGAATGGCGATGTGCCGGAAAGCCTGCGCGATAAACAGTTGCTTACACTGGACCTTGGCGCGTTGATCGCCGGTGCCAAATTTCGCGGAGAGTTCGAGGAACGGTTAAAAGCGGTGCTCAACGACGTTACAGCCGCCGCCGGACAGATCATTTTATTTATCGACGAGATGCACACGCTGGTCGGTGCGGGCGCGGCTGAAGGCTCCATGGATGCATCCAATCTGCTGAAGCCCGCGCTTGCGCGCGGTGAATTGCACTGCGTTGGAGCGACCACGCTCAATGAATACCGAAAATATGTGGAGAAAGACGCTGCACTTGCGCGCCGGTTTCAGCCGGTTTTTGTAAACGAGCCTACACTCGAAGATACAATCTCCATACTGCGAGGTATTAAGGAAAAGTACGAGTTGCATCACGGCGTCCGTATATCGGACAGCGCGCTGGTGTCGGCTGCGACGCTTTCCAATCGATATATCACGGACCGATTTTTGCCGGATAAGGCTATTGATCTGATGGATGAGTCGTCCAGCCGCTTAAGAATGCAGGTGGACTCCAAGCCAGAGGAACTTGACGAGTTGGATCGCCGCATCGTTCAGCTCAAAATTGAACGTGAGGCGTTGAAGAAAGAGAAAGATGACGCCTCTAAAGACCGCCTAGAAAAGCTACAAGTTGAATTGAGGCAGCTTGAGGGAGAGGCGGCGGACCTTACGGGCCGTTGGCAGGCTGAGAAGGCGAAACTCGCCGACTCTACCAAGATCAAAGAAGAGCTTGATCACGCGCGTTCGGAGTTAGAGCAATGCTTGCGCCGCAGCGAGTACGAGCGTGCGGGGCAACTCCAGCATCAAGTTATTCCCGAATTAGAGCGCCGCGTTAAAACTGCAGAAAGCGGTGATGGGGCTGAGGGAATGGTCGCGGAGGAAGTAACTCCCGAGCATATTGCTGCGGTGGTGTCGCGTTGGACCGGAATTCCCGTCACCAAAATGCTTGAGGGTGAACGCGAGAAGCTGCTTCACATGGAAGAAGAACTTGGACGCCGCGTGGTCGGCCAAAAGGAAGCGATAGAGGCTGTCGCGAATTCGGTGCGCCGGTCGCGCGCCGGCTTGCAAGACCCCAATCGCCCGATGGGTTCTTTTCTGTTTCTTGGTCCTACAGGTGTGGGGAAGACGGAATTAACGAAGGCTTTAGCGGCCTTCTTGTTCGACGACGAGTCATCCATGGTGCGGATCGATATGTCCGAGTACATGGAAAAGCATGCGGTATCGCGCTTGATCGGCGCGCCGCCGGGTTATGTCGGTTACGAAGAGGGCGGAGCCCTGACGGAAGCCGTGCGGCGTCGACCCTATCAAGTCGTTCTTTTTGATGAGGTTGAAAAAGCACACCCCGATGTTTTCAATGTTTTGCTGCAAGTTCTCGATGACGGCAGGTTGACGGACGGGCAGGGCCGAACCGTTGATTTCAAAAATACTTTGATCATTCTCACATCCAATCTTGGGGCCGACGTTCTTGCTAACCAAGCAGAGGGTGAAGATTCAAGCGCTGTGCGCGAGCAAGTGATGACGCTGGTACGTGGCGCTTTCAGACCCGAGTTTCTCAACCGTTTGGATGAAGTGCTTCTCTTCCACAGACTCTTCAAAGCACAGATGGCCAGTATTGTTGATATTCAAATGGCACGCGTCGGCAAGCGCCTGGAAGATCGCGGTATATTGCTTGAACTCGACGATAAGGCGAGGGCGTGGCTGGCGGAGCACGGCTATGACGCGATCTACGGTGCGCGTCCCCTCAAGCGAGTGATTCAGCGCAATCTTGAGAATCCGCTGGCAACAGCAGTGCTGGATGGTCGAATTGGAGACGGTGCCAAGGTTGATGTGTCAGCTGGCGAAGACGGCCTCATTATCAATGGCGAAACGATCAAGACGGTTGGATAGCCGCTATTTGCGGACGATGGCTTCAGTTCCGGTCTCGGCCATGGCGACATCGCTGGAGATTGTGAGGGATGCGAATTTCCGGTCTGTTTGTTGTCGCGTGGCCTGAAATTTCGCCAGTTCTGTGCCGTTCAATTTTCTTGATGCGGGGAACTTAACGGTCATTGGGTTGACCTGCTTATTGCTGAGCAGAACTTCGTAATGCAGATGCGGGCCAGTCGCTCCACCTGTCATACCCACATAACCGATGACCTCACCCTGTTTTACGCGATCGCCGACATTGATGCCGCGCGCAAACCGGCTGAGGTGGCCGTATGCAGTTGCGTAGTTTGATCCGTGGCGGATACGTACATAGTTTCCATAGCTGCCCCAGCGAGCGCGCTTTTCGATCACACCGTCTCCGGCCGCCATGATCGGCGTGCCGGTCGAGGCGCCGAAGTCAACGCCCTTGTGCATGCGTGTGTAGCCGAGAATGGGGTGCTTTCGTGACCCGAAGTTTGACGTTAGCCGCGCGCCGTTGACCGGTGTGCGCATCAGCGCCTTGCGAACGCCTTCGCCCTTCTCGTTGTAATAGCCGAACTCGCCGTCGTCGTGCAGGTAGGCGTAAAATTTAAGTGGTTTGCCGCGCAAGGTCATTTCAGCGAGATGAACAGCGCGCGTGCGCACAGGCCGTCCGTCGTCGGTTACGTCCTGCTCGTACATAAGGGCAAAGCTGTCGCCGGGCTGGATATCGCGCTGGAAATCCACGTCGTATGAGAACAGGCGGACCATTTCAGTCAACACATCAAGCGGAACACCTTCGTTCGCCGCTGCTTCATAGAGACTTGATGATATTGTGCCGGTTGCGCGCGTGAACTCGCTGTGCGTTTTCGCCATGATTTCGCGGGCCGCAAAGCTTCCGTCTGTTTGACGACTCACAGAGACTAAATGTCCTGGGCTAATCTCCATGTCGATTTTAGAAAGGGAGAGCGCCTCTCCGTTTGCGCCAATTGGCTCGTACGCTAATTCCAGTTCTTGACCCGCACGCAAGTAGCGCGGATTGAAAACGGAATGCATTGCTTGAGCGACATTGAATGTTGTTGTGTTGTCGAGACCTGCACTGGTGAGAACATTAGCAAGCGTATCGCCTTTTCTAATGGACACCGTTTCAACAGCAAGCCCCATGGCCGCGCGCAAGACACCACTAATACTGTCAGTCCATTTAGTGACGTCGGACTCAGCGTGGAGGATTTCCGGGGTAAGTGACGATATTGATAGAGGTGCTTGTGGTGCGTTCGGCAGTGATAAAAAGTCCGCCGCCGAAATCAGTAAGACAGAAGCGGCGCCGATTAGACTGCCGGCGCAGACGCACAGAAGCGTGCCAGGACGAGGGCCTTGTGCCATGGTTCCCCTTGATCTCTATGGTATCGCGGCAAGGCGTTCTCCCCCCCGATACAGGTCTATGTCGCATTCTTTTCGTCGAAGTGAGGACTTTATCGCTGCGACGCGGAAGACTTTGGCCGAGCAGAATCTACCTGTCAACTCCGATTCTAGTGGTGAATCAAGCCATTGCCCGGCTTTCTTGACTTTGTGTTGGAGATTCGCCGATTCCCTACTGAATAGGTAGGGAGCTTTAGCAAGGTGAGATAACACTTAACATATTGATATTATTTAAATATTCCGTGAATTGTTAGGCTTTATCCTCGAGTCTGGGTTGGGGCTTACGGCTCGGAATCTTCAAGGAAGCGTAGTTATCCACAGACACTTAACCCGTTGAAATAAATAAGAAATATAAATGTCAAAAATGGCGCTTGACGGGGGGGGGCTGAACGCTTAGAACCCCGTCTCCGCCGCCGAGGAGCTGCTCTGTAGTTTCTCGGAAGGGGCAGTTTTCTGCCAGTTTTGGCTAAGATTGTTCTGCGGTTGCTCTTTGACATTGTGAAGAAACGAACGAAAGGGATGCGTAGGCGGCGTTCTGTTGAGTAAATGGACGTTTCCTTAGCATCCGCGCAAATCAAGTAATGTGACACAAATCACAATTCGTGAAATGTGTGTTTGTGCAAGGATACTCCAAGTTAACTTGAGAGTTTGATCCTGGCTCAGAACGAACGCTGGCGGCAGGCCTAACACA
>CAXBLG010000034.1:0-31540 GCA_963976395.1 uncultured Rhodospirillaceae bacterium
AAAAGAAGACCGCAAACGGTATTTGCGAGTTGGTCAGACGCAGGGTGCAACCATGCTCGCGCCTGAGTATTTAAAAAATACTCGAACGGGAGCCGATTCGGCACGCGAAGATTTGCGTCAGTTTAAAGAGCTTGCTGGCATTTTGTCTAAGGCTGGAAATGTTACCGGCATCGGTGTTGCCGGCACGGCGTTTAATGAACGCGCGGCCTTGATTGGTGCGGCAAACACCTTTATCAGGGCGCTTGGAGGGAGAGGCGATCTTGGCGACAATGCTGAAATAACAAAACAGTTGTCAGATAAAATTCAAACTCTTGCAGGCGCGGCCCGTGCAAAAGAAGGCGGTCAGGAAAGCTATGCAGCTTTGGAGCGTTTGTCCGGCGCTATCGCCAATCCAAACATGAACAAAGAAGCATATTCCAAGTTGGTTTCTGAAGTCATGACCATGCAGCGACGTGTCCTTGATCGCGCTAACCACGCCAATCGGTTTGCGAAGGACTCGGACAACGTGATGCAGGGCGCTCCTAGCGACTTTGAACGTCTGCATCCTATGTCTGTTTATGACAAGGAGGCTAAGGCTATTCAACGCATGATGATTGATCCTGAACAGCCTGAACTCTTCCCGGCGCTCGTGAGTGGTAAGTGGCCTAGCGGTCGCCCCGTCACTGCTGCCCAAATCGAGAAGATTGCCAAAGAAGAGGGGCTGCGCCCCGGATTTAGCTTGTACTTCAAGGGAGGCCAGTAATGGATGAAGATGAAGACCTTCTGAAGTATTATAAGCCGCCAACAAGGCCTGCCGATCAGGCTACTCCATCCGCGCCGTCTGGTGGCGATGATGAGGATTTGAATCGGTACTATCGGTCGCCAAACACACCTCCGCAGGCTTTTGGCTTTAATAAGCTTCCAAGTTATGAGGGAGAGGTTAGCCCCTATGGAGACCCAGAAGCTGCGCGCACGCAGGCTGCATGGGACACAGCAAAAGATGTTGGCGCTAGTGCATTAACTCGCTTTCCAATAGGTGTAGCCGCCGGTTCTATAGCTGCTCCGGGTTCAATGGAGCAAGCTGGGCGTGGAATTATGCCGCTTGCTGCCGAAAAAGTTTCTAAATTTTTAGTTGGGCAAGATTTTATAACCCCAAGGCAGCAAGAGCAAATGATGGAGGCTGTTAACGCCCCATCTACGTTAGATCGCATAAGGTCGGGTTTTGCGTCCGCTCTTCCTTATACTCCCGCTGGTTATCTTATGGAGAAATATGCTCCATCTGTGCCTAAAAAAATTGGGGAGTTAAAAGAGCAAGGTTATTTATCTCCGAGCGGATTGCCTACATCGGAAGGTGTAGAAGCCGCCATGAAAAAAGTCGCGCCGTTTTTGGCTTATGAACCTAAAACGGAGGCGGGAGAGTATGCGGGAAAAGCGGCTGATGTCGCCGGACAATTTCTTGTTGGACCTGTAAAGGGGGCTGTTGAGCGCCTTGCTGTTGGAACCGTTGCTGGTTTAGGTGCCAAGGGCGGCGAAAAAATTGCTGAGAAACAAGATGTTAACCCAGCCACCGGGGAACTCTTGGGGACTGTTTCTGGCGTAATTGCAGGGTCAGCACTGACGGCTCCAAGCCGTTATTTGCCTTTTAGAAAAAAGCCGGCTGAAGAAGATTTAGCCAAATCTTTGGACGCTTACGGCAATCAGGCTGCTATCTCAGCACAGCGTCTTTCTGAAGGAGCAAGTTTGAAACTTGCTAATGATGAAATTTTGCCGCGCGTTCGAGAATTTTTTGGAAACTTCAGCCCAACAGGGCAGAAGATAAGCGCGCAAGACCTAAAGACTTTGATTGAAAAAGAAGGCCGTGCCCGCACAGATGCAATTTATGATCTTGCTCGAAATGATGCCAGAGCGGCAAATGTGCCGTCTCAGCTTTTTTCTTCATTGGAGCAAAAATATCCTGTTTTTCGTGAAGCTATGGAAGAAGCTAAAAACGCTGCAACGAAAAACCCTGATTTTAATATCGTTCCTCCAACACCGGCAAAATCGACGCCGATTATGGGAGCCAACAATCAACCTATTTTAGATGGGTCTGGCAATCCTATGATGCGGACGATGCCGGGTACTGATGGCAATTTAGCGTATTGGGATCAGGTTCATCAGGAGCTTGGCCGACGCATTGCAAAAGAGTTAGCCGTTCCCGGTAGAGATAACCCTACTTTAATATCTGCCACAACTGCAAAAAAAGAGCTTGATGCGGCTCTTGACCGTCAAGTTCCCACATATAGTGAGGCGCGTGGTTCGCATATTGAAAAACTTGGCGGCATCAATGCAGTGGATGCAGGTGAAAACTTTTTAAGGAATTTGCCAGACTTCAAGGTACATAAGATTAAAGAATCTATGGCCAAAATGACGCCAGAACAAAAGCAAGGTTTTGTAGTTGGCGTTCTTCAAAACATAGAAAACCAAATTGGGCAGGGTCAAATCGGGAATGTTGTTTCTCAGATGACATTAAAGCCTGAATATAGGGAACGTCTTAAAGCAGCTTTAGGCCCAGAGGTTTTTGCTCAAGTTCACGGTAAGGTGCTTGCGGAAAATTTAATTTCGCAAGCCTCTGCTCTTCAAAGAGCTTCGGCTAAAAAGGCCGGTAGTAACCTTTCTGAATTGGGAACGTCCGGTCTCGTTGGTGCGGCTGTTGGTGCTGGATCAGAGCTTCTTGGTGCGGCAAATCAAATTTTAATGCAAACTGTTGGACTTGCTCCTGACGCCGCAGTCAAGGCTGGGGTTGGAATTGCTGCTGGTATGGGTAGCCGTGCGCTTTACAATGCAGGTGAGCGCGCAGTTGCTCAAAAAATGCTTCCATTGATCCAAAGCACCAATCCTGAAGATTTCTCAAAACTTAGCCGTCTTTTGGAGGCAAAAGATGGACGTTTTGCTTATGACAAATTGCTTCGTACATCTGTCGCTTTGGCTCGGCAAAAAGAAGCGGAAGAAGCCGGCGGAGAAGAGCAGCGCGCTTTCGGTGGCCGTATAGGTCGCGCTACTGGTGGTCGCGTCGGCGCGGATGTCGAGGCCGAAGCTCTCATCCGGGCTGCTGAGCGTGCAAAAAAGAGCTTCAACAAGACCACCGAACCGTTGTTAAATGCGCCTGACAATCACATCGCCAAGGCGCTTGAAGTCGCTAACCGGGCCATCTGAGGGCTGTTAACATGGCTAATACCACGAACAAGGGCATCGAGAAGCCGTCTTATCAGCAGTACAACACTGATCCGACCGGCTGGACTGTCCCGATTAACAACAACTGGGACATCATCGACAACGCTTTCGGAGGCACCCACTCGGTGTCCCTGACCAATGTGGATGTGACGCTGACGGCGACTCAGTGCCAGAATGCGCGCATCTACCTCTCGGGATCGCTCTCCGGCAACATCAACATCTTCTTCCCGTCCACGATCTCCGGGCTTTTCGTGGTAGCCGACGCCACGACCCGCAACGGCTACACGATCTTGCTCAAGAACGCAGGCGCAGGCGTCGAGTTCGTCAATGCGGTCAATATTGCATACACCTTCATTTGGGTGGATCAGGCGACCTCTGGCGTCTACCGGGCCGACAACGCCCCTGTGAGCGGTGGTAATGGCATCAACATTACCAGTGGGTCTGTCATCAATCTGACCGCCCCTGTTAGCGTGGCTAACGGTGGCACTGGGGCAACGACGTACACGGCGGGTCAGCTCCTAATCGGCAATAATGCCGGCGGTCTAACTCCGGCGACCCTGACGGCTGGCAACTCAAACATTCAGATTACTAACGGCAATGGTGCAATTACCATTTCTGCGACTGGTTCTGCCGGTGGTGTGACCACCTTTAGCGCCGGAACAACTGGATTTACACCAAATACGAATACGGCGGGAATTGTTACCTTGGATGGCGTTTTGAACGTCGCCAATGGCGGAACGGGCCTGTCTACGATGACCGCCGCCAACAGGGCGCTTTACTCCACCTCTGCGTCTGCGATCACGGCTGGCACACTCCCGGTCGCGGCGGGCGGCACCGGGGCGACTGACGCTGCCACGGCCCGCTCCAATCTTAGCGCGGCAGGCTCTGGCGCAGTTACTGGGTCTGGCCTCACCGTCGCCACTGGGCGTCTCCTTGGCCGCACGACTGCCGGCACGGGTGCTATTGAAGAGATCAGCGTCGGCTCCGGTCTGACGCTATCTGGCGGTCAGCTTAGTGCCAGCGGTGGCGCTGTCTCGTCGGTTTCCGCCTCCAGCTCTGCCTCTGGCTTCAGCCTTTCGGCAAGCCCCTCCACTGGAGCGGTAGGTATCACCTTTGGCATTTCTAGCGACAACAATGCGCGTTCGAGCTTGGGCCTCGGCTCGATTGCCACGCAAGATGCCAGCAACATCAATATAAGTGGCGGTAAAATCTTACTTAGCACAGGAACTGGCTCTTCAGTTGGATACGCCTTCTCTTCTGGAAACGCGAGCTGGCAAAGCACTGGCTCTGATGCGTTTTTTAACTTTACGACAGGCACTTCTATATACAGCACATCTTCTGGGGCTACGATTTCTGCAAACGTCGGCGGCGCTGCTGCTTTTTACGTGAGTACCTCCTTGTTTGAGGTTCAGGTCGCTAACGCTGCAAAGCCGGGCGGTGGGACTTGGTTGGCGTCTTCTGACATCAGAGTTAAGAAGAATGTTCAGAATTACACGTTGTCAGCGGAAGCTCTGCTTACCTTGAGGCCGGTCACTTATCAATATAACGGTCTTTACGGCACTCCAGACAACGGTGTTGTTTACACTGGTTTGATTGCTCAAGAAGTCGAGAACACTCCATTCTCGTCTATGGTTGGCACTTACAACTACAATGGAACAACGCTTCTAAACCTCGATAGCTCACAGCTTTTGTATGCGCTTATTAATGCTGTGCAGGATTTGACTGAGCGCGTCAGGGCTTTGGAGGCTAAAGTTCCCTGAGTTTGTTTCTCTTCCGAGAATAGACTCGCGGGATTGCGCTGATCTGAAAGATCGCCTCGCCGGTGTCCTCGACGACATACTTGTCGAGGTACATCCCTTCTTTGTGCCTCAGATCGACTGACCGCACTAGATGGCCGTCAGGCGTCTCGTACATGAAGCCATCATATGCCTCATCGAGGTCTTTCCTGCGCTGCCATCCGTAGCTGTCATGCCAGCCGCTTCCCATCGGGATTTCTTTTGGAAAGTGTTCGTCCGAATGTAATGTTCTCATCGGCCCGGATGTCCCTGTTATTCCATGTCCAGCATTCGCCGCTCTCTTCAAAACATACCCATAAAAGATCATGTTCAGCCCCATAATCAATAAGAATATGGGCAAGAGCGCGTCCATGTGGAGTCTTAACTGGAATAGGTGGATTTAGTTGCAGGATCATATTTCAATCTCTTTCGTCTCTTGTTGCGTTCGATTTCGCTGCTGCCGGGCACATAGCACATTTTGTGATGCCGTTCGCAGTATGGGCTGCCGTCTTTTTTCTGATCTCCGCAAAACAGGAAGTTCTGCGGCAGCGTATCGTTAATGATGAACCGGCATGACTGCGAAGTCAGATCAAAAAACCGGACCGGGCCATTCCTGATATATTTAACTTCAGGGCTTACTTCGATCAGCGGCGCTTCCCTGACGCCGTGTTTGATCTCCCGCAAAATGCGCCGATTTCTGACCGGGAGGTATTTGAGGTTTTCTTTTCGGGGGAGCGGAGCCGCTCGCTTCACCGGAACCTGCTTATATTCAATCAGTCCCTTGTCTCTCAATCGTTTGAGAGCGCCCATGATTGCGTTACGGGTCTTTCCCAGCTTTTCGGCAATCTGAAGTCCAGTGTTGCCGTCCTCCCAGAGCTTTATCATCATCTTTTGTTCTTTGGTCAGCATATCAATCTCCATTCAAGTTTTGATCTTGTCCCACAAGCTGATTGCTAAATCCCATCCCATGAGGATCAGAAGGATCGTAAATCCGATCACAAGGACCGTCACGCATCCAAGCATGACAAGTCCCATGAACATCGCGCTCTCTACCATGTTGATAATGTCCCCGCCCATGACGGCACCTTAGAAGCTTGCGCCATACGCACGTATTTGGCGCGGTAGGCTTGGGCTTTCCTGTTAAGACGCTTGTTCCAGCCTCCCCAGCCAGCAACGTGGCAGGCGGCGAGCTGATTATATGTCTTAGCCCCCACACTGATGCACTTCTCCATGTGGAGGATGCCGGCGGTGATCTGTGCCTTGCAGTCCCTGTGGAGGTCTTCCACGCCAAGCGCGCGGGCGCTGGAGGGTAACACCTGTAGCGGGCCTACAGCCCGTCCATGGCGCGTTTTAGGGCCTAGAACGTGGCACCTGTAACCGCTCTCCAGCTTTGTCAGGCGAAGGGCGGTTTCTACATGCTCAGAACCAAGCCTAGCTTTAGCTTCTGCGGCGACCATCTGGGCAACTTTAGCCTTGTTTGGGTTGGTAGGCTCAAAATAGAGGTTTCCCGCCCAATTTGGGGTATCGGGGGCGCGCAGCCCCCGACTCCAGTAGTTGCGATCCTTGCGGAAGAAATCAGCAGCGCTTTCGTCAGCCGCCAGCGGGTGCGTCAGGGCGGTCGCTGTTAGGCAAGCCGCCATTGTTGTCGCCATTATTTTCCGCATTCGTATTCTCCCGTCTTGGAGCAAACCGCTTTGCCATAGCGGCGATCTCATCCTCAATGGTGCCAAACTGAGCCGCAGCGAATTGCCCGGCGATAGCAGTGTAGTTTACGTCATCAACCCACGAATCAACAATAGTGGGGTTCTCCGTCTGCCGAGCTTGCTTCACGCACGACATCACGATCGCGACATCGTACATGCTTACAGGCTTGTTCAAACGGATCGACGCAAGCTTGCTGGCTCGATCAAAAGCCAGTTCCACGGGGCCGTATTGGTGGCCTCGTTCCGTAAGGGTGCTGGCGGCGGTTGTCAGTATATCCCTGTAGTTCATCTTCATCCTCCTTATCAAACTCAACGAATTCGGCGACCTTGCCGATGTGGGCTGTGTTCAGAATGACATCGCCCCTATCCTGCCAGACAGGCTCCATACCCGGAGCGCGCTTGCGGTATAGCTGGCGACCCATAATGAACACATCGTTATTGAGCATTTCGCACAGCTCTCTGCATGATCTGGCGTGATGCTCAAGAGTGACCTGATGCACAAGATAGCCTTGGGCACTAGGCATATTCATAGTGATTAGGAACTTCACGAATCCCTCCTAACAATGGTGCCGTCCATTTTTCTCTTCAGTTTTGAATTACGACCGAACGGCATCGGCGATCGAGATTTCTTTGCTCCTACGTGACGCTGATGAATGCGTTTCACCTTCGCTATTGTTGGAGCATCCACAGTTGCAGTGTGCGTCCTATGACAGCGGCGGTGAGCAACCAGCCAATTAGAAGCATCATCAGCACCACCGCATTCGAGGGGGATTTCATGACTCACATCCCATTCTTGTCCGGGCACGACTTTCATCTTGCACAAGTGGCAGATGCCATCATGCCGCATGAAAATGTCTGCTCGCATTTTTGCAGTAATGCGTACACGTTTCATTGGATCGAGGCTTCCTCAGCTTCTCTTTCCTGATTGTCATGGAGCATGTTTATCATCTCGTAAACTTTGCTCAGGTTTATAGCAAGTGTCGCAAGCGCCTCCTGCCGGCTCTCAGAACACCCGACAATCACTCGCGCCATCACGACGCCTGTCGCTGGTATCGCAATGCCGGCATGTACGCCGTTCATAAGTTTTGTAATCTTTTCACACAGAGCCAGTGTTTCTCGCGCCATATCAAGCTCCTCGATCAAGCTCGACAGTTCTTCTTCAAGTTCTTTATCAATCATAGCTTCATTTCCGCTCTTTGAGTTGCTTCTTTTGATTGCTGTTCCGAGAACTGCATACGGATATATTCAAGCTGCGCTTTCAAGAGAGCCGCTTTCTTGCGGGCCTCGATCATTTCCACGATATAATCCATCCACTTGTCTGACGCCTTCACCAGCATTTCAGCGCGGCTTACAGGCATTTCGCCTTCCTCAGCCATCCACTGCGCCAGCATCGCAGTTTTTGTCTCTTCCAAGATAGAAGCTGCGGCGTCTGCCTCCACATACTTCTTTGCGATGATCCTGTATTGCTCACTTAAAGGTCGAGAATTGTCCATATCTATTCATCCTCTTTATTAGATCGCTCATTGGTTTTAGATTTTCCGCCGGGATATAGTGATTTTTTATTCCATATCCAAAGTCTTTTACCGGCGCTCGCGCGAGAACAGCTCCCCATTCCCATCCAATTAGCTCTATGTTTTTAGTTTCATGGTCATATTGAGCCAGAACATATATGTCGGCAAACCCTTTGCCTGCTTCATGGATAAGATGGAATGCCTTCCTCGCTGTTTTTACATCGACGGTGAAGTTAAGAGGAACGACAAAATCGACCCCTTTATCTCCGTCGAGGCGTCTCTCTAAATCAACCATTTGTCCGGTGAGTTTGCCAAACTCAACCTCGCCCAGCAGGCCGATAAGTTCATAGTCTTCTGACAAGGGGCGTGACGAAGCATGATTTCTGTGGGCGTCATGCCTGTCCTGCGCCTCTTGTCCGACTATTTGTCGGAGAAGTTCTTCACGTTCCATCAGAACGGCAGATCGTCATCAATAGGCGGTCTAGCAGCCGGCTTCTGCGCCTGCTCGCCTTCCGTCTTTTTGTAGGGTTCCGAAATCTTGACGCTCAACCATACGCTGTCGTTTTTATCGCGCTTCTTCCACAAGGCTATACGAATGGTTTCTCCGCGCCACAGAGCCTCGCCCGTGAAGTCAGGGTGGCTGTCGGTCATCTTGTTCTTGTTTCCGAAGATGCTTCCCTGACCTTCTTTCCGCTCATACTTGCTCATTGGTTTCTCCGCAAATCTTGTTCAGTCGTTCAATCTTGTCCGCCATTTCACTGAGGAATTTGGACACCTCAACCTCAAGATTGGCGATCATTTTGTCGTCGCGCTCAATCCTATGGATATAGAGCTGCATGTTTTCCGGCATCCGTGGATCGAATGAAACAAAATCGCACCATTCTCTCCCCGTGCAGGCCATCTGCCACTGCATCTGAACATAATACTTGGTCGGAACTTCCTGCTCCAAGAGCGTGTTCATGTGGGTATTGGTGATGGGACATTTGATCTCAACGAGACCTTTATCCTCCACCAAACCGTCAGGGCTTGCGCCGGCGTTCTCGATTGTAGGGTGGGGGACAAACCCGATTTCCTCAACGCTGATCCCCGTCGCGCTGACGTAAGCCGCGCGAGCGAAAGGCTCGGTATTTGTCCCCCACACCATTGCCGCGTTCTGATAGGACTCCCCCACCGTCCCAGTCAGGCGCTGGCAAATCAGCTCAGCCATGTAGTTGTCACGGCTAGAGCTGTATCCAGATTTTGTTTTCGCGATGATGTCAGCGACCCGGCTGGCAGTGACTTTGCCGGCGCGAGCGCGGAACCATTCTTCTGTCCGCTGCTCCATCAAAGGTCATCCACATCTGCGGGAGCCGGACGACGCGGAGCCACATAGCTGCGACCAGAGCCGGCTTGAGCCGGAGAGACTTCAGCAGCGGCGTTGCCATCATCATCCTCAGCGGCCAAGTTAAGCATGGCTGACAGCGAGTAACGCCGGCAGTAGGTCAAAGCAGACCCAACGCCGTGGGCGTTAACCTTCTCACCAAGAGGCATACTCAGCGTCTCCGCGATAAATTCTCCGCTTTTGTGAAGGATCATGGTTTCGATTTCTACCCATCCACCGGACATAGTTGGGAGCTGGATCACAGAGAGGTCATTGTCTGCCAATGGCTTGCGAATCACATCTCGCAGTGCGTTGATGTCGGCATATTTAGACCGGAAAGCCGGGTTTGCCTTGTCTTTGCTGGCGGACTCAATTTCCCCTTGAGCCTTAGCAAGAGCCGTAGCCAACTCGCTGATGGTGTCGGACATTCTCATATTGCTCTCCCCTTAGATGTGTTCGAGGGCTTCGCCCATGATGCGATCGCCGAATGCAAAATCTTTGTGAAGTGTCGGAACAATGGCGTCGAACAGGAACGAACCGCGACGGAAAACTTCGACCTTGCCATCGGGCTTCTCAAGCTGGATGCCCTCGATGTACCAGTCGAGATCGCCGTTGATGCGCTCAATGCAGACTTCCAGCCAGCTCTCCGTGAGGGTCAGGCCCGGATAAGCAGGAACGGTGAGTTCTTCGACGTGATAGATGAAGTCGGTAACGTAGGCCATGTCGGTATCTCCAAATCAATCTTGCCTACACAGAATAGCCGCCCTGCACAGGGTGTCAACATTTATTTTGACAAAACGAAACAGATTTCCGAAAATGTTTCACATGAAACAGCGCGACCCAATTCTCCTAGAAGTTTACGCAGCCTTCGGCTCTGCGGCCAATCTGTCTCGGTTCCTCGGGGTTTCCCGAGCCGCCGTCTGCCATTGGCAACGAGTACCGTTCCGACACCTCCGTGTTATAGAGGAGAGGACCGGCATTCCTCGGGAGCGAATGAGGCCCGACATCTATGGGAAAGACTGATGGCCCCAACCCGCACCTCGTGCTGTTATGGTTTGACTTGGGTTTTGACACCGCCGCTATAGCCGAAAAGCTCGGCGTGCCTGAGCCTGACGTTTATCATGCCCTCCAGAGGGCCAGAGAGGCCCGGAGACGCCTGTACGATGAGAATTGTCCTACCATTGCCGCCAAGCATCAATCGCCTCTGGAGGACGAATAAAAGCGGCGGCATGTACCGATCGCCGAAATATGCTGCATGGCGCACGGCTGCCATTTGGCAGACCGCTGTTCAGGTCAAGGGCGGCGGGATCAAGGGGCGGTACAAGGCTACTTTCCATTTCGTACGTCCTGACAAGCGCCAGCGCGATTTGGACAACCTTCTGAAGGCTGCGATGGACGTTCTCGTGACTGCTAAGGTCGTGGAGAATGATTGCCTCTGCGAGTGGCTGGAAGCCCGCTGGGTGCCCGAGGGGCCGCAGTGCCTTATTATGCTGGAAGCTCTCGATGAAAATTCCGATTGATGTTCAGATCGGGGCTGTCGAGCGGGCGATCATCAATCTCGAAGGCCATATCGAGATACTGCGCGACCTTGTAGCCAAAAAGAAGCGCGACCCTATCGTATTGGTTTCAAAGGAAAATTGGCTTCCAGAGCTGAAAGCTGCGCTGGAAACTTTGCGCTGGGTCGAAAAAAATAAAAATAATTTGAAATGAGCTGTTGACATGGTTTTAAACCACTGGCATATTGCCCTTGTCAGATTGACATGGAGATACGCCAATGACCAACCTCGCTGCACTCGCCGATCGCTACGCCGACATCAAGGCTGAAATTGAGGGTCTGACCCGCCTCCTGAACGAGGTCAAGGACGAGATCAAGGCCGCTGGCCGTGAAGAGATCGTGGGCACTCGCGCGGTCGTTACGCTGGGCCTGTCTGAGCGCAACACCCTCGACCCCAAGCTGGTCCGCACGCTGCTGACCGACGAGCAGGTCGCCTCCTGCACCAAGACCGCGCTTGTCGAGACGATCCGCGTCAAGGCGATCGTCCCTGTGACCACCGTCTGAGGAGGGTGCAATGACTCGCCTTTTCTACAAAGTGAAGATTGAGTTCGCAGACGGCAAAGTCATCCCCTACAACTTCGGCTCAAAATACGAAGCAATGACCTTCATCGAGGAGGTCACATCTAAACTGAATGTTAAGGAAGTCGGATGGTCAATAGACCACCTGATGAGCCGCAAGGAAGCCTTCAACGAGGTTCAGCAACTTAACGCAGAGGATTTTTGATATGCCCATCGCAACGATACCTAACGCTGACGGAACCTTCACGCTCACCTACTTCGGGAAGGAGGTCGGCTGGTTCGTAAAAGGCCGGCTGCCGTCCGGGGAGAAGTGCTGGCGCGCTCTGAGCGTGCATGGATACATCCGCCATTGCCGCACCCGTGACGGCGCTCGCAGCTTCTTGCTGGGGGCGTACCATTGACCGACGACAACCCGCGCCACGAGCATCTGCTGCGACTGCTCTGGGATTTGAACATCACGAACGCTGAGGCCATCCGTCTGTGCAAGGTAAACCCTCGCACGTTCTACCGCTGGCTGGCCGGCACCAGTCCGGTGCCTTACACGGCGATCC
Organism: uncultured Rhodospirillaceae bacterium; assembly: GCA_963976395.1. Lineage (GTDB taxonomy): Bacteria > Pseudomonadota > Alphaproteobacteria > Rhodospirillales > Rhodospirillaceae > UBA11612. The sequence goes on from CAXBLG010000034.1 coordinate 12,164, forward strand.
GAATGTTTGAACTGATGCTTGCGCTGAAAGAGGCAAAGTCGTAGTCTCAAAAGACTGAGGCCCACCGGGGGCGAATCCGATGGGCCTCGAAACCAACTACGCGGAAGCAGCGCGCGTTGGGCTTGCCAAGATTTTTATCATGGTACGGCTCCACTCGCAACGACATACGAGTGTACATCATGAGCCGTCCGTGGATGCCCCTGTACGTCGCTGATTACTTGGCCGACACCGCTCATCTGGGCGCGTTGGAGAGCGGCGTCTATCTTCATTTGATTATGCACTATTGGCTCAAAGGGGGCCTGCCGAACGACCCTGTTCAATTGGCGAAGATTTCCCGCGTGTCGCTCAAACAATTCAATCGACTATCTCCCATCGTTGCCCCCTTCTTCGGCCCCAACTGGACCCACAAGCGGATTGACCAAGAGCTTGAAAAGTCTGGGGAAATATCGAAAAAACGACGTGATGCAGTGGCACAAAGGAAGGACCGTAGTAGCACAAATGTACCTACAAGTGTAGATCAATTGAACACACAATCACAATCACAGTCACAATCACATATAGAAATAAAGGATTCTACTAGAGAGAGGCGCTCGCAAGCTCGCGGCTCTCGCCTCCCCCCAGATTGGCTCCCGAAAGAACATTTGGATGAGGAACGTGAGCTTGAGAAGTTCCGGGATTACTGGATCGCGCAGCCCGGCCAGAAGGGCGTGAAGACCGATTGGGACGCCACATGGCGGAACTGGGTCCGCAGGGCTGCGGAGAGAACGCCCGCCAGACCATCCACAAACCGAATCGCAAACGCAGCAAAGGAGATGCTCGATGCCGAAAGAAGCCGCAATCAAAGCAGTTGGGATCATCCTGTCCTGCTTCCCTTCGGCAAATCGGGAGGGAATTGAGAATTATTACCGAATGGCTTCGGAAAGCTTGTCGGAATTTCCAGACGAAATTCTGCACAAGTTGTGCGACCCAAAGACAGGGATTGTGACGACCAGCACGTTCCTTCCGTCGATTTCCGAGCTGCGAGCGTACTGCCATCGGGAGTGGGACAAGCTCACGCCGAGGCGCGTCGATGACCAAGCGGAAGAGGCTCGCCGGCTGTACGGGCCGGCTGATGTCGAGACGCCAGAAGAGCGTGAGGCCCGCCGGGCGATCATCAAACAAAAGTTCCAAGAGCTGATTGCAGAGCTGAAGATGACGAGCGCGATGAACTCGATGCGAAAATAAGTGTTGAGTTTTGTAGAGATTTGCATTAACGTGCAAATACCGAGCGCAGCGGTCCTGCGCGCCCGCAGAGCTTAGGAGAGCAACGATGGCTGCGAGCAACACGACGACGGTGGTTCTTCCGCCGCTTCAGATTGAAACTGTGAATGTGACTTTGATTGGAGATACGCCACTGATCGTGCATCGCTGGTCTGAGAAGGCCAAGAAGCAAATGCTCGACAAACAGATGAAGAAAGCGACCGCCGGCAAAGAAGCGAAAGACCCGGAGCGCGACTTCCGCGAATCGCTGTACGTTCTCGATGATGGCTCGTATGGCTTCCCGATCATCGGCTTTAAGGCTGCGGCAGTCACGGCTTGCACCAGCATCGGCTCGATGACCAAGGTTGCTGCGCGTCAGGCGTTCCATGTCGATGGCGAGTTCGCTGTCATTGAGGGCGATGAACCGACTATGCGTGAAGACATGGTGCGCGTTGGCATGGGTACTGCTGACATTCGTTATCGTGGTGAGTTCAAGAACTGGTTCACGACGATCGCGGTGAAATTTAACGCCAACGTGATGAGCGCAGAACAAATCCTCAATCTCATGCAGACTGCTGGCTTCGCTGTTGGTGTTGGTGAGTGGCGTCCTGAGAAGGATGGTCAATTTGGTCGTTTCCATGTTGCGACTGCTGCTGAAATGAAAATCATCAATGAAATGCGTGAGAAAAAGAAGGCAGCGTGATATAATGGCGGGGTGATGAGCCCCGCCTCTTTCATTGGGGGAAAGCATGTCAATGATTTATCAATGGCGCGCAGATAGTCGGTTTCCGATCGGAGCTACGATCGCGGCTGAACGTCTCAGTCAGATTAAAAAACAAAACGGCGAAATCACTCCGCGCGCAGTTGTTGATGACGCTGCCAGCCCAAAGTCTCCGCTGCATCCGTGTTTCGAATGGGATGATAGCAAAGCGGCTGACGCACATCGCTTGTCGCAAGCTCGCAAGTTGATTGGCAGCATCGTTGTCGCTGAGGTAAATGACAAGCCTGTAAAGTATGAGACGCGCGCGTTCGTTCATATCACCGCAGACTCCCCGCGCTACGAGCCTATTCAGGTCGCAATGCGTACCGAATCTATGCGCGAGGAAGTTATAGATCGTGCGTGGAAAGAAATCGCGATGTGGCGCACGCGCTACAATGCTTACGTAGAGTTTTCCGAGATCATTGACGCAATCGACATCACCCGCAGAAAACGGTCTGTGTGATCCCGGCGTGCTTCGGTTAGGCGCGGCAGGCAAGTTTGGTTGTGGTTAGGTCGGGTAAGTCAGGGATGGTTGGCGCGGCAGGTGAGGCTGGGTGAGTTCAGGCGGGGGAGTTTGGTCAGGGCATGGCAGGCAAGGTTGGTTCGGGAATGGTCAGGCACAGTGAGGCGGGGGCGGCGAGGAATGGCATGGCAGGTGAGGTGGGGTCAGGTAAGGATCGGCGGGGTGAGATGTGGTTGGTTGAGGCGCGGCAGGCGTGGCGTTGTTAGTCCGGTTCTGGTGAGGAGAGCTGTGGCAAGGCAGGTACGGGTTGGTTAGGCGGGTTGGGGTTCGTTGTGGAAGGCACGGCATGGCAGGCAAGGTAGGGTGAGGACGGGAACGGATTGGTTCGTTCAGGTCGGTTCTGGTTTGGCAGGTCAGGCGGGGTTGGTAGGGTGGAGCAAGGCCAGTTGAGGCAAGGCAGGTAAGGCACGGTAGGGGCGGTATGGTCTGTTAGGTTTTGGCAGGCAGGGTGTGGACGGGTTTGGTTGGTTGAGGTCGGTTCCGGTTTGGTAAGGTAAGGCAGGCAAGTCGGGTTTTGGTAGGGACGGTTAAGTTTTGGTTTGTCACGGCAGGTAAAAAAATAGGAGGATTGAAATGAGGACATACGGTTCAGTTGAAGAAATGAGGGAAGAATATGCGCGCGTCCGCGCCAGACTGGAGCGCCCAGCTCATGCGATCATCGAGTCTCTGCCGCAGAATATCAGCCCGCCGCCGGCAGAACCGAAGGCCCCGGAGGTCTGGTGCGTGGAAGTCATAAAGCTTGAGCAGAAGCCAGAGATTTATAAGACCAAAATCTGGTGGCACGAAGTCATCGACGTGGTGGAGGAGGAGGTCGGCATAGCAGCCTTCGACTTCATGGGACCGCGCCGCAATCAGCATCTGCTACAGGCTCGACTCTTGGTCTATGCTTTGGCGGCTGACTGCTGCACGCACCTCAGTCTGGCCGCGATCGGCAGACTGGCGAATAAAGACCATACGACGATCATGCACGGGGCTCCAAAGGGTCGCCTGCACCCTGCCTACCAAAAACTAAAGACGGCCCTCCTGAGCCGTCTTAGCCCGCCTAGCGGCGATCCCGAATTAGGGGAAAGTGGTGGGGGGTAATTCCCCCACCGTTTAGTACGCAGGGACGTCGCCGCAATCTATGCCGGCGTCTCGCAGTTTCTGGGCAGCAGACCGGGCTGCCTTTCGCAATTTTCTAAATCGGTCAGCGGACAATTGTCCGCACCGAACGGCGTCATCTGAGCTTGCCAAATAGGTCGATCCCTCCAGCGCATCTGCGAGCGCGGTCTCCGATCCTTGCGGGACCAGTAGGGTCACCTGTTTGTGGTTCTTGCTGTAAACCTTGATGGCCTCCACGACCGATATGTCGATTTCGAGAGCATCTGCGATGCAGTCGGGAACACCAATGAGGCGATCCTCGATGATCTCCCATTCTGTAGGCGTAAACGTGAAAAACATGGTGGTCTCCATCGGTTGGTAGGAGGGGGCCGAAGCCCCCGTTCAGGTTAAGAGAACTGGCGGTTGAAACCATCGGCGCAGAGGGCGACGATATTGCCAAGCTCGTCAGTGCCGGCAGCGAGGACGGCCACGCCACGGGCGCTCTTGATGGGGGCGCGGGAGTCGATCTTGCCGCTGCGGAAGTGAACGAGGCGAGCCTTCTTAGCGATCTCGCGGTCGGACACGCCGTAGACACGGATGCCATTGGTCTTCGAGAAGGCGATCCATTCGAGGGTGAGCTGGGTCTTGGTCATGTCTATCTCCATCAGGTATCGAATCAACACAGACACTATGGCATAATGCCATATACGATGCAACAGCTAAAATAGAAAAAAGGAGAAAAAAATATGGACCCGGTGTTGATTGTCATGCTGATCGTGTTCGTGGGCTTCCCTTTAGCCATCCTTCTGGTGGCGTGGATGTGGCCCGTTGAGTAGCTTTTCCTGCTGAAAGTGCTATACTATCTGTAGTGCGGGGAGCTTTGAAAGCTACCGCCTTAGCGATCTACCCGGTGTGTCGAGCGTCTTTACCTGCACTCTGTCGCAATGATCGCCACGCGGCGCCAAGAACGTGAGGGCTCCGCACTTGGGGGATACGATGGACGAAGATACCGATACGACAAAGACCGAAAAGCCCAAACGCAAAGCCAAGTCTCGCAAAGCCCCTTTCGGGGTCATAGAGGGCGGAAAGGCCGACGAGCCTCGTCCAGTTGGTCGTCCTACCAAGTATCACCCCAGCATGTTGCCAAAGATCATGGAGCTTGCAGCCAATGGAGCCAGCAAGGTTGAGATAGCTGTAGAACTAGGTGTTACTAGAGCTACGCTATATCAATGGATGCAAGAAATGGAAGAATTTTCCGACACCATGCAAAAAGCGGAAGAATTGGCGCAGGCTTGGTGGGAAAAAATGGGGAGGTCGGCCACATTTGGGGCTTTCCCGGCATTCAACTCAGCCGCGTTCATCTTTCAAATGAAGAACAGGTTCCGAAAAGACTGGCAGGACATCAAGCAGACTGAGCTGACCGGAGCCAATGGCGGGGCAATTGAGCTGATCGCCAGAGCGGTCGAGGTAGACCATCTGGACGACGACCAGTTAGAGGCGCTGGAGCAGGCTCTCATCGAGTTCAAGGACGATGAGAAGGCCGGATGAGCGTCGCCATCATCAAAGGCCAGAAGATCGACCTCGATAAGTCGCTCCTCAAGATCGACGCGCTCAAAAACGAGCGGAGCCTTTATCGGTTTCTCCAGAACGGCTGGAGGTATATCGACCCGAGCCCGTTTACGGATGGTTGGCCGATCGAAGCCGTAGCCGAGCATCTACAGGCGGTCTGTGACGGGGAGCTGAGGCGGCTCATCATTAACATCCCGCCTCGGTGCGCCAAGTCCTCGCTGACCTCGGTGGCCTTCCCGGCATGGGTCTGGACCCAGAAGCAGATCAGCCCGACTTCCGGGCCGGGCGTTCAGTTCCTCCACGCCAGCTATGCCCAGCAGCTCGCCCTGCGCGACTCGGTGAAATGCCGGCGTCTGATCGAAAGCCCTTGGTACAAGGAGCGGTGGGGTGACAGATTTAGTCTCACAGGCGACCAAAACACGAAGACTCGCTTTGACAACACCTCCGGCGGCTCGCGTCTCTCCACGTCTGTTGGCTCTGCGCTTACGGGCGAAGGCGGCTCGATTATCGTGGTTGACGATCCGAACGCGGCCCAAGAAGCCTTCAGCGAAGCCACAATTGAAACTACGATCGAATGGTGGGATTCGGCGCTCTCGACCCGCCTCAATGACCCTAAGACCGGCGCGTTCGTAGTCATCCAGCAGCGCCTGTCCGAGGAAGACCTGACCGGGCACATCCTGTCTAAGGATAAGGGCGAGTGGACGCACCTGATGCTGCCCATGCGCTATGAGCCTGAGCGCAGCTTCGTCACCTCGATCGGCTGGAAAGACCCGAGAGAGGAAGCCGGGCAGCTTCTGTGGCCTGAGCGGTTCGGCGAGCAGGAAGTGGACATCCTCGAACGCCAGCTTGGTCCGTGGGCGGCTGCCGGCCAGCTTCAGCAGCGTCCTGAGCCGAAGGGCGGCGGCGTCATCAAGCGCGAGTGGTGGCAGCTCTGGGAGCGGGACGAGTACCCGCCGATCGAATACACGATCGCCAGTCTCGATACTGCCTACACGACGAAGACCGAGAACGACTTCTCAGCCTTGACCGTCTGGGGCGTCTTCAGTGGCGGCGACCAGAAGGCGATGGCGAACCGGATTGTGACGCCTGATGGTGAGCTGACCAGCTCGATCAAGCGCACCTATACCGAGGAGCATCCGCGCGTCATGCTCCTGTATGCTTGGCAGGCCCGGCTGGAGCTGCATGAGCTGGTCGAGAAGGTCATGGAGACGTACCGGACGACTAAGGGCTTCGACAAGCTCCTGATCGAGAACAAGGCGGCTGGGCACTCGGTGGCGCAGGAACTCCGCCGGCTGTACGGCCATGAGGACTTCGCCGTCCAGCTCGTTGACCCGAAGGGGCAGGACAAGCTTGCCCGGCTCTATAGCGTCCAGCATCTGTTTGCCGAGGGTCTGATCTACGCGCCCGATCGTGCATGGGCCGATATGGTCATCACCCAGACGGGCCACTTCCCCAAGGGCAAGCACGACGACCTTGTGGACACGGTGAGCATGGGTCTGCGGCACCTGCGCGAGCTGGGCCTGCTGGTCCGTGGCGCTGAATGGACGGCTGACATTCAAGACCAGATGCGGCACACCGGTGCTCCGCCGAAGCCGCTTTATCCAATCTAATTCGCTTGCGTTAAGCTGTTTAGTGTTGTAAAGTATTCGTCTCGATAGGAGGGCCGAATGCTGAAGATTGGATTGATAGCGACACTAACGGCCATCACGCCTGTACAGGTCAAATCTTGGGCGACTGGTGACTGCACTCTCGATAACGGCGAGAAGTTCTTCTACGCCATCCACCAGAGCCGGGGCTTCGTCTCGTTCGATGATGGACGGCAGCGTGAAGCCTTCTCCGAGCGGGTGCAGGAAGGCGGCAGAGACTTTGGCGTCATCCGTCACATTGGAGCTGAGGCGAATGTGACGCTGGTCGTGGACCTCGACACGGGGCGTGGCTACATGGTCGTTAAGAACGACAATGGCAAAGAAGTGAAGGGCAATGCGTACTGCGTGATGAAGAGCGTCAGACGATAAGGAGATTGATATGAGCGATGATCTTGTGACGCGGTTACGCCGTTATCCGTATGACTTTACGGAAGAAGCCGCCGACCGCATTGAGCGACTGGAGGCGGCGCTGCGTGATGTGATTGACAGCTGGGATTGGTGGCAAGTGGACACATACGACAGATGTGCATCTGTTCCGGGTGATGCGATTGCTACCGCCCGCGCTGCGCTGGAGGGGAAAGACTAACCTGTGATATACACAAGCACTTGTGAAGTTTAAGGGTAGGGCAATGCAAAGGGTTCTGGCGCAGGCTGTGATTGACGTGGTGAGGGCTCCGACCCCCACCACGGTTGGCTGCTTCAAGGTCGAGGTCTGGGGCAAGCCGCCCCATGACTACGTGCGTCACTATGAAATCCTAGCAAAAACCGATACAATGGCCGCTCAGGAAGGCATCCAGCGTTTTGTGTCCGAAATGGAGAAGCTGGAAGCCCAAGAGGGTTAGCCCATGCCAATGACTCCCGGCCTCGCCGCAGGCATCCGTCAGCTTCCGCTTGAAGAAAGCCTCGCCGTCGCAAACGACGACCTCATTGTCGAGGTCGAGGAGAACGGTCCTTCCTACGAGACAGACGAGAAGGGCAACATCCTCAAGATCGAGCATCCTGACGGCTCTGTGACCGTCTCTCTCGATGGCAAGCCGGTGGAGGATGCGTCCGATCCCGAGCGGTCGGCTGAGTGGTTCCGCAACCTCGTAGACGAGATCGACTCTGGCGAGTTGACCCGTATCTCCAACGAGCTGCTGGACGGCATCAGGGACGACCTTGAGAGCCGCAGGGAGTGGGTCGAGGACCGGGCACAGGGCATCAAGCTCCTCGGCCTCAAGATCGAGGTTCCCGGGCTTCAGGGTGCGGCTGATGGCGCTCCTGTTGAAGGCATGTCAAAAGTTCGACACCCGCTACTGTTGGAGGCTGTCCTTCGGTTTCAGGCTAATGCGCGCTCGGAAATGCTGCCGACCGATGGCCCTGTGAAGATCAGGAATGACTCGAATGGCTCAACGGTTCAGGAAGACCAGCTTGCGAATGCGCTGGAGAAAGACCTGAACCACTACCTGACCACGACCGCCAGCGAATACTATCCTGACACCGATCGTATGTTGTTTATGCTTGGCTTTGGTGGCACCTCGTTCAAGAAGGTGTACTTCTGCCCGCTGCGGAACCGCCCCGTGTCCGAGAGCGTTGATGCCGATGACCTGATCGTCAACAACGCGGCGACCGATCTCCAGAACGCCAAGCGCATTACGCACCGCGTCTACATGCGCCCCTCGACGGTGAAGCGCCTGCAAATCCTTGGCGTGTACCGGGACATCGACTTCTCGATCCCGAACATGTCGAGCCCGGACGCCGTTAAGCTTGAAAAGAGCGCTCAGCAAGGCATTGCGCCCGAATCCATGAACCCAAACGATCGGGACCGTGAGATTTACGAGTGCTATTGCGAGCTGGACATCCTCGGCTTCCAGCACAAGTTCAAGGGCAAGGAGACTGGCCTCGAAATCCCTTACCGGGTGACGATCGACGTAAGCTCCAAGGAAATCCTGAGCATCGTCCGCAATTACGAAGAAGACGAGCAAGAGCTTCCGACAGCCCGTCAAAATTTCGTCAAGTACACGTTCGTGCCCGGCATGGGCTTCTACGACATCGGTCTGGTTCACATCCTCGGCAACACCACTAACGCCGTAACGGCTGCGTGGCGCGAGATGCTGGACGCCGGCATGTACGCCAACTTCCCCGGCTTCCTGATGGCTGACACCGGGGCGAGGCAGAACACGAACATCTTCCGGGTGCCTCCGGGCGGTGGCGCGCTGGTTAAGACCGGCGGAATGCCGCTCAATCAGGCCGTGATGCCGCTTCCGTACAAGGAGCCCGGCGGCGCTCTTATGACGCTGGTCAACAACATCGTTGAGACGGGCGCTCGGGTGGGCGGCACGGCTGAAATGGAGGTCGGCGAGGGCAAAGCTGACGCGCCTGTGGGCACTACGCTGGCGCTTATCGAGCAAGCCACAAAGATCATGAACGCGGTTCACAAGCGTATGCACGCCGCTCAGACCGAAGAGTTTGAGTTGATTGTCCGCACGTTCCGCGAGCATCCCGATAGCTTCTGGCAGCGCCGCAAGCGTCCGACGATTCAATGGGATCAGGAGACGTTCCTGCGTGCGCTTGATGATGTTGAGCTGGTTCCGCAGGCTGACCCCAACACGGCCAGCCATACCCAGCGCCTGATGAAAATCATGGCCCTCAAGCAGATCAGTCAGGCTAATCCCAATCTTTACAATAACTTGGCGATCGACTCAGCCGCTATTAAGGCGATCGGCTGGAGCAATCCTGAGCAGTTCTTCGCCACGCCTGACCAGCAGAACAAGCCTCCGCCGGAAGTCCAGAAGGCGATGGGCGACTTCATGATTAAGAAGCAGGATGCCGACACGCGCGCGAAAGCGGTCGATGCGAAGATCGCCGAGGCGCAAGCGAAGATGGGTATGGGAGGGCAGCTTGATCCGGCTAAGATCGCTGAGCTGGCGATCAAGAAGCAGGACGCTGACACGAAGGCCAAGGCTGTCGATGCGAAGATGATGCACGATATGTCGATGGCGCAGCTCGAACAGGCCCGCTTCGAGTTTGAGGCGGCTGTGGCTCGCAACGACCCGCAGAAGATGGCGGACGCGCGTGCCAAGCTGATGGATGCGGAAGCTCGAATGGCGAAGGTGAAAATCGACGCCTTCGACAGTCAGGTAGATGCGGTGAACCGTCACAACGAGCGAGAGACTCGTGAGCGTTTGGCCGTGACCAATCTGGCTAAGGAAGTCATGATGCACCCTGAAGCGGCTCCGGTCCTCGAAGGGCTTGTGCCGCCTGAACTGATCCGTGACCTGCAACGTGGTGGCTGACGATGCTCGACCCTACCAAGATCATCCGCGCCGCCATCATTACCGCTCGCCGGCTTCCTGAGCCGCGTTTTAGTTCAGGATATGCGGAAGGCGGGGATGTAGAACCGCAGGCTGCCGCTCCGGCACCCGCCGGCACGGATATGGCTCCGAGCGAAGATCAAACGGTCGCGCTCGCCAAGCAGACGCTGGCTGCTCCGCGCCCGCGTTTTGCCATTAAAAAGGCTGGCACAGCGCCCGCGCCGGCAGAACAAATGGGCGGCTACCAGTTCATGCAGTTGGAGCCGGGCAAGGCTAACACGAATAGCCTCCGTGCGGCCTTTGATAAGGCCATAGAGCGGCATCTGTCGCTGCCAGAGGGTGAGCGTATCGCCAATTCTCGCGCCGCTATACGGGCTCTGGAGCCCTACATGGGCAAGCGCAAGGACGGCACTCCGATCGCGCTCCTCAGCCAGAACGCTAAGCTCCTGAAGGCGCAGGCCGGCACCAAGGATAAGGAGCCGCTGACGCTTGATGATGGGCGTGGCGTTGAGACGATCGGCCTCTCGCTCTATCCCGATTACCGCGAAGGCGAGTTGAAGCTGTGTCCGAACAGCGCCTCCTGCCGCGATCAGTGCCTTGGCAAGACATCCGGGCAGTATTCGCAGGCGTTTACTGAGGCGACGGAGAAGGCCGGCAGCGTTACGGCTCGCCAGCGCGCCATGAATCGCACTAAGGCAATGGTCCGTGAGCCTGAAGCCTTTGCAGTGCGCCTGTGGGACGACATCGAGAGCGCCCGGCGCGAGGCGGAGCGTAATGGCAACCACCTTGGCGTGCGCCTGAATACCTTGTCCGACCTTAATCCGATCATCCATAAGAAGCTGATCGAGAGCCAGCCGGATGTATCGTTCTACGACTACACCAAGATGGCCTATCAGCCTGTGGCTGAGAACCACCATTACACGCATTCATCCACCGGATTGAGCCAAGAGGGCGTCTTCAACCCCTACACAAATTGGCCGAAAATGCGGAAAATGCTGGATCGTGGCGACAATGTGGCGATGGTGTTCTCCGGCTCGAAGGAGCTGCCGCAGTTTGTCCACGATCAGGAGACTGGCAAGCGTTACGCCGTTGTTGATGGCAAGAGCCACGACTTCCGCCCGCTGGACATCCAGCCAGAAGGCGCAGACGGCGTGATTGTGGGCCTTACGAATCTGAAATCTACCGGCCAGCGCAGCCGCGCTCACATGGATTCGGAGGGCTTCTTCGTCCACTACGATCCCAAGAAGCACGGCGATACTGTTCCGATCATCCCGCAGAAAAAGAAGAAGGACGATTGATATGACCAAGCCATACACGATGCGCGGTGAGCATCACATCGAGCAGTTTCCGAACTCCGGGGACTATCTCCACAACGAGGATTACTCCCGCCAGATGTGGTGGGACATGCCGGAGGGTGAAAAGCCGCAGGGTTATGCCTCTGGCGGTTCCGTTATCAGCCAGCTTCGCAAGCGCGGCAAGGGCGAGAAAACCGAATTCGGGCAACCGAAAACCGATTTCGGCTCCCATCCAGCACATAAAATCCCCGGCATTCATATTGTCACGGCGGAGACAGGCGAGCCTGTGTTCACTGGAGAGCGGTGATGGCTGACGACTACATCCCGCACGATGACCAGCCGCAGCGCGATCTCTCGCCTCTCGGCCTCTACAGTCATGCAGCGGAGATGGCCTCACAGCTCCCGCAGGAGCGCGGATCGCCGCAGCAGATGGCGGGGATGCTGGTTAACAAGTATGGCGTGAAGCCCGTCGAAATGGAGGGGTTTGACGAGACGTTTGCCGGCCAGCCGACTGTGACGCGCGACCAGCTCGTGCAGCATTTCAAAAGCAAAATGCCCCAGATCGAGGAGAAGGTGCTTGGGGTTCAGCCGCAAGGCGTCCCGTATTCCGAAGAATACCAAAAGATCGAACAGTCTATTATTGATAAATATTCGCCTGAAATGGCGAGGCACCATGCCATCTACAATGATCGGTCGAATGACCAGTCTGTGCGGAATGAAGCATTACAAAATGTTGAAAATCTGCGCGACCAAATGTGGTCGGAAATAGATCAGGCTATTCCCAATAGGGAAGAACTTCTGGCAAAAGCGAAACCGGAAATAACTCCAACCAAATTTCAGCAATACACCCTTCCCGGCGGTGAAAATTACCGTGAGGTGTTGTTGAAGCTGCCGCGTCTTGGATTAACAACGGGAGATGTTGCTCAAAAACTTTTTGGGCGCAATATGGATCAACTTTCTCCTGCGGAAGGTCGGGCTGTTTCTGATGAAATGCGCCGATTGGGGCCATCTTCTCAAAATGATTTTATAGGTGGACACTGGGTAGAACCCAATGTTCTCGCGCATCTTCGCATGTCGGATCGTTCTGGCCCAAAGGGTGAAAAAATCCTACACATTGAAGAAATTCAGTCCGATTGGGCTCAAAAGGGGCGCGATGAAGGGTTTGCTAAAAAGTTAGACCTTAAAATTTTAGATCAGTTAGGCGAAGAACAATCGTCTGCTATGTTTAGGCTTGAAGATGCTAGAAAAGCATTCAACGATGCTTATGAAAACATTTTTAAAGAAAACTTGAAATCCGCATTTAAGGACGCTCCGACTGAATACGATCTTCAAAATGCGATGAAGATGCACGATGAAGTTATTAAATCAAACCATCCGCAAAAAAAGTTTGATGAATATAGATCAAACTTTTTAAGAATGCCCGATTCATTTACTCCTGAGCAGCATAGTTTGCTTCAGGACGCTTATGACGCCTATCGCGAAAAGAGAGATTCTTATAATTCCACTAAAGAAAAAATGTTGGAATATAGGTTGTCATCCAATGGGGTGGCCGCTGGCCCGTATATAACAAAAACTGCGGACTGGACTGATCTTGCTCTTAAGCGCGCTTTGAAAGAGGCGGTTGACGGCGGCTACGACAAGCTTGTTTGGACGCCCGGTGAAGAGCAAGCAAAGCGATATAGCCTTAGCACCAAGGTTGAGCGGATTGCTTACGACCCGGAAGAAAAAGTTTTTAGCTATGTGCCTAAAGGCAGGCATGATTGGGTGGATCATGACAACACTGTTGAGCCGAAAGATTTGCCCGGCATTGTCGGGAAGGAAGTTGCTGAAAAACTATTAGCAACTGAGCCAAACAAATTGAGCGGCATTCATAACCTTGAGGCGGCTGATCTTGAAGTTGGCGGTCATGGCATGAAGGGCTATTACGACAAGATCGTGCCGACGCAATTGCAGAAGCTGCTTAAAAAGCTTGACCCAGATGCAAAAGTTGGCTCTGACAGCGTTGTTGTCAGAGGTACAAAAAATAGTATTAGACAAGATGATCTTGCTCGTGAACTCGGCGTTAGTGTTGAAGACATTAGAGCAATGTCAAATGAGCAAAGAAAGCAAGCAGTTCAATCCGTTTACGGCGTTCGTTTACCTGCGCTAACTATCACGCCCAAGATGCGTGAGGCTATCAAGCGCGGCCTGCCGGCGTTCGCATCTGGCGGCGCAGTGGATGAAGACGAGGACGAAGGCATTACCGCCTATCATGGGTCGCCTTACGATTTCCCAAAGTTTGACACTAGCAAAATTGGCTCTGGTGAAGGCGCGCAAGCCTACGGGCATGGGCTTTATTTTGCTGAGCAGGAACCCGTCGCCCGTGAATATCGAGACAAACTATCCAAGGGCACATACGAAACGGACACCGGAAAAGTATTAGACGCTTATAATGATTTAGAGCATTTGAACATCCGCGTTGCCGCATACAAAAGTCTTGATAACGCTATAGAACGCGCCCAAGGCTTATTGGAAACGCAACCGGAAAGGGCGGATGTAATAAACCGCGATCTGGCTAAATTGCTTGAAGCAAAAACAGAAAATGCTGCGCCAAGAAAAGGTCATATGTATGAGGTGCATATCAAAACGCACCCGGACCATTTTCTTGATTGGGATAAAAGCCTGAATCATGACGACAACGCTTATGCTGGCGACCTTTTGCCCGGAGTTAGGCACTACGACACAGTAATGCGGAGATTTAATCAAACTCCAACGGGCGAGCAATTTTATGAAGAACTTGCGCTCTTTTCCGGCTCGCACGAAAGAGCGTCAAAATTGTTAGCAAACGCCGGAATAGCTGGCATCAAGTATCTTGATGCTGGTTCGCGCGGTCCCACCGAAAAACCTACCCGCAACTACGTCGTCTTCAACCACGACCACGTAGACATCAAGAGAAAGTACGCTCGGGGCGGCGCTGTTGATGTCGGCTAGTTTGTGCTAAGATTCTCAAAGGCTTGATTGCTGCCCGAGCCTCCACAGACAGGCAGCACCGGGGACGCCCGGACAATTCCTTGGAGCAGGCATGTCTGATCTCGCAAAAAAGGCCCGTGAGGCCATGAAAGCAAAGGCTAAGCGCCTTGGCTCTGATCGTCCTTTGCAGAAGGTCGATTCCTCGACGTTCGTTCCGCCGGAGCTGCTTAACGCAGACGTGAAGACCGGCCTGCGTCCGATCTCCCGTCGCGCGTACAAGAGCGGTGGCAAGGTCGAGGGCGCTTGTGGCCCGACGCGCGCCGATCGCAAGGCTCGCAAGAATGGTGGCGAAGCTACCTCCTATGCTAATGCAAAAGTTAACAGAAATGTTAAGGACGCTAATGAGCTTCGCGAAGGCAAGAAGCACATCGGCGGCATGAAGAAGGGTGGCCGCGCCGGCAAACAAATGGGCGGCGGAATGGGCGATGACTCTATGCCAATGGGCGCAGGCTCGGGCATGAGGACGAACCGCCCTGAGAATGTTAGCCGTCCTAGTTATAACGAGCAGTCTGTAGATGCTGCGATTGCTTCCTCGAATCGCGCTGGCCGTAAAATTAGCGGCAAGGGCGCAAGCATGATTAAGTCCCTCCTCAAGGGACGTTCTGGCAAGGAACACGGCGGCGGTCTTTATGAAGGCAACAAGCCGGTTGTCTCTTCTGCCGCTACTCGCGCCAAGCCTGAGCCGGAGAGCCGGCTTCCGAAGAACCCGCCTCTTCCTCCGTCGCGCCCCAAGGACTTGCCCCGTGACGAGGGCATGACGGCGGATGAAGCTGAGAAGTTCATGCAGAGCCGCAAGTCTGGTGGCCGCGCCAAGAAATTCTCTGGCGGTGACGTTTTGAGGGTTCTCAGCCCGATCGCCATGCTTGCCGGACTTGGCAAGGACGATAAGGACGAGAAGAAGCACGGCGGTCGCGCCAAGAAACAGGCTGGTGGCCCGATGGCTGCCGGCAATGCTATCCTTCAGGGCTCGGCGGCTGCCTCTGGCGTTCCGCAGGATCGCATGAACTTTGCGCCGGGTATGCCTTCACAGGGTATGAAGAAGTTCCTCGGCCTCAAGAAGGGTGGCAAAGCTGAGCATCCCGACGAGGCGATGGACAAGGCTCTCATCAAGAAGATGGTGAAAGCTGAGGCCCGCATTGGCAAAATGAAGGGCGGCGAAGTCTTCTCTGGCAAGAGCTATCCGGGCAAAGTTCCGGGCGTTGTTGCTGGTGGCCGCATGGCCCGCAAAGACGGCGGTCGCGCTAAGAAGGGCAAGACCAACATCAACATCGTCATTCAGGCCGGCAAGCCCGAAACGGCTGGCATGGATGTGATGAATCCGTTGATGAAGCAGCCCGCTCCTCCGCCGCCGGCTCCCCCGATCATGCCGCCTCCGGGCGCTCCGCCGGCTGGTGGGCCGCCTCCGGGTATGCCTCCCATGCCTCCGGGCGGGGCTCCCGGTATGCCTCCCATGATGGGCCGCAAGACCGGCGGTCGGGTGTCTAAGGAAGCGTCTTCCTACAAGGACATGACTGCTGGGGCGGGCTCTGGTGAGGGCCGCTTGCAGAAGACCGACATCGCCAAGCGCAGCAATCGCCGTGCCGGTGGCAAGGTCTACCGCAGCTACAAGGACATGGACGCGGGCGCTGGCTCGGGTCTGGGGCGACTGGAGAAGACTGAAATCCAATCGCGCAAGTGATCTGCGGCTGTCCATCGCAGCCGTAGAAACGGGCGGGAGTGTAGCCCCCTTACACTCCCGCCCACCATTCAGGGGGAACCGCAGGGGGCGGTTATGGCTTTGACATATCAAGCGTTTTTCCAGCATGAACTGGAAAAGCTCATCGAATCCGAGATTCAGCGGCTAAAAGATAGTCTAGTTTCTGCTCATGGCACGTTTGATTTTGCCGCGTACAAACACCAAGTCGGAATAATCGTAGGACTTCAACGAGCCTTAGAGCTTGTCGAGGAAGCCGAAACCGTTGCCAACGGCGGCGAAAGCAGAAGGGGGTAAGTATGCCTTTCATGTTGATGGAGCATGAGGTCGATCCAGCTCAGAAAATCCTTGAGGAGGTCGGTGATCTCTCCAAGATTGAGCTGTTTAACAACCAAATTCTGGTGGGCGTTTATATCCGTCCTCAGAAGACCAAGAGTGGTTTGTATCTTTCCGATAAGACCACTGACGAAGACCGCTTTCAGTCAAAGGTTGGCTTGCTGCTGAAGCAGGGGCCACGGGCTTTCGAGCCTAATGACGAGGGCTGGTTTGACGGCGAGACGTTCAATCTCAATGACTGGCTTGTGTTCCGTCCGTCTGACGGGTGGAGCATCACCGTTCATGGCGTTCTCTGCCGTATTTTGATTGATACCCAAGTCAAAATGCGCGTTCCAAATCCCGATGAAGTATGGTGAGGAGATATAAATGTCTGGAAATGAAGAGCAAATGTCGTTGGATATGGGCGAAGAAGCCGCCAAAACCGATGATTCGGCTGTAGAAGTCGTTGTCGAGGCAGACGAAGCCCCGGCGGAAGCCGCTTCGGCGGCTAAAGAAGAAGACGATGTGCAGGTTCAGCTCAAAAAACTTCAGCAGAAGCTGGATGAAGAACGCCAAGCACGTCGAGAGGCCGAGAGGAGAGCGCGTGACGCCGCAGATCAGGCCAACAAAGCCTATTCTGAGGTTGAAGACACCAACCTTCAGCTAGTCGTCAATGCGATCGACACCGTTCGGCGCGAAAATGAAATCCTGAAAAGCCACTACAAAGAGGCTATGTCGGTCGGCGATTACGATCGCGCGGCTGAAATTCAGGAGTCTATGGGCTCTAATTCGGCCAAATTGCTCCAACTGGAGAACGGTAAGGCCGCAATGGAGGCTAGGCCGCGCCCGCAGCAGGTTCCAAGTTATTCTGACCCTGTTGAAGGCTTTGCTTCTCGCCTTTCGCCTCGATCGGCTGAATGGATTCGCAAAAATCCGCAGTTCGTGACCGATCAGCGCCTGCAACAGAAGATGATTGCGGCTCACAATCTGGCTGTCGCCGATGGCTACCGGCCCGATAGCGACGAATATTTTGAGTTTGTGGAAGACACGCTCAAAATTCGTCGTCAACAGCAGCAGGAAGCGGCTGCGGAAGTCGAATCGCCGCTTTCAAGCGCCGCAAAAGTGGCTCCCAAGCCCGCTCCGCCCGCCGCTCCGGTCAACCGCAGCTCTTCTCCGCGTGCAAACACGGTCAGATTGTCTGCGGCTGAAGCTGAAACGGCAAAAATGTTCGGTATGACCGAGAAAGAATACGCTCAGCACAAGCTCGCGCTCCAGCGCGAAGGCAAAATGAACTGATAGGAGCTAAAAATGGAAAATACTGCTGGTGAAGCCCCGCGTCGTCGCGGTCGTCGTCCGAAAGATGCCGATTCGGAGGTGCAAGTCGTTGAAAATGCTGTTCCTCGGGCAGAAATGAGGTCAGACATGCGTGAAGAAGACCCGTTAGAGCGCGCCCGGCGCAGAACGGCAGAACTGCGCGGCCAGTTGGAGCATGTCCAAGAGGGTGGCGACAAGTTCTACATCGACCCGAACATGGTGCCGGAAGGCTGGGCCTATGAATGGAAGCGTCGGTTGCTTCTGGGCGCTGAAGACCCGAGCCATATGGTCGAGCTGGCCCGCGCCGGCTGGGAGCCCGTGCCTTTGAACCGTGACGCCGCGCACCGCGCCATGATGCCGGCCAACTGGCCCGGCAATACGATCGAGCGTGACGGCATGTTGCTTATGGAGCGCCCGGCTGAGGTCGTTGAGGAGGCTCGCCGCCGCCATGACTACCTTGCTCGCAAGCAGGTGCGTGACAAGGAAGCCCAGATTGCCGGCACGCCTGATGGTACGATGACCCGTGACCATGCTCAGGTTCGCCCGCAGATCAAAAAGGGCTATGAGGCTATGCCCATACCGAAGGATTAAACCCATTTTGGGTTTTAAGGGCCACCTTCGGGTGGCCCTTTACATTTCTGAGCAGTAAGTGGTATTTTATGGATAAGGCCCTGTATGGGGTCTAATGCCTCCCCCGGTGAGGAGGTAAAACTTTCCCGGTTCTTAGTCGCCCCGGTGCGCGATGATGAACCTCCTGTAAGAAGGAGATTCCGTCATGGCGAATACGAATGCGCCTTTCGGTTTCAGCCAGTACAGCGGTAACGGTTCTGCTCCGACGTATGAGCAGGTTCCCGTCCAGATCGCTTATAACGCTTCCGCCATTTACTACGGCGACCCCGTGGAACCCGACGCAAACGGTCAGGTCATCCGCAGCGACGGCACGATTGCCGCTGCTGGCATTGCCGGCGTTTTCGTTGGCTGCAAGTACCTCTCGGTGAGCCAGAAGCGCACCGTGTGGTCGAACTATTGGCCCGGTTCTGATGTTGCCTCGTCGCAGACGGTTGAAGGCTACATCGTCAACGATCCGAATGCTCGCTTTGTCGCGCAGACCGGCTCGACTGGCGCTACGCAGTCCACCGTTAACCTTCTCGTTGGTTTCGACATTGGCACGGGCAACGCCTCCAATGGTCTTTCCGGCGCGTTTGTTGACGTGACGACTGCTGCTGCTGGCACCACCACCCTTCCCTTCCGAGTTGTTGGCCTTGTCACTGAGCCTCCGGGTTCTGCTGGCACGGAAGCTGGCGCGTACAACCGCGTCATCGTGGCGTTTAACAACGTCACGACCAAGAACTTCACGGGCATCTAAGAGGAGTAAGGACCAATGGCTGTTAATCTTTCGGCTATTAAAGACCTTCTCCTCCCCGGCCTCCGTGGCGTTGAAGGCAAGTACGAGCAGATTCCGTCTCAGTACGACAAAATCTTCACCAAGCATGAGTCGAAGATGGCTCTGGAGCGCACCGCTGAGATGCGCTACCTCGGCCTCGCCCAGCTCAAGACCGAAGGCGGCCAGACCGCCTTCGACAACGGCGCCGGCGAACGCTTCGTCTACAATCAGGAGCACACGGAAATCGCCCTTGGCTA
>CAXBLG010000035.1:0-31520 GCA_963976395.1 uncultured Rhodospirillaceae bacterium
CACCCATGAGGACTTGGATTCTTTTATCTCCAATGAAGCAGGCACCCTCAATTATGGCCCGCAAAAAACGGGGTATACCCAGCGGTCAGGCGGAGAGGACATTCCCGTTATAGGTATGCGCCGCCAGATTGCCGAGCGGATGCAACTTTCTAAGCGTCATATTCCTCACTTTGCGTATGTCGAGGAAGTGGACGTGACGGAGCTCGAGAAACTCCGGCAACACCTCAATGCTGTTAAGACGGTAGATCAGCCTAAATTGACACTGCTTCCGTTTATTATTCGGGCGCTGGTCAATGTGTTGCCCGAGTATCCGCAAATCAATGCGACGTTTGACGACGACGCCGGCGTTGTGCACAGGCAGGCGCCCGTGCATGTCGGTATTGCCGCCCAAACTCCGAAAGGCCTCATGGTACCGGTTGTACGCCACGCCGAAGCTCGTGATCCTTGGGACACCGCTACGGAAATAGCGCGCTTGG
This sequence comes from uncultured Rhodospirillaceae bacterium, assembly GCA_963976395.1. Lineage (GTDB taxonomy): Bacteria > Pseudomonadota > Alphaproteobacteria > Rhodospirillales > Rhodospirillaceae > UBA11612. The sequence continues at coordinate 477 of CAXBLG010000035.1, forward strand.
CGAAGGCGGCCCGTGACGGGAAGGCAACGCTGGAAGAACTTACAGGTGGTACTATTACCGTGACCAGCCTTGGACCGCTTGGCGGCGTGGTCACAACGCCCATAATCAATCGCCCGCAAGTCGCAATTATCGGGCCTAACAAGATCGCCGAGCGCCTTGTGATGCAGGATGGTCAGATCACAACACGGAAGATTATGAACATCTCGTCTTGCTTTGATCATAGGGTCGTCGATGGTTACGACGCGGCCGAATTCATCCAAAAAATAAAGGCGATGCTTGAGCATCCCGCAACCTTGTTTTTGCAGTAGATCATGACAAACACAATCAAGACCAAAGTCCTCGTTGTCGGTGGGGGGCCTGGCGGCTATGTCGCAGCAATTCGCGCCGGTCAGCTGGGATTGGAGACAACTCTGGTTGAGCAGGACAAGCTTGGCGGAACCTGCTTGATTAGGGGGTGCATTCCTTCAAAGGCGATTATTCACGCCGCCGATAGTTTTGCAGAAATGAGCCACTCAACGGGAAAGGGCTGGAGAGGTATTTCGGTCCCCGGCAAGCCGGTGTTGAAACTCAATGAGACTGTTCAATGGAAAAACGGAATCGTCGATAAGTTAAATAGCGGCGTGGGAGCGTTGCTGGCTCGGGCTAAAGTACGCACGGTGTTGGGCAACGCAATATTTTCTGACGCGAAAACGTGCTCGGTAGAAACTGCGGAAGGTCCGGTTTCAATTCGTGCTGAACATGTGATTCTTGCTACAGGTTCAGAGCCTGTTGAGTTGCCACATCTTCCGTTCGGTGGTTCCGTGATTTCTTCGACCGAAGCTCTGTCATTGGATGATCTTCCGAAGAAGTTAGCGGTCGTTGGGGCGGGTTATATCGGCCTTGAACTTGGCATCGCTTACAGAAAACTGGGAGCGGAAGTTACCATTGTCGAAGCGCAGGATAGAATTCTCCCATTATACGACGACGAGCTTTCGAAGCCTGTTGTGCGCAGTATGGAGAGCCTTGGCATCACGCTGCATCTGAAAGCAAAAGCCCAGGCATATAAGGCGGGCAAGCTTGAAATTGAAGATAAAGACGGAAAGTCGGCGAAGATTTCTGCCGACAAGGTTCTGGTTACCGTCGGCCGCCGCCCCCGAACAAAAGGTTGGGGGCTGGAGGAAATGGGCGTGGATATGGCGGGCCCGTTCGTTAAGGTAAACCACAAGTGCCAGACCACGATGCGCGACGTTTGGGCCATTGGTGATCTCGTTGGTGAGCCGATGCTCGCGCATAAGGCATCAGCCCAAGGCGAACTGGTGGCTGAAATCATTGCCGGTAGCCGGCGAAGCTTCGATCCGTTGGTGATACCTGCAGTTTGTTTTACCGATCCCGAGATTGTCAGCGTCGGTGCTGCGCCGGGTGACACGAATGATGTTGAAACGCTGACGGCCAAATTCCCGCTGTCGGCTAATGGGCGCGCCCTTACTATGGGGCGCGGCGATGATGGCGGGTTCGTTCGCGTTGTTGCTCGCAAGAGTGATCATAAAATTTTGGGGGTGCAGGCTGTTGGGGCTCATATCTCCGAGTTGTCAGCTGAGTTCGCTGTTGCGATCGAGATGGGCGCTTCTTTAGAGGATATTGCCGGTGTGATTCATGCGCATCCAACCTTATCCGAGGCCTTTTTTGAAGCATCCTTACGCGGGCTTGGTCACGCGATACATGCCTAAATATGAGAAATATTAGATATTAGTATGCGTGGGTGAGACGTTTTGTGGTTTAAAATGCCAGTTATGGATATTTGTGGGGGAGTACATGGCGGCTGAACTCGACAGGATCGACCTGAAAATACTTAAAGTGCTTCAGGAAGATGCGACCAAGTCTGCCTCTGAGATCGCCGACGTTGTTGGGCTATCCCAGTCACCGTGTTGGCGCAGGATTCAACGATTAAAAGAGATGGGCTATATCTCGAAGATCGTGGCGGTTCTAAATCGCGATAAATTGAATTTGAATGCCCAGTTCTTCATTCAGGTGAAGGTCGTTAAACATGACAAGGAAAATCTGATCGAGTTCGGAAATGCCATCCGGAATTTTCCAGAAGTGATGGAGTGTCATGTGATTCTGGGAGCGTACGATTTTCTACTTCGGGTGGTCGCCAAGGATATTCACGCATACGAAGAATTCTTCTTCGAACGACTTTCGAAATTGCCAGGTGTTCGTGAGGTGAATTCGTGCGTTGCGGTATCCGAGATAAAATCAACAACTGCGCTGCCTATATCTTAGTCCGCGGCAGTGGATTTCGCGGCATAACGCGGACCCCGAATACTTTATAGAGCCCAATTATTTCATAGAGATTGAATCGATGCCTTGGGGCGGTTCATTCCTTCAGCGCACTTTAGGTGGTAACGAAGCCGTTATGATCGGGTGTAGGCTAGAAGGGTGATGCAAAGTAATTCGCTACACCTTGGCCAAATATCGTCGATCTGCAGCGTGTCAAATTCCCCATTTCTTGCCTATTTTGCTATTTTTGCAGCTTTCTTGTTGCCGCCATTCTCATAGGTGCGACGGAACAATTCATGGAACATGGAAGGGTTAGCCTTTAGGCTGGATAGCTGAGATGTCCATTATGCGCTGGATGTGCTGGCCTTGAGTCGCAAGTGCCGGGGGCAACGATAGGGGGAGCTATGCGGAGTCTTGAAGGCATTCTGAATCGGATCGAAGCTGTCGGTAATCGGTTGCCCGATCCGGTAACTCTTTTCGTCATCCTGATCGCGGTGGTTTTCGGGGTATCAGCTCTGGCATCGTTTGCCGATGTCAGCGCGGTCAATCCGGCGACTAAAGATGTTGTAGGTGCCGTCAATTTATTCTCCAGCGATATAATTCGCACTTTACTCGTTGATATGCCGAAGACCTTTACCGGCTTTCCGCCCCTGGGAACGGTTCTCGTTGCCATGATCGGCGTGGGCGTCGCCGAGAAAAGCGGTTTGATCGCCATCGGACTTGCAAGCTTTGTGCGTAAAGTCTCACGCCCATTCCTAACCTCGGCTGTCGTATTTGCGGGTGTCATGTCCAGTTTGGCTGCTGATGCAGGCTACGTGGTGCTTATTCCCCTAGCCGGTGTTCTGTTTGCCGCCGCAGGTCGAAACCCGATTGCCGGTATTGCCGCGGCATTCGCCGGCGTGTCGGCCGGATATAGTTCCAATCTGTTGCTGACGCCACTGGATGCGCTTTTGGCGGGTCTAACTGAAAGCAGCGGACGCATTCTCGAACCTGACCTCACGGTACCTTTAACCGCAAATTACTATTTGATGATCGCCCTCGTGCCCGTATTTGTGATTATCGGGACGTGGATTACCGACAAACTCATCGAACCGCGACTATCGTCGCCGGGCTTTGATCCGGCTCCACAAAAAGAACAGAGTGTCATCGCGGCAGGCCAAGCCAGGGGCTTGCGGTGGATGGTATGGACAGCGATTGCGTTTTTCGTCGGCGTTCTGCTCATCACCTTACCCGAGGGCGCGCCTCTTCGCGGTACAGATGGGGGATACGCCCCATTCCTCAACAGCCTGGTCGCGCTCATCAGTATCGGATTTCTCTCGATCGGGATTGCGTATGGAGTCGGTGCCGGAACAATCCGCAACGATAAGGACGTTGTCGATATGGCGAGCGCGTCCATGTCCGACATGGGGCTTTATCTTATTCTCGCATTTGTAGCCGCGCATTTTATTGTTCTTTTCTCCTGGTCCAATCTCGGCATCATCCTTGCCATCAAGGGCGCAGAGGTGATTCGAGGGACAGGACTAAGCGGTACAGCGTTGGTGGTTCTTCTTGTCGCGTTGACGGGCTTTCTAAATATTTTCATTGGCAGCGCATCGGCCAAGTGGGCTTTGATCGGTCCGGTTTTGGTTCCGATGTTCATGTTGGTTGGTCTTGCGCCGGAATTGACTCAGGCCGCTTACCGTATCGGCGATTCAGTTACCAATATCATCACGCCGCTCATGCCCTACTTCCCGATGGTGCTTGTATTTGCGCGCCGTTACGAAAAAACCTTTGGCGTCGGTAGTCTGATTGCGATCATGCTGCCGTACTCGGTGGCGCTTGGGATCGGAGGCACAATCATGCTGGCCATCTGGATGTTGGTGGGTGTGCCGTTGGGGCCTGGATTGGGCTAGGGGCAATTTCCGTTTAAAGGTGAGCGCTTTCGAGTGTTAGTCTGCAGGGGCCGATCAAATTCGGCACGCGCTCTGCACCGAAGTTCGTCATCAATTGCGAAAGGCACGGGATTATGAGCGATCAAATTTTATGGGGATACTGGCTCACGACCCTAGTGCTGTTTGTCGTCCTCTTTTTTATGTGGCGACGGTTCAAGATGAAACTTTGGGCGCGCGTTCTGACGGGCCTTGTGTTTGGCGGCATTACCGGATTCATCTTCGGAGGAGGTGTGGCCGGGTGTTTGGACCAGGCGGCGTGTGCCCCGGCATCCTCGAAGTTCCTTGGCGATATGTTTGTGCGTTTAATCCGCATGCTGGTCGTGCCGTTGATTTTCACCACCTTAGCGGCTGGCGTTATTGCTATGGGTGACCCCAAGCGACTTGGCTCCCTGGGGGGGCGGGCGCTTGGCATGTATGTGGGAACCAGTTTAATTGCAGTGGCCATTGGTTTGACATTCGGCACGCTCTTACGACCCGGCGCCGGCATGGAACTATCAAACGTGACCTCGGGTGCGGTTGATAACGTCAAGAGTCAGTTGGACCTTGCCGCGGGAGCGGGAGGGCTGACCGAGCGGCTGGTCGCAATCATTCCCGAAAACCCAATCGCGGCCTTGGCGAATGCCGATGTGCTCTCAATCATCTTTTGGGCAATTATTTTTGGCGTCGGCATATTGATGTCCGGCGAAACCGGAAAACCTGTCGCCAGAGTTATTGAGTCTGCAGCCGAGGCCGTTCTTAAGGTCACGGAAATAGTCATGGAACTTGCCCCATACGGTGTGTACGCGCTGATTGCATGGGTGATCTCTACCCAAGGTCTTGGGATCTTAACGAACCTAGGTATGCTTGCCTTGACGTGCTTGTTGGCGTTTGTAGTCCATTCGCTTTTTGTCTACGGCTCGATCATAAAAATAATCGCCCGTCTACCGGTCAAACGGTATTACGAAGGCATAGTTGATGCGCAGGCAGTAGCGTTCTCGACCGCGTCGTCCAATGCGACTTTGCCCATCACTATTGCAAACGTTTCCGAGAATTTAGGCGTGAAAAAAGTAGTGGCGGGGTCGGTTCTTCCTCTTGGGGCAACCATCAATATGGACGGGACGGCAATATATTTAGGTATTATTACGCTTTTTGCGTCTCAAGCGCTCGGCCTGTCTATGGGGTTCGGCGACTATCTATTAGTGGCGATCACAGTCACCTTGGCTTCTGTCGGTACGGCGGGGATACCTTCCGCCAGTCTTCTCTTGGCGGCTACAGTGTTCAGCGTTATCGGCATTACCGCCGAGCAATCGGTAATCATCATTGCGTTGATATTTCCGTTCGATCGTATTCTAGACATGATGCGTACAACGGTGAATGTCAGTGGGGATGCGGCGGTTGCGGTAGCGGTAGCCAATTGGGAAGGCTCTCTCGACCGCGATGTCTTCATCGCCAAGTCGGTTCAATAAATAAGGGTGACCGGTCGTTCCTGGCCCGCCAAAAGGTGGCCAGAATGATGATTGGGGCGCATCCCTAGTCTTTATTTGTGGACTTGTTACAGGTGCTCTGGAAAAAGAACATTTTTCCAAAGACTTAGCGCTCTACGGATGACTCCTTCAGTTACACGTTTTCCTAACTGAATTCGCGCGCTCCCATTTCGTCTTTGCTATCATCTAGAGATTGCAGACGTTCAGGACCCGGCCGATAGGCCGGTCTAGGGGGAGGGGCCATGAACCGCGCAGGTGTTGTACATACTTCAGGAAAATCAGGACATCTCCGGCTTAAGATAGGAGCCACCGTAGGAGGTGCACTGCTTGCGGTTTCGCTCGGGAGTGCGCCTGCATTGGCAGGTGAAACCAAAGGCTTTTTGGTCAGTTGGTTCGACATCTCACAGTATTACGACACCGAAGGGAGAAACTGTCCTCACGGCATTAATCCGGGGCCGGAGGAATACTACGTTCGCGAACTTAAGCGCATTGGTACGCCACAGGAAGAAATCGATCACTATATCGACAATTTCCTCGACCTTTCTCAAGCGTCCAAAACAGCACCGGTTGTAACAATGCGTGGGCGTATTGATGGCAAGCCTGTCAACGTTTACGCCAACCCGACCTCTGTTCCCGATCCCAATATTTACCTCGTCGAAGGCCCTCACAGTTACGGCTTTAACTTGGATGGCAAAACCGATACGGGCGGTTTTACCGACCCTGAAACCGGCGAAGCCGGCGTAGACAATCAGGTATTCAAAGCGGTCGGCTGTACCCAGGAAATTCGGCAACATGCGCCGGACGAATACCCGCCATTGACCACGAGCTATTGGGGTGTGGTGGTCGAGGTCATGCCGGCGCTTTTGATTGAAATTTCCGACATCGACGATCCGATGAACGACGACGACGTAACAGTCAGCATCTTGCGCGGTCAGGAGCGGCCCGTGCGCGATAGTGCCGGGGGCCTTTTGGCGGGTATGAGCTTTCGCGTTGACCCAAATCCAAAGTGGCAGAACGTTCTTAAAGGACAAATTCGTGACGGCGTCATCACGACGGTGCCCACAAATATTGACATCGCAACAGACCCCTTTGTGATGCCTGAGCATAATTTTACTGATGCTCGTCTTCGTTTGAAGATCAAAGAAGACGGCACTCTTGATGGGAAGTTGGGCGCATACCACAAATGGTTCCCGTTCTACTGGAAGTACGGCGTCGGGACTTGGGGCGTCGAGGCAACCAATAATATTGACTTGCCGGGATTGTATTACGCCTTGAGGAAGCTGGCTGATGCCGATCCTGATCCGGAAACGGGTGAGAACACATCTATTTCGGTTGCGTTTCAAATCGACGCGGTGCCGGCGTTCGTTATTCATGAAGAGCAGTCTGCGCAAAATATTACCGCCGGGCGCTCTGGATCTGGGGATTGAGCGGCCAATGGGGGAGTTTTCAATGTTTTTAGTTAGGGCCGGAAAAAAGTTCCAGCCTCAGATTGGCCGCGGTGTGATTGCAGCTGCGGCTGTCGCAGCGTTTGTCTTTGCCGGTGTGTATTCTGGCGGTCTTTTCAGCGGAACCAGCGCACAGGCGGCCGTTGATGCGTCAGAGGCATCTGTTCTTCGCCGTCTGACCGAACTCCAGTACAAGAACATCATCCGTGATGTCTTCGGTCCTGATATTAAAATCGGTGGGCGGTTTGACCCGGATATGCGGGAAGAGGGTCTGCTTGAGGTTGGTGCGGGGCAGGCGAGCATTTCGGCGTCCGCCCTCGGCCAGTACGTCACTATGGCCCGATCTGTCGCCGAACAGGTGCTTGATGAAAAACATCGTGCGGCATTCGTAAGATGTGCCCCGGTTTCCGTGACAAAACGGGACGACGCCTGCGCGGAAGAGTTTCTCTCGGGAGCGGGCCGTATTCTGTATCGTCGTCCGCTCGAAAAAGATGAGCTGGCCGATCTCGTGAACGGTGCTGGACTAACGGCTGATACCTTGGGGGACTTCTATGCAGGTCTTCAAACCAGCCTGGCCACAGCCCTCCAATCACCGGCCTTTCTGTTTCGCTGGGAAGTACAGGAACAGGATCCGAAAAGAAAAGGCGTGACGCGGATTGACTCCTACTCGAAAGCGGCGCGGCTTAGTTTTTTTCTGTGGAACACAACGCCGGATACCCGACTCCTGGCAGCGGCTGAACGCGGCGACCTCCATACCGAACGCGGTTTAGCCCGTGAAGTGGACCGGCTGCTGAAATCGCCGCGTCTCGAAGGTGGGGTGCGGGCGTTCTTCTATGATATGTTCGGTCTTGATGGGATGCATACGCTGGTGAAAGACACCACCCTATATCCGAAATATAGCTTTAAGATTGCCGCCGACGCCGAGGAACAAACTCTACGAACGATTGTTGACGTTCTCCTCACTCAAGGGGGCGATTACCGCGACGTGTTCACCACACCAAAAACATTTCTCACACGGCAACTGGGCACAGTTTACGGCGTTCCCATAATGGGGCCGAGTGCCGGCGGTACACCAGATGGATGGCAGCCTTACGAGTTTGCGGCGGATGATCCGCGCATAGGTGTTTTGGCTCAACCCAGTTTTCTGGGAATGCACTCTCACCCGGGACGGACATCGCCCACACTGCGCGGTAAGGCGTTACGGGAGAATATATTGTGCCAGAAAGTCCCCGATCCGCCGGGTGTTGTTGACTTCAATATTGTTCAAGACACGGACAGCGCGGATTATAAAACGGTTCGCCAACGCCTGACGGCTCATGCCACCGAACCCATGTGTGTGGGATGCCATAAAATTACCGACCCGATTGGGTTGGCGATGGAAAGCTTCGATACCATCGGCGGCTATCGCGAAAAAGAGAACGGCGCGCTTATCGACACAAGCGGATCGGTTGACGGTTCATCGTTCGAAGATGCCGCAGGTTTGGCTCAGGCGATACACGATCATCCTGCGACAACTTCGTGCTTGGTGAATCGTGTGTTTTCGTATGCGGCGGGTCGTTCTCCGACCGATGGTGAGACCGCTTGGCTGAACGAAAGAGTCGAAAAATCATTTGCAAAAGCAGGCTACAGGATCGTGCCGCTTCTACGGCAGATCTCGCTTGCGGATGCATTCTTCGTAGTATCGGCGCCGAGTTCGGAAAAAGATTCGACAAAGTCGGCGGCGGCAAATGTGCTTCGTGAAACTCGGGAGGTCATTCAATGATGCGTTTTAACACAACGCGCCGTGCGGCCCTTAAAGGTGTGCTGGCGGGCAGTGCTGTAACTGTTGCATTGCCGTTTCTCGACTGTTTCCTTAATGAAAATGGAAACGCTATGGCCGCGACCGGCGCGCCGCTTCCAAATCGCTTTGGAACGTGGTTCTGGGGATGCGGTATGTCTCCGGGCCAGTGGGAGCCGAAGACCGAAGGCACAGGCTTCGAGTTATCGAATAACTTGAAAGTACTGGAGCCGTACCGCAAGTACGTCAGTGTATTTAGCGGTTTGAAGGCGTTCCTCGACGGCAATCCGCTTCGGCCTCACGTTTCGGGCATTCAAAGCATTATGATTGGCGCAACTGGCAAGGAGCCCGACCCCAGCATCGACGTGATCATCGCCGATGCCATCGGGTCATCGACGCGGTTCCGCTCAATTGAAGTGGCGACGACGGGCTATGCGTCCCACACCCAAAGCCGGCGTAGCTCAAGCGTTATCAACAATTCGGAAATCTCACCGCTGGCGCTATACAAGCGCCTATTCGGACCGGAATTTCAGGATCCCAATGCGGCGGATTTCTCCCCGGACCCCCGCGTGATGATGCGCAAGAGTGTGTTGTCCGCAATCAAGGATCAGCGCGATCGTCTGAATGGTATTGTCGGCACGACGGACCGGGAACGCCTTGACGAATATTATACGTCGTTGCGCCAGATTGAGCAGGAACTGGAATTGCAACTCACCAAGCCCGCGCCGCTTGATGCGTGTACGGTTCTCGGTGAACCAGACGAGGTGGCCGGCGGAACGGATATTGATGAGGCCACCGCTAACCACAGACTGTTCTCAAAACTTTTGGCTCACGCGATTGCCTGCGACCAAACTCGCGTCATGAATGTTTCGTTTTCTGACGGCACGTCATCGATTCGCAAAAGCGGCGCGCCGACAACCCATCACATCTACACGCACGAAGAACAGATCGACGAAGAGCTTGGGTATCAGCCTAACGCTGTTTTCTTCGAGCGCAGTTATATGAACGCGTTTGCTGCCCTTCCCGAAGCGCTCTCCAGCATCAAGGAAGGCGACGGTACGCTTCTTGACCGGACTCTTATGCTGGTTGCAAGCGAGCACGGTTTGGCCAAGCACCATTCCCTTGAGAATATCCCGGTATTCTTGGTGGGTGGTGCCGGTGGCCGGATCAAAACCGGTTATCACTTCGCGCGGCAGGGCGATCCGACGACGCGTGTCGGTCTCACCATTCAGCAGGCCTTCGGATTGCCTGTCAGTGGATGGGGACACGGCTCGCTGCATACAACCCGTCCATTCACAGAGTTGTTGGCTTAGATCATGCGGGTTTTGAAAGTAATCTCCGCTGCGGCAGTCTGTGCGGGTCTCGTTTCCACGATTTTGCCTCATACGTCAGTAGCTGCGAGTGAGACCGCCTTAGGGACTCCCGCGTCGCCAGCGGGCATCACGTTTACGCCGTTGCAGCTTCAAGGCCGAGGGATGTCCTATGGCGGTGTCAGTGGTACGCCTGCGGGATTGTTGTCGGATGCGGCAGACATGACGCTGTACACCTATGAAGGAGAGGCGCCGTGTGGGTCCGAATGCCTTGCAGACTGGAAGCCAGCGTTTGCCCCAGACCGGGCGGTCGAGACAGCTGAATGGACCGTCGTCAGACATCCCGAGGGCGTCAACCAATGGGCTTACTACGGCAAACCCCTTTATACGTCTGTAAAGGACGAAAAACCGGGCGATATGAATGGGCAGGTGGAAGAAGGCGATTGGCGCGTCGCCACATACAAGCGTCCCGACGGGACACTGCTTGCTCCATCGGGCATTTCAATTAGATCTAGCTCTCGAGCGAGAGGTGATGTTCTGGTCAATCACGTCGCGATGACGTTGTATTATCTGGCTGACCGACAAGGCGAAGCCTGTGCCGGTACGTGTCTTGAGTCCTGGACTCCACTGATCGCGGGAGAGTTGGCGGGATCATTCGGCGATTGGACGGTTGTAGACCGCGCCGACGGAATCCGTCAGTGGGCTTATCAGGGACAGCCTCTGTACAGCTTCGTCGGCGACAAGGAAATCGGAGATGCCGAGGGGCTCCATTTTGATAACCGCTGGCGAACGGCGGCCGTCCGCGAATACTTTGTGCCTGAAAACGTGCAAATGCGGAAAATGAGTCATTTCGAGTTTTTCACAACACGCGACGGTCAAACGATTTATACGCGTGACCGTTATCAATACACAGCTGGCAGTTTTCATGCTGACGGCGGCAGTACGTCAAAGGTCAGCGTAGGGCGTGAAATCGGCACCGATGCATGTGGCGGTCCATGCGATGATGTTTGGGTGCCGTTTGCGGCTGATAGCGAAGACCAGCCGTCGGGGTATTGGTCGATTATGACGCGCGATGACGGTACGCGGCAGTGGGCGTATCAGGGATATGCCCTGTACACCCATACGTCGGACAAGAAACCCGGCGACATGCTTGGCCGCGACGAGTTCGAATACACGGATGGTTCAAGCGCCCTTTACTGGCGGGTTGCGGTTCCCTAGCGGATATCACTTTAGTGCGCTTAAAAATCTACACGGGCGCGGCTTGTTTCAGAGCTGCGCCCGTGGTCTTTTAGCCCGCCATAGATCTGGATTTCGGCAGGGCGTACATATATGAGAATTCTCGTTGTCGGCGGTACAGGACTCATCGGGGGCAGCGCCGCATTACATCTGTCTCTTTCGGGTCACACGGTGACGATAGGAGCGCGACGCGCTGCACCGGCCGGAAGTCCGCTTGCAGATTTGCCTCTGATCCCCATTGATTTTCTGAAAGCAGAACAAGATATCGATCAGCTGGCGCCTTTCGATGCGCTGATCTTCGCGGCGGGAAACGACTTTCGTCATATTCCGCACGGAACCCCAGAGGGCCAATACTGGCTACGGGCCAATGTGCAGGGGGTCCCCAATTTTCTGGGTGCCGCAAAACGGGCCGGGATCAGGCGCGCGGTTTATATTGGAACTTATTATCCGCAGACCATGCCGCAATTGATCGAAAGAATACCCTATGTACGCTCGCGACATGCAGCCGATGTTGCGGCGCGCGCACTTGCTTCTCCTGGCTTCGAGATTTGCAGCGTAAATCCGCCCTCCGTCATTGGCGTGGTGCGGGGCCATATCGACACGCGCATGAAGGCCCGCGCCGAGTACGCTTTGGGGAAAATGCCGGAAATTCCCGACTTCGCGATCGGTGGCGGCACAAACGTGATGTCTACGCGGTCCCTGTCGGAAGCCATTTCAGGTGCACTTCTGTCCGGAGAGTCGGGGAAAGCGTATTTGGTTGGTGATGAAAATCTCCTCTTCAAACAATACATGGAAGAGTTTTTCCGGGCCGCCGGACGTGAACAGACCTTGCCGGTCATCGATCAAGAGCATCCCTTGTTTCCGGATGCCGCGATTTATTTTGGGCGAGGCAATACCCTTTTCTATGAGCCCGATGAGAAGGAGACAGAATTGCTTGGATATCGCCGGGGCGATATCAAAAGAGCTATCGAAGAAATTGTAACCTACTACAAAGGTTAAGGGCGGCACGTAAATGAGCTCTGCTCGTTCTCCATCTTGCGCTCCAAGATCACTCCACGGAAACGAAGCGTTCGCCTTCCAGCAATCCCAGAACGCCCGTACTCACATCGAAGCGGAATCCGTGTAGATCCAAAGTTCCACCTTTGACCGCATCTCTGATCCAGGGAAAAGTCATGAGGTTCTCCAGCGTTATCCGCACGACCTCGGTTTCGTAGTGAGTCAATTTATCGACGTTTGCCGCTGGTGGCGGCCGCGAATGCAGCGCCTCCTTGGCTATGCCCATCCACTGTTCGACAAAATCCGGGGCTTCGGCTGGCGCGCCTTCCACCATGGCCTGTACACCGCCGCAGCGGGCATGACCCAACACAACAATGCGGTCTACTTTTAAAACACGAACGCCAAACTCTAAGGCGGCGCTGGTGCCGTGATAATTTAAGTCGGGCTGATAGCACGGCACCAAACCTGCGACGTTGCGCACAATAAAAAGCTCACCTGGACCTGCGCCAAACACAGTCTGAGGGTCGACGCGGGAGTCCGAACAGGCGATCACTAGAGTTTCAGGATTCTGCCCCATTTTGGCGAGCTGCTCATAACGGGTCCGTTCTTCGGGCCAAGTGGTGGTGCGGAACCTGCGGTAGCCATCAATTAGACGATCCATGTCCATTCCCTAATGCAAAAAGCGCGTAACTTGGTGTGCCGATGTCTTCGTTCTCAGCGAGTCTGAGTGGTAACCAAAATATACAATATAAATCAATTGTTTAACTAATATTATTCGATTGATGAGCTTGGTGCCTCGTCCCTCATATATATCTGTTCTCGTTCTCAGTCATGCTAAGGTTTGAGCCTGACAAACGGTAGCTTGGGAGGGATTGCCGATGGGTCTGCGTTTCCTGACAATGACCTTGCTTGGGGCCGCTGTGCTATCCCAGTCGGCTGTAGCGGGAGAAACCCGTGGCTTTGTGCTCGATTGGTTTCATCTAGCCACGCTTAACGGCGAGGAAAGCTGTCCCGACGGATTGTATCCGTTGTCCGAGGTTTTTTATACGCGTGAACTCAAGCGTCTTGGCTACGCGCCGAACGAAATTGAAGATTTGCTGAAAGACTTTCCCAATGGCGGCTACATGGAGCCGATCATCAATCGTGGCCGTATCGACGGCGAACCGGTCAATGTTTACGCTTATCCTTGGTCGCAGCCGGACCCTGAAATCACGTTGGTGACCGGCAAACGCGCCTTTGGCTTTAATCTCGACGACCAAGTTTCTGATCAAGATTTTATCGAACCTGTTACCGGCGAGGCGGGGATCGACAACCAGCTTTATCGCGCACTTGGATGCTTCCAAAGCCACACGGGCGCGCTGCCCGAGCGTCCGGGATTGCCGCAAATTGTTTGGGACATCCAGCGCGACTATATGCCGGCTTGGCTTGTCGAGCTATCGGATGTCGATGATTTCCAGAATGATGATGAAATTCAGATTGGCTTCTATCGCGCCTTCGGTCCGGTCAAGCGCGATGCAACGGGTGATGTCCGGTCCGACATGACCCTGTGGGTCGATCCCGATCCTCGTATGCACAATGTTGTGGCGGGGCGCATTAAGGACGGCGTGATCACAAGTAATGGGTTTGAATTTCGGATGCTCGGCAACCCCATGTTCATGGCCGAATACACGCTCCAAAAAGCACGGGCCCGGTTCGAAATTACGCCGGACGGCCGCCTTGAAGGCGTATTGGGCGGTTTTCAGCCATGGCAGGATATCTACTACGGAAATTTCGGCTCGCAGGGTTGGGCGACAGAACATTCGGCGGGGGTAGATTTCCCCGGCGCCTACTATGCGCTTAAGAAATTGGCCGATGCCGACCCTGATCCCGAAACCGGCGAGAACCAGGCAATCTCAGGTACATACCGGGTCGAAGCCGTCCCCGCATTTTTGATGCGCAAATCCAATGAGGTTGCCGAAGCACGATAGCGGCGTATTGATATCTGCGGGGGAGGATTGTTCCAAGTTATGACTGTTACGCTTAAATCCATATGCGCGCTGACGGCGGTGGGCATGACCGCGATGCTGAGCGCGTGTTCGCCTGCCAATGCCCCGCTGGAAACGTCCATCACTGCCGGTTCCGATATGGCGGGTGGACCCGTCGTTATGCGCCGGATCACTGAAGGCCAGTACGATCGAATCATTGCCCATGTGTTCGGCTCAACCATTCAGCTTGGCGGTCGCTTCGAGCCCGATATAAGGGCAAATGGTCTTCTGGAGGTCGGTGCCGGGCGGGTAAGCGTGACACCGTCCGGTTTCGAGCAATACGATTTAATGGGCCGGAATATTGCCGCGCAGGTGCTCGGTGAAAAAAACCGGCCGATTTTGATGCCGTGCAAACCGGCTGCGGTTGATGCGCCGGATAACGCCTGTGCCGCGCAGTTTCTCTCCCGGGTTGGTCGGCTGCTGTATCGCCGCCCTCTGACAGACGCTGAGCTTTCAGTTCAGGTGAAAAAGGCGAGTGAAGCCACGAAGACTCTTTCCGACTTTTATGCGGGGCTGGAACTTAGCCTCGCGAGCATGTTTGTCTCGCCGCCTTTTTTGTTTCGCCAGGAAATTTCGGAACCTGATCCCGATCATCCCGGTATGATGCGGTTGGATGGCTATTCAAAGGCCGCGCGGTTGAGTTTCTTCTTGTGGGACGCAGCCCCCGACCCCGATTTACTGGACGCGGCGGCCAACGGTGAGTTGCATACCCGCAAAGGGTTAGAGCGTCAGGTAGACCGCATGTTGGGGTCGCCGCGCGTTAAAGAGGGCGTACAGGCGTTCTTCGCCGATATGCTCGAATTCGACAGTTTTAAAACTTTGTCCAAAGATACCACCCTGTATCCGAAGTTTACCTTCAGGGTGGTGGATGATGCCGCCGAGCAAACTCTGCGAACGATTACTCATCACCTGCTTGTCGAAAATGGTGATTATCGTGACTTGTTCACAACGCCGCACACGTTTCTCACGCCCTTGTTAGGATCTCTGTACCGCGTGCCCGTCGCTTCGCCGGATGGTTGGGCCGCTTATGAATACGGACCGAATGATGTTCAAGCCGGTATCCTTACGCACCTGAGTTTCGTCGCCCTGCATTCTCACCCGGGCCGTACGTCGCCCACTCTGCGCGGCAAAGCGTTGCGCGAGGTGTTGTTATGCCAGGAAGTGCCCGACCCGCCGGGAAACGTCGATTTCAATATTGTGCAGGACACGTCCAATCCTAATTACAAAACCGTGCGCCAGCGTCTTGATGCGCACGCCAGTGAACCCATGTGCGTCGGTTGTCACAAGATCACCGATCCTCTCGGCCTCGCCCTCGAGAATTTCAGCACCATCGGTGGTTTTCGCACCTCAGAGAATGGCGCGACCATAGATACTCGAGGCGAACTCGACGGGGTGGCCTTCGCCAATGCCGCCGGACTTGGCCGGGCCGTTCATGACAATCCCGCGACCGCGTCGTGTCTGATCAACCGAGTCTACTCCTATGGCGTTGGCCGTGAGCCCACCCAAAGCGAGACGGCTTGGCTAACCGATTATGTTGGAAAGCGTTTTCAGGAGGCCGGATACACCTTGCCGCGGCTTTTGAGAACAATCGCGATGAGTGATACTTTTTACCGTGTGGTGTCTTCGGACCAGGGGGCGCAGATGGCCCAATCCGCAGGTAACACCCAATTGCAACCAGTGGAGAAATAACCATGAGTGCAGCGAACATGTTGGCCAGCCGCCGGAGAGTTTTGCGCGGGGTTATGAGCGGTACGGCTGTGTCTGTCGGATTGCCGTTTTTGAATTGTTTTTTGAATGAAAGCGGAACGGCTTTGGCCGCCACGGGACAAACCCTCCCGACGTGTTTCGGCACTTGGTTCTGGGGGTGCGGTCTGAACCCCGGTAGGTGGGAGCCGAATACTCTCGGTGCCGACTACGATCTTCCGCCTGAGGTGACCGCCCTTGCGCCGATCAAAAGCAAGGTCAACATCCTAAGTGGCTTTAAGGTGTTCACCGACGGGAAGGCACAGCAGCCCCATCACACCGGCAACCTGGGGATATTGACCGGTCATGTGTCGAAGAATGCTGGGCAGGACGTTCATCCCAGCGTGGATAATCTGATTGCTGATTTGATCGGGACTAAGACCCGTTTTAAATCCGTTGAAGTCACCGCAACCGGCAACGCGCGTCACACTCAAAGCTATCGCGGCGGCAGTGTGGTCAATCCAGCCGAGGTTTCTCCCGCCGCTTTGTATACGCGCATCTTCGGCTCTGAATTCCAAGATCCGAACGCGGCGGACTTTACGCCTGATCCAAAAGTGATGGCGCGGCGCAGCGTTCTGTCCGGCATAAATGAACAACGCAAGGATTTTGAAAGGCATCTCGGCTCGGAAGATAAAGTGCGACTTGACGAATACTTCACGTCGCTTCGGCAGTTTGAGCAACAGCTGGACTTCCAGTTGCAAAAACCGCCGCCGGCAGAAGCTTGCATGATGCCGAAGGAACCGGGCCAAACGCCTTACAGTCTCGACATCGAAGAGGCGACCACAAATCATGAGTTGTTTGCGGACCTTCTTGCTTACGCGCTGGCTTGTAACCAAACCCGGGTGTTCAATATGGTGTTCACCGACGAACAATCTACTGTGCGTCGCCCCGGCACGACCACCACCCACCACATTCTTACCCACGAAGAAGCTGTGGACGAAGATTTGGGGTATCAACCCATGGCCACGTGGTTCTGCAACCGTATCGTTGAACAGTTCGCCTATATGGTTAAGGCGCTCGACGGAATACGCGAAGGAGACGGTACACTCTTGGACCGTACCTTGGTTTTCGGTCTCAGCGAAACCGGCTTTGCAAAAGTACACTCGCTGGAGAATATCCCGATGTTCACCGCCGGTAGCGGGGGTGGCCGTGTAAGAACCGGCATGCATGTTTCAGCAAAGGGCGATCCCGGTAGCCGGGTCGGTTTGACGATGCAACAGGCAATGGGCGTGCCCGTTACCACCTGGGGCACAGACTCCTTGCAGACTTCGAAGGCCATTTCTGAGATTTTGGTCTGAAGGTGCGGGCTTTGAAGCAAATCTCGATTGCTGCAGTTCTTGCTATAGCGCTACCGGGTCTGTCGTTCGCGGCTGGCTTTGACGCGCCGTTCGCGACACCCATCGGCGTAACGTTAGAGGATGCCGGGCGTAGCGGCCGCGTCTATGCCGACGCTCAGGGTATGACCCTATACACGTTCGATAAAGACACGACCGGAAAGTCGGCTTGTTATAGTGAATGCTCCGTCACGTGGCCACCGCTTATGGCGCAGAGTAATGCTACGCCCTTCGGTGACTGGTCCATCGTTCTACGTGATGATGGTGTGCGTCAGTGGGCTTTGCGCGGTCAGCCGCTTTATACATTCGTGAAAGACGAAAAACCGGGAGATAAAACCGGCGATGGTCTTGCCGATGTCTGGCATACGGCCACGTTTGCGCCAGTTGTTGGATTTGCTTCGCCCCCTGATGTCGGTGTGCGTGAAATTCCAAGTGCGCCGGGGCAGGTCTTGGTCACCGCAGCAGGTATGACGTTGTACGTTTTTGATAAGGCAAGCCAGAACAATGAATGTGCCGCTGCGTGTCTTGAAAATTGGCAGCCGCTCAATGCTCCTGTCGTTGCCAATACCATCGGTGAGTTTGCGGCGATCAATCGTGGCGACGGCATGCATCAATGGACGTATCGAGGAAATCCGCTGTACACATTTTCCGGTGACGTCATCGCCGGAGATCTGCACGGTCGTGCGGTAGATAACCGTTTTAGCCCGGCGGTCATCGTGCGCTATTTCACACCACCTGAAGCGCATATTCTTTACCGGGAAGTTGACCCTATCCATCCAGCCATTTTGACTAGTGCCGACGGTATGACCCTCTATGCGCGCGAGAAGTGGGCATACACTCAAACTTTCCATGCGCGGGACGGTGATCGCCACGGGTCTTCTGCGGGCCGTGCAGTGGGCACGGACGGCTGCGACGCCAAATGTCTTAGGCAATGGCACCCTTTGTGGGCACCTTCCGATGCGCAACCTTCGGGAGAATGGACAATTTACACTCACGATGACGGCGGCAAACAATGGGCCTATCGTGGCTTCGCGCTTTACACGTTTAGTGGTGATAAAACTCCGGGCGATATGCGCAGTGACGAGGCCTTCGAGCCTTGGCGTGGGGAAAACGCCAAAGTCGGTCTAAAATCTGTTTCGATTGTTTCTACGGCTTCCACAATGTACTGGCGCGTGGCATCGCCATAAATCCCTATCCACGCCTTACTCTATTTGGGTCGCAGGACACCGAACTCTGCCCACAGCGGTACATGGTCGGACGTCTTGACATGCGGTAAGGCTCTTGAATTCATGAGCCGCAAGCCGCGATAAAAAACATGATCGAGCACGCGGTTAAAATGTTGCCAGCGTGGAAACTGTGCGGGAACACGTTTTAAACCGGCGTCTTGCATTATTTCTGACAACACATGCCAGCGCGTCTCGTTCCAAGTGTTAAAATCGCCGGCGACGATGCATGGGCCGGTGTGGGCGGACACCGGTTTCACAACTTGCTCCAACTGGCGTGCAAATTTAGCTACGGTCACGAAATTGATGGCATGTACGTTAACGACCAAAAGAGGGCTCCCTGCGAAAGGATAAGTTGTCGCAAGCAAGGCCTTCGGCGTACGAAAGATGGGCTCATAATCTCGTGATCGAACCGCGTGACTATCCAGCGCCTTTACGCGGCTGCCGGTTTTAGGGCCGGTTGTATGTCGCCCGCTTGTGCTCTTCAGCGTTTCAGCCATAATCCATTCCATTCCGCTGGCCAGATGAAACGGCTGTGCTAAGCCGCCCTGTAGGACGGCCTCTTGAAGCAGAACAAGTTCAACTCCTGCTGTGAGAGTCTCAAGGTCAAGCAACCACCCACGCCGCCGAGCTTTAAACATATTCCAGCTGATCATTTTAATGCTGGGGCCGAAACTCTCTGCGGATGCATTTCCCAATCGGCGCGGAACAGCGGCTTCGGGGAGTGTGTGAAAGCGGGAAAGGGGACCAAGCATCGGGTGATTACAAATAGGGCGAGAAAAGGTGGGCAAGACTGTTTCGCAACCGAGAAAATCGCGACATCTGCCTGAGATTAGTGAGGCTAACGGGCGTCGCGGTTCTTTTTCGGGATTCGAAATAGGCCTCAACCTCTCCACTGAAGGCCGAGCCGTAACATTCCAAGTTGGCTTCGAAGTTGAGCCGTAGGCTCCGTTGGTCCCAGTTGGTGGACCCGACCAACGACCACACACCGTCCACGACCATGATTTTACTGTGATCAAAAGGCGGTGGGGTGCGAAGAATTTTCACGCCATGCTCTATAAGTCTCTGGAACTTTGCCGTCATGGCCCAGTCTATGACAGGGATGTCGAGTTTCTTGGGAATGAGCACTTCGACCGACACCCCGCGCAAGGCGGTAACCATCAAGGCACTGGCGAGCACGTCGTTGGGTAAAAAATAAGGCGTCATGATCCGAACGCTTTTTTGCGAAACCGCGAGCGCACCTAAAATAGTCCATTGTAGTTTCTCGAAGTAATTATCCGGCCCGTCGGGCACAAGGCGCGCCCGAACGACCCCTATCTTTGTTTCGTTTGGATCAAGACGCGGCAGATCTATGATTTCACCGGCGGCAAAGTGCCAATCCTCTTCAAACAAAGTGCTGAATTGATCAAGCACCGGGCCACTGACGCGAAAGTGAATGTCTTGAACTGGATTGCGCGGCTTCGCGCTCAGCACGTTTCCATGACGAATGTTCATGCCGCCGATAAATCCCGTGTGTCCATCTACAACCATAAGCTTGCGATGATTACGCAGGTTCAGAACCGGTATATATTTTAGGCGTCGGGGGATGAAGCGCGCGGTTGAAACACCGGACTGTTTGAGTTTGCTATCTACTGGACGTTGTGAATAGCGTAGGCCCATATCATCCAGCAATACGAAGACGTTTACGCCCCGATCATGCGCAGCCGTTAAAGCATCAACAAATTGCAATCCGGTTTCATCATCATCGAAAATGTATACCGACAGAGCGATGCTGGTGTCGGCAGTATTGATAGCCTCCAGCATTGATGGGTAGGCGGCGTCGCCGGTGATCAAAGGCTCGATGTGATTGTGATCGACAAATGGTGTGCCATGAATGGACTGTGCAAATTGAAATATCTGGTATTCTTGCAGTCCGGCATCATCAGCGGCTTTGGTGTCATGATCCTCAAGGGAAGGCAGTGACTCGGCCCGCCACCCGCCACGAAATCTTTGTGCTTTACGGGCTATCCGGTTGATACCGAACATCCAATATAGGCCGCTGCCGACATAGGGCGAGAACAACACCAGCGCAATCCAACCGATGGCGACGGATTCGGATGCCTTGTTCAAGAGGATATGGCCGCAAACAGGCAGGGCAATAGCCAAGTGGAGTAAGGTGGCAACCGATAAAAGGTCATGGAATTGCAACATTCACTTATGATCTTTCAGAGTCTTATTTTACCGTAGCGTGACGTGCGCCTTTTTGTCAGGCGTCGCCGGGGAATCTTTCTAGGCTCAATATGCGCATACTTTGCCTACGTCGCGAGCGTCATGTGTTGCGAACAGTAATTTATGGAATATTATATCTAGTGACTATCATTAATAAGATATCTAGGATGGGGCTTCATCAAGGGGGTGGGGGCCGTGGTGTCTCTGCAGATTCATAGACCTGGGAGGGATTTATGGTTAACGCGAAGGGCATCGCTCGCCAATACCGCCGTATTTCAGCTGATACACATGTAAATGAACCTGGCGATCTGTGGATCAAGCGCTTACCGCAAAAATTTCGTGATCGCGCGCCGATTATCAAAAGCTTTGACGAAGGTGATGCCTGGATTATCGAAGGCATCAAAGAGCCTGTACGCTTTGGTCTGACTTCATGCGCTGGCGTCGAGCCGGAAAAAGTAAAAGCTTGGGTACGTTTTGAAGACATAAAGGCCGGTGGGTACGATCCCGCCGCGCGTATCAAGGAAATGGAACGTGACGGGGTGGACGCTGAGGCGTTGTACCCGACGCCGGTGCTGCAAATTGCGATGTGCGCCCACCAGGAAGAAGAGTTTCATCTGGCGTTGGTGCGTGCCTATAACGATTGGTTGTCCGAATATGCGGCTTACGCACCGGACCGTTTTGCCGGTTTGGCGCTTTTGCCCAATCGCGGTGGCCCGAAGGCGGCCGTTGCTGAAATCGAACGGGTTATGGACCGGCCTGGGATGCGCGGCGTGGTCATCGGGTGCTATCCCAACGGTACTCTGGCCATTCAACCCGAAGATGACTTGGTTTGGAGAGCGCTGGAAGAGCGGGGGCTTCCGCTTACCATTCATGTCGCGCTCACACAGTCGATTCCGGCAGTCAACAAAGCCAAGTTACCCGGCTATGGTCGGTTCTTTGACGCGCCAAACCGCATGATCGAAATGGTTTTTAGCGGTATGTTTGATCGTTTTCCAAATCTTGATGTGTTTTTTGCCGAAACGGACTTCGGTTGGCTGCCTTACGTTAAAGAGCAAATCGATAACAATTATAGTCGCCTTGAGCCGATGATGCAGTTTGGACTCAAGAAGAGTCCGCGCGAATACATCGAACGGCACTTCCATTTCGGGTACATGACCGACACATTCGGAGTCCAGCATCGGCATTTTGTCGGTGCAGAACGCATCTTATGGTCTAGCGATTATCCCCACGTGAGTGCCGACTGGCCGCATTCGTGGCGTACGATTCAAGCGTCATTCTCGGGTGTGTCGCCGGAAGAACGCGCGCTGATCTTGCACGGTAATGCGGAGCGTCTGTTCGGATTCAACTAATGGTGAAGTAAACAACTACTTGCGGCTGGATGGGGAAGCATCATGGACTTGGTGGACTACAGCCGATACGACGGCACCGGGCTCGCTGAGTTAGTCAAGACACAGCAGGTCACACCGCTAGAATTGGCCCAGACCGCGCTCAATGCGATTGAGCGCCTCAATCCCAAACTCAACGCTGTCGCCGAAATTTACCGCGAACGGATTGAGGACCTGGACGAGAGCGCGTTACCGAGCGGGCCATTTCATGGTGTGCCATTTTTGGTCAAACGGATCGGGATCACGGAAAAGGGGCGCCGGCCGAGCGATCTCGGAACCCAGTGGTTGCAGGAGTTGGACCTGCCCCGTTGCGGTGCGGACAGTTACGTCGTCGGTGCGCTGAAGAAAGCCGGCCTCAATATCATTGGGCGCACGATCATGCCCCAATTGGCCTATACCATCACCGTCGAATCATCACATCAGGGGGTTTCGCATAATCCCTGGCATCCCGACCTTGTCGCAGGCGGTTCCAGCACCGGTTCGGCTGTGGCTGTGGCGGCTGGGATTTTGCCGATGGCTCATGCAAGCGATGGCGCGGGTTCGACGCGATTTCCCGCCAGCGTCAATGGGGTTGTCGGGTTTAAACCGTCTCGGGGCCGCATTAGCAATGGTCCGGATGCCTCGGACATCAGCAGCCTGAAGACTTCTCATTTTGCGGTCACGCGGACCGTGCGCGATACAGCTGCCATGCTTGATGTTTTGCACGGCGGTTTGCCTGGCGAGTCTTTCATACATCCGATGCCGGATCGCTCGTTTCGCCTTGAGATGGAAGCGCCGCCGCCGAAGTTACGCGTGGCCTTGTCGAATATGAGATGGCACACATGCGATCTCCACCCGGAGGTAAAGACTCAAATCGACAAAGTCGGACAGGTGCTTGAGCAACTAGGACACACTGTTACCGAGGACAAGCCCGACATTGACTTCGACGCCTACCGCGACATGTACCGCAGCGTCTATTACATGGACGGCGCTGTGGCCATACATGGGGCCGAGGCGATGGTGGGCGACAAAGTCGATTTGGAAAAGCTTCAGCCCCTCATGCGCCGAATTCTCGCTCAGTTCGGCGAATTCAACATCTACGACTATGCCGCGGCCATCAGCGCCACCAATGGGCTTGCGCGCAAGATGGGGCAATTCTTTGAGAAATACGATGTATTGCTGACACCGGCTTTGACTGAACCGGTGCCCAAGCTTGGCGAGTACTCGATGGATTCTGACATGAGCAGCGATGCCTTTTTGCAAAAGCTTCTCGGCTGTAATCAGCATTTGCCTCTGGCCAATCTCACCGGCATTCCGGCCATTTCGCTTCCGGTGTGCGAAACGGCGGGCGGCATACCGCTTGGTGCGCATTTCTTCGCGCCCATGGGTGAGGATGCGCGTCTGCTCAGATTATCGGCGCAACTCGAAGATGCGATGCCCTGGCGTGATCGCCGTCCGGCCGTTCATGTAGCTGCGAAATGAACGACTCAAAACCAGCGGCTGTTGGCCCCAGTGATGCTGAGGGTCTGCAGAGTCCGGCGATGAGAGCTCGCCTTCGTCTCGGAACGATTGTGCTACTCAGCGCGGTCGGGTTTAGCTCTTTGCTCTCTACCGCGCTGACCCCGGCGCTCTCGAAAATTACAGCTCATTTTGGCGGCGGCGGGACGGGTGATCTTACCGCGCAGAATATTGTCACCATGGCGGCGGTCGGAATACTGATCGGCAGCCCGTTGGTGGGACTTGTCTCGAAATGGATCGATACCCGGCGGATTCTGATTTTGTCCCTCGCGATTTATGCCGTGGCGGGGTCGGCGGGCATGTACCTGGAAAGCACCACTGCGTTGCTGGCCTCCAGGTTTGTGCAAGGCCTGGGCACCGCGGGGATTAGCGTGGCGACCGCCTCGATGATTGGAGATCGGTTTCGAGGTAACCAGCGGGCGCAGTTCCTGGGGTATCGCGATGCCTTCATTGCGGTGTTTGGATTCGTTGCGCTTCAGGGTTCGGGGTTGCTGGCCGATGTAGCAGGGTGGCGTGCAAACTTTGCGTTGTATCTTCTGGCGGTGCCCATGATCGGGCTGGTGTTTCTCTCGGTGTTCCCGAAGGTGGAAAGCGCGGAAACCGCCACCGGTTCGGAAGGCGAGCGATTTAAGCTCCTCTCCCTGTGGCCGTTCTATCTTATGGTTCTTGGTCTATATATCGCGGCCTATACGCTTTACCTGAATCTCTCGTTCCTCATGGCCGAGGACAACATTACAAGTTCCGCGCTTCAGGGCCGCATCCTTGCGACCAGCACTGTTATGCACTTTATCGGCGGCATGCTGTACGGGCGTATCGTCGGCAAAATCGGCTCGCGGTGGATGTTTATGGCCGTATTGCTCGGCATGGCGCTGAGCGACTTCACCATTGGCTTTGCGCAAAGCACTGTGTGGATTGTGGTTGGGACGGGGCTTGCCGGATTGTCGGGCGGGAACATGCAAGTTTATATGGTCAATCTGTTGCTGGGCCGTGTGCCGGCGGCAAACCGGCCGCAGGCGCTTGGGTTCATGTATACTGCGATGTTCGTCGGGCAGTTCTTGAATCCCTTTATTGCGACGCCCTTGCGTCTTTGGGTCGGCAACCACAATGCGTTTCTGGTGGTGGGGGCGGCGCTGTTGATATTTGCGGTTGTCCAATTCATCGTGCGTTCAAAACAGCAGGACTGACGAGGAGTAGACATAATGAACAAGGTGCCAATCAGTCTTGAACCTTCAACATTTGTCATTTGCATCACGCCGTTTGATGCTGATGGCAATGTCGATGAAAATACTTTTCGCGGACATCTGCGTCGGTTAGCGGACTCGGGCATCGGTGTTTATGTGGGCGGTAGCGGCAGCGGCGAAGGGTACACGCTCGCGCCTGCCGAGATGCAGCGCATCCTCGAAATCGCTGTCGAAGAACTGAAGGGCAAGGTTCCTGTTCGCGCGATGGGGGTCGAGCCGCGCACGTCCAAACAAATGGTCGATTTCCTCAAGCTTGCAAAGTCCACGGGCGTTGAGGCCGCGCAAATTTATTCCCTCGATGTCGGCCACGGTGCCGCGCCGCAGCCTGAAGAAATCGCGGCGTATTTTACAGATGTGCTGGAAGGCGCGGACGTGCCCGTGGTGCTTTCTACCCATCAGTCCGTGGGCTACAAATTATCGGTACCCGTTATGGCCGAGATGGTGGAGCGGTATCCCCACCTTGTTGGGGTCAACGTCACTCATCAGGATTTGGGCTACGTTGCTTCTGTGGTTGATGCGGTCGCCAAGAAGGTGCCGGTGCATGTCGGCGGTCCCATGCAGGGCCTCACCATTCTCGCCATGGGCGGACAGGGCTACCTGTCGTCCGACGGCAATATCGCGCCGCGCCTGTGTGTCTCCGTCATTGACCGATACAAGGCGGGGGACATGCCCGGGATGATGGAGGCTTTCGGCCGCCTTATTCGGTTATTTGGTACGGTTCTTGAGTGCGGCGGTATTCGTGTCACCAAAGCGGCTTTGAACCGCCTGGGACTGCCCGGTGGGTATCCCCGCCGCCCGCGCTTACCGGTCGAAGACGCGCGCCTAGACCGGGTACTCAAAGTCATCGAAGATTTGGATATCGCCCGTACCGAGAAGTGGTGACCCGTGCGCCGCTACGTGGCACTCTGGGCGCTCTAATGTAGTTGCGGAGATCACATGACAGGGCAGGATCCGCACCAAGATCTTGCGGCCTTCTGGATGCCGTTTACCGACAACCGCGGTTTCAAGGCTCATCCGCGCCTTTTGTCGTCGGCGAAGGACATGCACTACTTTACTCCCGACGGCCGCAAGGTTCTGGACGGCACTTCGGGCATGTGGTGCGTAAACGCAGGTCATGGCCGCGCACCGATCACCGAGGCCATCCAGCACAGCGCGGCGAACCTAGATTTCGCGCCGACGTTTCAGCTGGGCCATCCTTTGGCCTTCCAGTTCGCCAACCGGCTGGCCGATATGCTGCCGGACTCGCTCGACCGTATTTTCTTCACTGGGTCCGGTTCGGAAGCTGTCGATTCAGCGCTTAAAATCGCGCTTGCCTATCATAAGGCTGCCGGACAAAGCGAGCGCACCCGATTCATAGGCCGTGAACGCGGTTATCACGGTGTCGGCTTCGGCGGTATTTCCGTTGGCGGGATCCCGAACAATAAGCGTGCCTTCGAACCCTTGTTGCAAACCGTCGATCATATTCGCACGACCTATGATCCGAATGTCGCGTTTTCGCGCGGCCAGCCACCTCAAGATGGAAAGTTTGCTGACGATCTCGAACGTGTGATCGCCGAACACGGCGCGGACACCATCGCCGCAGTGATTATTGAGCCGGTAGCCGGTTCCGCTGGTGTGCTGGTTCCGCCGAAGGGTTATCTGGAGAAACTGCGCGCCATTACAAAGCAACACGGCATCCTCCTTATCTTTGATGAGGTGATTACCGGATGCGGACGTCTCGGTGCATTCACGGGCGCGCAGGCCCTAGGTATTACGCCCGACATTATCACCTTGGCCAAGGGCATCACCAATGGCGCGGTGCCCATGGGCGCGGTTGCCGCCGACCGGCGCATCTACGATACGATTTTAGCGAATGCCCCGCCGGGCATCGAGTTCTTCCACGGGCATACCTATTCCGGTCATCCGCTCGCGGCGGCGGCCGGTCTCGCGACCTTGCAAGTCTATGAGGATGAAGATTTATTTGGCCGTGCAGCAACTTTCGCGCCGCAGTGGCAGGAGGCCGTCCATAGTTTGCAGGACGCTCCCCATGTCATCGACATTCGCAACCTAGGCCTGATGGCGGGGATCGAACTGGAGTCGCGCGCGGATGCGCCCGCTGCTCGGGCCCGTGAAGTATTTCACGCGTGTTTTGATGACGGATTGCTGATACGCGCGACCGGCGACATTATCGCTTTGTCGCCGCCGCTTATTGTCAGCTCACACCATATTGATGAAATTATTTCGCGGCTCAAAGATACTCTGAAGCGCGTAGATTAAGAGAACTTCAAACAATCAAAGTGTGATTTATGGATGCAGCAACCCAGCGCCGCTATGGTCTAGCCGACCGGGCGCAATTCATTTCAAAAACAGGCAAGCAAGTATTGCAGGCGATTATCAGTGGTGAATTTCCGCAGCCTCCTATCGCTCAAGCTTTAACCTTTTGGCTCGTTGAAGTGGGCGACGGTGTTGCGGTATTCGAAGGCGAGGTCGGCGCGCACTTACTCAATCCGTCAGGGACGGTGCACGGCGGCTGGGGGCTGACCCTGATTGACAGCGCCACTGGGTGTGCGGCGTTTTCAACGTTACCGGCGGGCGTGGGTTTTACAACCATCGAAACCAAAGCCAATTTCAACCGCCCTCTTTTTGAAAACTCAGGACGGGTGCGATGCGAGGGCCGGGTTATTTCTCAGGGGCGCCGCGTAATCACCGCCGATGCAACCCTAAAATCAGCAGATGGCCGCTTGTTGGCGCACGGCACCTCCACGCTCATGATTTTGGATGGATCGCCATAGCCAACGCCGGTTGGCTCGTCTCCGGTGTGCCGAAGCCGATGTCGAGCCATTCGCGAGATTCACTGTGCACTGTAGAGATCATCAACGTTTCATCGTCTTTATGTGGTGCCGGGTTGGTAAATATGACCGTTCTCTCAGGTCGGCCGGGATCATTGGCGACAGGTAATACGATCACGTTGAGATGAATCGAGATGCCTTGAGCCGACTCTACATTAATTTGGCTCAGAGCTCCGCATGGATGAGCGAGCGTAATACGTATTAAGTAGGAAAACCCATCCAAGTATGCAGCGGGTACAACGGCGGCTAATATGTCGTTGGTGTTATCGGTTCCCCACATACTGACGACGCTTGTGCCCACAAACCTTACGAGGTGATTGTCGTCAGCCATGTTCTCCAAAACGACCATATGCGGAATCAAAGTTGGAGGAAGGCCTTCGAAAAGGTCGCGATAATGGGGCAGGGCCCGAGAGCCACGTAATTGAATCCACGAGGTCCAGAATGATTGCAGTTCCGCAGTCGGAAATACCGGCACGTTCCCCCCCTGGCGCATATTTCGAAAGTTGATCTTACATGTAATTCTGCTGGGGTTGCCAATTCAGGGTCGCTGCGTTTGCTCAGGCGGCTGTTCGCTTTCTGTCGATTAGCCCTGCTGAGGTAATATGGCTCTGGGGGCGTTGACCGAGGGCTCTCATGCGGCTTAGAGTCTCTATCACCGAGTCTAGAAATGTTTTGCTTATGTGCAGTTTCACTTGGCAAAAACCCGCGACAACGGAGGAAATTATCTCCTAAGTCACTGATATAATTAAGTAGTATAAGGATTCGAGGGGGGAACCCTTGTAAATTGTACTTATCCACTATATTAGTGGATGGTCGGCTCGCTATGGGTTGACCTCGTTCGCCCCTCGTTTGAGAAGCTAGCCCGGTCCCACCCGTTTTGAAGTTTAGGCCCGCCATGCAGTTGTGTGGCGGAATTCTTATTTGGAGAAAGACACTATGCCAGTTGGGACAGTTAAGTGGTTTAACACTCAAAAGGGCTTCGGCTTCATTCAGCCTGAAGATGGTTCAAAGGACGTATTCGTACATATATCTGCTGTTGAGCGTGCGGGAATCGATCGTCTGAACGAAGGTCAGAAAGTCAGCTATGACGTTCTCGAGGAACGCGGCAAGTCGGCCGCTGGTAACCTCAAGACCCTCTAAATGTTGCGAGCGGGCGGCTTCGGCCGCCCGACTCTATTTTTGTTTGTGGCGATGAACGAGAATTGCCGAAGGCTCTCTTGTGTAAGAGGTCTCCTCCAAAGCGCTCATGTCTTGCCTAATCACCGATACGCCGTTGAGAGGGAGCGCTAATGGCTAAAGAAGAATTGTTGGAATTCGAGGGTGTCGTCATCGATGTACTGCCCGATGCGCGCTACCGTGTGCGCCTAACCAACGATCACGAACTTATCGCCTATACTGCCGGACGCATGAAGAAGAACCGTATTCGGACTCTGGCCGGCGATCGGGTCACCGTCGAAGTGTCACCCTATGACCTTGATAAAGGTCGGCTTGTGTTTCGACACAAGGAGAATTCGGATCAGGCCGTGCGCCGTCCACAGCGGACTTTTCGTAAGCGCCGCTAGAAGTACCGCCGGCGTTCGGTAAGCGCCGCCAAAAAAGGAGGGTTGTGTGAAAACCCGAATCAAGACCCAAGCTGTAAAGAGCACGTCGCGCCAGCACGCATTCACGCTCGGCCAGGCCGTGAACATTTTGCCTCGCGCCAGTACGCGTACATCGCGCGCGGTCGAACAATCGCTGCACAGCAGCCATTTTAAGATTGTTCGCTTGCTGCCCGAAGAAGGTGTTGGCTTTCAGTACCGCGTGAAAAATGCAGAAACGGCGCAAGAGCGTGTTGTGGCTGAATGCGAAATCAGCCCGGCTGATATTTAACGGCTCGAAGATCCAACTTCTGCCGTCGAGTCACTAATATGAGTCCGTTGCTGTCATAACGAGGCCGGTTGCCTGGGTTCGCCTGAGAACGTGACGCGGTCTGTTGGAAATATCGCAGTCACGTCTGTACCTTTCCCCGGGTCGCTTCTGATCTCAAGCCGTCCGCCGTGCAGCTCGACCAGTGAACGGGTAATGAAGAGGCCGAGTCCCGTTCCGTCGCTGCGCAGTTTCGGGTTGGTGTTCGCCCTTACAAACGGCTTGCCGATGTCGGTCAAATTCTCCTTTGAAATGCCGACGCCGTTATCATGAACGCGAATATTTAACCCGTCGTCGCGATACTCAGTTACAATTTCTATTCTTCCTTCAGCAGGCGTAAATTTTACGGCATTGCTTAGGAGGTTGAGGATGATGCTGGTTGTGGCCTGACGATCAGCCGTAAGGTGAATTGTAGGTTGCGCGGTCTGCACTTCGATCTGCGGCGGCTTTTTGTCTCCGGGCAAATTCACCATGTGAAGGCACTCCTCCACCAAATCGGCAACACAAAAGAACTCTTCCCTAATCTCAAAGGTTCCGGCCTCGATGCGTGCCACATCTAAGATGCGATCGATAATATTCAGCAGTATCTTTCCGCTGCCATGAATATCGCGGGCATATCCTGTGTAGATATCAGATCCCATGGGACCGAACATATTTGAGGCCATGGCTTCGCTAAAACCGATAATGGCGTTAAGGGGAGTGCGCAGTTCATGGCTCATATGCATAAGGAAATCAGATTTTCCTTTACTCGCAGACTCGGCAACCATGCGAGCTGTCATTAGTTGATTGTATTCCTCCCGGCGTTTGATCGCGACGGCTACAACGTCGGCGAATATTTTACCCACTTCTGTTTCGCGCTTCCCAGGCGTATGAGGGTATCTATGGTAGATGGCGAAACTGCCGAGCGGGGGATTTTCGCCATCCAGTAGAGGGATAGACCAGCATGCTGCTAGTCCGTGCGCTGTAGCCGAATCTCGATATTTCTCCCAGCGCGGGTCTGTTTGAATGTCCTCCACCACAGTAATTTTACGCGTGAAAATCGCTGTGCCGCATGACCCTTCATTCGGTCCAATAACAAGGTCATGAAGATTGTCAGTATAGTCTGTCGGGAGGCTAGGGGAGGCGCCATTGCGAACGCGTGTGCGAGTCACGTCAAGAAGCTGAACCGAACATATGCATCCTGGTATGAGTGATCTGCCCCCTATGAAGTGGTCCTCCCTAAGGTATGGTTTTGCCATGAAG
>CAXBLG010000036.1:0-30614 GCA_963976395.1 uncultured Rhodospirillaceae bacterium
AACAGGTGGGGCGAAATATTTACGTTGCTGTTGAGCAAAACCTTACGGATAACAGTCGTAAATTCATCGTCGAGTGGCGCTTTTCACCTTCGATTTCTCTGCAATCCACCACAAGTGATGAAACGGGTGCCGATCTAGGTGTTCTCTGGCGGCGAGACTATTGAGTTGTTCTCGTCTCACTCGTAGGCTTTCAGCCAGAAGCGAACGCGGAGGGGGACAAGGATGGACTTTAAAGATCATAAGCTAGAGACATCTGAGCTTTCGGTAAACTATCTGCGGGAAGGCCGGGGGCCACCGCTGATTTTGTTGCATGGTTGGCCCGAGTTTGGACGCGCATGGAAAGAAAACATTCCGGCTCTTGCCGAGCACTTTGATGTCATCGTGCCGGAGCTGCGTGGCTTCGGAGGTACGCGGCGCCGCGACGGCAAGCCGGTTGAGAACACCACAGCCGATATTCTCACCAACGATCTAAAAGAATTCCTGGACGCAATGAGCATTGATCGCGTGTCCATTGTCAGCCATGACGTTGGCGCATATGTCGCTCAGGGGTTTGCGCGCGCCTATCCAGATCGCACTGCCGCGTTATTCTTCTTCGACTGTCCTTATGCCGGCGTCGGCACGCGATGGGGGGAAGCAGCGCATCTCAAAGAGATGTTCTACCAATACTTTCATCAGTGGCCGATGGCGGAAGAGCTTGTGGGTTATAACCGCGACACATGCCGCATCTATTTCAAGCACTTTTTAACGCGCTGGGCTGCGGACCCCCATGTTTTCGACAAAGATCTCGAGCTTTGGGTGGATAACTTCATGAAGCCCGGCAATATCAAGGGGGGAATGGAATGGTATCGCGGGGCCCTGGCCATGCGCCTGAAGTGGATTACAGAAGGCGCGCCGAAGGTCGAGCCTATCGCCTGTCCCACCCGAGTGTTCTGGGGCGAGAAGGACAATATCGCTAAAATCGAATGGGCCGATAACCTCGGCGATTATTTCTCGGATTTAAAATTCTCGCCTGCACCGGGTGCGGGTCACTTCGTGCACTATGAAAAGCCGGAAATGTCCAATGCCGAAATGCGGAATTTTTTTATACCCTTGGCAACGGGCAATCGTTGGAAGTAATTGAAGCCGCTAGTCAAAAAAGTGTCGAACGGTGGTCCGGCGGCGTATGGTCCAAAGAAACACTATTTTGCTGAAGAGGGTTGATTGTTCGTGGTGTAGAACTGTGGCAATAATCCAAAACAATTTCATGCATTTCAGATATGCCCAGATATGCAAAGTCGCCTGACGGAGGAGATGACATCACATGGCCAGAAAACTCGACGCACGAAGAAAGAAGCTGAAAACGGAATTTACCAAGGCCCGCGGATATTGGAACGCGCTCTGGAACGATATTTTGGATCTTTCGCCGGAGTTCTTTGAAGCCTACATGCAGTTCTCGTCGGTGCCGTGGAAGAATGGCCCGCTCGAACCTAAGGTC
This sequence comes from uncultured Rhodospirillaceae bacterium, assembly GCA_963976395.1. Lineage (GTDB taxonomy): Bacteria > Pseudomonadota > Alphaproteobacteria > Rhodospirillales > Rhodospirillaceae > UBA11612. Next base: position 1,475 of record CAXBLG010000036.1, read on the forward strand.
AAAGAGTTCATCTACATTGCAATTGATGCATCTACGACTCATTTGCATGATCAGGGCTTGCGCGTGCACATGGGCAACGCTTTGCGCTATGGCGCGACAAAAGAAGAAATTATGGAGGTGTTGCAGCTCACAAGTGTTCTCGGCATTCACACCGTAACCATGGGTGTGCCGATACTTTTTGAGCAGATGAAAAAAGCCGGCCGGGAGGCGGAAATCGCGCCCAGACCGCTCGACGCACGCCGTCAGGCCTTGAAGGATCAATTCACTAAAAATCGAGGGTACTGGAGTGCGCTTTGGGATGGCGTTTTGCAGAATTCCCCGGACTTTTTTGAGTCTTACATGAACCTGTCATCTGTGCCGTGGCTTCATGGCGTACTTGAGCCGAAGATCCGAGAATTCATCTACATCGCCATTGATGCTGCGACGACGCACCTGTACGAGCCGGGCACTCACGTACATATTGAAAATGCCCTGAAGCACGGCGCTACAGTTGACGAGATCATGGAAGTTTTCCAACTCACCGCTGTTCTCGGTATTCATACCTATACACTCGGGATTCCGGCTTTGCTCGACGAGATGAAAAAGGCAAAAATCCCCGTTTATGGTGCTGCGCGGAAATCCGCCACGAAAAAACCAAAAACGAAGGCGAAAAAGAAGGTCGTCAAGAAAGCAGTCAAAAAGCTGGCCAAAAAGTCAGCAAAAAAAGTCACGAAAAAGGCCGTAAAGAAAAAGACTAAAAAGAAAGCCGCGCGCCGCTAACAATTCTGAATAGGGCGTCGATTTTAAAGTCGGCGCCATGGGAAGTATCATGAAGACAAATTTTTGCGTTCTGGGTGCAATGCTTCTGGTTCTGGGGACAGTTCCCACGGAAGCCGCGACATTCACGGCCACAGCTGAAGGCAATACCATCACGATTTATAGCACGTCCGATAAAGAAGAAATCTGCTCTCTTTTGGTGCCGTTTTCCTACTGGTATGAAGGCAAACGCGAGTACACATCAACACGATGTCCGGATAGATCGATCATCGTTTCCGAGAAATCAGAAGTCTGTAATGCGTCGCATGAATTGATCGTCAATCCGAAGATTGAGGGGCCAGTTCAATCCGAATGCCGCTAGGTGTGTTTGTGATGCTATTGTTTGCGGCCGCATCAATCGCTGTTCAATTCAATCTCTGAAAACGACCGTCTTGTTCTTGTTGAGGAGCACACGCCCCTCCAGATGCCAGGCCACCGCGCGCGATAAGACGCGGCGTTCAATATCCCGCCCCTTTTGAACCAATGCTTTTGGCGTGTCTTGATGACCGGCGCGCTCAACATCCTGTTCGATGATCGGCCCCTCATCAAGACTGGCGGTAACGTAATGAGCAGTCGCTCCAATCAGTTTCACTCCCCGCGCATGAGCTTGGTGATAAGGTTTTGCGCCTTTGAATCCGGGCAAGAAAGAATGATGAATGTTGATGCAGCGTCCGGCGAGCTTATCAGCAAGGTTATCAGATAGAATTTGCATGTAGCGGGCCAAGACGACCAGATCAACTTGGCTGTCTTCGACAAGTTTCCAAATTTCACTCTCTTGCTGTGTCCGTGTTTTGCTGGTGACGGGCAGATAATAAAAAGGTATTTCGCCGAAGTCGTGGTGTGCGTATGTTTCGCGCGGATGATTGGAAACGATTCCGGCAATGTCCATGGCCAACTCACCGGTACGCCATCGGTAAAGTAAGTCGGCCAAGCAGTGATCTGACTGGGAGGCTAAGATTAGCACCCTCTGTCGATCAGCTAGATTCCGAACGCTCCAAACCATTTTAAACCGTGCCGCCACGGCCTCGAACTTTGTCCGAAATCCAGGGACATCTTTGGCACCGACAAACCCAAACCCGATTCTCGCAAAAAATATCCCGGTCTCTTCGTCGTCATACTGATGGGCTTCCAGGATATCTGCGCCGCTCTCAAATAAAGTCGTGGCGACTGCGGCAACGATGCCGGGCCGATTGGAGCACGAAAGTGTTAAGACGTAATAGTCGCCTGGCATTGTCGTCGTCTCGCGTTCACGTTGTTGTTCGATGAGCGTCCTTAACACACTCTTGCTGCACTCGGCAGTACCTTCATTTTGCGCGGGCATGGCACGGGCTTGACGCGGAGCCGTTTCAGCTTACCTTTCCACGCTCGCAAAGGATCTGGAGGCATCATGGACAAGTCTAAACTTCACCCCGATACATTGGCTCTGCACGGTGGTTGGCGCGCCGATTCGACAACCGGCGCGGTGGCCGTCCCGATTTATCAAACAACGTCCTATCAGTTCAAAGATACCGAGCACGCAGCGAATCTGTTCGCTCTTAAGGAGCTGGGGAACATCTACACCCGCATTATGAACCCAACTCAGGACGTTTTTGAACAGCGCCTTGCCGCTGTTGAAGGAGGCGTCGCCGCCCTCACTGTGGCTTCGGGTCAAGCCGCGAGCACCTATTGCATTCTCAACCTCGCCAGCGCTGGCGACAATATTGTTACGTCCACAAATCTTTACGGCGGAACATGGAATTTGTTCGCCAATACCCTCAAGCAGTTGGGCATCGAGGCGCGCTTTGTGGATCCGGAAGACCCGGAAGCTTTTGCTCGCGCGACCGATGACAAAACCCGGTGCTATTACGCAGAAACCCTGCCAAACCCCAAGCTTGAGGTGTTTCCGATCAAGGAAGTCGCCGATATTGGCCGAAAGTTAGGGGTGCCGCTGATTGTCGATAACACCGCCGCGCCGATGATTTGTCGGCCCCTAGAAAGTGGTGCGGCCGTGGTGATGTATTCGACCACCAAATATGTCGGAGGGCATGGAACCACCATCGGCGGCGCGGTCATCGACGGCGGTAATTTCGATTGGGAAGGCAATGCCGCGCGGTTTCCGCTCCTGAATACACCGGATCCCAGCTACCACGGGGCGATTTGGACGCAGGCCGTTAAACCGCTTGGTCCGATTGCGTTCATACTGCGTATGCGCGTTACATTGCTACGTGATACCGGCGCAGCTGCAAGTCCGTTCAATGCCTTTCAACTTATGCAGGGTCTCGAAACGTTGCCGTTGCGTATGCGCCGGCATAGCGAGAACGCGGCTACGGTCGCCGAGGCCATCAGTAAGCATCCCAAGGTCACGAAGGTGATTTATCCGGGCCTCATGACCGGAGAGGCGCGCCGCCGGGCAGATGCGTATCTGCAAGGTGGTTTGTATGGAGGGTTACTCGGTTTCGAACTCAAAGACGGTGCCAGCGCCGGGCAGCGATTCATCAACGCGCTAGAGTTGCTGTACCACGTTGCAAATATCGGCGATGCGCGGTCACTCGCGATTCATCCGGCCTCGACCACCCATTCCCAACTGTCGGAAAAAGATCAGGTCGCAAGCGGTGTCACACCTGGATACGTCCGGCTATCGATCGGCCTTGAGCACCCGGATGATATTCTTGCCGATATCCATCAAGCGTTAGATAAAACATAAACTGGACCGACGCGGGTGGCGCTTGCCGCTAAAAATCGGCGGCAATGCGCACCGTGTACCGGCGTGCGGGCGATGGCGTATACTGTCCTGATGCGCCGGCGACTGTCCAAATGTATTCGTTTGTCAGATTCTTGACATCAAAGCGGACAGATGCTGCGGCGTCGTAGACTTTGAAATTGTAGCGGATGCCGAGGTCCACAGTTGTAATGGTCGAAATTCTGACCGTGTTGATTCGGTTTGCGTAGTTTGAGTCCTCGTGATTGATCTGAGCGTTGACGGAAACGCCGCGCCATTCAGCTGGCCCATAATCTGCGTTGAGACGGATGACTGCCGGCGAACGACCCGGCGGTACATTGCCAATAAGACCTTGATCGACAGTTGATCCGGACACGCGCGCTTGCAGCAACATTGCACCGGCCACTACTTTCAGCCCCTCCAAGGGTTGACCCGAGAGCGACAATTCAATGCCGCGATGCCGTAAAGACCCAACGCGGGTAAATAGGTTGGCGGTGTCGCGATCAAAGTAGGGCTTGCTGACTTCAAACACACCTGCGACCAGTGTGATTCGCTGAGTGATTTTGTAACGCAATCCGGCATCGAGTTGCTCGGTTAGGCTGGCGGGCAAAGCTTCGCCTGGGTTTGCGGCGTTTTCGGGAGCGATGCCCGACTCTTCGAGACCTCGCGTGTAACTCGCATAAAGTGTGATGTCATCGCTCAGGTATGCCGCCAGACTTCCGTTGTAAAGCCATGGATTCTTGCGGGATACAGCCATAGGCAGGCCCGGTTGATTGACCGTGCGCCGATAAAAAGATTTCTGCACTCCAGCACTGATTTCGCCGACCCCGCGCCACAAAGCTACGTAGCTTGCGCCCGCAGTGCCGTGCCGAACTTTATCTAGGCTTTGCAGACCTAAGTTGAATGTCGGTTCAGTAAATGTCACTGGAACGCCAATGGGCGCGGTGCCCAATAGCACCGTGTCGTCGCCGCCAAACGTTCTGCGGACCAAGCGCCCTTTGGCTGAGAAATGTAGGGTATGACGCCGTGGCCCTTCGGTGAAAACCCCAGAGGCCCGCACTTCGCCTGAATACGAACGTAGGATCGGCGGCGGCGCGGCACGCGCTAGCACATCGGCTGTGCCGTCAGTTTGAGTATTGCGGTAAAAAAGTGCCGAGTCTGATGACAGTCCGTTGTAGGACCGGAATGCACCTGCCTGTATTTGCCAATTGCCGAACACCATACTGCGGGCAATGAGCCCCATATTGGTTTGGGTTCGACTATTTCGTTTTGCCCACTCCTGACCATAAAAAACACTACGATCAATTTTCGGAGGTAGAAACGAACCCGCAGTGAACACCAAGGGCTTGGATTCGGAGTCGTATCCTTTGCTTCGCTGAACAAATGATATGACTTCAACATCGTCCTTTGGAGTCCAGTGTAGTAAGCCCGAAAAATCGAATGCGTAAAATGAACTGTGCCAATCAAGTTCTGTTTGCTTGGCGCCGATGCTGACAACGGTCCCGAGTTTTTTGTTTATAATCGGCGCTTCCAGATCGGCTTGTCCGCCGATTGAACCGTATGGCCCATAAACACCGCTAACGCTGGATATGATGTCTTCACCAGGCAACCGCAGTCTAATGTCGGCGATGCCTGTTGGCGCGGGAAACGGATAGGATTGTGCGCTCAGGCCAACGCGAATGGAGGTTTGCTCGCTCAAATAATTGCCGAATCCAAACCCGCCTTGCTGATCGTAATAAAGGCCTTCTAATCGAAAGTTACCGGCATCTTTTGGGCTAAACCCGCGCGCCTCGGTATCGGTATACAGCCCGACACTGTCGTCGCCGATAGTCGTTCCAAAGGCATCTTGGGCACTGGTAACGACGTTTTCGGAAGCGCGTTGGGCGAGTGCTGTCGTTGCACTCATTGCTAATGCGGCAATAATGCTAACGCTTGCCGTTATCCCCCTGAGATAGATCTGAGGGGCTTGTTGGGAACTGCGTGTTTTCAATTTGAAGACCTTAAAATAGAGGCTTGGTTCGCATATGACTTGTATTCATTCGAACACTGTTCTTGTGGACATCAAATCAGCGTCGGACAAGTTGTAAATTAGACCGGCGCTGGTGTTGTCGTTAAAAATCTACCGCAAACCGAGCTGTGTATGTGCGCGGCGCTATAGGTTCATACTGTCCAGATGAACCCTGTACGGTCCAAATATATGCATTAGTGATATTTTTGGCGTCAAATCGTATTGAGCCGGAGGTGTTGTAAATTTCGAAGTTGTAGCGCAATCCCAGATCGACAAGCACCGAGGATGAAATCCTCAATGAATTGATACGGTTTGCGTAGTGCGATTTATCGAAACGAACGTTGGTGTTTATTGAAAAGCCGCGCCATGCCGCAGGTCCGTAATCCGCGTTGAAGCGAACCAGCAAGGGAACGCGGCCAGGCGGTACGCTGCCGATAAAGCCTTGATCTACTGTGGACCCCGATACCCGCGCCTGAAGAAACATCGCGCCGGTCACCACTTTCAATCCTTCAAGCGGTTGGCCGGATAGCGACAACTCAACGCCGCGGTGCCGCAGCGAGCCGACTTGGGTAAAAAGATTGGACACATCGCGGTCGAAAAACGGTTTGCTGATCTCAAATACACCGGCGACCAGGGTAACGTCCGTTGTGATTTTGTAACGAAGACCTGCATCGAGCTGCTCGGTAAGGCTTGCGGGCAATGCTTCTCCAGGATTGGATGCATTTTCAGGCGCAATGCCAGATTCCTCAAGACCACGCGTGTATGCCGCGTAGAGCGTCAGGCTATCATTAAGGTATGCCGCGACGCTTCCATTATATAACCACGGATTCGTGCGAGATGTTTCAAGCGGTAAGTTGGGTTGATTGACCTTGCGTTGATAAGCTGTTTTTTGAACACCACCGCTGATCTTGCCCAGTCCAGGCCATAGAACAGAATAGCCGACACCCAGCGTGCCCTGCCGAACCTTGTCGAAACTTTGAGGGCCGAGGGAATATGTAGGCTGTGCCAAAGTGACAGGAACGCCGATCATTGCCGTTCCAAAAGATACGGAATCCTCTCCGCCAAAGCTCCGCTCTACAATACGGCCGCGCCCCGAAAAATTCACCGTATGTTGGCGGGGCCCTTCAGAGAAAATACCGGTCGCGCGGACTTCGCCAGAGTATGACCCCAGTTTCGGTGGCGGCCTCTGCCGGATTTCCACATCTGCAGTCCCGTCTGGCTGCGTGTTGCGGTACAGAACCGAAAAATCGGATTCCAATCCATTGTACGAGCGAAAAGCGCCCACCTGCAGGCGCCAGTTATTGGAGATAAATCCGCGGGCGATTAGGCCATAATCTCTTTGCGTACGGCTTTCCCGTCGCGCCCAATCCTGCCCGAAGAAAACATGCCGGTCGATTTTCGGCGGCAGAAAAGCCCCGCCTGTGAAGATCAGGGGCTTAAGCTCCGAGTTGGAACCCCTCTCTTGTTGAACGAACGTTATGACCTCGGTGTTGTCGCTCGGTGTCCAATGCATGAGCGCCGAGAAGCTAACATTCTGGAATATGCCGTGAAAATCTAACTCGTTTTGCTCAACACCAAAGCTCAATACGGTGCCAAGCTTCCCTGCAATGAGAGGCGTTTCGAGATCAATCTGACCTCCGTAGGAAGATCCATAGGGGCCGTAATCTGCACTGACGCTGGTGATCATTTCAGTGCCGGGGAGGCGCAGGCGAATATTCGCAATTCCAGTCGGAGCCGGGAAGGGAGCGGCCTGTGCGCTCAAGCCGACCTGGATAACTGTGCTTTGACTCAGCTGAGTGCCAAATCCGCGAAACCTTTGCGAATCATAAAATAATCCCTCCAGGCGCATATTGCCGGCGTCTTTGGGACTAAACCCTCGCGCTTCGTCCTGATTGTAAAGGCCCACATCGTCATCACCGATTGAGGCACCGAAGGCATCTTGTGCACTGGTAACAACGTTTTCTGAAGCGCGCTGCGCATTGGCACTGGTCGGCAATATCGCGATGACAAGAGTCATGGCGCCGAGCATTTTGGCACGCATGGAAGCCTTGCGTAAATTATAGAGGCTGGTGGACTGCTTCAACACGCGATGTCACCGACTTTGTTTAACTCGATTGAATGATCACCCAGATTCGGCGCGCATCGAACAGCCTAGCGTAGGTGTTGTGGCCGCATCGTATAGCTGCGCTGTGTTGACGCGCAATACTTACCGAAGAAAATGGTTATATGACAGAAAGAGCGATTTAAATCGCGAGCTGCTTAGAAGTGATTGAAGGCTACAAAGTTGAATTCCGAAAAATTTATGCTTACACGGCTTTGTCGAGGCATTTTTTGCAAAATAATTGCTGATATGATTGTCTAAACACGAGGCCTTCTCAAATGCGGGCGTCAGAATTCTGCTGCTATTCGCAAGGTGTATCTGCGGGCAGGTAATGTTGAATACCGCCCGGATGCGCCGGCGACATTCCATGCGAATACATTGGTTGCATTCCGAACGTCAAACCGTACCGATGCTGAAGTATCGGAAACCTTGAAATTGTAGCGCGCACCCAGATCAACCGTAGTCACCGAGGAAATCCTCACAGTATTGAGTCGGTTTGCGTTGTGAGAGTCTTCGAAATTGACTCTTGCGTTCACCGAAAATCCGTTCCAAGCGGCGGGTCCATAGTCGGCATTAACCCGAAATAGCACAGGTATTTGCCCAGGCGGTACGCCGCCAATCAAACCCAGATCCACTGGGGTTCCAGATACACGCGCTTGTAAGAGCACTGCGCCTGCCACAACCTTTAACCCATCCAATGGTTGGCCCGACAAGGAAACTTCGACGCCGCGATGGCGAAGTGAGCCCACGCGCGCAAAAGTGTTCGATGTATTGCGGTCGAAGTATGGTTTTTTCACTTCAAAAACACCTGCGACTAAAGTGATTTTGGGCGAGATTTTATATCGAACACCCGCATCAACTTGTTCGGTCAGGCTTGCTGCCAATGCTTCTCCGGGGTTGGCTGCGTTTTCAGGCGCGATTCCAGAGTCCTCTATGCCGCGAGTGTAGCTGGCATAAAAGGTCAGGCTATTACTGCCTTCTATCGCAAGGGTTCCATTGTAAAGCCATGGGTTCGCGCGGGTGGTGGTCAGAGTAGGGCCGAATTGATCGACTGTCCTTCGGTAAAATGCTTTTTGGACGCCTACACTAATTTCGCCGACCCCGCGCCACTCGCCGACGTAACTTATCCCCGCTGCGCCATAGCGTGTTTTATCCCGGCTTTGTGTTCCAAAATTAAAGCCGGTGGGTTTTGCGAACGGAATAGCAATGCCGATTGAAGTCGTCCCAAACGAAAGTGTGTCATCACCTCCGAACGTGCGCTTACCTGCCCGGCCTTTGGCCGACACGTGCAGTGTGTGACGTCGAGGTCCTTCTGCGAAAACGCCTGAGGCGCGCACTTCACCCGAATAAGATCCAAGCCATGGCGGTGGTCTTGAGCGGATACTTAGATCAGCCGTGCCATCAGGCTGTGTATTGGTGAAAAGAATAACAAAGTCGTTCTTTAGGGAATTCACCGATCGAAATAGACCGGCCTGCAGGCGCCAGTTTTTGAATACTAAACTACGGCCGATCAACCCGATGTTCGTCTGGACTCTCTTTCTACCGTGGTCAAAAACCGGACCGAAATAAATGCTCCTATCGACTTCCGGTGGTAAAAACGCCCCGCCCGTGAAAACATTGGACGGCGACTCTCCGGCAGCGGCATCACTGCGTTGCATGAATGAAATGATTTCCGTGTCATCACTCGGTGTCCAGTGCAGGAGGCCCGAAAAATCCACATAATGGAAATCACCGTGAAAATCTAACTCAGTATGGCCCCCCGCCGCGCTGAGCACCGCGCCTAACTTCTTGCTTACGACAGGCAACTCCAAATCGATTTGCCCGCCGTATGACGAATCATAAGGGCCATAATTCGAACTAGCACTGACAAGAGTTTTGCTTCCCGGCAGCCTGAGCCGGATATCGGCGATGCCGGTTGGGGCTGGAAACGGGTAGGACTGGGCACTCAAACCAACTCGCATGGTGGTGCTTTTGCTCACCTGGTTACTGAATCCAAATGTTCCCTGTTGATCGTAAAAAAGGCCTTCGATGCGCATATTACCGGCATCTTTGGGGCTGAATCCTCTCGCGTCGCTCGAACTATAAAGCCCGATGCTGTCGTCTCCCACTGATGTGCCGAAAGCGTCTTGGGCCGATGTCACGGCATTTTCCGAGGCGCGCTGGGCATGAGCGGGGAGTGAAATGAGCGCGAGTGTAAAGGCGAAAGCCGCGCAGCCCCCGGCTCGTAGTACACTCTCATGGGTTAATTTGAACTGGTCGATAATATTTTTCACGGGCACTACACTGTTTGTTTGAGGTCCGCCCGTACGTCGTATCAACTGATTTTGAGCGATCTATGGTGCGGCTAACTTAAGCAGTCATGGTCTCATCGTAAAGCTGTGCTGATACTCTCGAGTCAATGCCACCAGATCTATCCACTCGTTTTTTGCGCCGCGATCCACGCCAGCAGCCGCGCTGTTTTCTGGGCGGCTTCCATTTGGCTGTCTTGCAGCCATTTATCCATGCGGGTTTGCGACCAATCACTGGGCTTTGCGGTTTTCAACAAATCCGACTGATAGCGCTCGCTTTCTTCGGCGATATAGCCTTCAGCTTCTCCTGGCGTGATCCACTGGTCATCCCGCCAAAATCGGTAATCAATCGTGTCCCACGAGCAAACTAAACTCTCCAGACTATGGTTTATCTGCGCGTGCTTGAAGACGTGTGCTACGACATAAATCGGTGGCCGCGCCGGTTGCATGCTTTGATCAAACGACAAGGGAATGTCGGGCAAAGCGGCGCGGCGGCGTTGTACATTAGGGTAGAGAATAAAGGGACAAGCACTTAACGAGTATTCTATGCACTCCTTGTGCGATGGGCCGTGATTGGTCTTCATCAAAATGGCAGACCGGGGGCCCGTCGCGAAAAAGAAATGCTGTCCTAGTTTATCGCCGCAAATAAAACATTTCTGCTTAAGGGCGGCGTCTACCACTTTGGGATGATCGACTATCCTAAAATCCGGCACGCCATCGACATAGGCCACAAAAAAAGGAATGGGATATCCACGTTCGTCAACCGGTAGTCGGGCAATACGCTCGGGGCGATCAGGGAGTCCTTTGCGATACTCAAACATGGTTTAGTCCTTTAGGTTCGACAGCGGCGGCGGAGTGGCATTTTAAGTCTCTTTACTGCGTTATGCGCAGGGTGTGCCTTCCGCAAAAGGTGGTGCCCGATAATGAGTCTTTGCTCATGCTTTTTTCAGTCAACCCGAAAAGAGTGTGATTGTAAGGCTGAGTGAGTTTTAATCTGTTTTTAGTGCGGTGTCGGGTCGGGTCAATGCAATATGTTTCCTCAAGTGCCTATATCAGTTTGATTCGACACTAATCTCTCCCTGTCATTGAAAAATCAAGAGCGTAAGAGATGGGCTGGATGTCCCTGCGTCCCCCTGCATTGATCATCATAGCCGAGTCTATCCATTGCGTAACGAGGAGTAGTGTATGGACAACGTCTGTCGGACGCTTGTGTCCCGACAACAATTACGCGTTATAACAGGATGATTCATAGTTTTCTATTTTGGGTTAGAAATAGCGCGAAGGCAGATGAAGCTGTGGAAGAAATCCGGAGATGACTCGAGGTTGCCTGGGTTGATCCGTCATGATCGACAACCGGATTCTTAATCTTATTAGAAAGAGCACACATCAATGTTGGACGACTCCTTCGATGCAATCATTATCGGCGCCGGGTTTTCCGGGCTCTATCAGCTGTATTGCTTACGAGACAAATTGTCGCTGAATGTGCGCGTGCTTGAAGCCGCGCCGGAGGTGGGCGGCACGTGGTACTGGAATCGTTATCCCGGCGCGCGCTGCGATTCAGAGAGTCACTCATATTGTTATACGTTTTCTGAAGAGTTGACCCAGGAGTGGGAGTGGACCGAACGCTACCCGGCACAAAAAGATGTGCTGCGCTATCTCAGGCACGTTGCGGACCGTTTCGACCTTAATCGTAATATATCGTTTAATTGTCGCGTTACCGGTGCCGACTATGACGAAGCGGCAAACCGCTGGCGGGTGAGGACCGAACTCGGAGAAGAACTTACGGCAGATTTTTTGATTACGGCGGTCGGGTGTTTGTCGGCTGCGAATGTCCCCGATATTCCAGGTCTCTCCACCTTCAAAGGAGAGCGCTACCACACGTCGAGATGGCCGCATGGAACCGTGGATTTTTCCGGGAAAAGAGTTGGGGTGATCGGTACGGGCTCAACGGGAATCCAGGTTGTGCCGGAGGTCGCAGCAGCTTGTGCTCACCTCACCGTTTTTCAACGCACTGCAAATTACAGCGTGCCGGCCAGGAACGCGCCTCTGACTTCAGAGCAGAAGCGGCATCACAAAGAAAATGCCGCGGAAATCCGCCGGCTTATGCATGCATCGACCAATGGGCACCCGTATTTGATCTCCAATCGTTCGGCACTGGAGACATCGGCAGAGGATCGCGAAGCAATTTATGAAGCGGCGTGGGCGAAGGGCGGGCTTTATATACGTCCGACGTTTAAAGACCTGCTTACAAGCAAGGAGGCCAACGATACGGCGCGCGATTTCATCCTCCAAAAAATCCGGGCAGTGGTTAATGATCCCGTCACATCTTCAAAACTGACAAATATTGATCATCCATACGCCGCCAAACGACCGCCAATCGACACGGGCTATTTTGAGACGTTTAATCGCTCCACGGTCGAATTGGTGGATATTCGCGAAACACCGATTCTCGAAGTGATGCCGGGTGGCGTCCGCACTAGTGATGCAATCTACCCACTGGATATCATCATATTCGCGACCGGCTTTGACGCAATGACGGGCTCGCTACTTCGCCTGAATATACGGGGCAGACAGGGTCTTCCCCTCACTAAGGCTTGGGAGGGCGGTCCGCGCACTTACCTCGGTCTCCAAATCGCGGACTTCCCGAATCTTTTCACCATCACAGGGCCGGGGAGCCCTTCTGTATTGTGCAATGTTCCGGTGCCAATCGAGCAACACGTGGAGTGGATCACCGATTGCATTGCGCACATGCGCGCTAAAGGACTAACGCGTATAGAGCCAACGCCTGCAGCGGTGGACGATTGGGTCGGTCAGGTCAATGCCGCCGCCGCCGCCACATTGCTGGCAGGGGTAAAGCACTCTTGGTATTTGGGGGCAAACGTACCGGGTAAACCGCGCGTGTTCATGCCCTACGCCGGAGGGATGGCGCGGTACCGAAAGATTTGTACGGACGTTGCCGCAGATGGATATCAGGGATTCGTGCTGGGCAGTTGACCCTTCGCGAGCACTAACCAATATCACTATGCTAATAGGCCAGAGGCCGCTCAAAAATCTGCAGTCACGCGCGCGATGAACTGGCGGGGAGTCAAAGGCGTAAAGAGCTCTGATGCACCCGCGACCGTCCATCCGTTTGTATTGGTTACATTCCGTACGTCAAACCGAATAGATGCGGATGCGTCTTGAATCTTGAAATTGTAACGCGCGCCCAAGTTGACCGTGGTCGCCGACGGTATCTTCGATGTATTAATCCGGTTTGCGAAGTGGGAGTCTTCAAAGTTGACTCGCCCATTCAACGAAAACCCACGCCAAGCTGCGGGGCCATAATCGGCACTAAGCCGGACTAATACAGGTGTTTGGCCGGGCGATACCTCTCCAACCAATCCTTGTGCCACCGCTGTGCCCTTGACGCGCGCTTTAAGAAGCACTGCGCCGCTCACAATTTTTAGGTCTTCGATCGGCTCCCCGGACAGCGATACTTCGATGCCGCGGTGGGACAGAGCCCCAAGCCTTGTAAACACATTTGCGGTGTCGCGCGTGAAGAAAGGTTTTTTGACCTCGAATACGCCGGCAACCAAGGTAATCTTCGGCGTGATTTTGTAGCGAATGCCCGCATCGAGTTGCTCCGTCAAACTGGCTGCCAATGCCTCTCCAGGATTAGCAGCGCTTTCGGGCGCAATGCCTGAATCTTCCAGGCCTCGCGTGTAGCCGGCGTAAAAAGTCAAATTGGCACCGCCCTGTACGGCAATTGTTCCATTGTAAAGCCACGGGTTCGTGCGCGTGGTGGTCAGGGTGGGACCGAACTGATCAACGGTGCGGCGATAAAAAGACTTCTGCACACCCGCGCTGATTTCACCTACTCCAGCCCATTGGCCGACGTAAGTAATGCCGGTGGTTCCGTGGCGTATTTTGTCGCGGCTTTGCGGGCCGAAATTAAAAGCAGTGGGCTTTGCAATCTGTATACGAACACCGATCGGTGTGGGACCGAATGAGAGTGTATCGTCACCGCCGAAGGTGCGTTTGCCCGCGCGACCCTTAGCAGAAATATGAAACGTATGGCGACGCGGCCCTTCCGCGTAAACGCCCGAGGCGCGCACTTCGCCTGAAAACGATCCAAGGAATGTCGATGGTCTCGTACGAACATTTAGGTCGCCGATCCCATCGGGCTGTGTGTTGGAATAAAACATGAAGAAAAAATTATCGAGAGCATTCACTGACCGAAACAAACCGGCTTGCAGTCGCCAATTATCAAATACCAAAGTGCGGCCGATCAGTCCGATATTTGTCTGAGTGCGGTGTCTTCCTTGGTCAAAATCAGGTCCGAAAAAGTTGCCCCTGTCAATTTTGGGCGGCAAGAATGCGCCGCCCGTGATCACGCCAGGGGGCGTGCCCGTTCCGTTTTGAGGCACGCTTCTTTGATAAAATGTAATTATTTCCGTGGCGTCAGTCGGCGTCCAATGCAACAGACCTGAGAAATCCAGATATTCAAAACCTCCACCGAAATTCAAATCAGTATGACCGCCCGCTACGCCCAGCGTTGCACCCAACTTGTTACTTATAACAGGCAGTTCCAGATCGAGTTGCCCGCCGTAGGAGCCGTAGGCCCCGTAAAAAGTGCTGGCACTGACAAAGGTTTTATCGCTCGGGAGTCTCAGGCGGACATCGGCGATCCCGGTTGGCGCGGGAGACGGGTAGGACTGCGCGCTTAGACCCACACGCATGGTTGTGCTTTTGACAAGCTGACCACCAAAGCCGAAACCATTTGTTTGCTGATCGAAAAACAAACCCTCAATGCGCATGTTTCCCGCATCTTGGGGACTGAATCCACGCGTTTCGGTCGAGCTATAAAGGCCAATGCTGTCGTCGCCAATGGTCGTGCCGAAGGCGTCCTGCGCCGAAGTGACAACATTTTCAGAGGCGCGCTGTGCATGCGCCGTAATTGAAAATGTCGTTAGGGCAGCGGCAAAGGCAGCGCACTTTATAATTTGCATGAAAACCTTCAATTCTTCGTGGAGGGCTGATTTAAGGAGAGCGGCGCATAATTAAGCGCCGTTTACATATTGAGGTGCGCAATGCGGAGCGGCCATGATAAAGGCGCTATGTCGTCTTACAACCCCCTTAACAATTGTTAGGGAGGGGGCTTGCGCCATGGCTGAGGGGACTAGGCCGTTTAGCCATCTCAAGGGAACGTTTGGGGAAGCTCTGAATTCCCTTATCGATTAAACTGGTGGATCGACCGTTTCCTTGCATAAAGAACGCATTTCCTTGAAAAGGTGAGGCTCCGTATTGCGTCCAGATTAAAGAATCTAGAATCTCCGCCTTGCTAACCATTGAATTTCGAAAGCGATCCATGAAACGCGTATTCCTTGCCGTTGCTCTTCTCGTGCCTCTAACAGCAAATGCACAACGTGCTACTGAGAACGTTGTGACGAGTGCTCAGGATGCTTTCGGTGCATCAATCGGAGATGACGACATCGGTTTATATAACGCGAGCGAAGCGCGAGGATTTAATCCCAGCGATGCCGGCAATATGCGCATTGAGGGATTATTTTTTGATCAGCAAAGGCTGTACGGCGGCGTTGGTCATCTGGCTCAAAGCACGGTCATCCAGGTCGGCCTTAGCGCGCAGAGCGATCCGTTTCCGGCCCCAACAGGAATTGCCGATATTAGACTGCGCCTCCCGGGCGACGAAACAATCACCAGTGTTAGTGCCAACTATGGACCGTACGGATCATCCTTCGGCGGCGAGATTAATCTGGAAACGCCGCTAATCGCTGGAAAGCTAGGTACGGTCCTCGGTGTTGTTGCAGAGCAGAAGGAACTAGATTTTCGCGGTATATTGTATTCAATCGATTATTCTGCCTTGTTGCATTGGACTCCAACGGACAACACCGAAATCATAACTTTCTTTCAACAAGAAAATGGTTTCGATGATGAGCGTAAACCTCTCATATTCACGGACGGAGCATTTCTGCCTCCGAAAATAGATCGAAGTGTTTTTTTTGGTCAGGACTGGGCTGAGAGAACGCGCTCGACCCAAAGAGATTTTGGGTTGGTTGCCCGCAGCTTGGTCTTCGGCAATTGGCAAATACAAGTCGGGGCATTTCGCTCGCAAAACGAACTGACTTCGGATTTTACTGTTTTATACCGAGACACGCAGCCGGACGGGACCGCGGACTTAGTAATCCGTAGCCGACCACCACCAAAGCAGGGCTCGTATTCCGGTGAAATTCGGGCGTCGGGCGTGTTCGCCGAAGGGCCGCGACGGCACACGGTAACGTTTTCTGGCCGTGGCCGCCTAGTTCGGCAAACGTTTGGCGGCGATGACAGTGTATCCTTTGGAGCGGCGCCAATCGGAGTCTACACGGCTGTTCCCGAGCCTACTTTTAACCTTGGCCCACAAAGTCTTGATAAAGTTCGGCATGGCACGCTCGGGGTAGGTTACGCAGCTTTGTGGCCAAAAGTGGGTAGAATCAGTGTCGGTCTGCAGAAGTCCTTTTTACCAGCGCAAGGTCGATCAACCCAACTTGCCGCTTGAGATTTCACGCACGAATCCTTGGCTTTACAACGGTAGCATCTCGGCGTTCTTGACTGACGATGTAACGGTTTATGCGAGTTACACGCGCGGACTCGAAGAATCAGGAATTGCGCCTGAGAACGCGACCAATCCAGGTGAAGCCTTGCCCGCAAGCCTGACCGAGCAATTGGACGCCGGAGTTCGTTATAGTGTTACGCCGGATATTACGCTTGTTGCCGGCGTTTTTGAAATTAGCAAACCCTTCTTTGATCGAGATCCGACCAACCTTTTCACTCAAGTGGGGTCGCTTCGACACCGCGGCATAGAGGTTTCGCTATCCGGACAACCACTCGAAGGATTGAAGATCGTGACCGGCGCAATGCTTCTTCAGGCGCGTGTGTCGGGATCTATTGTGGATCAAGGGCTGATAGGTAATGTGCCGCCGGGGCGTGTCCCCATGTTAATTCGCTTTGATGCAGACTATGGACCGGCGGCATGGCGCGGCTTTTCGATAAACGCAAAGATCAATTTCGATTCGTCACACTACGCGAACCGAATCAACACCTTGAGGATTTCATCCTCGACGGTCTTGGATATGGGCATACGCTATAATTTCAAGATACTTGAGTCTGCGGCCTCTATTCGATTGGATGCCAAGAATTTGACCAACGCCTACGACTGGACCGTGAAGGGTTCGTCCGGACAGTACTCACCTACGGCACCGCGCAGGTATACGGCACGGTTCGCGATAGATTTTTAGCGCATACCGGACATTCTTATGTTGGTGTTGAATTTGGAAGGATTAGAAAACCCGCCATGCATTTAGCTCGATTTCCCCGCGTACGGTTGGCGCATCTTCCTACGGCGTTAGAGCCTATGCCCAGACTTACAGAGCATCTCGCAGGTCCGAGGCTCTGGATCAAGAGAGACGACTGTACTGGCTTGGGGACAGGTGGAAACAAAACTCGAAAGCTCGAATTCCTGATGGCCGATGCCGTTACCTTGGGTGCTGATACCGTTATTACCCAGGGCGCAACTCAATCAAATCATGCTCGGCAAACAGCTGCCGCAGCCGCCAAGCTTGGTCTGGATTGTCAGATTGTTTTGGAGGACCGGACCGGTTTTTCAGACGAGGCCTATCAATCTAACGGGAATGTGCTGCTCGACGTTATTTTTGGTGCGACCATTACCAATTGCGCTGGCGGTGCCGATATGAATGCGGAGATGGAAAAGGTTGCAGGCCTTCTAAAGACGCAAGGAAAGAAGCCCTACATTATTCCCGGAGGTGGATCGAATCCGGTTGGGGCGCTTGGTTATGTCAACGCGGCCTTTGAGTTGATCGCCCAGGCCAATGATCTGGGGCTCAAAATCGCTCACCTCGTTACGGCTACAGGCAGCGCGGGCACACACGCAGGGCTTGTCGCCGGCATGGCGGCCATGAACTGCACCGTTCCAGTGCTTGGCATTGGTGTGCGCGCCCCGAAGGAGAAGCAAGAAAATGCCGTCTTTGATTTAGCCCAGCGCACCGTTGCTTACATGGACCTTCCCGGAATCGTGAAACGAGAGAGCGTTGTGGCAAATACCGACTATGTCGGGCCAGGCTATGGATTGCCGACCGAGGGCATGATTGAAGCCGTGAAGATGCTTGCTCAGTTTGAGGGTATTCTGCTCGATCCAGTTTACAGCGGAAAGGCGATGGATGGGTTCATTCAGCTCATCCGCGCCGGTTTCTTCGCAAAAGACTCTGACGTCGTGTTTTTGCATACAGGAGGCGCGGCCGGATTGTTCGCTTATCCAACGTCCTTCCAGCCTTAAAGCGGTGCCGATCAAAGGCTTTATTTTACCATCATATTTTTATGCTCTAGTCGGCTCAGCAATCTTACAAGCGGCCAAAGTACGGCAAGATAAATCAGCGCAGCTAGAACAATGGGCGAGGGGTTGTACAGAAGCGCCTGTGCGTCACGCGCAACCCGCAACAATTCCGGCAGCGCTACAACACTCGCCAATGTCGTCAGCTTGACCACTTCAATGCTGTTGCTGAGCAGGTCGGGTAGTACATTGCGCACGGCCTGCGGGACGATGACGTGAACCAGGGCTTGGCGGCGCGTAAGGCCCGTCGATCTTGCAGCCTCCATCTGGCCTTGCGGCACGCTCTGCAGACCCGCCCTGAATATCTCGCCATAGTAGGCGGCGTTGTTCAGTAGGAAGCCCAATGCCACGGCCATCAATTTGGGCAGATCAATGTTCAAAAACGGAAATCCGAAATAGATGAAAATCAACAGCACCAGCGGCGGCAGCGCACGAAACACGTCAACATAGACGGCAATGAGAGTTCGCACGGTTCGGCTTGAACTTTGTGTTGCAAGCAGGGCGACGGCGAGGCCGCCAATAAGCCCGACAGGAATAACAAGCGCAGACAAGCCGATGGTCACAGTCAGTCCGCGTAACAAAAAAGGGAAAACTTGCTGGAATATCTCTATGTTGAAGAAGTTGTTCAGCAGCGCGTCCATGTTACACTCGCCACTGCAACCGATTTTCGAGGCGGCGCGCCCCGAACATCACCGGAATAAAGATCACGAGGTAAGCAAGGGCCGCCATCGTCAGGGGGGTAGGGTTGCCGGCGTTACTGGTCGCCGACTGTGCATTGTTCAAAACCTCGCTCAAAGCTACGACCGAGCCAAGCGCCACGTTCTTGCTGACGGAGATGACGCGATTGGTCAGCGGCGGCAAGGCGATGCGAACCGCTTGTGGTAAAACCACGCTCGTCATGGTTTGCCACCACGTTAAACCGGTCGATCTAGCTGCTTCCGATTGACCACGCGGCAAACTAAGAATGCCGCCCCAAACACTTTCCTCGGCATATGCGGCCAGCACCAGTGAAAGAGAAAGCCACGTCGCGGTGAAGGCCGACATGGAAATCCCGATCAGCGGAAAAGCGAAAAAGAAAATGATGAGGATCACAAGGGGGGGCAAGGCCCGCATGACATCGACGAAAGCGATGATCGGCAAAGAAAGCCAAGTGCGCTGCAGCGCGCGCAGGAGCGCCAGAGCAAGTCCGAGTGCGAGGCCGGTTATCGTAACAACAATGCTTAACCCGATGGTGATTCCGGCGCCGCTAAGGATGTCAGGCCAATAACGTGCGGCGATCTCTAAGTTAAAGAAGGTCTGTAAAAAGAGATCGAGGCTTTCCATCACGCCCCGCCGGTGTAACGCGCCAAGAAAGCTCGGGTACGTTCGTGCTTCGGCGCGCCGAAGACCTCTTCCGGAGGGCCTTCTTCAACGATAGAGCCCGCATCCATAAAGATCACCCGGTTCGCCGCCGCGCGGGCAAAACCCATTTCGTGGGTCACAACAAGCATGGTCATTCCGGACTCGCGAAGTTCTTGCATCACTTTTAGAACCTCGCCGACCGTTTCCGGATCAAGCGCGCTAGTCGGCTCGTCAAACAGAAGTAGATTCGGCTCCAGCACTATGGCCCGTGCGATGGCAGCGCGTTGTTGCTGGCCGCCTGAAAGTGCCGCCGGGTAGGCTTTGGCTTTGTCGGCAAGTCCTACTCGCTCCAACGCGGCCATGCCCAATTTATCGGCCTCGCCGCGCGGCTTACCCTGAACCTTGCGCAATGCCAAAGTAACGTTGCCCAGTGTGTCTAGGTGCGGATACAGATTAAACTGCTGGAACACCATACCGATCTGCTGGCGCACAGTATTGATGTTCACGTTGGGTTGGGTGATATCGACGCCGTCGACGAGAACCTGGCCGCCGGTCGATTGTTCAAGCCGGTTGCAGCAGCGCAGCATGCTGCTCTTTCCCGATCCGGACGGCCCGACAACGCAAACCAGTTCGCCGGGAAAGACGGATAAATCGACCCCATGTAGAACGTCGATAGCGCCGTAAGATTTACGTAGTCCTTTGAGTTCGAGGATCGGGGAGGGAACTTGCAACGCGCTGTGGCCTTACGAGCAAACCGGCGTGATGGGCGTTGGATCGTATCCATCCATGCCGGGTATGCCGTGTCCCGGCGCGATCTTGATGGCGGCGCTCTCAGGCCCAGGCGTGAAGCCAAACCATTTTTCCACGAGCTCCGCGACGACGCCCTCCTTCTTCATGCATTTTAAGACCATCGAAAAGGTGTCCCGGCCCTCATGGTCATCCAGGCGAAAGGCGATGGACCAGACGAGGCCGGTCGGTATGGTCAGCGTCGTTTTTATCTCTGGGTTCTGTTTCGCAACCCAGCCCGATACGCCGTTGCCCGCAAGGCCGGCGTCGGCGCGTCCTGATTGCACCGCCTGCACAGCGTCGGCGTTTGTGCCGTAGACGTCAAATTTAAAGCCGTATTTTTCGGCGTTCTCGCGAGCCCAGGATTCGTAAGACGAGCCTTTATTTAAGGCGATCGTTTTGTTCTTCAGATCCGCGAGCGATTTAATTCCCGGTGCAGCATTTTTTTCAATGAACGTGAAATCGGTATCCAAGTACCCCTCGGTGAACAGCATGACCTTGGCGCGCTCGGGTGTCGCGGTCACAGGCGCGAGGACAAAGTCGTATTTGCCGGCGTTCAAGCCTGGAATAATGCCCGAGAACTCGGTGCCTTCTATGTCGATTTCCCTGCCCAAACGGTCCGCAAATGCGTGACCGAGATCAACATTGAAGCCCTGTACGCCGCCGCCTAATGTCACCATCGCATGAGGGGCAAAGGTTGCATCCACGGCTGTTTTGAGTTCCTGGGCGGCCGTGGGCAGGGAGCCCAGTCCGGCGACCGCGACCACACTTAAAACCAGCTTCATATAAGTCATGACAAACCTCTGTTGTGGTGAGCGATTGGACTTGCGAGCAACAATTTAGTCGGGCTTCTTTCCAAGGGGCGCGCCGGCGCCGGTGCGTTCGATAATCAGGCCGTAGTGTTCCGGACGTCTGTGTTTGCCGAAATTAAAGACGTGCTCGCGAAAAGATTCGCCAATCGCGAGATCGATGTTCGCGAATATCAACTCATCTTCCTCGCTCTGCGCCTGGGCAACGATCTCGCCGGTCGGGGAGACGATGGCCGATCCCCCGATCATGTGAAATCCATCCTCGGCGCCGCATTTGGCGGCCGCGGCAACCCATATCCCGTTCTGGTAAGCGTTGCCTTGTAGTGACAGCAAGTGATGAAACATGCGCAGGTGCGGGGGTTCGTTCCAGTGAATGTTCATGCTCGGCGTATTGTATCCAAGAACGACGATTTCCGCGCTCTGCAAGGCCATCACTCGGTAGGTTTCGGCCCAACGGCGATCATTGCAGATGCACATGCCAATGCGGACATCTTGCGTTGTCCATACGTTGAATCCTTCGTTTCCTACATCAAAGAACTTCTTTTCCAGATGCTGAAAAGGTGCTGTCGGAATGTGATGGGCGTGGCCCGGTAAATGGATTTTGCGATAGCGCCCAACGATCTGTGCATTTTCGTCGGTCAGGATAGATGTATTGAAGCGTCGTCCGTCCGGTGTCAGTTCCGCGTAACCAAGGTAGAATCCGATCTTCAATTCCGCGGCAAGATCGAAGAGTGGCTTGGTGTCCGTATTCGGCATGCCGCGTTCGAAGAAGCGCTCGGTTGCTTCGTCTTCCGTCATCCAGTAGCGCGGAAAAAAAGTTGTAAGCGCAAGTTCGGGAAAAACCACGAACTTCGCGCCGCGGCTATGAGCCTCCTTCAGCAGGGCGATCAGGCGTTTAACGACTGAAGCGCGGTTATCGGCCAGTGCGATCGGGCCGAGCTGCGCAACGGCCAAGGCGAAGGGGCGTTTAAGTCCGCTCATGGCTTGTCTCCATGCCGATCAAACTGCGCAAAGGCTTTCGAGCTTCGGCGGCGGCGATACTGGTTGGGCTGAACAACATGTCTGAGGTTTTGCGTTTGAGATATTGGCCGGAGCCCCGTTCGGCATTCAGCGCATTGTTCTCCACCACAACGCGACCGCGGCTTATGACAATTTCCGGCCAACCTCTCAGCTTGCGGCCCTCGTACGGTGTGTACCCCACATTGTCGTGCAGCATGGATGCGGTAACGGTAATTTTTCGGTCCTGGTTCCAGATTCCAATATCGGCGTCTGCGCCAACTTCAATCGTGCCTTTCCGTCCAGAAAGTCCATACATGGTCGCATGGTTGGTCGCCGTGAGCGCAACAAATTCTTGAATGGATATCCTGTTGTTCATGACGCCTTCAGAGAACAGTAGCGGCATACGCAATTCCAAACCCGGCACGCCATTGGCCATCTCTTTAAAAGTTGTCGCATTGCCTTTCGGAATTTTACCGCTTGCATCGAATCGATAAGGCGCGTGGTCCGATGAATAGATCGGTAATGTTCCGTCTTTCAAACCGGCCCATACGGCTTCTTGAGAGTCTTTGTCACGCGGCGGCGGGGAACAGCAGTACATTGCGCCTTCCACACCTTCGCGGTCTAAATCTTCCGCCGTGAGAAATAGATATTGTGGGCAGGTTTCGGCAAAAATCGCCGCGCCGTTTTTTTTAGCGTTCCGGATGGTGTGAATAGCTTCCTGTCCCGAGACATGCACGATCAAGATTGGCACGCCGAGAAGGCGGGAAAGCGAAATAGCGCGATTGGTCGCCTCACTTTCGGAGATGGGATCGTGCGCTACGGCATGGTATTTCGGCGCAGTATGCGCCCGTTCAACCAGTCTCTGCGCGATCCATCTGATCATGTCATGATTTTCTGCGTGCACCATGACCAAAGCCTGCTCGCGTGTTGCCACCTCCAAGATGTCGAGGAGCTGATGGTCGTTCAGCTGTAGTTTATCGTAGGTCATATAGACCTTGAGCGAGGTAATGCCTTCGCGAATGGCCGCCGGTAAATCTGTGGTTAGCGCGGCATCGTCGGGGTTGGCTAAAATCAGGTGAAACCCATAATCGATCACGGCTTTTTCGCGTGCCCGTTTGGCGTAGTCCGCCACGACTTCGGGAATTTTCATTTCACGGTGTTGTGCGGCGAAGGGAATGATTGTGGTGGTGCCGCCGAAGGCTGCGGATACGGTTGCGGAGTAAAAGTCGTCCGCGCACATCATACCCATGCCGGAGAGTTGCTCTACATGGCAGTGACTATCGACCCCGCCGGGCAGAACCCAATGGCCGCCGGCGTCAATTTCTCTTGCGCCCTTCCCGAGGTTTTTGCCGACGGCGGCAATCAGGCCGTCTTTTACGCCGATATCCGCGTCAAAGGTCTCTTTCGCCGTTGCGACCTGGCCATTGCGTACTACTAGATCAAATTCTTCCATACGGCTCACTCAATATGGGACATTTGGCTCGTCCCCGGCTAATGTCTTAGGTGCACTGCAATAATGCACCAAAAATCGGCCCGGTCCACAATGCCGCGTTGAAGATGTCGGGAAAATATCGGGGACTCTCGCTTTTGGGGGCTGATATCGCCCAAGACTCCTGGGAACAAGCTGTGACTAAGAGCATTATCGTCATTAACCCAAACTCAAACGAGGCAGTTACAGCTGGCATAGATGCGGCAATGGAGCCCCTTCGAATGCAGGGCGGGCCAAGTATTCGGTGCCTGACTCTGAAGGAAGGCCCGCCCGGTGTGCAGACCCAGCATGACGTCGAATCAGTGACCCTCCCGTTAGTTAGGCTTGCCAAATCATTGGAAGAGGAGGCTGGCGCCTTCGTCATCGCCTGTTTCAGTGATCCGGGCTTGTATGCCGTGCGTGAAGCGGTCGCGCGGCCCGTACTCGGTATTGCCGAGTGCGGCGTTCTAACCGCGCTGACCATGGGCCAAACATTCGGCGTTATTGCCATTCTCAAGGGGTCGATCTCCCGCCACTTGCGGATATGGAATGCTATGGGCGTTGCAAATCGCCTCGCAGGTGAACTGGCAATTGAGTCGACGGTCGCTGAACTTGCGGACCGCGAGCACACGTTGGCCCGGATGATCGAGGTCGGCAAACGGCTTCGAGATGAGCGTGAGGCAGACACTATCGTTATGGGGTGTGCCGGAATGTCGCCGTTCCGCGGGCCGTTGCAGGAAGCACTTGGCATTCCGGTCATTGAGCCAACTCAGGCGGCGGGTGCCATGGCGCTCGGCCGCATACAGTTCGGCTGGTAGGATCATATGGATATTGCCGCTGCCGATTTGCCGCCCGACCGAATCTATAAGCTGTTGGTCAGTACCGTGCTGCCGCGGCCAATCGCGCTGATCTCGACCCTGAATGCGGACGGCAGACTTAATGCCGCGCCTTTCAGTTTTTTCAATGTGTTCAGTAATGCGCCCCCGCTGCTTGTGATCGGCATTGAGGGAAACAAGCGCGACGACGGCAAGCCCCACAAAGATACGGCTCGCAATATTGGTGAGCGCGGCGAATTTGTGGTCAATCTTGTCAGCCGCGCAATTGTTGAGCAGACGGTGGTTTGTTCCACGGATTTTCCGGAACAGATCAGTGAGTTTGACGAAGCGGGATTCACGCCGCGTCCCTCAAAGCAGATTGCGGTGCCGGGCATTGCAGAATCGCCGGTCAGCTTCGAATGCCGCGTCTTCGATATTCGCTCTTTGCCGTACAATCGTAGTCTTATAACCGGCGAAATTCTCCACCTGCATATCCAAGACGGGCTGATCGACGACAAACTCCATATTGATGTCGATGGGCTCGACCTTGTAGGCCGTATGCACGGCGGCGGTTGGTACGCCACAACGCGTGACCGGTTTGAAGTCCCAAGAATGACCGTCGCCGAGTGGCAAGCGAAAAAGAGATAGGCGCCATTCGCTATTGCGGCGGGGCGCCAGGGGCCATTTAAATCTGGCTCACTCTATCATCATCATCAAAAATTTGGCTGGGGGCTAGGATTAGAACCTAGAAAAGCGGAGTCAGAGTCCGTTTCAAATCATTTGTGATCAATAAGTTACGTTCCGCGTGTGTTGCATGTAGCGCGAACGGAGCGTTTGGGAATCCTTAGTAGTTGTAAGGTAATACTGTAATTTGGTTGGCTATGGGCTGGCTTGTGGCCCGATGTGACACGCTTCCTTGAAATTTCTGAGCCAGGCTCGCGAATGGATAGTCAGGTGTTAACCAGAGGAATATTTGCAGCTATCTCAGTCCAAGCATCGAATAGCCGCTTGGCTTGGGTGCTCACTGTCATTTTGCTTTTAACGGCATTTGTCCAGCAGTCGGCGGCCAGTTCCTCGCCACTCTTCGTGAGCGCTGTGTTTTCTACAGCGCAGCCGTCGTCGCAGTCGTTTTTGCGGTTTTATAATGTGAGCGACACCAGCGGTACCGTCACGGTGACCTTACGTGATTATGCGTCCGGAGACTCATTGGGAGAATGGACCAGTTCAACTATTCCGGCCGGAGCGGAGTTCCAATTTTCTATTGAATCCATCGAGACCGGTGCTAGCCAGGCTTTTGAGCCGCCCGACTTTTACTCGATTTCTATTCGGTCCGAATTTACGGGTTATTTCCAGCATGTGCTGTGGCGCTCGTCCGACGGCACGCTGACTAATTTGAGCACGTGCGCCGGCGAAATTACGTCCGGCGCTGACAGATTGGGGGCTGTTCATTCCTCGCTTCTGGAAACCGATTATCCGAGCACAATCGTTGTAAACAATACGGGTGTTGAGACTTTGTCTGCGACGCTCGGAATTTACGATGCGCGCGATGGGTCGAACGTTGGCTCATACACGACCTCCTCCATTCCGCCGGATGGACAAGCCGTGTTGTCGGTCAATGAAATTGAGGTCGATGCCGGCATCTCACCATCGTCTGACATGTATCACTACGTCATTAAGGCAGAGGGCCCGTTCACCGGATTTCTTCAGCATCTGGTAGAGAACGTGCACGCGGGCGTGACAACGGACATGAGTGCCGCCTGCGCCATGGAGGCGTCATTTTCGACGGCAACAAAGTCCCCGTTGCGTAGCGGCGCCGTGTTTTCAACGGCGCAACCAACGTCTCAATCGTTTTTGCGCTTTTACAACGGCGATACAAACGCAGGCGAGATCACCGTTTCCCTTATCGACTATGACAGCGGCCAGGAGTTGGGACAATGGACCAGCCCAAGTATTCCTGCCGGGGCGGAGCACCAATTTTCCATCAGCGACATTGAAACTGGATCAGGGGAGACTTTTCCTACGCCTGATTTTTACTCGGTCAGTATTGAGTCGAATATTGCCGGATACTTCCAACACGTTTTATGGCGAGCGGCAGACGGCACGCTCACCAACTTGAGCACCTGTTCTGCTGCGGTCACGGCTAGTCAGACAACGCTCAGCGGAGTCCATTCATCCTTATTGGATAACAACTACCCAAGTAGCGTAGCGGTCACCAATACGGGCTCTGTGATCACCAGCGCAACGCTCGGCATCTATGACGCGCGGGACGGTCGTCATCTTGGTGATTACGCGACCCCGCAAATTCCAGCTAATGGAACGGCATTGATATCTGCGGCAATGATCGAGGCCGTCGTCGGAACACCAACGGACGGTATGTTTCATTATGTCATCCAGGCAGACGAACAATATACGGGTTATCTCCAACACATTGTCGACAACGTTCAAGCCGGTGTTATCACCGACATGACAACGGCCTGTGCAATAAAAGCGCGGCCAACAGCGGAGACCTACGTATCCATTTCGCAGTTTCCCAAATTTGGGGCTGCGTGTGAGCTTGGCCAGACCACCCTCGACGGTCACCTGATGGTTTGCTCGAGTGAGAGCATATTCCGTTACGCACTGCATGAAGACATACCGGATGCACCTTCGGGGGGATATGTCGAGCGGCCGTCCTGGTATCCGCCGCTGTCGGCGGTATTTCCAACTAACAATCCTCCTAGCTGTCCTATGTCTGGAGCCGTCACGTTCACCAGCATGGTTATGCCTGTCGATGAGTTGACGACCACCATACCCCAGGGTCGGATGCTGTTGACACACGTGACGCCGACCGATCACGGCTACATCGGGATCGCGGCAAATGACATTCCGCTCGAAGAACGCACCGAAGACGATTACGTCCCCGTCTTTGCGCCCGCAGACGGTGAAGTTGTTGAAATCTCCGAGCTTCAAGAAGAACGCATTCGTATGGTTATTGCTCATGGGTGTGACGTTTACACCGTGTTCATTGAACTCAACCGGCTCAGTGGCGTGCTTGCCGAATACGAAGAAGAGTTGCTTGAAACCGGTAGAGTGTCCTCCCAGATTTCAGTGCTGGCGGGTGACATTCTGGGGGAACACCGGGACGGTACGCTCGACTTCGAAGTTCATGACGGCAATGCTTGGCTGCGCGGTCTGGCAGAGCCGCTTTCATACGTTGGGGAGGGCTGGAAACCCTACACGGTAGACCCGTTGGAGTACTTCACCCCCGAGCTCGCTGATGCTTTGGAGGCCACTCTGCCGCGCGATGAACCGCCGCGCTGGGGCAAGATTGATCATGATGTCGCACGGACAGCATCCGGCAGTTGGTTTCTGAACGGTACACTGGGGTACTCGGGCCGGAGTATTCAAGACTTCAGCGATGCGACCGAGACGCTGCCGGGCGGTGCCATACCGGGCAAGACGACATATGTATGGAGTCATCTGACGATCGCCCGGCATTGGATCCTGCCGTCCAACTGGGTGTTTTCCACCGGATGGTGGGAGGATGAAGCGGGCGATACCGGACAATTCTGTATGGATCTCACGGACGGTAAACCCGAACCGTCGGAGCTGACACCCGAGGATGGCGCCGTGGTGTACCTTCTACGCAAGTTGTTGAACGCGCGCGATGTTACCGACGGGAACCTTTGCGACCCCTTCGTAATTCATGGAATCGTTGCTGTCCGGGTCAACGGTGATGAGACGCTTTCGGTCGAGCCGCTCCCCGGCGTAGAGAGCACTGAAAGCTTCGCGGGTTTTAGTGCCGACATGCGGACTTACAGGCGCTAAACCGAATGCGCGAGACGGTTTCAGCGCTCATCTCATTTGAATTTAAAAGACGCGATAGATTGGCAGGGGCTAGGATTCGAACCTAGATTGACGGAATCAGAGTCTGTTTCAAATCATTCGTGATCAATGGCTTACGCTTCGTGTGTGGCACTGGTGATGCATGCATAGTGAACGGAACATTTGGGCATCCCTTGTAGTATACGGAAGTGTTTCGTGGTGGAGGGTAAGCAAGCGCAATTTTTTCAGATCCCGCAAATAAAACTCCTGAATCCATGATAGCATCACCCCCACAGCGGGGAGGAAATCAATTCATGCACCTCATTGTAGCGCCTATTGTTATCTTATTTGTCTCTTCGGCAGCCATCGCCGACGAGCGGCCTTATCTTGAAGGTCGCTTCGATCTGGACATGAGTAAGTCGAATTGGAGTTCGGAACATGCCCCCTTTACAGGGGGGTTCTGGGTATTCGAACACGACGATGGCAAAACTCGCAAAGGGTATGGGGTGCAGTACTCTGCGGCTTTTAATCGGCCACTGGTGTATCACTTCGACAATACGCCGTACGACGGCACCTTTCACTGGCTGAACGACTGGTACAAGGGGTCGGAGACCTACGTTGACGATCACACCTTCAAATCTTCCTGGGAAGTACACAGAGGCGAAATACCGGCCAAGGGAGAACAAACCTGCAAGATCAACGAAGCACGAGACGTGATCCGCTGCGAAGGCGAAGACTTTGTCGAGGTCTGGGCGAAAACGGCAAAATAAACGCTGATCTACAAAAGCGTTGGCTGGGGGACTAGGATTCGAACCTAGATTAGCGGAGTCAGAGTCCGCGGTCCT
>CAXBLG010000037.1:0-30306 GCA_963976395.1 uncultured Rhodospirillaceae bacterium
CTCAAGGTCGCCTAAAGGGGGAAGCGCTTTGGCCATGATATTCGAGGAAGGCTCCGCAAGGTGTTACGACTCGTCACATGCGACAACTTGTAACATTGCTTTCGCGCCGGGCGCAA
The DNA here is from genome assembly GCA_963976395.1 of uncultured Rhodospirillaceae bacterium. GTDB lineage: Bacteria > Pseudomonadota > Alphaproteobacteria > Rhodospirillales > Rhodospirillaceae > UBA11612. The sequence goes on from CAXBLG010000037.1 coordinate 117, forward strand.
GCGGCAAACCCGCGTAATGCCCTTCCTTGCTCCGCCGCCGGCGAAAGCGTATTGATCCCCCATAATTTCAAGAGCCGCTGTTAAGGGATTCGCCGTGAGCGACGCCGCGTTGCGTAAAAGAGAGTCATCCGCCGAAACACCGGTGGAGACACCGTCCGGCAAGACCGCAAAGGGCGAGAATTTTCCTGTCGGTTCGTGGTTGCTGCCGAAAGAACTGCGCCCGCATGTGGCCGCTTTCTACGCTTTTGCCCGCGCCATCGACGACATCGCCGACAGCCCCGACCTGCGCTCGGGCATCAAACTGGCCCGGCTCGACGGATTCGCCGCCGCTCTTACCGGCACCAACGACGATCCCGCCTATGCGAAAGCTCATGTTCTAAGGGCCAGCCTGAACGAGATGGGCATCACCCCCCAGCACGGCCTCGATCTGATCTCGGCGTTCAAGCAGGATGCGGTGAAAAACCGCTATGCCGACTGGACCGAGCTGATGGACTACTGCAACCGCTCGGCCGCGCCGGTGGGCCGCTTTCTGCTAGACCTGCACGGCGAAAGTGTTTCGCTGTATCCGCAGTCCGATGCGCTGTGCAACGCGCTTCAGGTCATCAACCACTTGCAGGATTGCGCGGCGGACTACGCCAATCTTAACCGCGTGTATCTGCCGGACGAATGGATGCATGCGGAAGGCTCGAACGTGGTCGATCTGGCGCAAATCGAATCGACGCCCGCCCTGCGCGGCGTGATCAACCGCTGCCTCGACGGCACCGACGACCTTTTAAACGAAGCGCGTAAGCTACCGCACGCAATGGACCACCGCAGTCTTGCCATGGAAACCGCCGTAATCGTTTCGATCGCGGACCGCCTTTCGAAAAAATTGCGCAAACGCGATCCGCTGGCCGGCCGTGTTGTGCTGAAAGCACCGGGCTTTGCCGCGGCTGCGGTGACCGGTCTGTTCCGGCTGTGGTATTAAGCGCGATGATCGGCATCCTGGCCGGGGTCGCTCTAGCCGCCTGGGGTTACCTTCTCCTGCTACACCACCGATTTTGGCACGGCGCCGAACGCTTGCCGCACGAAGTGCCGAATCTCGCGACATGGCCGTCGGTTGTCGCGATTGTGCCCGCCCGCGATGAGGCCCAAACCATCGGCGCCTGCATCGAGGCGCTTATGGCCCAGGATTATCCAGGTTCATTTTCTGTAATTGTCGTAGATGATGCCTCTACTGATGGTACAAGCGACATTGTACGCGCCGTTTTCGCGCAAAATACGGCTTTGAGCGCGCAAAACAGCGTAGTGTGCGCGCAAAATCGTACAATGAGCGCACAAAACCCTGTAATTGAAGGCACAGACCGGGCAACGATCATCGCCGCCCCGCCGTTACGAGACGGCTGGACCGGCAAACTATCGGCCTTAAATGCGGGTTTGCGTCACGCAAATACCCGCCAAAAACCACCGGAGTACCTATGGCTTACCGACGCCGACGTCGTCCATCCGCCCGAAACCCTCTCGAGATTGGCCGCGAAGGCGGTTCAGGGGCGCTTCGATTTGACTTCGATGATGGTGCGCCTGCGCTGCATCTCCTTTTGGGAGCAGCGGCTGATACCGGCCTTCATCTATTTTTTTCAGATGCTGTATCCCTTCCCCGCCGTGAACGATCCGCGCGCGCGCATCGCCGCAGCCGCCGGTGGCTGTATGCTGCTCCGCCGCGAATCCTTGAATAAAGCTGGGGGGTTAGAGGCCGTTTCCGGCGCGTTGATCGACGATTGCGCCATCGCGGCATTGATCAAACGCGGCGGCGGGCGGCTGTGGTTAGGCCTGTCCGACGGCAGCAATAGCCTCCGCACGGCCGACTCTCTAGGACCGCTCTGGGTCATGGTTCTCCGCACGGCCTACACCCAATTGAAGTATTCGCCACTTCTTCTTGTTCTAACGATTGTGGCTATGGCCTTGATTTTCCTCGCGCCTCCGGCTCTTTTCCTCGGCTATCCCTGGCACGGCAACGGTTTTGCGGCTCTCGCCGGGCTCGCCGGGTGGCTGGCCATGGTGATTTCCTATACGCCAACCCTGACGGATTACGGCCGAAGCCGTTGGGAAGGCTTACTATTACCGTTTAGCGCGGCCCTATATGCGGCCATGACCGTGGATTCGGCTGTGGCACATGGGCGACACCGTGGCGGGCAATGGAAAGGACGCCACTATGGGCCTTCAGCCGGGCCGGGGAATCTGTCAGAATTCCCTTAGGAAACAATTCATTGTGGGATAAGTCTCGCCGCACTGGGAGGGCTTAGGCTCGCGTCCGGGGAACTCGAACCTGTGATATTTATACGTCGATGTCGGCACCGCCGGCTTCGCGAGGTGGTGTGAACGTGAATAAACTACAACGGCAAACGGCAGAAAACTCAGATAACGCGAGCAGCGTTGCCACCCCTTTGTTGGATTCGATTGAATCCGTCGAAACCTTGCGCCGTCTGCCCGTGTCCCAACTTCGACAAATATCAGATGAATTGCGCACCGAAACCATTCATGCCGCTTCCGTCACCGGCGGGCATTTTGGAGCCGGTCTCGGCGTAGTCGAACTGACCGTTGCGCTGCACTATGTTTTTAACACACCGGAAGACCGCATTATCTGGGACGTCAGTCATCAGGCGTACCCCCATAAAATTCTGACCGGGCGCCGCGAGCGTATCCGCACCATCCGTCAACCCGGCGGCCTTTACGGATTCACCCTTCGCGCTGAAAGCGCGTTCGATCCATTTGGCGCGGCCCATAGCTCGACGTCTATTTCCGCGGCCCTTGGCATGGCTGTAGCCCGCGACAAGAAAAACATCGACCGACATGTGGTCGCGGTGATCGGTGACGGCGCCATGAGCGCAGGTATGGCGTATGAAGCACTGAACAACGCCGGCGCCCTAAAGTCGCGCATGACCGTGATCCTGAATGACAACGGCATGTCGATTGCGCCGTCTGTCGGCGCTTTAACCGCCTATCTCAAAGACTTGGTCAAAGCCCGCCCTCTGCAATCGGCCGCAGACATTCAGCGTGACCTCGCGGAAATATTTCCCGAGGAAATCGCCCTCGCCCGTCCAAATACAACCCTGTTCGATCAACTCGGCTGCACTTACGTCGGCCCGGTGGACGGCCATAATGTCGAAGATTTGACCACCATCCTTGCCGCCCTGCGCAACGGCGACAACGGCGCAGTTCTGCTGCATGTCATCACGGAGAAAGGCAAGGGCCATCCGTTCAACAAGCCCCAGGGTGAAAATTATCACGCGGTCAACACGTTCAATCCGCTCACCGGTGAGATTGACAAAGCACACGCGAAGGCACCGGCTTTTACGAAGGTCTTTGCAGCCAGCCTCATCGAAGAAGCCGAGCACGACCAAGACATTGTCGCAATTACCGCCGCCATGCCATCGGGCACCGGCCTTAATGACTTCGCCAAGAGATTCCCGGATCGTTGCTACGACGTCGGTATTGCCGAACAACATGGAGTGACGTTCGCTGCAGGCCTGGCCGCCGACGGACTTAAACCGGTGGTCGCAATTTACTCCTGCTTTTTACAGCGAGCTTACGACCAGATTGTGCATGATGTTGCGCTTCAGCATCTGCCCGTGCGCTTTGCCATTGATAGAGCCGGACTTGTCGGTGCTGACGGACCTACTCACGCGGGCAGTTACGACCTCGCGTATCTGATGTGCCTTCCCGATTTCGTCATTATGGCCGCCGCCGATGAGGCGGAACTGAAGCATATGGTGGCGACATCTCTCAGTATAGGTGATCGCCCATCGGCATTCAGATTCCCACGCGGCGAAGGTGTTGGGGTTGAACTTCCTTCACGCGGCGGTGTGCTACCCGTCGGAAAAGGGCGTGTGCTGCGCGAGGGCTCTACCATTGCTATTCTCTCGCTAGGGGGACGCCTACAAGAGTGTCTTAAAGCCGCCGACGATCTGACTGCACGCGGGTTATCCGTTACGGTCGCGGACGCCCGCTTTGCCAAGCCCTTGGACGAAGATTTGATTACTCAACTCGCCCGCCACCATGAAGTGCTGATTACCATCGAAGAAGGCGCGATCGGCGGGTTTGGCGCACATGTTCTGACGTATCTCGCCCAAAGCGGTCAACTTGATGCAGGGCTAAAAGTGCGAACCATGACTCTCCCCGACCGTTTCGTTACACACGGCAAACCTGAAGGCCAGTATGAAGACGCCGCACTACAGGCGAGTCACATAGAAATTATGTGCATGGACGCATTGGGCGAAAGCAAACACCTCCGAACTGCCGGCACGGGCACACGGCAGCCGCGTTAACGACACGGGCAGGGTAAGTAAGGCGAGCAGAGAGATGGGACTGGTACAGACCAGATCGCAAGCCGCCCCGGCGGAAGCCACACGGCCTATTCAATCTGATTTGGAGGACATTCGGGCACGAGTCCAAGCCTCTGGCTCATCGTTTTACTGGGCAATGCGCCTGCTGCCGCGAGAACGCCGCGAAGCGCTTTTTGCAATTTACGCGTTTTGCCGCGAAGTCGACGACATTGCCGATGGCAACTTGCCTCAAGATCAAAAGATTGCAGCCCTTCGCGTCTGGCACGAAATGATTGACGGCGTTTTCGAAGGACGCAGTACCGATACAATCACCCGCGCCTTAGAGCCTGCGATCCGCGCCTACGACCTCCAGAAAAAAGATTTTCATGCCGTCATAGACGGCATGGAGATGGATGCCCTGGGCCCGATTATCGCGCCCACTCTTGAAGTTCTCGACCAATATTGCGACCGCGTGGCCTCAGCGGTAGGGCGGTTGTGCGTGCGCGCCTTTGGTGAGCCTACGCACGCAGGCGAACGTGTCGCGGATCATCTTGGCCGCGCCCTCCAACTCACAAATATTTTGCGGGACGTGGAAGAAGACGCCGCCATCAACCGCCTTTATCTTCCGACCGAACTCCTTGAGCGCGCGGGCATTGCAGATACATCGCCCACAGACGTCGCGACGGATCCCCGCCTGCCGCAAGTTTTAGAATCCATTGGGCATATGGCGGAGGAGGCCTTTGCCAAAGCGGAGGACGCTTTGGCCGAATGCTCTAAGAACGCCATGCGCCCAGCGGTTATTATGATGATGGTTTACCGCAAACATCTGGAACGCGCCCGCGCCAACAATTGGCGTCCCCTGTCGCCTCGAACAGGCTTTGCCCGGGTGCTATCAAAGATGGAAAAGCTCCAAATTGCCATTCGCTACGGGGTCTTTTAGTAGTCGTGCCGGTCTCAGAAGAAAGCCGCGTACATATCATCGGTGCAGGAGTCGCGGGCCTAGCCGCCGCCGTGCACCTGTCACAACAGGGACATCGCATAAGTTTATACGAAGCGGCACCCCGCGCCGGCGGGCGGTGCCGCTCGTACCATGATCCGCAACTGGATTGCGTTATCGACAACGGCAATCATTTGATGATGAGCGGCAACCATGCCGTGATGAGTTACCTTGAAAGCATCGACGCAGCCGACCGGTTGATTGGGCCGCCTCATGCGGATTATCCATTTATCGACGTGGCGACAAACGAACGATGGAGCCTGAGGCCTAGTGCAGGGCGTATGCCGTGGTGGATATTCAATGCGCATCGCCGTGTTCCTCACACCACGCCGTGGGATTACCTTTCCGCACTTCGCATTCTGAAATCCGACGCACACGAGACCGTTGCCGACTGTGTCGGCACGGAAGGCCCTCTCTACCGCCGTTTCTGGGAGCCTTTAACAGTGGCGGCTCTCAACACCGATCCTCGGCAAGCATCGGCACAGCTTATGCAGCCTGTATTAACGGAAACCTTCCTGCGCGGATCTCACGCTTGCCGCCCCTTAATAGCCCGGCGCAGCCTTGCCGACACGCTCATTGAGCCGGCCGTGCAAGTGTTGACGGCAGCGGGTGCCGACATCCGATATGGAACCCGCATCAAAGCGTTGGCATACACCAATGATCTGGTCTGTAGTTTGGAAATGGACGGCGAAAACGTTGCGGTAGCGCCAACCGATGTGGTGATTCTCGCCACCCCACCATGGATCGCTGAAACATTAATCCCCGGTTTGAATGTTCCGCCACCGGGCGAACCCATCGTCAATGTGCACTACCGGCTGGCTAGCGCTATCGGAGGTGATGAGGTTGTCCGTATTGTCGGCGTTATCGGCGGCACAGCCCACTGGGTTTTTGCGCGCGGTGATCTTGCTTCGGTCACCATCAGCGCCGCTGCCGACCTGGTCGACACGTCCGCAGATGATATCGCGAGTGCGTGCTGGCCTGATGTCGCCGCGGCCCTCAATCTGGAGGGCGACAAAGCCCCATCCCGGGTGGTTAAGGAACGCCGGGCCACATTTGCCCAGAGCCCGGACGCCCTTGCTTTACGGTCAAAAACAGCCACAAATTGCGCGAATCTCTTGCTTGCTGGCGACTGGACGGCTACAGGTGTTCCCGCAACCATAGAGGGGGCAGTGAGGTCCGGCTTTCAGGCCGCAACTCTGGCGTCGAAATGTCATGGCGTAGTCACCTCGCTATCTCCAACCTATTCCGCGCGCAAACAAATTGAAGCTGCCTAACGATGAATATTGATGTGACAGCACAGACAAACGTGCGTGATGGTGAAACGGCTTCACTTGATCGGGTCATCAAAGAGGCCTCGACTTCATTGAAGGCTCGGCAACGCAAAGATGGGCACTGGATATTCGATCTGGAGGCCGATGCCACCATTCCAGCCGAATACATCATGCTCAATCACTACCTTGATGAAATCGAGGACGACGTTGAAGCAGACCTAGCAGAGTATATTCGCAGCATCCAAGAGGATCACGGCGGCTGGCCTCTGTTTCATGGCGGCGACTTTGACATGAGCGCAACGGTAAAAGCGTACTTCGCGCTAAAGCTTGTAGGTGACGATATCGATGCCCCGCATATGCGCCGCGCGCGGGATGCTATTCTGGCCCAAGGCGGCGCAGAGAAAAGTAACGTCTTCACCCGGTATTCGCTCGCCCTGTTCGGCGAAGTGCCCTGGCGTGCGGTGCCGGTAATGCCCGTCGAAATGGCGCTGGCACCAAAATGGTTTCCGATCACGCTGTATAGAGTGGCCTATTGGTCGAGGACCGTAATTGCTCCCCTCCTTATTCTTGCCGCGTTGAAACCACGAGCAAAAAATCCGCGCGGCGTCCGCGTACAGGAGTTGTTTTGCACACCTCCAACAAAAATTCGTAACTACTTGAACAATCCCACCGGCCACTGGGGCGGCAATGCCTTTCTGGTCATCGACAGAATTCTGCGAGTCATCGAACCACACGTGCCCAAGGCTTTGCGCAAACGAGCCATTGACCGCGCGCTCGCCTTTTTTGTCGAACGGCTGAACGGTGACGACGGTCTGGGCGCAATCTTTCCCGCCATGGCTAACTCTGTGATGGCCATGGAAGCGCTCGGCTTTCCTAAAGATGATCCAAACCTTGTGACGGCGAAGCGGTCCATTAAACTCTTGCTGACGCCTGGCGAAGGGAAGAAATTTTGCCAGCCGTGCGTCTCGCCCGTATGGGATACGGGCCTGGCTGTTCAAGCGTTGATGGAAGCCAACGAGTCGATCGATGGCGATAGCGTTAAGAACAGCTGCGATTGGCTGGTGGACCGTCAAATCCTTGACGTAAAGGGCGATTGGGCCGAACGGCGCCCCGACCTGCGTCCCGGCGGCTGGGCGTTTCAGTACAACAATGACTATTACCCGGACGTAGACGATACCGCAGTGGTAGGTATGGCTCTGCACCGCGCCGATAACGCCAAACACGCCGACGCCATCGCTCGCGCAGAAGAGTGGATTGTCGGCATGCAGAGTGAGAACGGTGGATGGGGCGCGTTCGATGTAGACAACAGCAATTTCTACCTCAACCATCTTCCTTTTGCCGATCACGGAGCGCTGCTTGATCCCCCGACAGCGGATGTTTCTGCCCGTTGCATCAGCTTTCTCGCACAGATTGGTCATGACCGCAGTCACCCGGGAATCGCCCGCGGCATCGCCTATTTGAAAACGGATCAGGAAGAAGACGGAAGTTGGTTCGGTCGCTGGGGCACCAATTATGTTTACGGCACCTGGTCGGTGCTGAACGCACTCAATGCAGCCGGTGAGGATATGACTCAACCCTACATCCGCAAGGCCGTGGACTGGTTGATCAAGCACCAGAATACGGACGGCGGATGGGGCGAAGACGGCGCAACCTACTGGAAAGAACGCCGGTATGAATGTAAAGCCAGCACACCCTCGCAAACAGCTTGGGCCGTTCTGGGCCTCATGGCCGCCGGGGAAGTCGATCACCCGGCCGTTAAACGCGGCATAGACTACATCACCGCCGCCCCGCGTGAGAAGGACGGACGCTGGAAAGAACCCTGGTTCACGGCGGTGGGCTTTCCGCGCGTCTTTTACCTGCGCTATCACGGTTATGCCGCGATTTTCCCTCTTTGGGCGCTGGCCCGATACCGCAACCTTAAGACCAGCAACACCAAGGCGGTACGCTACGGAATGTAGGGCGCGAGATATTTCTAGCACGCAGGTCTCGACAGCCTCCATCTTCCGCGCCAAAACTAGACCATGACAAAACTCGGCATTGTGTGCGGCCTCGCCTTTGAAGCGGCAATCCTTGAGCATGCGGTTCAGCAAGCCGCGCTAGCAAACGCGCCGCTTATTGTATGCTCCGGTCCCGGACCGGACCGTGCCCGCGCTGGTGCATTAAATCTAACAACTCAGGGCGCCGAAGCGCTGCTAAGTTTTGGCCTGGCCGGCGGACTGGACCCAGAATTGAGAACAGGCACAGTTATTACCGCCGAAAGTATCACCGGACCGGAAATCTTATCTTGTGACGCTGCGTGGGTCACACGAATGACAGAGAGCTTGGCAACAGATTTCATAGTCCGGCGCGCTGTTTTGGCTGCTTCAGAGGACGTTTTGTCCACGGCCGAAGACAAGGCCGCGTTGTTCCGGTCGAGCGGCGCAATGGCGGTCGATATGGAGAGTTACGGGGTCGCAGCGGCCGCAACGGAAAAGGGCATACCTTTCGCCGCACTACGCGTGATCTGCGATACGGCCCAAGAGACAATCCCACCGGCAGCGTCGGCAGCCATGACCTGGGAGGGACGCATCCGGGTGACATCGACCGTATTCAAGGCCCTGACGTACCCGGCACAGATTCCAGACCTTGTGCGCCTTGGGCGGCGCACTGCCGCAGCCAAGCGTGTTTTGGAAAACCTAGCTGGCCTTGGCGTGCTGGGACTGTTCCGCGCTTTCGGGTGAGTCCACGAAGGTCTTCACCTGCTTCTCGAACACGTATTCCGCCGGGCGTTGGTTTTCGAGCGAAATCTCCGGAGCCATTGGCCCTTCGGTATCCACCCCGCGCATGAAAACCTTGAGGGCTTTAAGCGGGTGACTGACGGTATCAACAACTGACGTGGGCTCGTAGCCACAATGCGCCATGCAATTGGCGCACTTTTCGTAATTACCTGTGCCGTATGTATCCCAGTCGGTCGTTTCCATCAGCTCTTTGAAAGATCCGACAAAACCTTCCCCTACGAGATAACAAGGCTTCTGCCAGCCGAAGACGTTGCGTGCAGGATTGCCCCAGGGCATGCACGTGTAAGTCTGGTTCCCCGCAAGAAAATCGAGGAACAGGCTGGACTGGTTGAACCGCCATTTTTGTGCACGGCCCTTGCCCATGCGGAAGATGTCGCGGAACAGATCTTTAGTTTGGCGACGGCCCAAGAAGTGATCTTGAACCGGGGCGCGCTCATACGCGTAACCGGGCGATACAGTGATGCCCTCGGTCCCCAGCGTACTCACATAGTCGAAAAACTCGGCAACCTTGTCCGGGACCGCGTTGGTGAACAGCGTACAATTCACGGTGACGCGAAAACCGCGAGCGACGGCCTCTTTAATGGCCTCGACCGCGCGGTCGAACACACCGTCCTGAGACACGGAATGATCATGCTCTTCCTTGAGCCCATCCAGATGAATTGACAAGGTGAGGTACGGCGACGGAGTGAATAAATCGAGCTTCTTTTTCAGAAGAAGCGCGTTGGTACACAGATACACAAACTTTTTACGCGCAACGATGCCCTCGACAATCTCTTTGATTTCCTTGTGCAGCAAAGGCTCGCCGCCTGGAATGGAAACCATCGGCGCACCGCATTCGTCCACTGCATCGAAGCACTCTTGCGGCGTTAAGCGCCGGTTCAAAATACTGTCGGGATAATCGATTTTACCGCAGCCGGAGCACGCAAGATTGCACCGGAACAAGGGTTCAAGCATCAACACCAGTGGATAACGCTCAATACCGCGCAGTTTCTGGCCCACAACATAGGCGCCGACACGGATTTGTTGGATAAGGGGTACGGCCACGAGCTTAAACCTTTTACTAGATCAGAAATTAAGCGGGAACGGATGATTCGACAAACTCACGCAGTTGGCGCGGGAGCTTGAAGTGAATGTTCTCGGTCACGCCATCAAGCATTTGCACCTCGGTCTCGCCCAAGGTGCGCAACTTTGAAATCAACTCATCCACCAGCGCCTCGGGGGCCGATGCCCCTGCGGTGATGCCGACGACAGCTTTGCCCTCCAGCCACTCAGCCTTCAGCCCTTCGGCATCGTCGATAAGATAGCTGGGAATATTCATATCCTCGCCGATTTCGCGCAGGCGGTTGGAGTTGGAACTGTTTTTGGCACCCAGCACCAAGATAACGTCGGCCCTTTGAGCAAGATCCCTGACCGCCTGCTGACGGTTTTGGGTGGCATAGCAAATATCCTTCACGTCGGGCCCATGAATTTCCGGGAATCGGCGCTTCAGAGCACTGATAATTTCCCGGGTGTCATCAACCGACAATGTGGTTTGAGTGACGTAGGCCAGTTTGGCGGGGTCTTTAACTTGCAGACTTTCGGCATCTGCGAGCGAGCCCACCAAGTGCACGGTGCCATCGATCTGGCCGAGTGTACCTTCCACTTCGGCATGGCCGGCATGACCGATCAGAACAACATCATAGCCCACCGCCGAGTACCGTTGGCCCTCGGTGTGCACACGCGCCACCAACGGGCAGGTCGCATCGATCACTTCAAGACCGCGCTCACCCGCGTCGCTGACTACTTTTCGTGACACCCCATGAGCGGAAAAGACAGTAATGGCGCCGGCGGGTATATCATCAACTTCATCCACGAAGACTGCGCCTTTGGCCCGGAGATCTTCCACCACGCGCTTGTTATGAACGATCTCATGGCGCACGTAGACTGGCGGTCCATATTTCTGTAGCGCCAACTCAACGATTTCCACTGCCCGGACGACACCGGCGCAAAAACCCCTCGGCTGGGCGAGCAAAACTTTCATTCTTCAACTATCCTCTAACGCGCGTTTCGTCCTCTTGGACCGCGCTGTGTATTTAGCTCTATTTCGCGGCCAGCCCAAACGGCAAAATGCATGATATTACAGGATGTTACCATAGAGCCGGTTTTATGGCTACCGCTGCGCCGTAGCGCGGACATCTGTACGTCGCCGCAGTTGCCCCGCTCGAATACCCCCGTATGATGACGCCGGCACTCGTAAGCCCTTAAGATTATTGGCTCAAATAAGGATATATCCAGCGTGAATCACTTTTCAGGCAGTCAGCCCCCAGCCACAACGCCCCGGACCCAATTATGAAGACCGCCGCTGTTCTAGCCGTGGCCTGCTGGTCGGGGTTCATGGTCATGGGCCTCGAGATTCTGAGCGGACGCATTCTCGCTCCCACCTTTGGCAGTAGTATTTACGTCTGGGGGGCCGTAATTACGATTTTTATGCTGGCCCTCTCGGTCGGATACCTGGTGGGCGGACGCATGTCCCTCGCCCAGCCCAAGATTCGTACGCTCTGCCTTATGCATTTCCTGTCGGGCGCGCTGCTGTTGCCCATAATTGTCTTTGCCGACCCCGTACTGGATGGTGTTTTCGCCTACACGCAAGACCCACGCGCGGGGGCACTCATCTCGTGCACGATTCTTTTCTTTGCCCCGGCTGCCGTTTGTGGCGCGATTTCGCCCTATGCGGTGCGTCTGCTTGTGAGCGAGGCCAACGCTGCCGGGTTTTACGCGGGGCTGCTGTTTTTCTTCTCAACCGCCTTCAGCGCGGCGGGCACGCTACTGACATCGTTTTACTTTGTGCTGATACTAGAGGTGAACCAGATTGTAGTTCTTCTCATGGCTATGGCGATGCTTATGGCGATCAGCGCATTCGCATTATCCCGCAGAGGACAATGACATGACTATGCGTACAACCGTCGCCGTCTTATCGGCGCTCTTCCTGCTGGTGGCCTGCGAAGACACGGACGCCGGGGTCATTCATTCGGAAAAATCGCTCTACCGAAACATCCTTGTGACGGAAGATGGCGACCTACGATGCATGACTTTTCGTCGTGGCCAGGGTCAAAATCGGCAAACCTGCATGAATATAAATGATCCCGATCACCTGGTCTTTCCGTACACACGGATGATGCTGGGCGTACTTGCCATGAAGCCCGACCCGCAAAGCATCCTCATTGTTGGCCTCGGCGGCGGAACCTTACCCATGGCTTTACGCGACATTCTGCCGGACGCGCGGATCGACGTTGTTGAAATTGATCCTGCTGTCGTGAAAGTAGCAAAAGAGTTCTTTGCCTACGAAGAAGACCCAAAACTTCAGACCGCCACAGGAGACGGTCGCGTTTTCGTGAAGAAAGCCCTGTTAGAAAACACTAAGTATGAGCTCATTATGCTTGATGCGTTTGAAGATGAATACATTCCCGAACATCTTCTGACCTTAGAGTTTTTACAAGAAGTGAAAAGCTTGCTGGAACCGGGCGGTGTCTTGGCGGCCAACACATTCTCCTCAAGCGGTCTGTATCCGCACGAATCGGCGACATATGAAGCCGCCTTCGGGTCTTTCTACAATTTGAAATCCACTAACAGAGTCATTTGGGCGCAGGAAGGCCCTTTGATGGATCGAGACGTCATCGTCTCCAATGCAACAGACCTAGCGCCTCATCTCAAAGAGCGCGACGTTGATGTGGACTGGCTCATGAACCTCGTCAGCCCGAAAAAGGATTGGCCCGACGATACCCGTGTGCTGACGGATCAGTACGCACCATCCAACATCCTCAACGAGCGTTGACAATCCCAGGAAGCCCTGTTCATGACCGACGGCAGATCGGAGACGTTCTACAAGTCGTTACTGCCGATGGATGCGACGGCCAATATCTTCGACACACGCCACTACGCCCGCGCTCCCGACTCTTGGTTCGTAGCCGTATCCGACATCAAAGGATCAACGGCCGCCGTTGCCGAAGGGCGACACTCAGACGTTAATTTCGCAGCCGCAGCGATGATTGCGGCGCTCACCAATTTCTGTGGTTCTTTACCCTATCAATTCGGTGGCGACGGCGCGGCTGTCCTCATTCCACCTGAATATGAGCTAGAAGCGCGGCGCATTCTTGCGAGAGTTCGACGCTTTGTACGCCGCGAACTCAGGCTAGAGTTACGGGTCGGCATCATTCCCGTGAGCACGCTTCATACAATGAGCTTAGACGTTCAGGTGGGCCGTTACGAACCTTCCCCCGGAAACGCTTACGCGGTATTTCTTGGCGGCGGCATTGAAGCGTGTGAATTGGCCATCAAACAACGCGGCCATCCAGAACTTTTCCGCCAGTCCATCGTTGAAGAGCAAGAGGATGACGGAGACCCGCCCAACCTGGAAGGCCTGTCATGCCGATGGACACCTTTGAAGTCCACACGAGGGCGCATGGTCTCTTTGGTTGTGCGGTGTGCTGATCACCGCGAAATACACGATGCGCTATGCCGTCTCGTTGGCTTTGAGTCTCTGAAGGCCGCGTCGCTGGACATCCTCAAGACCAAATGGCCGCCCAAGGGACTCATTCGGGAAGCACGAGCACGCCACGGCAAGGGGTTTCTTTGGCTGTGGATTATTAGAGTTGGACTGGAGACCTTATTCGCGGTTTTTGTCTTCCGATTCAAACTGCGCATGGGAGCTTTTGATGCGGAACGATACCGGCGCGAAATCGCTGAAAATGCAGTCGATTTCGCACGGTCCGACGATGTTCTGGCCATGACATTCGATTGTCCAACCGACCGCCTGGAGGTCATGCGATCATACCTAGAGGAGCGTTCGGCCCGCGGCGAGTTGCATTACGGCCTGCACGAGTCGGATCATGCGGTTATGACCTGTCTCGTCGCATCCGTTACGGAAAATCAGCACGTCCACTTTGTGGATGGCGGAGACGGGGGATACACAAAGGCCGCCACCGCGCTGAAAGCCCAATTACAAGCATCCAATTAAAATATTCCATACCGCGTGCACTCTGAATCGTCGTGCTACACTAGGGCATGCTTCCCGCTCTCAGTGAACATAGACATCTGCGCTACGGCACCTTTCTCGCGCTGTATGTTGCGCAGGGTTTGCCTGAAGGGCTGCTGTATGTGGCCGTTCCAGCTTGGCTCGCACAACAAGGTGTTAGCGCAGGAGAGATTGGAGCGTTTATCGGCGTTATCCTGCTGCCGTGGAGTTTTAAGCTGATCAACGGATCGGTTATGGATCGGTTCAGCTTTCTACCGATGGGCCGTCGTAGGCCGTGGGTGATTTCCGCGCAGGTGGGCATGATTGTCAGCCTTCTCTCGCTAACCATGGTCGAGGATGCGGCCGCACAGATGAGCCTCATCACCGTGATCGGCTTTCTGGTGAATTTCTTCGGCGCCTTTCAGGACGTCGCGGTGGACGGCATGGCTATCGACATCATCCCTGAGAATGAGCAGGCGCGGGCCAACGGCCTGATGTGGGGCGGCAAAACTTTAGGGATCGCATTATCGACGGCCCTGTCGGGCGTACTGATCAGCGTCTATGGACTGGACGCAGGTGCCATTTCCATCGCCGGAGCCATTGCGCTGATTATGCTGGTCCCGCTACTTACCCACGAACGTCCAGGTGAACGACTGTTGCCCTGGAGCGCCGGCACAGCGTCGACGGCAGCGCTGGAGCTTCAACTCCATAGTTGGCGAAAGATATTCGCCGGGCTGTTCAAAGTCGTCTGGACGCCTTCCAGTCTTATCTTCACAGCGGCGATCTTCATCGCCCTCATGGGCTACGGCCTCTACACCGCCGCGCTCCCGGTCATGGCTGTACAAGAGTTAGGGTGGGCAGATACGGACTATACAAGCGCGGCTGCAACCATCGGCATTTTGGGCGCAGCGTTCGCAATGATCGGTGCGGGTTCGATTGCTACACGATTTGGATTAGTGCGCACGCTTGTTGCAACCCTAATACTGACCGCAATCTTACACTGGGCTATGACGGCGTTATCTAGCCTTTGGGATTTTCGTGCGGTCCTACTGGGCTATATGGTCGGATTCAAAATTCTGTTCGTTCTCATGTCGGTCGCGATTTATGCTGCGGCAATGCGACTGTGCCGACGAGAGGTGGCGGCAACACAATTTGCAATTTATATGGCTTTTGTGAATCTCGGCACATCCGCCGGCGCGGCCCTGCTTGGGCTAATTCAGAATGCCGCCGATTACGCGGGCGTGCTGATTGCCATGGGTGCAATTGTCGCCGTTGCCGCCCTGGCCTTTGGGCGTGTGAACATCACACCTCCGAACGCAAAACCTGTGGGTGAACCTCTCTAGATAACGCCGGATTCTGTGATGCTACCGTCCGAGCCCACCAAATGAATACCAATCTCGGGAAGTGAACCGACCGTATCCAAGACCATTTTTCGCGGCATCGCCGAAAAAGCTGTTGAGAGGGCATCAGCGATAGCCGCCGATGGCGCCTTAACCGTCACACTGGACCAGTCACGGGTACAACGGCCGGTATGAGGGTTAAATAGGTGGTGAAATTGCCCAGCCCGGTCAAAGATCGTGCCCGACGGTGCCGAAGTCGCGACCGCTCGATTTTCCAAGGACACGACGCGCGTCAGGCGTCCAGGCGCTTTCGGATCTGGCACCCCGAGACGCCACGCATGTCCACCCGGGTGATTGCCCATTCCATACGATTCCCCGGTTTCTACCAAGGCCGAGCGCAGTCCCGCCCGGCGCAAAAGCGCAACGAGTCTATCTGTCAGATAGCCTTGCGCAATGCCGTTCAAAGTAAGCGCCATGCCGGGCTTCCGAAAGTTCACACCGTGTGATGTCAAATCCACATGGTGAAAGCCAATACGATCCCGGCAGTCCGATATTCTAAGGAACAATAGCGCTTCGTTGGTGAGTTCGGGCTTAACCGCCGACGCATAAACATTCCATAGCGGCTGGACGCTAGGGTCAAAATACCCTTCTGTCGCCGCGTATACTTCTTGACTGATTCGTAACAGTTCGAAAAATTCATCCGGAGCAGACGTCAGCTTGCCCTGAGCGTTGAGTTTCGAGAGCACAGAATTTTCGCGATAGAGGCTGAACGTGGATTCCAGCAATTCTATTTCAGCCTGACACCGCGCAAGAATTGCAGTCCCCTCAGCCGCATCTTCGTGCACCACTTGAATTCGGGCGTCCGCCCCTAGGGCCGTGCCATACCAACTGTGCAGCGCACGAGGTTCGCGCGCGCCGTCAGCCTGCGCCAGTCCGTAGGCACTGGTCAGAGCCAGTCCCGGCACTGCCGCAAGTATGCGGAGAAAACGCCGACGACCCGCCATTACACCCCCCCGTTTTGACCGCGATTGCGTCGGCGCGGAGTACGCAAACTATTGACCACGCCTGAAATCGCCAAAAATAACAACGCCACGGCCGCGGTATCGAAAACGTACGGCGCCCATGCGCCGAAGAGTCGGCCCGTATGAACGTCGAGCAAAACACGATCTAGCGAAACGCCGTCGCCGCGAAAGGCCTGCAAAATTTCTTGATAGATACCATCAGGCAACGGCGCGGTCTCTGACCAAGCCGTATCAGTTATAGTCGAGCTCCACTCCAAAAGATCCGGTCCCGACGTAAAACGACCCTTGTCGGTATTGATCAAAACACCGCCCGCCTCAGATTCTCCTATCGCAACAATCCGGCCGGGAAGTGCGTGACTGGAAAGACGCTCAACCAAACCACCCTCGGATGTCAGCAAAAAGATTTGGTCTGCCGCCGCAGCGGCTATCATGCCATCGACAGAAACAGCACCCACACCCTGGCCTGCTTGATCGGCCACCAAAGTCGCGTTTAAAAAAAGGCGGCCATCAAGCCATGTGATCCAACCTGCTGGTGATTGATAACTAATCGGCGATTGTTCGGGCACCAGTCCGTATCGGTCCAGGACGAGCGCGTTATCTACATAGATTTCCCTTAAATTTAAGCTCGCGACGTGATTGATCAAAACGCCGGTGACGGCCACCACGACAACAATCAAGGCTGCGGCTAGTCCAATCCACCGATGCCATCGCAGAAGGGGCGCGCGCCGGGGGCGCAGCGGGTTTGGATCAAGAGCCATGGTCAACTACGCTATCAAAATAGACGGCAAGACGCGCAAGTCCGGTCACAGCGCGTACAGACAATGTCGCACCGACAATGCCATCTATAGGCTTGGTCAGCATAAGCCTTTCGTTCAGCTTCGCTTGGTCGAATTGTTGCGTAAAAAAGCGATGACGCACTTCCCAGCCGATACTCTCGCGATAAATAAGCACCCCCACCTGATCGATTGCACCCTCATCAACGACGATCCCAACAGTGATGGGGCGCTCTTTACCGATCTCATCAAGAATCCACGCCGTACGATGTCCAGATTGCCAGTATCGCACCCGAAGCATGTGCGGCGAATGTTGAAGGATCTGGGCGGCCGCCGTGCGATGTTCATCAGAAAGCCACAGAACCTTCGGTTCGGGCACATCGTCGCCGAAGGCTTCGCTTAGAAATACCTGTGGCTCCTGATAAATGTCGTCGGCAAACGCAAGTCCACTCGCAAACAGGCAAGCCGCGAGCATTGAAATCCGCATCAATGTTTTCGTCGTGCCCAATTAGATCCTCGCCAAATCATTGCTGACATCAAACGGCCAGACATGCCCCCATCCGCAGCACACTCCTACCGTGGAGGGGGCGCATTGTCTTCAAGCTTCCGCTTCTAGAACTGGAATCCAATGCCAAGGTGCAGCTTGTCGTCATCTACGCTGCCCGGCGGCGGTTCTTGGAACTCGTACTCCAGTTTCAGAACAGCATTGGGGTGAATCCAGTAATTGGATCCGATGCTGATCTGCTTGAATTTTGACGCGACCCCATCGCCAGCGGTGTTGTCGTCTTCGCTATAACGGCCGAACAGCCCGACATCGCCCGCTACCGTGGCAAATCGCACGGATGGTTCGACATACCATCCATACTGCTGGTCCCGTCCAACAACCGCAGCGGCTGATCCGTTAAGATCCCAACGCGCATATAGCGCGCGTAAACCAACTCTGATGTCCGGCGTAACAGCTCGGTCAACAACGGCATGGGCCTCCCATAAGGTCGCGCTTGTTTTAGGATCGCCGGGATCGTTCTGGGTTATATCGGTCTGATATTGAAACGAGGTTGCAAGCTCAACCCCTGGAATACCGGTGTACTTAATGCGTCCCGTAAAGGCCGGTTCACGCAAAGTTGACTGAGCCACTTTTTGACGGCCGCTCCGAATACGGAAAGCATTTCCACCGGCGATCGGAACGTTGAGACCGCCGTGTACATGGCCGTCGATCTGCAGGCCGTTGGCGAGCCGGTAAGTTACACCGGCGCCGCCTTCCCACCAGGTTGAGGGAATGATGTTGGACTCGACGCGATTGCGTTCCACCCCATAGAATGTGGGTGGTTCATGGGTTTCGTTGAGAATACCGACCGGCAAAATATAAAGACCCGCACGGCCTGAAACTTGGGAGGTAAAATCGTACTCAAGCCAGGCTTGTTCAAGCTCCACTTCTCCGGGTCCGCTTCCGTCAGCCGTATCCGCCGAAAGAGCGTGTTCCAGCTCGAGTTCAGTATGAAGTCGCAAGCGATCATTAAATTGATGACCGACAAATAATACGAACCGATGAAAATCAAGGCGGTCCGTATTGCCGCCGTTGTAATGTAACTCGCCATAGCCGCCGAGGCTGGTGCGATCCCACCAACCGCCCGACTGCATTGTGCCGCTTGCCATGCTTGCGGTTTCCACCGCAGCGGCCGTAGCCTCAACCTTGGCGTCGGTCGCTTCAACCTTAGCATCCGCCTTTTTCAGTTGCTGCGTTAATGCATCAATTTGTTTTTGCTGCTTTTGAATTGTCTCCCACATTTCTTCCATTGTGGGCTCGGCGTATACGGGCTGAGCCGCAAGACAGCAAAGAGCCGTAGTAGTGGTGAGGGCGGCGGACAAAGACCAGCGACGCCCGCGAAGTGCTTTGCGGTGCATAGGAGTATTCCTTGGATTCCGTAATCGGTTTTTAAAAAAGCCCCAATTAGGGCTCAATACAGTTTAGAGAATGCCTGTCATTCTCAAGTCCATCAGATGGACAATATTAGGAATGCAACACAGTCGCAATATCAATTTGCCGTATACGTGTCAATTTCAGGAAAATCAGAATTCGACCGATTCGCCATAAATAAATAGGTCAAAAAAAACCGCGCCGACTTTTCAGGCGGCGCGGTTTAATTGGTTTATTGCGGATACGGCTAGGGTAGCGCGACCCGCCAATACAGGCCGGTCCGCCCATCAGTCAGCTCATAGATATCGTGGGCAATGGCATCGCCCGGCGCCTTGTCTTCCTTATAATGGTAGAGTGGGAAGCCTCGGTAAGCCCACTGTTTCATGCCGTTGTCGCGCGTCACGACGGTCCACTCGCCCCAGGGCTGCGCATTTGCGTCGGCAGCAAGAGGAATGAACTCTTCCAGGCAATCCCCAACACAAGTTGATGTGCCGAGTTTCGCGCCTGTTGACGGTTTACCCCGGAGTCCGTTGCGGTCGTCATGGCTGCCGCCCGCCAAGGTGAAACGATGCTCATCACGTGCATACAACGTTTGGCCGTTTTTCGTAGCCAACATCGGACCGTGCTTGGGGTGCTGAAGAATCTGCACGACATCGGGAAAATAATAACGAACGAGTTCAGCCTGGTGCCATACTTTTGCAACGCCATCTCCATTGGCACTGCCTTTTTCCTCGTCGCCGACGAAAGTGTACAGCGGTTGACCATTGTAGGCCCACTGCTTCAGCCCATCACTACGGTCTATAACCGAGAAGTCGCCAACGGAAACCGCAAGGCGCGGAGCTTCCACCGGTGGCCACATACGGGCGCATTGCCCAGTACAAACAGATACGCCCGGCTTGTCCTGATCGAAGGTGTAGAGCGTCCGGCCCTCTGCATTGACCAGAATCTTGCCGTCATATTTCAGCGTTTCATTAACGCTAACGCCAACGGGCATAAGCATGTTGAGGCTATCGACTCGGACAGCCTGCTCCCATTTTCCTTCAGCCTTATTGCCCTTGGCTACGCCCGGCTTGTCATCCTTTGAATAGCTATGAACCGGCTTCCCATCCAACGCCCACTGGTGAGTGCCATCCGGCCGTGCGACCACAGACCAAAGCCCGGTCGGCTGGGCGTCCGCGTCTGCTAGAAACGGCGGCCATTCAGCGGCGCAGGCGTCAACGCACATGGCGTTAGCAGGATCAAGCGGCACTTCAATCATGCCCAGCTCTTTGTCGATGCCGGCTAACTTTTCGTCGGTCAAACCCGGTAGAAACTGTTTTACGGCCTTAAGGCTCAAGGCGCGCGCTTGACCCAAAGCAGGATTAGTTGAGATGCCGGGAAAGTGTTTTTCCAGAACGGCCTTCGAGTCTTCGTTGTCGACCAAAGCGCCTATAGTCGAGTCAGCAGACAGCTTGGGCGCGGGATTGTAGGTATACAAAGTCATTCCGTTGACGTTTGCAAAGACGTCAACATTTTTGATGTATCCCATCGAACGCGCGAGCGCGATCTGAGCCGCGCTGATGCCTGCCGGTATCTGCGGCTCTACCGTCGAATACGTCACACCCATCGGCGCAGCCAACGGTGCCAATCCCGCAGCAGCTGCAGGCTGCCCTAAGACGCTTCCGTTCAACATCACCGCTCCAACGGCGGCAAATGCCAGCGAGGCTGAAACCCGCATTGTCTCTCTCCCGATTCTAATTGGACCGCTCTTAAATAGGGCGGGCCGCGCTTATGTCCTGATGTAACTTAAAAACTTACGAGTGCTGCACGCATCCGTCTGAAACAAACGCAGCGCGCAGCACCCGATTTCTCTTATCTCAAACCTAGACCATGATCTCGGTGAAGGCCTTCGAAGTCTTCATGGACCCTGTGCCCCACGAACTTGTGGACACGCCCATAACCTGTTGCAGGGTCAAGCCGACGCGTGTCACCGCGTCACCCTTCGGCTGAAGGTGCATGCCGGTGTGAATACGGCCGCCGGCACTGCCAAGAGTGAGCAGCGGGAGGTTTTCAACACCGTGGATCTTCGCAAGGCCGGATTCACTGCTGGCCAAGACCAACGAGCGGTCCAGAAGCGTACCGTCACCCTCGCGGATGTTGGCCAGCTCCTGCGCCATGTACGCGAAGCCTTCCATGATCGGTGTAAAGAACCACGTCGCACGCGGCTGATATCCGAGTTCCTCATCAATGGCTTCTTCGTGCGTCAGAATGTGGTGAGTCGTTGTGTCACCGGCCTTTCTGAGGCTCGACTGAGAATCGCTGAAGGACACATTGAATACCCGCGTTTGGTCACATGCCACCGCATGGGCCATGATCTTGGAGAACAGCTTGTTCCGCTCGATCACGGAGTCGATTTCAACGCCTGAATACCCTTTGTTATTGATGTCGTGGCTAGCCACTTCATCAGGCACCGTGCAGGCTTCCAGCGGCGCTGGCTTGCTCAGTTCAATATCCAGACGGCCTTCAAGTTCGCGCAAAGACGTAAAATATTCATCCATGCGGGCTTTGTCAGTCGCTCCCAGGTTTTTCATCAAAGCCTGACGTTCGTCCGTCACAGCAGAAAGAGCGCTACGTTCCGCCATAATGAGCGGATCGGGCTTGAAGTCCGCCGCGTTCGGGTCAACGAATTCGGGGCCGAAGACACGCGCATAAAGCGCAGCCGGATCACCTTCAGAGGGATTCATCACCGTCGCGCTACGGCGACTGACGCTATCTCTGGGATTTCCCGTTGCGGCCGCTTCCAAAGAGCGAAAGCGCGTGCGTTTGCCGACGACTTCAGAAATCAAGGAATCAACACTCGCGTGCTCGCTATCCCCCTCACCGCCGGGCACATGTCCGCCCTGGCAAGCTTGGCGGCCACTGGTGTGAGGACGTGGCGGCTTACCATCCAGGTAAACTTTCATGCCGGAATAAACGTTCAGTTTATCCCGGAAAGGCTCTAGCGCGGCAATTTCCGGCGGCAGCGGGCCGCTGAATTTACCCGTCATCGCCGGCTCCCACCGACCCGGCGTGAGGCCGCAGCCCCAGTACCAGTTACCGAAAACCACCGGCAGCTCTTGACCTGTCGCGGCCAAAGCGGTGCCGTTTGAATTCAAAAAACAATCAAGGAACGGTAGCGCGACGGTTACCGCCGAGCCACCCATCATGCCGCGGAGAACCCGGCGACGAGATGCCATTCTATTTACTGCACTCATTATACACCCTCCTATTGGACGTTGGTTGCAGCCGAGGCCAACGCTTCTTGCGCTGTCTCACTGGTCTCGGGCTGATTGACACGGAAAAAGGGACCGCTTGTCGCGATACGCTTCAACAAATGTGGGAACTGATAGTCATTGGCTGCAAAGTCTTTCAAAACAGAAGCTTTCAGCCACTCGGACTCTGACTTCGTCGCCTGACGTCCGACCCCGTAATTATACACGCGGTCCGTAAGACACGATGCGGTCGCGGGATTATCATGCATCGCCCTGCCGAGGCCAAGAGCATCTTGAAACGCGATGCCGTCAAGCGATCCGCTTGTATCGATGTCCGCACCATTTTCGGACGCACGATATCCACCGATTGTATCAAAGTTCTCAAGCGCCAGACCCATGGGGTCCGTGATCTTGTGACACCCGACACACATCGGCTCGGACGCATGAGCATCAAGACGCTGGCGAACAGTTTTAAAATTAGGATTGGCAGTATCTTGAACAATGGTGAAATTCACATCGCCCGGTGGATCGGGTACTTTTTGGCACAGAAGCACTTCACGCAAAGCCTTGCCGCGCAACGTGGGCGACGTCCGGCCTGGATGCGAGTGCAGGGCTACAAAGCTCACCTGAGAGAGAATGCCCGCATGCTGCGCACCGGCGGGATACTCATAGGGAATCCAATCTTTGCTGAGACCTCCGAGCGGCACTTGATACACAGCCGCCAGTTCGCGCGTTAAGAAGGTATTGGGCGTTGTGTAAAGATCACGGTAGTCCCCATTCTTGACCAGCAAGTGATCAATGATTGTTCTGAGAGTTTGTTCCTTCGCCGCTTCGGCAAGGGTAAAGTTGAACTTCGGATAAAGAACTTGGTCTTTCGAAAGCGTGTCGAAGATTTCAAACTCAAGCATATCGGTGAAGAACGCCCGGACGCCCGACTCCAACTGGGGCGAAGCCAGCATGCGGTTCACTTGCTCTTCCACCCCCTTACGGGTGTGCAGAGCGCCACTTTCGGCGGCCGCAAGAAGTGCTTCGTCAGGCGAGTTATTCCACAGGAAAAAGCTTAAGCGTGATGCCTTGGAGTAAGCATCAAGCCGCTCCAGACCCGGATGCTGAGGATCGGGTTCGGAGGCCTCGTGGATAAACAAAAAGTTTGGCGACACGAGGAGTGTGACCAAAGCCGTCTCAATGCCGAGATAAAAATTGCCGCGAATATTTGCGCTTTCATTGGCGGCGGCTACGCGGTCCTGCAACTCGGCGTCTGTGAGAGGGCGGCGGAACATATACCTGCCAACCCGGCTTAGAAACTGACTGGCGCAAGCATCGTCAGGCTTGTCCACAGCAGCGGGCGCACAGCCCATCAACATATCACGGTGCTCGCTGTCCACCACCTGCGCCGCAATATTGCGGGCCATTTTGGTGTAAGCTTCAAGGCCTGTCGAGGCGATGCTGACTGTACTGGCGCCAACGGCCAGCAATCCGCTCTCACGCACATCCGGCTCAAATGGGCCACCAACGACGATGCTGCCACCAAACAGATCGCCGATGATCGTTCTGTATTGATGGCGGGTCAAACGCCGCACCACTGCGGGCCCGCCTACGTCAGGCGATACCTGCTCGGTCATCACCGCCATTTCCGTCTCTGCCGGCGCACAACCCGCCAACGCCAACGCAGCGATCACACTACCACCAAGCACGGACTTAAATTTTCCGAGCCCTCGCCGAGAAGCCGGCGCTGTACCAAAGTTTAGGACGTTCCTCATAATATTCTTCGCTTTCCTATTTCGCATGACGTCTAAAAGTTGACGCGCAAGAATTACTGTAGCGCGACCTTTTCCGGGGCAATCACATAGGCCGGGACCGCATCAAACCACCATGTTCCGGAGACCGAACGGTTTTGGCCGGTTTTCGGATCGGGATTATAGTCAGCGACTTTCTTCAGAGCATTGTACATGCCGGGCAAATCAATGCCGGTGGAGTGTTCAAAGGTCCACTCACCCTGCGCCATACTCCAATAGAAACTCATAAACTCGAGATATCCGCCGACATAAGCTTCCATCTTGCCGTCGTCCGTGAACCTTGCCCGCACTTGAGCTTCCTGCAGATTAAACTCATGCATCACGCTGGGGTCGGGAACGAACACCAAATGGAACGGGTCGGTTGTGAGTTCGCCGTCCTTGATTTTGCCTTTTACAACACTTGTCGACCGGGCACTCGGATCTACGCGGAAAGTCATGTCGCGCACGGTATTGTCATTGGCGTCACGAATGATCGAATCAATGCCCTTATCAAATCTGAGCGTGACCTCATCGTCATTCGTCCAATCGTCAACATCACTCACCGTCACAAGCCACGCGCCCGTCGTGTCCCGTGTTCCGTCCCACTGTGCGAACGGATAAAGCGGGATCTCTGGCTGACTGATATGATAATTGTGGGTGCACCCAACGGCCCGCCACAACTGGTTGTCGATACCGCGCATGCCAGTTCCAGGATCGGTAAAATCTTCGTCGGTTACTTTGCCGTCCAGATTAAATCCAAAGCCTGCATTGCCTTCGACCAAATGGATATTGGGGTCGGGCTGGGCTTCAGGGTTTGCATAAATATTGACGGGATTACCGTCTTCGTCACGGCCCCGCATAATCACCAGAGGCTGATATCCGCCGCTCGGAAAGTCTTTCATCAATTCTTCGATTTCGGTGGGCGACTTACCAAGACGCTTCAACTCGCGCTCGTAGTACACATCCGAAAGAGGATTGAGCCCGTGCGGACAATTATCTTCCGTCTGAATTGTGGCCACGGTGAACATATTCAAGGCAAAGCTTTTTGACTCTGCAGCAGCCGCTTGAGCGGACAGCGAAGCGCCAAGCGCACACGCTGCTGTGAGCGCCAAGCCGCGCAGCCCCCAGCCATTTAAATTCATTTCTTGTTTTGAACGACGCACGGAAAACATTCCGCTCCTCCACTATATTTGAAGTTCAGTGCCACAGGCTCCGGGCAAGACGGTGTAGCCGCAGCCGGCGGCCAGCCAAACAGTTTACAGCACTTCTACAAATCAAGCGCCAAAGTTCACTATACACGTGTCTAGTAGTATAGCGATAAAGGGCAAGTATCGTCAGGACAGTTTGGTAACAAATTGCGACAGAAACGCGCGCGCGAGGGCTCTAAGGGGGAGACAAAACCACCAGTAATCAGCTACCTCTCAATTTTATGTGCGGCGCAACCTCCATGTTGCATCGCAACGCGCGCGGCCCTGTACTTTATAATGGAAACTCCTTTTACGGGAGTTTTCCTTCAATCTCTTTATAAACCCGCGCCAACGCCCTCGGGGCTTGCGCGGGATAAAGAGTCCAATCGCTGTAAGACCCCCAATTGGCCTGCGCTGCGGCCGGGCAGTCCTTTTCCGTCTCGCATGCGAGACCAGCCTTATGGAGGCGTTTCGCTTCAGAAATCACATGCTCGGTCGCTTTGAGGGCTTCACCAAGGTCGGCCTTCAGGGTCGCAGCATCGGCATCGGCAAAACCATGGCCTGGAACGTACCAAGTGACGTCCATGGCTTGCGCTTTCTTAAGAGTAGCAACCCAGTCCGACGGATAGGCGGTCACCATCGCCGGAAAAACGTAGCGTAGGTAAAGTTCACCTAGGAAAAGCACCTTGCTTTGCGGCAGGTACGCCACAAGATCTCCGCCCGTATGCCCACGGCCTATGTTCAAAATTTCAATGTCGGTGCCGCCCAGACGCAATGTGCGCTTGTCCGCGACCACCTCAGTGGGCGGAACATCACTTTCTGCCAGAACCTTCTGCGATACAGGCGAAGAAATGAATACGGCGTCAGGGTATGCGGCCTTAAAGGCGGGGTTTGAGTTTACGTGGTCGCCATGGTCGGAGGCGATCACTACGTATTTAAGTGGCTGGGAGGTGACCTTTTCAATATGTGCCAACATTGCTTCGCCTTGAGCGACGGTGTCCTGACCATCCACGATCACCACCCCATCGCTTGTGACTACGACAAGGCTGACAGTTGTAAGAGTCGTTCCGGCAGACGTCAGCAAATCCTCGTAGGCGTAAACATTGGGGACGAGTTCCGTCCAACGCGGAAAATCGCTCTCTGTCAAACCACGGACCGCAATATCAGCTGTCCGCGCCGGGTCCGCGCTCCAGGCTAACGCCGGAAATGCGACCGCGCAGGCAATTACAGAAAGTATTAAACGGAACTTCGTCATTTAGTCCTCCCACCATAAAAGGCGGCATCACACTGCACTCTCAGTATGAGAGCGCGGGCACAAACCAGATCGCTGCCGCTTACACCACCTTGTTTACACTACATTTTTAAGGGGTTTTTCGCGTTTAAGGAGGCTTTTGAGCGGTAAAACCGCCCGCAAGGGCCACAAATTAGAGTGATTTCGTTCGGAGGTGCCACAGAGGCGTGGTGCCCAGGGACGGAATCGAACCGCCGACACAGGGATTTTCAGTCCCTTGCTCTACCAACTGAGCTACCTGGGCATTAAGGCCTGACAAGCCTTGGGAAAGGCGGCGTTTTATAGAAGAGAACATTGGGCCTGTCCAGCCCGCCAAAAAGAAACGAACCATCTGAGATCACTAAGTTTTTAGCCGTTCGGATAAATAGCGTGTTACGCCCGCCACCGCTCGGCCCAAAGGGCCGCCCTATCTATCTTCGGGATCGCTCTCGTCCGTCGGGTCGTCCAGCCCCTCATTCGAAGGCACGCGATAAGCGCCTGTCACCCAGGCGCCCAAATCAACTTCGGCACATCGCTGCGAACAAAATGGCCTATAGCGCGCCTGCACCGGCTGGGCGCAGCGAACGCATTTGGCGGCAACCACCCTCACACCTGCGGGCCGCTGCGGCGCCCCTTCACCATCGGAAGACTCATTACTATTCATAGACATTACTCATAGGTGCTAATTCTGATGGATTGTCTCTTTACGTCAAGCACTGCGCACCTCGAACCGAGCACGGGGAAAATCGGCTCGAGCGGATAACGCAATATCGTCCTTAATCAACTCGCGGGCCTCTGCCAACGCCGGCGACAAGTCTCCCAGCAGAACGGCATGAACATCGGGCGCAACCTCAAGCACAACCCGCGCGATCTGAGTGGTTACAACGGCACGCACCGCGTCTCGCAAAATTTTGAGTCCTAAGCTCTTGGTGCTCAAACTTCCAGTAACGCCCAAGAGACTCTCCGATAAAGACAACCCTGTACGCTGGCGTGTCAATTCAATCATCCCAAGCGGCGTATACCCGGCGACCTGCGACGGCACAGGATCGGCCGCCATCGCTTTTGAAAGAATCCGCGGCAAAGCACCGCGCCCTTTTCCAGGAATGACATCAATCACAATATGTCCGGCGATATTTCGACGGCGCAGTTCTTTCGCAATGAGTTCAATCGCCTCGCGATTTGCTGTTGAAGGGTCGGTCGCTCCCGAATTGATGTCGATCGCAGTGACCGCCGCCGTTGATTCAATGATCACGCTACCGCCGGAAGGTAACGGCACAACAGGATTGAGCGAGAATTCGATGGCATCCTCGATGCCATGTTCCGCGAAAAGATTTTCACTTACCAGCGCCGTTTCAACCGGCGCCCCTTCTCCCAGCACCGATGCTAAC
The DNA here is from genome assembly GCA_963976395.1 of uncultured Rhodospirillaceae bacterium. Taxonomy (GTDB): domain Bacteria; phylum Pseudomonadota; class Alphaproteobacteria; order Rhodospirillales; family Rhodospirillaceae; genus UBA11612. Next base: position 28,353 of record CAXBLG010000037.1, read on the forward strand.
CGCGTCGCCTCTGCCCGCGTTTGGCAACATATGCGCTTTATGGCAACGCCATAGCGGTCCCACCATATGCGAACTGGATCAGACGCGGCCTGAAGTAACTTCGGGGCTTTGATAGAACTCGACCAAACCGCATTCGGCTCGACCTTTAGGACGCACCCCTTGTCCGCCCGGGGCGGCACACCAACGACCACCGCCTGGGCCGCCCCTTCCGCCGGAAACGGCGGTTTCATTTTTAGTATTCCGGGTTGCGTCGTCCCAATATCGACAAATACGGCATCCACACCCGGCACCCGCGCGCCGATACGACCAAGGTATACCGCGCTAGGTTGAACGTCCGCATCGCGGCGGTGAACGATTTCGAGAACTTCGTCCCCAGCGGACAGTACGGCCCGTGTCTCGCCAGGAGAGCGGCTGACGAAAATTGTGTCCGGCACATCGCCGCTCACAATCTGAACCATTGAAAGAGTGTCATCACGTCACAAATTCCGCTCAGGTATTTTGATCCTGTGCTTCATATCGGCCTTTGTCGTGATTGTATGAAATGAGTTTCATAATCGGCCGCTTGGATTTGGTTACGAGTTTGCCGAGCCCGACAGACATCATCTTCTTGTATATGACGCGCTCGCTGAGAAGCTCGGGGTCTTCCTCAACAACGCCGCGGTGGCGTTCAAGCACCTTCACGCACTCATCACGGTAGACCTCGGCAGCCGCCATGGCTTTGTTTTCGCCCTGAACTCTGTATATGCCGAGCGGCGTGGGCACCATGTAAAGCTCGGCGCACAACATGAACCTCGCCCAAAGCTCGAAGTCCGCCGCCAGCTTAAGAGAGCGATCAAACCGCCCTCCCGCTTCCTCCCACAGATCCCGCCGCCAGAACGTGCAATCCTGCACGATCCATCCCGTAGAAGGGCCCGTCGATGTGCGGATGTGTTCACCGTTAAAAAAGCCCCACTTGTCCGCCGCCGGCATAATGCGGGTCATCATCGGAACGCCTGCCTTGGTCGCTTGCATGGGAAAGCGTGAGGTAATCCATCGCACTTGGGGCAACTGATCAAAAATATCTAGAACGGTTTGAATGGCCCATGGCACCAGTTTGTCGTCGGAATTGAGCCAACCCATGTATGGCGCATTGGAATGCGCAAATCCCGCTTCGATGGCATGATACATGCCGTCGTCTTTCTCAGACTGCCAGTGTTTCAGATGCGGTTCATACTTCTTGATGATCTCAACTGATCCATCGGTTGAACCACCATCCATAACGACGTAGTCAACGCGCTCGGACCCAGGACTCGAGATAATCGAACTCATGCAATCTTCGAGATAGTCCCCATAATTGAAATTTGTGGTGACCATACACAGTCGAGATTGTGCGCTATCTGTGGTGTTCACTTTGGTCCCTTATACATTTACGGGTGACAGCCTCGGACCCTTGGTGCAGAATCACTCACCAAACGCCCGGCGCTGGACCACGCAGGCCGCAAAACTAGCAACAGTCATATCAAATGTGCGGCGAATGAACAGGCCCGTGAAGACACTTATCCACGTTGAAATCTTTACCGAATTAGACCGCCCTCAATTTCACGAGGCTTGGATTGAGTTTTCGTCCCGGTTCATGGCGGGAATGCTGTCGTCGGGCCATACGGCAACGCCGGACACCGTGCGTCTTCTGACAAATGAGGCCCTCGCCGAACTGGGGCCTAAACATGGGTTTTGGGACAATCTGATAACGGTTATTCCGGAGCGCCCTTTTCTGGACATTTTCGGCACGGATTACCTGACCGCAACCGTCTCCGGTTACCAGGGCACAACCGACGATGCCGTCTTAGATAAAGCTGCCCAATTCGTCCGCGATCGGCTCGGCTCTTTTGTGCCGGATGTCATTCTGACCTACACCACCGCACCCTGGTTGCGCCGGGCTTTTCCGGATGCGCTTATTCTTCACAAGGAATATGGC
>CAXBLG010000038.1:0-30101 GCA_963976395.1 uncultured Rhodospirillaceae bacterium
CCGTCCGTTCACAAAGTTGGCGGTGCCGTCGATGGGATCGATGATCCATACGGGTGCATCCGAGCTCAAGTTCTCGATCAGCGTGGGCGTTTTGGCGACGGCCTCCTCGCCGACACACTTTGAACCCGGCAGCAGGTCGAGGAACATTCGGGTGAGATCCCGTTCCGCCTCTTCGTCCGCTATGGTTACAAGATCTCCGGGATGATTTTTAGAGCGGACATCACTGTCTTTAAGGTTAGTGTAGCGCGGCATGATGATGCGTGCGGCCACATCGTGCATGGCGGTGAGCACGGCCCTAGAAAGTGTAGCACTTGGTGTCGTCATTCCGCCGCGCGGCGGGCGGTAATGCCGCGCTTTTGCAGCCGCGCGACATCGGCTGTGTCGAGGAGAACGGTGAGATCGGTATTGGTCTCGCCGTCTGAACGGCTCAGCACCTCGCCCCGGCGGTACAACCAGGCAAGGGTTTCGCCGTCGTCCACGGGAATGCTGACGCCAAGGGCGCTACGTTTTCGGGCCAGTTCGGCATCAACCGCACTCAGCAACTCGGCCGTACCCTCGCCTGTTAGCGCTGAGATGGCCATTTGATCGGCACGACGCTCGGCCCCTGCCTTGACCGCGGTGCAAGTCGCTTCATCCAGAAGGTCAATTTTGTTTAGAGCTTCGATGACAGGGCGGTGCGAAAGGTCCGGGTGATGATGCACCAATGTTTCACCGGGAATAATATGATCAACCTCGATACCGAGTTGCAACAGCACGTCTTCGACATCCTGTTTTTGCTCTTCGGTCTCGGGGTGGGCAATGTCGCGCACATGAACGACAACATCGGCCTCAAGCACTTCTTCCAAAGTCGCCCGGAAAGCCGCAACCAATTCATGCGGCAGGTCAGAGACAAAGCCGACGGTATCGGACAAAATCACGGTGCGCCCCGACGGCAGGCGCAACTGGCGCATGGTGGGATCGAGGGTGGCGAATAGCTGGTCCATCGCCACGACGGTCGACTGGGTGAGTGTATTAAACAAAGTCGATTTGCCGGCGTTGGTGTAGCCTACCAGGGCAATGATCGGATACGGCACCTTCTGACGCGCCCGGCGATGAAGCCCGCGGGTACGAGTGACGGTGCCGAGCTCCTTCTTAAGTTTGGTAATGCGCTCGCCAATAAGCCGCCGGTCGATTTCGATCTGGGTTTCACCGGGGCCTCCGAGAAACCCGAAACCGCCGCGCTGCCGTTCCAAGTGAGTCCAACTGCGGACCAAACGGCTCTTCTGATAGTTGAGATGGGCGAGTTCGACCTGCATCTGGCCTTCGCGGGTTTGCGCCCGCTCGCCGAAGATTTCCAAAATGAGCCCGGTTCGGTCGATTACTTTTGCGTTCCAGGCCCGTTCTAAATTGCGCTGCTGACCCGGCGAAATGTGGGCATCCATGATGACCAACTCAGCGCCGATTTCTTCCATAAAATCCGCAAGCCGCTCAACCGTTCCCTGGCCCAAATATGTGGAGGGCCGTGCTTTAGTGACATTTACAGTTTCCGCATGGCGCACATCAAGATTGATGGCGGCAGCAAGACCCCTTGCCTCCTCCAAACGCGCGCGTTCGCGGTAATCACTGTTTTCACCATCCCGTCCTTTTATGAGCGGATGGATGATGACGGTGACGGTGGCCGACTGTTTAGTTTGATGCAAAAATATACGAGCGGAAGCCGGACAGGCTATTCAGCGGCCTCGTCCTTGGCTGGCGCGCCCGCCTCCTCTTTGGGTTCGAACAACTGCACAGGCGCCGACGGCATGACCGTCGAGATCGCATGCTTATACACCAATTGTGTATGACCGTCGCGGCGCAACAACATTGAGAAGTTATCGAACCAGGTGACGATCCCCTGCAGCTTGACGCCATTCACCAAGAACACGGTGACGGGAGTCTTGTTTTTTCGAATGGCGTTGAGAAATACGTCTTGGACGTTTTGGGCCTTTTCCGCGGACATCGGGTTTTCCACCTCTGTTCTATATTGTTGTTTTCATTGCGGGTCGCGCTTTTCGGGGCCGGGCCGTCACAGGACCGAACCAACACTCAATTTTTAGAATTTGCAGTGGTTGGGGTCAATGGATTCAGGACGAATTCAGCCGGTTGAAAAATATAACTAACTATAAGAACGCATGAGCGCGGAAAGGGCTGCGCAATCGGCGATATGGAGGTCGGGATTGGCCTCATTTGGTTCTGTGTGTGGCTTTGACCCGACCAGAATCGTGCTACAGCCCGCGTTTTTGCCGCAAACGACATCTATGGGCGCATCGCCTACGAACCATACATCCGGTCCTGCCCTGACTTCGTTTTGTAACAATGCGAGGTGAATGGGGTCCGGGGCCGGCTTGTCGCGCTCGGCGTCGTGCGCACCGACCAATCGCCCAAAATAGGGTGTCCAGCCCAGGTGGTCGGCTTCCGCCCGTAGGTATTTGCCAGTCTTGTTGCTGACAACGGCCAAATAGACATCGGTGGCCGCCACTTCTCGCAGCAGATTCTCTGCGCCTGGAAGCGCGGTCAGCATTTCCAGATGTACGGCGGCGAAGGCATCGTAAAAGACATCCCTCGCCTGCTCCCAACGCTCGCCGTAAATCGCCGGAAATGTATCGCGGAGCGACCCAGCTACTCGGGCGCGGATTTCTTCCGGTGTCCACGGGGTCAAACCCATGGTCTCTAAGGTGATGTTGGTGGCCCGGCCAATGCACGGCCAGGTATCCACCAAAGTGTTGTCCCAATCAAAAAGAATGGCGCGCGGACGCGGTAGCGACGTCTTAGACATTCCACGCCGTCTTTGGATTGCTGTTGTTCATATAGTCGGTATAGCGCTGCCTCAGGTCCAGGGCGAACTCGCCGGATGCGCCGTTGGCAACTGTATGCTGATCGATCTGGATGACGGGCATTACAAAGGTCGTCGTCCCCGTCAGAAAGACTTCTTTCGCTGCGCGCATTTCTTTCACCGTGAAGGGACGCTCCGTAACCTTGTAGCCCGACGCGCGCGCGAGCTTGATAATGGTTGCCCGGGTGATGCCGCCGAGAATGTCTTCGGTGGCGGGATGAGTCACCAGGGTTTTATCTTTTCCGACGATCCAGACATTGGAGGCACTGGCTTCGGTGACAATGCCGGTTGGAGTGTACAGAATCGCTTCGAATGCCTTGGCCTCCGCCGCGACTTGCTTGGCAAGAATATTCGGCAACAGTGCGACACTTTTGACATCCCGCCGTGCCCAGCGGATGTCCGGCGCACTCACCACTTTCACGCCCTTATTTGCCACGGCCTCAGAGGGGCCAGCGCCATGCTTGACTGTGACCACGACGCTCGGCCGCAAGGCGCGTGAAAAAGCATGATTTCGGGGCGCCACCCCTCGATTGATCTGAATATAAACAATGCCGGTGGTGAGGCGATTTCGTCGAAGAACCTCCTTGATGACAACCGTCAATGCGGCCCAACTCATGGGCGCTGGAATTTCAAGCTCGTTGAGAGATCGGCTTAGACGCTGCAGATGGGCCGCATAATCGACAGGGCACCCGTTCCATAGGAAAATAACTTCATAAATGCCGTCGGCGAACTGGTATCCCCGATCTTCAATATGAACCTGGGCGTTTTGCTGCGGCACATAGCGGCCATTAACATATGCGATATGAGACATGAATTGAGTCTTGATACTTAGACGTTAGAGTTTGGACGCTTGAACGGAACGATAGGACTTTGTGTGGCATCTGGACCAGCCTCCTGACTCGCCTCAGGACTTTCGGCCTGCAGGTTGTCTCGGCGATGGCGCACGTCGGTTGAAATGCCCAGTGACTTTAGCTTGCGATGCAAAGCCGATCGTTCCATGCCCACAAAGTCCGCAGTTCGTGAAATGTTTCCACCGTAGCGAATGACCTGGGCCATCAAATATTCTCTTTCAAACATCTCGCGTGCTTCGCGCAACGGTAAGGTCATAATCTCGTCCGACCTTTCAAGCTTCAGCATTTGCGGCGTTTGTGTATTTATATCGGAGGGTAGCATGTCGGCCCGAATGGGGTCGAGAACCCCGCCCGGCGCCATGATGAGAAGCCAATCGATGATGTTGCGCAACTGGCGCACGTTGCCCGGCCATGAATACGTCTGCAACGCCGCTATCGCATCTTGCCCGAGAGTGCGCCGGGGCATGCCCGCCGCAGCCGCAGCCCGTTCTAATAGGTACTGCGCGAGTGCTGGAATATCTTCGCGGCGGTTGGCCAGCGCAGGAACTTCAATAGGCACAACATTCAAGCGATAAAACAGTTCCTCCCGGAAGGCTCCGTTTTTGACCTCGGCTTTTAAGTCTCGGTTAGTAGTGGCTACAACGCGGACGTCCACATCAACCGGTCCGTGGCTGTTGGAACGCTCTAATCTCTGATCCTGGAGAATGCGGATAATGCTGCTTTGTGTGGCCTGCGGCATGTCGGCGACTTCATCGAGGAGCAAAGTGCCGCCGTCGGCCAATTCAAGCAATCCCGGCGTATGATCGTCTTCGCCTTGGGCGGAGCTTGTCATGCCCATGGTTTGCTTTGCGGCGCCGGTGCTATTGGTTCCAAAAAGAATTTCGGTTAGGCGATCAGGATGCAGAGAGGCACAATTCACGACAACAAACGGCGCGGCGGCGCGCGGCGAATGGAGATGAATCTGACGGGCGACGACTTCTTTGCCAGATCCGGCCGGTCCGGATATGAGAACACGAGAGCCCGTCGGACCAACGCGTTCGATGGCGCGCCGGATGGCCGCGATTGACGCACATGAGCCGACAAAGGACTCCGGAGTGCCTGCCCGGGATTTAAGCTCGAGGTTCTCGCGTTTCAGCTTGGCGGCTTCGACCGCCCGGCCAAGAACTAGCAGTAGCCGATCTGCTTCAAATGGTTTCTCAATAAAATCGTAGGCGCCGTGTTTGATGGCCTGCACCGCTGTTGCGATGGTGCCATGGCCTGAGATCATCACAACGGGAACGCTTGGTCTCATGCTTTTGATGGCCTGAAGAACTTGGAGGCCATCTAAGCGACTACCCTCCAACCAGATATCGAGAATGACAGCCGCCGGCGCACGCGCCTTTACTTGTTCGACGGCGGCTTCACCGGTTGCGGCTTCCCGCGTTGTAAATCCCTCGTCTTGCAGAATTCCGGAAATCAACATGCGAATGTCGACTTCATCATCAACGACAAGAATTTCACTGCCGGGCATTTCGACTTTTTGTCCCATGGTTTTACTCTATTCCCCCGTCCTGACCGTGGACGGTGTCAGTGTGGTTTGAGGGGAGTCGGCTGTCATTTCCATTGAATTTGGGAAATGCAGAACGATTTGAGCTCCACCTTCATTTGCGGCTGCTTCCGCCGTATCGGACGGTGCATCCCGCAGCGTGATTGCACCACCGTGATCTTCTAGAATTTTCTTGACGATGGCGAGGCCGAGCCCGGTTCCTTTTGTGCGTGTCGTCACATATGGCTCGGTTAAGCGTGCGCGTTCCTCAGCGGGCAGACCCACGCCATTATCGGTAATTTTGACCAAAAATACGTCATCGTTTGTCTCCATGTCGATTTGAATATGACCGCGAACGTTTCTCTTGCCATTAGTTATGGCGTTCTGGGCATCGATGGATTCAACGGCGTTTTTCAAAACGTTGGTCAACGCCTGCCCCACCTGACGCGAGTCACATAAAATACGGGACGGTGAATCGGGTAGATTCAACGTGAACTCGATGTGCGGATAAGCTGTACGTTGTAAGAATGCGGACTCGCGAATGAGGCTGTTTAGATCGGCAGGACGCAATACAGCAGCCGGCATACGTGCAAATGCGGAGAACTCATCAACCATCTTTCCGATATCCCCCACATGGCGAATGATCGTATCGGTGCATTGTGCGAAGAGTCCCTTGTCGTCTTCGATTTTACCCATGTAACGGCGCTTAAGTCGCTCGGCCGATAGCTGAATTGGCGTCAACGGATTTTTTATCTCGTGTGCAATGCGCCGGGCAACATCGGCCCAGGCAGCTTTGCGCTGAGCGGACTGAAGCGCTGTGATGTCGTCAAAAGTCATGACGTATCCCACGACGTTATTTCCAACTTGCTCCTGAGATAAACGCGTAAAGAATGTTTTTTGTGTGCCTTCGAATGCAACTTGAATTTCTTGCGTGGCCGCCTTCTGTTTAGAATTTTGCAATTCTTCAATGAGCGGCGCGAATTCAGCAGCCGCGTTGACAAGAGGTCTTCCTATAAAATTGGTCAAGTCCGTTCCCAAGAGAAGCGACGCAGATCGATTGGGAAGTGTGATGTTTCCTTTAGGGTCAAGACCAATGACACCGGCGCTCACACCTTCCAGCACGGTTTCGGTGAACCGGCGCCGTTCATCTAACTGTGCGTTAGTTTCCCGCAGGGCCGCTTGCTGCTCGTCAAGACGAATAGTCATGCGGTTGAAGGCACGATTCAGATAGCCGATTTCATCGGTTGGGTCTTTTTCATCAACACGAACAGAAAGATCACCGCCGCGCACACGATCCGTAGCATTGATTAGATTCACAATAGGTTGGGCAAGCCGTGTTGCGAGCGACAAACCAAACCATATGGAAACCAGAAACAGTAATATTGCGACAACGCTGAAGAGTACAACGAGGCTAACTTGAAGTTCAGAGCGCTGTTCTTCCAATCTAAGATATTCCGAGACGGCCTCTTCAGTGCGCTGAGTGCGGGCAAGTACATTGGCATCGACAAACCGCCCGACATACAGGTACGCAACCGGAAAAGATTTGAGCTTTACCAATGCGCGGACTCGATCTGACTCCTCACCGGTCACGACCGCGACCTGCCCGACGTCGGCCTGAGCCATGGTTTGAAATGGAATTTGCTCGAATGCCAGGGCAAATGTGTATCCGGCCTTGGCAATCACCTGTCCGTCGGGGCGGAAAACGACGGCTTCCGTCAATCCGCGAAAGGCAGCCTGGGTCGAGAGAAACGAATTGAGCAAATTCTGGTTGATGCTGATGCGCGACCATTGGGTATTGAGATCCGTCGCCACGGCCAGGGCATCACCGCGAATGGCTTGTTGATGTTCTTCTAAATACGCCTGGGCAATGGCTGCGGATTCCGTGACTGCCGTTTGCACCCGGTCGCCAAACCACGCCTGAACGCCGAAGGTAAAGAACAAGGTCGAAAAGACGGCCATAAGGACCGTAGGGATTACCGCAAGTGCGCCAAACAACAGCACCAGCCGTGCATGCAGTCGCGAGCCCACTGCTCCTGCGCGGTGAGCGCGCCACAAAAGAACCAAGCGACGCGAGACGAGCGCCGTCAGTCCCAGTAAGATGACGAGGTCGATGTTTAGCAGAATGAGGCTAGGGCCGGCATTCGGCTCCTCAACACCCCAGTCAGACATGGCGGTATAGGTTGCCATACCGAATACCGCACCTGCGCTGATCAATACGACCGCGAGAGAGTCCAAAAGCCGGAACTGCTGGAACCACGAGGGGCGGTCCCACCCTGCTCCATTCCGCTCCAAGCCTGTCGCGGACGGTGTTTCTGGCTTCAGGTCCACTGTACGCGCTTCCACATCCGCTCCTTATTTCGGTCCGCGAATGATGTTGATATCGAGGTCTTTTATTTTTTTACGCAGTGTATTTCGGTTCAGGCCCAAAATGTCGGCGGCTTTGACCTGATTACCCCGGGTTGCCGAAAGTGTTAGCGAAATGAGAGGGCGTTCCAACTCGCGTAGTACGCGGTCGTAAAGTCCGCGCGGCGGAAGGGCGCCGTTGTGTCCGTCGAAATAGTCCTGCAAATGCCGCTCAATCGTGCCGCTCAGGCTTGCCGATTGGGCATCGTCGGCAGACGAGGTCGGTGGCGCTGACGCACTCGCGAGTTCCATCTCGACCACATCGACGCCAATCACAGATTCAGCATAAAGCGCGACGAGGCGCTTCATGAGGTTTTCAAGCTCGCGAACATTGCCTGGCCAGCGGTGACTCTTGAGCCGATCGACGGCTGCTGAATCGAGCGATTTATGCGGCAATCCCTCGGCTGAGGACTGTGCCAGAAAATGTGCAATCAGTTCTGGAATGTCCTCGGAGCGTTGACGTAGAGGCGGTAATCGGATTGGTACAACATTGAGCCGGTAGTAAAGATCCTCACGAAAGCTGCCCATTTTGATCAGCTGGGTCAAATCCCGGTGAGTCGCGGCAACAATGCGTACATTGGCTTTGATCGGTGTGCGTCCGCCGACAGTGGTGTACTGACCGTCTTGCAAGACACGAAGCAAGCGGGTTTGCGCTTCCGGCGGCATATCGCCAATTTCATCAAGGAAAAGCGTCCCGCCTTCGGCTTGCTCAAAGCGTCCAGTTGCGCGGTTTAAAGCGCCGGTAAACGAGCCCTTCTCATGGCCGAACAATTCGCTCTCGATTAATTCACGCGGTATTGCAGCCATGTTTACCGCAACGAACGGTCCGCCGCGGCGCCGACCGAAATCATGCAACGCGCGTGCGACAAGTTCTTTGCCGGTGCCGGACTCGCCGGTGATCATTGCCGTCAAATCTGTGTTCATCAGCCGTGCAACGGTGCGATATATGTCTTGCATTGCGGCTGAGCGGCCGACAATGGGGAGACGTTCCTCGGCATCGTTCGCAGGAGCCTGGGCGCTGGACTTCGTTGACAAGGCCCGGCTGACCACTGCAACCAACTCGGCCAAATCGAAAGGTTTGGGCAGGTATTCGAACGCACCGCGCTCGGCGGCTTTTACCGCTGTTAGCAAAGTGTTTTGAGCACTCATCACAATAATGCGCAGGTCGGGCCGCACTTTTCGAATGCGCGGAATCAAATCGAGCCCGTTCTCGTCGGGCATTACGACGTCGGTAATAACGAGGTCTCCATCCCCATCGGACACCCATCGCCACAAAGTTGCGGCGTTGCCGGTGGTGCGGACATTGTAGCCGGCACGGCCGAGCGCTTGAGTGAGAACGGTACGGATGCCTTGATCGTCATCGGCGATAAGAATTGTCGCGGTCGTCACTTAATAGGATCCTCAGCGATAATGGGAAGCATCACGCGAAAAGTTGTCCGCGAGCCCTGGCTATCAAATTCTATAACGCCGCCGTGGTCGCTTATGATTTTAGCTACAAGCGCTAGCCCAAGACCGCTTCCTTTAGGTTTAGTCGTGACAAAGGGATCAAAAAGATAAGGCCATAAATCTTCCGGAATGCCGGATCCGTTGTCCTGAACGGTTACGAGCAACGGCAATTGCACCCGTTCGCTTCTTCCCTGCATGGCCACACGAACGCCGGGTTGATAGGCGGTCGATAAAAGTATCTCCCCGCCTTCCGACGGCACGGCTTCAGCAGCATTTTTTACAAGGTTCAAAAATACCTGCACCAGTTGATCGCTGTTGCCGGCCACCGGCGGCAACGACGGATCGTAGCGCTCGTTGAATTTAACCGACTTGGCAAAACCGTTTTCCGCAAGCCGCCGAACACGATCAAGCACAACGTGAATGTTAACCGGATGACGTTCCAGGGGCCGATCGTCGGAGAACACTTCCATCCGATTGACCAAAGCAACGATGCGGTCGGCTTCATCGCAAATAAGTTGGGTCAGAGCTCGATCGTCTTCGCTTGCATCCTGTCCGAGCAGCTGCGCCGCCCCTCGAATACCAGAGAGCGGATTTTTGACTTCGTGGGCGAGCATGGCGGCCATCGCAGTCACTGACCGGGCAGAGTTCCGATGCTCCAGTTGCTGTCCGATCTTTTGCGCGCGGGTTTGCTCTAACAACGAGATTACCACCCACCCGTCTGTGTCGACCATAGGGGAGACGTGTACGGTCATCGTGCGTGTGCCGGTTTTCGGTGTATCGAGCACAACACCATAAGCCGAGGTTGGCGCACCATTTTCAACAGCCTGATCGACCAATGAGGAAATTGGCGATTGCGGCGGAAGAATATCGGTGATCGGTTCGCCGGTCAGTGTGGTCGCACTGGATTGGAAAAGTTGTTCGGCGGCGGCGTTGGCGTAACGGATGGCCAGAGTGTTATCGACCACCAGCGTCGCGCCCGGCAGAGCGCCGAGCACTGCCTCGGCGGACAACTCGCCTGCTTTACCGTTGTGATTATTTCCGCTGGGGTGAAACTGGCGTACCGGCACGGACATTAAGCGGCAACCCTGACTTCATCGCTAGAGAGATCAGAGTTTGTGTCGGAGAAGTCTCCGGCGAACAAACGATGAATGCTGTCCCGGACCTGAGCCGTATTTGTTTCCCGGTTCACGGCGGCCCTGAATGCGTTGGCGCCGTGCAAGCCGGATGCGGACCACGCAAGATGCTTGCGCGCGATACGCACTCCTTGATGTTCACCATAATGGGTCAATAGAGCGTCGTAGTGTTCCAGGGTCAGTGCACAGCGTACTTCGGGCGGCGGGTCGGCCAAGCGCTCTCCGGTATCCAAGAAATGCTGAACATGGGTTGGAAACCAGGGCTTGCCGTAAGCTCCCCGGCCGACCATCACGCCATCGGCACCGGACTGACGCAAGAGTTCAACTGCATCGTCGAACGTGATGACGTCTCCGTTGCCGACCACGGGAACAGAGACAGCCTCTTTCACTTTGCGGATAAAGGCCCAATCTGCACTACCTTTATAAAGCTGCTGCCGCGTGCGGCCATGGATAGTGATGAGCTGCACGCCGGCGTCTTCGGCCTTTTTCGCAAGCGACGGCGCATTGAGATTTTCGTGATCCCACCCCATGCGCATCTTTAACGTAACGGGTATTTTCACCGCGTTCACAGTGGCTTCAATTATGCGAACGGCGTTGTCTTCGTCGCGCATAAGGGCGGAGCCGCCATAGGTTTTGACGATTTTTTTGACCGGGCAGCCCATATTGATGTCGATGATAGCCGCACCACTGTCTTCGTTTATGCGAGCCGCTTCGGCCATAACCTCGGGGTCGCATCCGGCCAGTTGGACGGCGAGCGGTTCCTCATCACTATAGTCGGCACTGGATCTGCGGCTTTTGCCCCCTGCATGTTTGTGGGCATGGACTGTCTGCTGGCTGGCGAGCATTTCAGAAAAGACGAGCGGGCACCCTGCCCGACTGACGAGGCGCCGGAACGGTCTGTCGCTAACCCCTGACATGGGCGCGAGAAACACGTTTCCCGCCACGCTGACCGGGCCGATCTGAATCTGGACCTTGCTCATCTGTTGCTCTAACGACACTGTCTAAAGATTAGGCATTTGCCCAGGAAACTGAAGCAAAATCAAGGGATATGAACCACAGCGGAGGCCGACCGTTTCATATTCGCAACATATTGGACCAAAACGGAAATTGCACCAAATCGCGGGTATCCTTACTGTGCGCTGCCGCATCCCCCCTAGATGAAGGACTTCTTGTGACCCGTTGCGCCGTTCTTATTGTTGCCGCTGGCCGTGGGCAACGATTCGGAGGATCCCAGCCCAAGCAATATGCTCCCCTCAAGGGCGAGCCGCTGCTGCGCCGCACCCTACGTGCATTCACCAGCCATCCTCAGATTTGCAAGGTAATGGTGGCTATTCATCCCGACGATTCGGCGATTTTCGCCGAAACGGTAGGAGAACTCGACGTTCAGTCTGTTCCCGGAGGAGCAACTCGTCAGGAGTCCGTTCTCAGGGGATTGGATGCTCTGGCCGAAGACACGCCTGACTTAGTGCTGATTCATGATGGGGCAAGACCTATGGTTTCAGCCCCTCTTATCGATGCGGTGATTGCGGGATTGGTGAAAGCAGATGGCGCGCTTCCGGTTGTTCCTATTGTCGATACTCTTAAAAAAGTTGATGGCGATCTAGTGGGTGCGACAGTGCCGCGAGATCAACTCGTTCGCGCACAAACACCGCAGGGTTTTCACTTTGCCGCTATTTTGGCCGCGCACCGCACATATGCCGGGGACTCTCTCACCGATGATGCGGCGGTGATGGAACGAGCCGGGCTGCGTGTAATTACGGTTGCCGGCGATGATGCTAATGTAAAGGTTACGACCATGGACGATCTTGCGCGCCTTACCGCAGCTTTATCCGAGACCCGTACCGGACAAGGATTCGATGTTCACAAATTCGGGCCAGGTGATCACGTCACCCTCTGCGGTGTGAAGGTGCCTCATGTAAACGGTCTTGAAGGACATTCTGATGCGGATGTCGCTTTGCACGCTGCGACCGATGCGATCCTCGGCGCGATTGGCGCCGGCGATATCGGTCAACATTTTCCGCCCAGCGATGAGAAATGGCGCGGCGCAGCGTCGGACAAATTTATCCAACACGCTTATAGCTTGCTGACTCAGCGTGGCGGCGCGCTTGTGCATCTTGATGTTACGATCATCTGTGAGCGACCAAAAATTGGTCCCCGCCGCGAGGCCATGGTTGAGTCTATAGCGCGTATTCTTGGAGTAGATACCGGGCGCATCAGCGTGAAAGCAACTACCACCGAAGGCCTTGGGTTTACGGGCCGGGGCGAAGGTATTGCGGCTCAGGCGGTCGTGACGATTAGGGTTTAGTCTGACCCGAACGATCCGGTTTTTTTGATGTCAATGACTTGACGATTAGATTCGATGCTGGTCTGGCTTGCGGCTTGGCCCGATATAAGGATTTGTTGATGTCTGATGATGATGATTACGTTTACGACGAGGAAAGCGGTGAATGGATTCCGGCCGGCGAGATGCGTGCAAAACAGGCCGCTGCGGCCAAAGCCGACGAGGTGGTGGTGCGTGATTCTGTTGGAAACGTTCTTGCCAACGGAGACCAAGTAATGCTGATCAAGGATCTCGATGTCAAAGGCGCGGGACAGACCCTGCGTCGCGGTACCCTCATCAAATCGATCTCCCTGACAGGTGATTCGCAAGAGATTGACTGCCGCTACGACGGCATTAAGGGTCTCGTCCTACGCGCCGAATTCGTGAAGAAGCGGTAACACGCTGTGAACCTGCTTCGTATGTTCTATCTGCTGATCGCTGACAGCGTGAAGGATTACGGTATTCAGCAGGTCGAAGAACACGGGCCGTCTGCCCGTGTGCCGGATTAAGACTCAAGAAGCTTTAAGCTCTGCCGCGGACATCAACGCACCGATGTTCTCGTCCACACTGGCGGCGAGCCCAACCCCGGCCTCGGCGTACATGTTGAAGGCTTTATCGGCACCTGCGGCGCGTAGACTCACAGCGTGGTCGGGGAACTTCGCAAGTGCGCCGATAAATCCGGTGAAGTCTCCGCTCTTAATTTGCTGCACAGCGTAAATGTTGGCGCGGTGTTCGGGCATCGCCAGAAGAACTACCTTCAAGTTTCGTGAAACGCGGTGCACCCGTTCCCAAAAATCGGAATCCGCAGCATCACCAAGGATGACATTTCGTCCCTCCTCCTGATGTTTGCGGACCTTTTCGGCGTTGCTTTCAATGCCGATGACGACGCTGCCGTAACGCTCGCGCAGGTAGTCGTAAGCGCCGGTGCCCACGCGGCCCATTCCGAATACAGCGATGGTGGCATTACCGAGAGCTAAAGGCTGATCATCGGGATGATGTTCGGTCCGCTCGAACTTGCGCAGGATATAATGCAAACGCGTATATATTTTATACGGCACGGCGTTTGTGGGCGCGGACAATAAGTAAGAAATCGAAAGCGCGATGGCGATCACCACCACCCAGTCGTTGCTGATCCAACCGTTACTGACAGCCACGACGCTAACGATCAGGCCAAATTCGCTATAGGTTGCGAGGTTCAAGGATGCCAGCAACGCCGAGCGCGCACGAAGTTTGAAGCGTGTCAGCAATACGAAGAACAAGGCCGACTTGGCCGGAACCAGCAGCACAAAAATCATTGCGACGGCAAGGTGAGCAAATGTCGGGGTTCCAGACAAACCGATATCGAGAAAGAATGCGACCAGCAGAATTTCCTTGAAGCCGAATATAGAATTGGCCACTTCGGCGGCGCGCTTATGTGATGCCATCATTGCGCCGAATACCAGCGCTCCGAGATCAGGCTTCAAGCCCACCAATTCAAACGTACCTGCCCCCAGGACTACGGCCGCGAACAAACCAAACAATGGCACCAACTCGCCGTGTCCCACCCGGTCCAGCAGGCTGCCGAGAATTGGTTTGAGAAAGATCAATCCGAAGAGCGCAAACGCCCACGGTGATGGAATTTGCACCGCCGCCATGGTCAGAAAAATGACGGCAAAAATATCCTGGATGATGAGGATGCCAATAGCCGAACGTCCGTGCAGGGTACTCATTTCACCGCGCCCTTCCAGAACCTTTACCGTAAAAACGGTGCTGGAAAAACTCAGGGCGAAAGCGAGCATCAATGCACCTTGCCAATCCAACGCGGTGAACAGGCCGACTTCAGCATTTGCAAGGACCAGCATAACTGCGGTTAAAGCCGCTGTTGTCACTACTGTATGAATCGACGTCCCCACCCATACTTCAGGACGGACAAGGGTCGTGATCTTCAGCTTCAAGCCAATGGTGAACAACAGCAGAACTACGCCAGCGTCCGCGATTTCTTTAATGGCGGGATCGGGCACGACCCCTAAGGCACTGAGGGTAAACCCAGCGAGTAGAAAACCGGCCAAGGGTGGAAGGCCAAGCAGCCGCGCGATGAATCCTAATCCAAAAGCCAAAGCAATCGAGATCGGCACAGTTGGGAAGGCGGCGGCATCCATAGGCAAAGATATTCCTGAAGCGACTGTCCCTTAGTATGTACCGCCTAACAGTGGATAGGGGAAGCACGTGGAGAGTGCTATGCGGCGGATCAGGCTATTCGGCAGCCTATAAAATTCAGCCTGTGCCATTTGTCAGGGACAACGGTGACGCGAAAACCAGCCTTCGTGAGCACATCGGTCCATTCGGTCCGACTAAACAACCCCATTTCATGACGTTCCTGAGAGACACGAGTTTCGCCGTGACCTTCGCGCGTAACAACTGTGTAGTCGGTGATGAAGGTACAGTCGGTTGGATCCGGATCCCACGACCATTCAAGATATCTCAAGCTGCGTTCCGCGTTGTCTGAACCACCGTGTTGGGACTCTGTCTTGAAAGATTCACGAGTGCAATCAGGTGAGAAGATCGCTACCCCGCCGGGCGCACAATGGAAAAAAGCGGTTGTGACGACGGCCGTTAAATCCGTGAGAGACGTCATGTACATGACGGCATCGTGCACGAATACGCCGTCGAACGTACGATCTAGTTGAATTGCGCGCATGTCACCCTCTACGTGGGCGCACTCCGGATTGAGTTTGCGGCTGATTTCCAACATTTCCGGCGAGAGATCGGAAAGCGTCAAATCTATATCGTGTTTGAGATGAGAAGCCGTGTTACCTCCCCCCGATCCAAGTTCAAGCAGCGAGCGCGGCGGGTGCGTGCTGTACTGCCTAAATAGGTTCAGAAAGAACTCCGCCTCCTCCGCGTAGTCTTCCGGTGGTGACAGCAAGGGCCACCATTTCGCTAAATCGCCGTAAAGCCTCATGAGCGGTCTTTAGTTTGCCGTTTCGTCGTCAACCCATGCGAGATAGTTGGCCAAGCCCAGGGTCATTTCATAGGCGACGGCACAAGGGGCTTCATTGCTATGCAGTTCTTCAATGCGTTCAAGAGCAGAATGGGCCAAATCGAAGCGGGTCTTGGCGATTAGAACCGCCTCTTTGGCCTCTTCTATTTTACCTTCCCACCGGTAAATGGACGTAACGCCGTCCATAATATTGACGCAAGCGGCCAATTTCTCTTCTACCAGTGTTCGGCCGATAAACCGCGCCTCATCCGCCGAAACGGCGGTAACGTAGATCATACAATGACTTGCAGTGGATACGCTCATAGCTAGGCTCCTTCTTCCGTTAGCCCGCCTCTTACCTTACACTTATTGCCGAAACGATGGGTTTATGAAAAATTCACATCTTGGCGAACATAGTGCCTGGTTCCAGCCGTGAGCTGGAAAAACAAAGACGCAAACGCCAAAGGATGAGGACGTTCATGGACGGTGGTGATCGCACACACACCCGACCGTCACCTGCACAGCGCAGGTGGTTGGAACGTGGGCTGACTCAGCCCGGCGGTAAATTGCCCTTGTTCGATCTGGACGGGCGCAAGGTAAGTCCGCAAGTCGTTAAAAAATGTGTTGAATGCGGATGGGCCGAGCCCTGGTTCGCCAATCAAATCAAACCCGACTGGCTGGTGTGCAAACTGACCCCTGCGGGTCGTTCCACTCTGGAGCAATCTAATCGCGAATAGAGTGTTGGCCTTGGCTTAAGCCGTCAGTTCCAGAGTCTCACCTGGCCGGGCAAAGCCACCCGAAGCCGCAAAATAATTCCGCGCATAACTGGACGACGCATCGCGAAATTCGCGGGCAGCCGATAGACTTTCGCTGTCGCCCGATACCGCACGATAGTAGTTGGCCGCATCGGCGCCCGACAGAAGCGCAGGTCCAGCGTCGGGCAGCTTGGTCGGCCGCGGCCTATTTTCAGATGCAGAGCTCTCACCCTGCACATTCTTGTCACCCCCGAGCGCTCGACCCAGGCCTTCCAGTGTTGAAGCGGTGATGAAAGAGCGAAACGTTACGCCGGGCTCACGGTCTTCTCTGGTATTCTGTCGCTGATCACGGCTGGCCGCATCGCGCTCGGTGACAGGCGCTATTGACGCCTGCGGCCTTGGCGGCGCTGGTGTTGGAGCCACAACCGGCTGCAGCGTGATTGAATCAAAACCGATATACATGGTTCCGGCTCAAGCCCCCTCGGCTTGCCAATCCAAAACGATTAACGATTTATAAAGGTATTCGACAGGGCCGACAAGAAATGCCGCAACTTTTGCGGGCGCCAGTAAGGGGGAGATGGATTTGTTCAGGTATAATTGTTAGTTAATTCAGTTGGTTATGTAGATATTCTCACCTGAACTATAAAGCGAAATCTCATATTAGATTGTTGAAATTTGGTGCTGGAAATGGTCGGGGCGGCGGGATTTGAACCCACGACCCCTTGACCCCCAGTCAAGTGCGCTACCGGACTGCGCTACGCCCCGAACAAACCTCGGCGGGGGCAGATATTGGGGGGCCCCAGCCGGGAAGCGGCGCACTATAAGCGCCACTCTTAGGCAAAACAACCAAGTCTTTGGAATAAAAATAGCCGATTGAAAGTCGCTTTGGAGAGCGCTCAGACGCCCTGCAGCGCGCTACGTAAATCATCGCGCAAGGCTGTGAGTTCGGCCAGCAGCTTAGCCGCTTCGTCACGGCGTACACCCTTCGCCTCAGGCGCGGCTGTATGCACCGGCGACGCCGTGGAATCATCAGCGGTCACGGCCTTCACACCAACTTCTCGCAAAAGCTTCTGCACACCCTTAATGGTCAAGCCGTCGGTGTAAAGCAGAGCCCGGATGCGTTTGAGAAGAGCAACGTCTTCAGGGCGGTAATAGCGCCGACCACCGCCGCGCTTTAAAGGGCGAACCTGGGTAAACTTGGTTTCCCAAAACCGCAAGACGTGCTGTGGGACATCGAGTTCACCGGCGACTTCGCTGATCGTCCGAAATGCACCATCAGATTTCTCCGGGCGGCGGCGTGTGTCGTCCGCTCCGGAATCACCCGTTTCAGTCATATCTTTATCGTTCACGTTGTCGGCGGATTGGGCGGCGCTTCAGTCTCGGTGGACCGATTGGCATGGCCTTCGCGAATCCGCGCCTTCAAAAGTTGTGACGGACGGAACACAAGCACCTTGCGCGGCAAGATGGGGACTTCTTCACCGGTTTTCGGATTGCGGCCAATGCGCTGGCCTTTTTGGCGCACAGAGAAACTGCCGAACGATGAAATCTTCACCGTCTCACTTTTCAGCAAGGCCTGTGTGATTTCATTGAGAACCAATTCAAGCAAGTCAGCAGATTCATTCCGCGATAAACCGACTTCTTGATAAATGGCCTCAGCCAACTGTGCTCGAGTAATGGTGTCGCCCATTGTCGCGCTCCCCCTAGAAGCGGCGTATTTACAACAGGTTAGACCGTCAGATTTTGTGCGTCAATTAGGTTTTCTATGTCTGACAAGGCTTTAGGGGGTGAGCCGCGTTTTTCGGCGGGAAACCTATCTAAAGGCGTACCAGCGCGGAGCCCCAGGTAAATCCACCGCCCATGGCCTCCATCAGAACCAACTGGCCCGGCTTAATGCGCCCATCGGCCACACCGGCCTCGAAAGCCATTGGAATGGAGGCCGCAGAGGTGTTGGCGTGCTGGTCAACGGTGACAATAACTTTGGCGGGGTCCATACCAAGTTTCGAGGCCGTACTATCGAGGATTCGCTTATTTGCTTGATGGGGAACCAGCCAATCCACGTCGTCGATTGTGAGCCCGTTTGCGTCGAGTGCTTCCCTGACGGTGCTGGCTAAATTCACCACTGCGTGACGGAAGACTTCTTTACCCTTCATGCGCACATGACCGGTTGTTTGCGTGCTCGCCGGCCCGCCGTCCACGTAGAGCATATCGTGGTAACGGCCATCGGAATGAAGATGGGTCGAAAGAATCCCGCGATCGGAGGACGCCCCTGTCCCCTCTTCCGCACTTACAACAACGGCACCGGCCCCATCGCCAAACAAAACACAGGTTGTTCTGTCTTCCCAATCGAGAATACGGGAGAAGGTTTCTGCTCCGACCAAAACCGCGCACTTTGATTGACCCGCTTTGATGAAGTTATCGACCACCGCTAGCCCGTATACGAATCCGGAGCACACGGCTTGAATGTCGAAGGATGGAACACCAGGACGGCCCAAAGCGCTTTGAACACGAGCGGCCGTTGCGGGAAAAGTTTCATCCGGCGTTGCCGTTGCAACCACAAAAAGATCCACCTCGCTGCCGTCGCGGCCGGCGGCTTTAAGCGCACGCGTTGCAGCTTCAATGGCAAGATCAGACGTTTTTTGATCATCCGCGGCGACATGGCGCATGCGAATTCCGGTTCGCTCTACAATCCACTCGTCGGACGTATCAACTTGCTTGGCAAGTTCTTCGTTGGTCAGGATTCTTTCGGGAAGGTAAGCCCCAACACCTTGGATTACGGAGCGAAGCATCACTCGGCTCCTGATCTAACCGTTTTCACTTCAGAGGCTGCAGCGTCCTCTGAAGAGTCGGGCGCTGCTTGTGCCGCGATATGGGCCAGTTGCTCAGCGATACGGCCATTGAGATCGCGTGAAATCATATCCACACCAACGCCTATGGCATTCGCAAACCCGATTGAATCCGTTCCACCGTGACTCTTCACAACCACCCCATTCAAACCAACGAACAAAGCCCCGTTATAGCGGCGAGGATCGGCGCGCGCCATAACCTGACTTAAGACAGGCTTGGCGAAGATCATGCCGAATTGTGCCATAAGCGAACTCTTGATGGCATTCTTCAAGAACTCGGAAAATAATTTTGCGGTCCCTTCGGCGGTCTTAAGGGCGACGTTGCCCGTGAATCCGTCGGTAACGATAACGTCAACTGTACCCTTGGTGATGTCATCGCCTTCGACAAATCCGGCAAATTCCATATCCAAATGAGAGCTGCGTAGCGTTTGCGCCGCCTCGCGCAGAATGTCGGTGCCTTTTAAATCTTCCGAGCCGATGTTGAGAAGACCGACGCTTGGGCGATCAAGCCCCAGCATAGCCCGTGCAAAGCACTCGCCCATCACCGCGAACTCAACCAGATTACGCGCATCGCATTGCGCGTTGGCGCCCAAATCCAACATGACCGTTTCGCCGATCTTGGAGGGAAACATCGAACAAATCGCGGGGCGATCAATTCCCGGCAGCATCCGCATAATGACTTTGGACATCGCCATGAGCGCGCCGGTGTTGCCGGCAGACACTACGCCGCCCGCCTCTCCGGCTTTGACGGCCTCAATGGCTTTCCACATGCTGGTGTTGCGACCGGAGCGAATAACCTGGCTTGGCTTCGCGTCACCGGTGACAACGTCATCGGTATGGCGAACTTCACAACAGGCTGCCAGGGTCTTGTTTGCTTCGAGCGCAGGCTGAATACGCTTTTCATCGCCGAATAGCAGAAACCGCGCGAGCGGATATCTGACATGGGCCTCGGCAACGCCCTTAATGACGATGTCGGGGGCGTGGTCGCCGCCCATAGCATCAAGAGAAAGGGTGAAAGGCGCGTTCAAAGGGGTCTCCCGACCGGTTAAGCCGAAACGCGATGGTCTGGCGTCGCCGTGAGAATTCTCGCCGCTCCGTCGTACGGGGCCGCCGGACGCCTAATTACGCGCAAGGATATAGGACGTGGCCGTTAAGCTACAGCCTCGGAGTCCGCAGTTACTTCCCGACCGTCATAGTGACCGCAGGACGCACAAACGTGGTGCGGGCGCTTTAACTCACCGCAATTGGGACATTCCTGATAGGCGCCCCCCGTCAGCGCATGGTGTGAGCGGCGCATGTTCCGGAGTGACTTGGATGTCTTCTGTTTAGGTACAGCCATTATCGTCGTCTTTCGTGATGAAGGCCGCCCTTGTCTTATGCGCAATCAAGCGCCTGGCGGCCCATGGAAGGGCGAGTAGATAACTAAAAACCGCCACGGGCGCAAGCAGGTTCCCAGCTAATGTGGCTTGATATTCTTAAGCTTTTCCAATGCGGCGAAGGGTTTACCCCCAGAAGCGGCCTCTGCGCCCCCTTCTGAGCCCCAAGTCTTCGCCCCAAATTTTACCCCAGGAGCCCTTGGATAGGGGTCCAGAGCCAGCACAAGCTGCTCCACAGCCAATTCTCCCAAGTCGATTCGGCCATCTATTACCAGCTCTGGAGGATCGTCGTCATCGACCGAAATAAGCTCTTCCGCGCCGTCATGCTTCTTAGAGGCTGCGGCGCTCACCTCCTCCATGAACACCATAGATATGTCTTCGCGCACATGGACCGAAATCGGCGCCAGCGTCACAACACAGATCTGAACAACATCAGCCTCAACATGACCGGCGACATTGACGAAGCCCCCACTTGTCCGCGTTAGTTGAACCGCTACCTTAAGATTGCTCAGCTCTTTCAATTCCAGACGGGCTGCGACACTCGTGCACTCTTCCTCGGAAGCCGCGAATTTGTACCAGCGGCCACCGGCCGGCAGAGTCGAAACTTCTACCAGATATGAAAATTCGAGATTTGAAGGTCTAGGCTGGGCCATGCCCTGCTCCCGCTACCGGAATCGTGAGATCAATGTGCCCGGCCACTATATCGGCCACCGCCTGCCCAGCGATATGAGCGTCCATGCGGCGAAGATAGTTTGTCATTCCCGCGATAACGTCGGATGAGGCCTCTTGGTGGCGATAAACATTGGCTTGTAAGGCTTGCCCCAGAGCCTCTGCCTCGCCGTCCAAGCCTTGTTCGTAGATTGTAGCGCGGCCATAGAACGCTTTGGCCATTTTTTTGATGTGTTTGGAAACGCTCAGATCTCCGACCCCCATTTCGCGTAGAGACCGGTCCATATCTTTGAACATAAGATCGAAAACGGCCTGCCCCATAACCTCGGCGTCGACTCCGCCATCGCGTAACCGCCGGAACACAAGCATGGCGTGAATGATAATCATATCAAACCGCCCATTCACGGTGTCGGGCACGCCAAAGGTCGCATAAAAGGCAGTCTCGCGTGATTTTTTCACAAGCGCATCATAAAGAGCATCAACCGGCATTATGACGGGCGCGGCGCGGCGAAAAAAACGATCAAGATTCATAGGTAAAGCATCCGCAGGCAATGAATTTAGGCTGTTTCAGTTCACTCGGGGCTTGGACAGCACCGCGACGTGGTATAATACGGCTTGTCATGAACACCAAGAACCGCAAAACCCCATTTATTCCGGTCGCCGCAGTTGCCCTGACGGCCCTGCTCGCGAGCGGCTGCGCCAAGGACGTGTATCTGCGCGGCAACGAGCCGTTGCCGGAGGCGCTCGCCCAGCTGGCTCCCGGTGAGCAAACGCGCCAGGACGTGCAGGCCCTTTTAGGTACCCCTGCCACCACCAGCGTGTTTGGCAGCGAGACCTGGTACTACATCAGTGCTCATACCACGCAATACGCTTTCTATCCGGTGCACGAACTCGATCGTACGGTGCTCGCTTTGGATTTCGACGAACGCGGCATTCTTATGAATACGCGCGAACTGACGCTGGATGACGGTGTTGATGTGGCGATTGCACAACGGGCAACGCCTACCAAAGGCCGTGAATACGGTCTGCTTGAGCAATTGATCGGCAACATCGGACGCTTTGGCACTCAGGGTAATCGCAGCGGCCCCGGCACGCCCGGCGGACCCGGCGGCTGATTAAAACCCGAACAGCTATTACCGCATAAAAAAACGCCCCGGCCATTTCTGACCGGGGCGTTAATTTTTGTATCAAGTCACGAGCGGATTATTAGGCCGCCAACACCGCGAGCAACAGAAGCGCGACAATGTTCGTGATTTTGATCAGCGGGTTCACAGCAGGGCCTGCCGTGTCCTTGTAGGGATCACCCACCGTATCACCGGTCACGGCAGCTTTGTGGGCTTCAGAGCCCTTGCCCCCGTGGTTGCCGTCTTCGATGTACTTCTTGGCATTGTCCCAAGCACCACCGCCCGATGTCATGGAGATGGCAACGAACAATCCGGTCACAATCGTACCGAGCAGCATCGCACCAACCGCCGTGAAGGCTTCAGCTTGTCCCGCAACCATGTTGATCACGAAGTAGAGCACGATCGGCGAAAGCACCGGCAGCAAAGACGGCACCACCATCTCTTTGATCGCGGCTTTGGTCAGAAGATCGACGGCACGGCCATAGTCGGGCTTACCTGTGCCTTCCATGATTCCCGGGATCTCTTTGAACTGACGGCGCACTTCGTTAACGACTGAACCTGCGGCACGGCCCACAGCCTGCATGCCGAGCGCGGCGAACAGGTAAGGCAGCAAACCACCGATAAACAGGCCAACCACTACGTAGGGATTTTCGAGTTTGAACTCGATATCCAAGTGACCGAAGTAGTACTTCAGATCTTCCGTGTACGCAGCAAACAGCACGAGGGCCGCAAGACCGGCAGAACCAATGGCATAGCCCTTAGTCACAGCTTTGGTCGTGTTGCCAACCGCGTCGAGTGCATCCGTCACGTTACGAACTTCCGGAGGAAGTTCGGCCATTTCGGCGATACCACCAGCGTTATCGGTGACCGGACCGTAGGCATCCAGCGCGACAACAATGCCAGCCAGAGCCAACATCGTCGTGGCGGCAATCGCCAGTCCAAACAGACCGGCAGCCATATATGCCACAATGATGCCAGCTGAAATCACCAGCACCGGCAGAGCTGTAGCTTCCATCGATACGGCCAAGCCTTGGATGACGTTGGTGCCGTGACCTGTCGTAGAAGCCTGCGCAACCGACTTCACCGGACGGAAACCAGTCCCGGTGTAGTACTCGGTGATCCAAATGATCAGGCCTGTGACGATAAGGCCCACAAACGCACAGATGATAAGATCATCAGCCGAAATGAGGACACCGTCGTTGGTGATGAAACCATCGCCGAACCATTGGTAGGTGACCGCAACAATCGCGGCGGCAGATAGTACAGCGGTTACGATAAATCCGCGGTACAGCGCGGCCATGATCTTGCCGCTGGCGCCAATGCCGGAGAAGAAGGTTCCGACGATTGAGGTGATAATGCACACCGCGCCTAGAACCAGCGGATACAGCATCGCAGACGTGCTGACATCACCGGCGAAATAGATCGACCCGAGCAGCATCGTGGCAACGATGGTCACCGCGTAGGTTTCGAACAAGTCGGCTGCCATACCGGCACAGTCTCCGACGTTGTCGCCCACATTATCGGCGATCACAGTCGGGTTAAGGGGATCATCTTCAGGAATGCCGGCTTCGACTTTACCTACCAAGTCGGCGCCGACGTCGGCCCCCTTGGTAAAGATGCCGCCGCCAAGACGTGCAAAGATGGAAATCAGAGACGCACCGAAGCTAAGAGCAACGAGGCCTTCAATAATCTCGCGCGAGTGCTCTTCAGCACCTGGCAGGCTTTTGAGAACGATGTAGTACACCGCCACACCGAGCAGTCCGAGACCAACCACGAGGAGGCCCGTGACCGCACCGGCCTGAAAAGCAACGCCGTGTGCTTTTTTCAAACCGCCGTTCATGGCAGCCGCTGCGGTTCGCACATTGGCGCGTACCGAGACATTCATGCCGACATAACCGGCAAGACCTGAAAGAACTGCACCAATTACAAAGCCGATGGCCACTTTAAGGCCAAGGGTTGCGGCTAGAATAATCGCCACGACAACACCGGCAATACCGATGGTTGTATATTGACGGTTCAGGTAGGCCGCCGCGCCTTCTTGAATGGCGGCTGCGATTTCCTGCATCCGGGCATTTCCGGCATCGGCACTTTGCACACGGCGCACGCCGTAGATGCCGTAAAGAACCGCCAGCACACCGCAGGCGATTACGAGAGATTCGAGAGAGGTCATTTTTACCCCATTATTGTGTCGTTGATTCGATAACGAACGCGGTTAAGCCTTCGCGCAGGCCGAAAATACATTTAATTACAAATATTTAGAAGCTAGCTCGCGCGTTCCCCTATAGGAGCGGCGGGAGAGTGCCAGAAGGTACTCGCAGACGCAACAATTTAGCGCCATGAGCCACTCGATCCGGCATTTTTAGTAGGGTTGGAGCGCTCATCCTAACAGAATCATCTGTCCCAAGAGACCGGTGAGAAACCCGCCCACCGCGCCCAGCGCGGGAGCCCAGCGATTGCGGACGTGTGACCGCGGTGCAATATCCTGGAAGGTTAGATACAAAATTCCTGCCGCCGCGAAGCACATAATTGATCCAAGCACTGCGTGTTCGTCAAAAAGGAACACATATCCCGATATAGCTGCGGTCGGACCAAGCAGCACAAGTATGGCAAAGGCTGAGAGGATCATATTCGGCCGCAAGCGGCCTGCAGCCTTCATTTCCAAATATGCATTGTAACCTTCCGGAAAGTTCTGGAGCGCAATCATGAGCGCCAATACCAGACCTCCCGCCTCCCCGGAGGCCAACATGGCCCCCAAAGCAATACTCTCGGGGATAAAGTCGAGAAGCATCGCCAGAAGCTGCGAGGCTTTGAGATCGCTGCGCGATATAGCCCGGTCAACAAAGAAAAAGATAAGACCGCCGGCACCGAACGAGAGTGAGACAGCAAGAGGCGAAAGGCGGCTAGTCCCTTCCGGGATCAATACAAGGGCGACGGCTGCGATTAATACACCTCCACCGAAGGCCACAACCCCGTGCCGAAGTTCTGATTCAAGCCAACGTGGATGTAGTCTTAACCAGCGGGCGGCCGCAGCTCCGAGCGGCATGGTCGAGCCCGCCAGAATCGAGAGGAGGAGAACCGATTCCATCGCGCGCCCAAATCCGGATCGCTGATCAACGCCCTATATCTTGCTGAAACACATTGATCAGCAAAACATCCGTGACGAGGTCGCCGTAAATCTTCTTAGACTGTTCCATCAACAGTTTTTTGACCTCTTTAATGTCGACGATATCGTGATTGTAAAAATACGCCTGAAAATAGGGAATCAGTTCCTGCACCAGAATATCTTGGTAAAGCGGGAGATTCTCTTGCACGAGTGTTTTGTTGCTCGCTTCTCCGACAACCAAACGCACAGTAACCGATATACGGCGCACCAACCGGCCATTGATGATCACGGGCACGACCATGTCGTTGACCTTCACCAACTGAAGTGCGGATGACGGCGGTTTAAATTTTCTCTCCGTACTTACGGCTGCATCGTCGTCGGCTGAGAAGAATCCCCCACCCTCTGGGTCAAATGGATTTGGCACGACGCCCATCATGATCAAGCCGCCGGCTCCGCCGCCGCCAACAAGAATCAGGACCAGAAGTATGACGATAAAGCGTTTCATACGCGACGGCCTTTCATGGGACTTCCCTTCACCTGTGCCGGTAACCAGGGGTGCTTATGGGTATCTCAGCACCGGTGCTGTCGGTCACAACCACCCCTACCCTATCACCTGTCGCCTCGGCAATGCGACCGATGGCTGCGACGGACACGTCAGTCTTTTCGGCTATGGCTACGACTTGCTCCAAGTGTTCGCGGTTCACTGTAAAAGCCAACTCATAATCGTCGCCACCGCCGAGAATACTTTGCCACCATTTCGGATCTTGACCAGCCGCCGCCTTGGCACCTGCAGAGAGAGGTATAGCACCTTGCTCAATAACGGCTGAGACTCCCGATGCGGCGCAGATATGCGCGACGTCGGCAACAAGGCCGTCTGAAACGTCAATGCATGCACTCGCCAATCCGCTCAGCGCATGGCCCATAGCCAATCGGGGTTGAGGCAAATGATAGCGCGCTGACAGGTAATCCATGAGATCGGCGGGTAACTTCAGATCGCCTGTAAGACCGGCAAGTCCCAGCGCCGAATCTCCAACTGAGCCCGTAACGCAAAGAATGTCTCCGGTGCGCGCACCCGAACGCAGCAAAGCCTCACCTTTCTTCACCATCCCCAAAGCCGTAATGGTGATTATGAATGGGCCCGGCCCGGCCGTCGTATCACCGCCGAGCAAAGGCACATTGAAGTGCTCGACGTCCGACCTCAGACCTGCAGCATATTTTTCGAGATATGAATCGTTGGTCGCGTTGTTCAACACCAGAGTCTGTAAAAACCCGACAGGCGCGGCACCCATGGCGGCGAGGTCCGAAAGATTTACGCGCAAAGCTTTGCGGGCAATCATATCGGGAGAATCATCAAGTCGAAAATGTACGCCGCCGACAAGTGTATCAGCCGCTGCAACAATTTGATGCCCTGAGGGAATGTCAATGAGCGCGGCATCGTCGAGGAGTCCGAGGGCTCCATCCGCCCCTTTAGACAGAGGAGCGAAGAGATCGGCGATCAGCGCAAATTCGCTGCGGCCTGCCCCCCCGCCGCTCATTAGGCGCGTCCCAAGGCCTTAGCAATGCGGTCGAGCACCGCGTTTACCATGCGCGGCTCAGGCCCCGCGTAAAACGCATGTGCAACGTCTACAAACTCAGCGATACTAACCTTTGGCGGGATTTTAGATTGTGTAAGAAGTTCAGCTGTGCCGACACGCAACAAAGCCCGCAAAGTCATTTCTAGACGTTCCCACGGCCATTCAGTGCTGATGCTGCCTTTAATCATGCTGTCGATGTCATCGCCACGGGCCTGCACACCGCGCATCAGGGCAACAAACAACTCCGTATCCAGTTCTGTCAGTTGCACCACAGACTCTTTTTCAGTGTCTTCGTCGGCAACGATTGCGATACCGCCGATGCGGCCCGACAGGAAATCTTTAATGATCTGATCGATTGAGGCGTCGGTCACATCTGATTGATACAGAGCTTGAACCGCTGCCAGTCGGGCGGCGCTACGGTCGTTTGTGGACCGCGATTGAGGCGATCGTGGTGATGAAGCCGGCGTAGCCGCCATGGCGAGATTCCAAACCTGTCAAAGAGCAAACAATAGGGGCTGCGAAGGTTATAGACCGAATTTCCGCTTAAGCTCAATGAGGCGCAAGCACGCCTTGGCTGCCCGTCCGCCCGCATCGCCTTCCGCCGGATTGGCTCGATTTTGCGCCAGTTCCCAGGTGGGACAGGTCAGAATACCATTGCCAACGGGAACCAGCAGATCAAGCGCCACTCGCTGGACCCCGCTCATGGATTGTTCACAGACATGTTCGTAGTGGTCAGTTTCACCCTTCACAGCGCAGCCTAGTACAACAAAGCCGTCGTAATGCCGGTTGGGGTGAGCGGCACCTTTACTAAAGGCAAACTGTGCTGCAAGCGGGAGTTCTAAAATGCCGGGTACAGTTATAACTTCCGAAGTCGCGCCAGCGGCCGTGAGCGCAGCGATTGTACCCTTCAATAGGTCGTCGGCGATCTCGTCGTAAAAACGCGCTTCAATAACAAGTATGTGTGGTCCGTTGGCCATGAAGAATTCAGTAGCCTATTTTCGATGCCCTGTCACCGCGTTCTCAATGAGGCACGGTCAGTTCTCGATTATCTGGATAACATCACTCGTTGATAGCGCGGAATATCTATCTTGATAACTCGTGCACGCGCCTTTTTGATCGAGGCTTGCACCTTATCCTTGGTCACCGGCTTCACAAGATAACCGCTTACATCCAGCGCCGCGGCGTTGCCGACGGTGTCTTGATCGCTTGAGGCAGTTAATAGAATAAAACATGCATCAGGCCGAATCGGCATAACTGTGCCTGTGCGCACAGCTTGCAGCAACTGAAGCCCGTTGCCATTGTCCATGTTGTAGTCGCAGATAATACAATCTATCACCCGCTGACTGCTCCGGAGCTTTTGATAGGCTTCCGCACCGTTAGAGGCCCGGGTGACCTGAGTGACACCGAGCGCACGCAACATTGAGTGAATGAGCGTAATGAAAGCGTCATCGTCATCAACAATGAGGACATGCAAGTCTTCAATTTTATCTCTCGATGAGTTTTCAAAGCTTTGCGGCATGCAGCCTGTATCTCGCACTACTGAATTAAAAATCTGGAGCCTCTAGCAGGCCCCTGGAATCGTAAGGTTATAAGATACCTACACCGAAATTAACAAACCCTTGAGGCGTAGCCAGAATAAAATGCATACCTCCAGCTATGAATCCGGGCATTCGCGCAAATTCAGCAACATTTAGTGTGAGGTGAGCCTTGGGATTTTATGGGAGAATAGATAGAATGCGCTTCAAATTTTATCAGTGGGAGTTCTCAATGCGTCGACTAAATTTAGCCGGGATTGCAACCGTTGCGACACTTTTCGCAGTTAGCGGGCTCGCAATTACCGCGTGTTCACCGCCACCGCTTGAAGGTGTTACAGCCTTTGAAGGCGGGAGAGTTATCATAGGAGACGGTAGCGCCCCCATCGAAAATGCAACATTCATTGTTGATGGGTCGGAAATTGTTGCTGTAGGCCCCACCGGCGAAGTTGAGGTGCCTGCGGGCGCGGCCCGGGTAAGTCTTGTCGGTAAAACCGTCATGCCGGCGATTGTCGATACCCATGT
This sequence comes from uncultured Rhodospirillaceae bacterium, assembly GCA_963976395.1. GTDB lineage: Bacteria > Pseudomonadota > Alphaproteobacteria > Rhodospirillales > Rhodospirillaceae > UBA11612. The sequence continues at coordinate 28,990 of CAXBLG010000038.1, forward strand.
TCATGTGCGCCAGTCGCCTGAAGAACTGACGCAAGATTTGAAACGACGCGCTTACTTCGGCGTCAGCGCGGCCATGAGCCTTGGAACTGATATTCCTGAAATCGTTGCCATGCGCCGCGAAGTTATTCCGGGCGCCGCGCGGTTTTTCAGTGCCGGTCTTGGTATTACAGCTCCTGAACCGGGACGTTCCTTCGCCCCCTACTCTACGCCTTATCAAATCACAACTGAGGAGGAAGGGCGTGCGGCTGTTCAAGAGCAAGCTGCCCTTAACGTGGATATTATCAAAATCTGGGTAGATGATCGTGGTGGCCAGTATGCCAAGCTAACGCCTGATCTTTATGGCCCCATTATTGATGAGGCGCGTAGCCATGGCCTTCGCGCCACCGCGCATATCTTCGCGCTCGAAGATGCCAAGGGACTCTTAAAGGCGGGAATATCGTCGTTCGCGCATAGTATTCGCGATACAGACGCCGATGATGAGGTGATGGAACTTTTCGCTCAACATCCTGAGTTTGTACTTGTGCCAAATCTTGGAGGTCGCGGCGCGCCAACGGATTTAACATGGTTGCGCGGAAGTCTTCCCGACGACGAAATCGCCAAACTTGAAGAACGTAATGTTGACCAGCCCGAAGCCCAGGCGGCATTCGGCATTCAAGCTCGCAATCTTGTGAAAATGAATGATGCGGGTGTGCGCATTGCGTTTGGGACAGACGGCAATTCCCCATGGGGTCCGCATGTCGAAATGGAAGATATGGTCGAGGCCGGCATGTCGCCGATGGACGTTATTGTCTCAGCCACACAAAACTCGGCAGCCTTTCTGCGCATGGAGAACGCCGGCACACTGACAATGGGTAAAAGCGCTGATTTCATCGTGCTTGATGCAAATCCGCTGGATGACATCACGAACACACGGAAGATTTCTTCGGTGTATCTGCACGGCGAAGCCGTGGACCGCACAGCATACCCTTAACGGAACATCGCGTTTTAATTGGTCAATCGGTGGGAACAATTATTGTTCCCACCGGCGCCAAGCATAGTTTCGCCAACTTGAGATGGGCCCAAGCGTACGGCAGGCCGATGATTGTGATCGCCATTTACAGTGCGGCAATCAG
>CAXBLG010000039.1:0-29552 GCA_963976395.1 uncultured Rhodospirillaceae bacterium
CCGGTTGCAAAACTCACTGCGACCTGCTGATCGACCACCAACTCACGATATAGCTTGGAGGTGGCCCCGCCGCCCATGATCTCTGAAAAGAGATCCAAGGCATAAACGTCTTCGCGCTTTCCCAATTTGTAGCTAGGAGCAATATACTGACGGCTCCATTGAGGCTGCGCGACCTGCTCATGACTCATCACAACTTGCGAATGAGCCACAGGCGCCAGAAACGTCGAACGTTCGCGCAATTTGTGCTCACCGTCCCAATCTTCTGATGCGGGAATGGCCCCGTAGTACTTTTCGGCAAGAGGCTTCAGGTCTTTAAGTGTGATATCACCCGCGACAACAAGGATCGCGTTATGAGGCGCATAATACTTGCGATAAAAGGAAAATGCGTCATCGCGCGTAAGCGCCTGCATTTCCTCCATATGTCCAATAACCGGTATGCTGTAGTGATTCGTTCCCCAAAGGGCCGCCGCCAAGCGCTCGCCCAGAAGGGATGACGGAACGTTTTCAACGCGCATGCGGCGCTCTTCGATAATGACCTGCCGCTCGGTAATCACTTCTTCTTCGGTCAGGATAACGTTCCGCATGCGGTCCGCTTCCATATCCATGACCAGAGGCAAGCGATCAACCGCGATATTTTGGTAGTAGCCCGTATAATCGGTGCTGGTGAATGCGTTCTGCTGCCCACCGTTGCGCGCCACAGTGGCTGTCATAGCGCCTTCTGGAAATCGCGGCGTTCCTTTGAACAACAAATGCTCCAGAAAATGCGCGATACCAGATTTGCCCGGCGGTTCATCGGCGGAACCGACCCGATACCAGACCATGTGGCTAACAACGGGCGAGCGATGATTGGGGATCACCACAACCTGCATACCATTGCCTAGCGTGAAGGTTTCAGCCCCGTAAATCACCGCTTCCGCAGCGCGGGGGGCGATGACCGCCATAAAGGCGATCATACAAAAAGACACTAGCGTTCGCGCCATAGTCACTCCGATCCCGTGATGACGAGAGAACTTCAGAGCATGAACATGGGGCTGAACGACCGCAAGGTCAACGCTGAGCGCGACCGAAACGGCTCAAAACCGGGAAGACTACAGGGACGTAATAAAGCTGAGCGCTCCCACATCCAGCCGGGCGTCAGCGCTTTAGAATATTTTCAGAACAGATGATCCGCTACGGGTAATAATGGGAATTGGTCCATCATTCGCATCCCGGCCGTCAGCGGCATTCTGGCTAAGACGTTTCATTTCGGCCGCTGGATCAAGCGCCGTTCCGCCTAAACTCGCGCTTCCGCCATCACGCCAAAATAAGAGCCGATCCGTAAACGCTGATTCTTCACGTGCGAACGACGACACCTCTTTGTCCAAAGTCATGCGGATGTTCGGCGATACATTCTCGACACCAGCAAGTGTCAAAAGCTGGGCTTCGCCGCCCGTCATGCCCTTTTGCTGCAGCGCTTGCATCTTGGCACGGCCGACCAGTGCTGTACGAGCCCGCTCGGCAGGCGCTTGCTGAGCACGTTCAGCGCCGGGGGCCGGAGGACGCAAATTGAAATCCGGCGGAATAACCAATGGCACCGGCGCAGCCACGGCAAATTCGTCGGGCACGGTCCGTCCTAGACCGACAGTGTTTTGCACACTTTCACAGCCCGAAAGGACGACCACCGCAACGGTCAGCAACGCAACTTTATTAAAGCGAGAGTGCATCAAGGTACTCCATCTCTTATCTATGTCTGGGGCTAGGCCATACCTTTGGTCTATCCAGCCCCGACTCCTATTAGTCCGTATGTTGGGGGTGCACGACGAAAGCGTCAAGGAGCCACATTATGACTCCGATGGTAATGCACGTATCCGCAACATTAAATGTGGGAAAATGCCAGTCTCCCCAGTAAAAATGTAGAAAATCAGCCACAGCGCCCATGGTGACGCGGTCGACAATATTGCCGAGACCACCGCCGATGATGAACCCGCAGGCCGCCTGCATCCAGCGGCGATCCATCTGCCACATATACCAAATAACGGTCGCCATGATCAGGGACTGCACAATAAGCAATGCCGCAATCGTCAGTGTTGTTCCTGAATCGAATAAAGAAAAGCTGATCCCCGTATTCCAAGCCATGCGAAGCTGAAATATCGGCAATATATCGATCACCTTTCCCGAGAAATAAGGCGTGCCGGTGATGCCCTCGGGGCGCATCACTAAATCCACCATGACGTACTTGGAAACCTGATCTGCAATCAACGCGATTGTCGCAATCACCAAACCCACAACCGGCGCGGCAGCGAAGAATGATGGGGTGCGAACGGCGGTCATTGATTGCTATTCCAACTATGCGGACGCGGGCGCAATAACGTCGACCGCCTCATCACACCGACCGCAGACGCCAGCATGACTATGCGATCCAACATCAGGAAGCACTTTCCAGCACCGCAGACATTTCTCACCGGTCGCAGTTTCCACCACAACGCCCACACCCGGGACCTCCGGCAATACATAGGCCTCGGCTGGCGGAACACCTTCCGTCACGGTGATGCCGGAGGTGATGCAAATATCATCCAGGTGATGATCTTTAACGGCCTCAATCATATCAGCTGGCGCCCAGACTTGCGGGTGCGCTTGCAGTGAGGCGCCGATCCGTTTCGCCGCGCGTTCTTTTTCCAGCGCACCGGTCACAACACGGCGCACGGCGCGAATCTTCGTCCATTTTTCCGCAAGAACATCATCACGCCATGCCGCCGGAATGTCGGGAAATTGTTCCAGATGCACAGACGCACCACTTTCCGGGTGACGCTCAAGCCAGGCTTCCTCCGCGGTAAAACACGCGAACGGGGCCAGCCACTTCACAAGACAATCGTACAGGGTGTCGAGCACCGTGCGGCAAGCGCGGCGGCGCTGACTGTCCGGTGCATCGCAATACAACGCATCCTTGCGGATATCAAAATAGAATGCCGACAGCTCGACGGTGCAGAAGTTATGCAATTCACTGAACAAGCCATGAAAATCAAAATCATCGCACGATGTTCGGATCAATTTATCGAATTCCCAAACACGATGCAGTACCCAGCGTTCCAACTCGGGCATATCTTCCAGGGCAACGCGCTCTTCATCTGTAAACTCAGAGAGATTGCCGAGTAAATAACGCAAGGTGTTGCGCAGACGCCGGTAGAGATCGCTCATCTGCTTGAGGATATTTGGACCGATGGACAAGTCGGCGCTGTAATCCGAAGCCACAACCCACAAACGCAGTATATCCGCGCCGGACTGATTGGTGACATCTTGCGGCGCCACCACGTTGCCCAGGGATTTGGACATCTTCCGCCCTTTTTCATCAAGGACGAAGCCGTGGGTCAGTACCGCATTAAAGGGCGCGCGGCCGCGCGTGCCGCACGATTCCAGCAGAGATGTGTGAAACCAGCCGCGGTGCTGATCCGAACCTTCGAGATAAAGATCGGCCGGCCACTTCAGATCGTCGCGCTCCTCCAGCACAAAGGCGTGAGTAGAGCCCGAGTCAAACCACACCTCAACGATGTCGGTGATTTGGGTCCATTCGTCTGCGTTATAGCCGTTGCCGAGAAACCGCTCCGGCGGTGAGGTGAGCCACGCATCAGAGCCCTCCTGCGCCATGGCATCGGCGACACGATCAATGACTGCCTGATCGCGCAGCAATTCGCCCGTCGCTTTATTCACAAAAATTGACAGCGGCACACCCCAATGACGCTGGCGCGACACACACCAGTCGGGGCGGTTCTCGATCATAGCCTGGATACGATTACGTCCTTGTGCGGGCACCCAGCGCGTTGCCGCAATGGCGTCGAGCGCCTTTTTGCGTAGATCGTTGGTCTCCATGGAGATGAACCACTGCGGCGTGGTGCGGAAAATCAAAGGAGCCTTCGACCGCCACGAATGCGGATAGCTGTGCACGAGTTTGCCGTGAGAAAGCAAAGCGCCCGCGCTCATCAAGGCTTCGACAACATCCGCATGAACCTTGAACACATGCTTGCCGGCGAACAACGGCACATGGTCGTAATAGATGCCGCCGTCATCGACGGTCTCAGGAATCGTGATCTTGTGCGCTTGGCCAAGATAGAAATCGTCCTCGCCATGTCCCGGGGCGATATGAACAAAACCGGTGCCTTGCTCGGTTGTCACAAAATCGCCCGCGTAAAGCGGAACATCAAAATCGTATCCCTGGCCGTTGAACGGGTGGCGACAAACGGTGCCGGTCAAATCCGATCCTTTGACGCGTGCGGCAATTTCATGACCCGTGACTGATGCGTCCTTCAGCACCGCTTCGAGCAACTCCGAGGCCGCGGCAAACCGCTCCCCGACTTTAGCTAGACTGCCTTCGCCGACCGCCGTTACGTTCACGACCACGTAGTCCATATCCGCGCCGAACGCGATGGCGCGATTGCCCGGCAGCGTCCAGGGCGTTGTGGTCCAGATGACCACGGCCCCGCCCTTGAGCGCCTCGACACTTGAGCTCACCACAGGGAAACGCACCCACACTGTTGTTGAGGTGTGATCGTCGTATTCCACTTCGGCATCGGCAAGCGCCGTTTTCTCCACCACCGACCACAGCACGGGCTTGGAGCCCCGGTAGAGGCCGCCGTTGAGAACATATTTGCCAAGCTCGCGTACGACAGCGGCTTCCGCATTGAAATTCATGGTCGTATAGGGATTGTCCCAATCGCCCACGACGCCGAGACGCTTGAATTCTTCCTTTTGAACCTCAACCCACTTTGCGGCAAACTCGCGACACTCGCGGCGAAACTCAACCACCGGCACATCGTCTTTGCTTTTGCCTTTCGCCCGGTACTGCTCCTCGATCTTCCATTCGATAGGAAGGCCGTGGCAGTCCCAGCCCGGCACGTAATTGGAATCGTAGCCCGTCATTTGCTTGGCGCGGACGATCACATCCTTGAGGATTTTATTGAGGGCGTGACCGATATGCAGGTTGCCGTTGGCATAGGGCGGACCGTCGTGCAGAACGAATCTCTCCCGCTCCTTTGAGTCTTCCCTCAAGCGTTTGTAGAGATCCATCTCGGCCCAACGGGCGAGCAGTTTCGGCTCAAGCGTAGGCAATCCCGCCTTCATGGGAAAGTTGGTGGAAGGCAGGAAGACGGTCGATTTGTAGTCAGGGGTGGTGGAGTCAGCCGTGTCGGCCATGATTGCAGAGTCCCGGTGCGGTGGCGGTTAAGCGTATAGCGTTGGTCCCCATTCCTACGAGGGAATGGGGTGGCTAATTCGCGCGCCCCTGCGCTCTGCGGCTAACACTGTATACATGTGCCGCTATCTATCAGGGACCGCCTTGTCGTTCAAGGGCAGCGCCCCAGGCCACATGGCCCGCTAAGACGCCCAAATCTCTGATTTCAGATGAAAATGAAGATTTAAAGGATAGACGGGACCGGCACGAACGGGGCCGACTCAGCCGGAAACCGCCGCGCCGCAAGAAGAGCCCGCGCCGTATCGCTGTCCTTCGCGATTTGCGCTTTGAGCGCTTCAAGACCGTCGAATTTCCGCTCGTCCCGGATATGCTCGACCAAGGCCACGCGCAGGTGCTGCGTATATAAGTCCATGGTGCGATCAAGAAGGTGGACCTCGAGCAGGGTGTCCGTTTTGTCGAAAGTCGGGCGATTGCCGAAATTCGCAACCCCGTCCATCCACACGGTCTCTGCGCCGCGATCAATCCCGGCACGCACCGCATATACACCCTTTTTGGGATGAAGATAGTTTTTGTAAGGCAAATTCGCCGTGGGAAACCCGAGCTGTCGGCCGCGCTGATCACCGAGTTCGACACGCCCTTCGATTTCCCAATAACGGCCGAGCAATTTGGCCGCTTCAGTGCACTGCCCTTCCTTCAAATGATTGCGAATGTTGGTCGATGAAAAGCGGACGCCGCTATCCAGCTTCATTTCTTCTACCGCGGTAACGCCAAACCCAAATGAGTCCGCAAGCTGCCTGAGCACTTCAACATTACCGCCGCGCTTGTGACCAAACACATAATCGTATCCGACGACAATGTGCGAAACCCCCAGTCCATTCACAAGAATTTCTTCAACAAAATTCTTTGCCGATCTTTCCGAGAACGTTTGGTCGAATTTTTGAACATAGAGATAATCAACCCCCATCGCCGCGATGAGCTGCGCTTTCATGCGGAATGGGCACAAGCGAAACGCTTCTTGTTCCGGCCTAAAGAACGCGCGCGGATGCGGCTCGAAGGTCATCACCGCGACCGGCGTTTTATTGGACACCCCAATGTCCAGAGCCCTGCGAAGAACCGCCTGATGCCCAAGATGGAGTCCATCGAAATTTCCGAGCACAATCACGCCGCCCTTAAGCGGCGGCGGAACATTACTCCATGTCCGGAAAACACGCATTGTCATGCCGCCGCAAAGATTGTTTCTGCCGGTTTCAAATGCGTGCGAAGCCCCATGCACATACTACGTGCGCCCCGGCACCATAAGCGTCGCCTCACCGTCAACGACAACTTTATCTCCGACCAAACATTGGGTTCGAAACGTCGCTAGTTTTTTCTCAGGATTAAGAGCCGTAATTTCCACATGCGCAGTCACGACATCGCCGATGCGGACCGGCGCTTTGAATTTAAAACTCTGCGTGACGTAGATCGCGCCGGCCCCAGGCAATTTAGTACCAAACACCGCCGAGATGTACCCCGCCGACAGTAGTCCATGAGCAATCCTTGTCTTAAACATTGTCGTTGCAGCATAAGCTTCATCAAGGTGCACTGGGTTCGTGTCACCCGAAATCTCGGCGTATTTGACGATATCCTCTTCGGTCACCGCCTTGGTAAGCGTTGCAACCATCCCTAAAGCTAAATCTTCGTAGGTCATCGGCATATGAACGCTGGATTGGGGCAGGCCGGACATGTAACTATCTTTCTTTCTTGAAAACGCACGGAAAGCTCGATTACCGGCGATCTGGGGAGGAAAATAGAATGCTGAAACAATCAGGTCCGGCAAACCGGGTCAAGTACGCCAGCGCCAGCCTTCTCAGCCTGCGTTCCACCGGACTCATAATAACGGCTGCAATGCTTGGGCTGACAGCCTGCGGCACCGTTTGGCACCACGCTCACAAGTCCAGCGCAGAAGCCGCCGCCGATGAACGGACCTGCGCGCGTAACGCGCAGGAGACCGTCCTGACCCGCTCCGGCACACCTCGCACCGAATACGGCGCACCGACGGGGCCCTCATCAGGCAGCCTGAATCGCGGAGAATCTCCAATGGAACTGCATGAGCGTTCACAATCGACAACAGCCTACAATAAGCAATTTGAAAGCTGCATGCGCTCCAAAGGTTATTCAAAAGACTAGATTCAAGCTTTCAGGAACGGCAAACTCCCCGCCATGGCCATCCGCCGCATCGACTCCCTCGGCTATCAAATCGGTTTGCTTGGCCGCCTCTATGATCGGCAGGTTCAAGATGCCCTAAAATCATATGGGGTCGCGCCCGGCCAATTCGCTCCTCTTGTCATGCTGTTCGAGCAGGATGGCCTGACTCAGGCTGATCTATGCCGGCGCATCAATGTCGAGCAGCCGACAATGGCCAATACATTAGCCCGCATGGAACGGGACGGTCTCGTCAAACGCAAAGCCGACAGCGCCGACAAACGCCGTTCGCTGGTGTATCTCACCCCGAAGGCTAAGGACGTTCAAAATAAAATTATGGAAGCGGCCCGCAGCGTGTCCATCCGAGCCATGAATGACCTTACCGCGACCGAACAAGATGAAGTGTTTCGGCTTTTCTCCAAGATGACCGAGAACCTAAAGTCTCATTAGCCGGAAGCCGCCACCGGAATCGCATCCCCGCCTTTCGGACGCGCGGATTTTTTCCAATTTCCCGAAAGCTGAAACTGAATAACCTCGGCAATATTGGTGGCGTGATCGCCAACGCGCTCTAGGTTTTTAGTGATGAAAAGAAGGTGCGTTGAGTTTTCCACCTCGGTCGCATCCTGCCCATCGGAACTGATCATGTCTTGGGACATACGCGAAATGACCGACCGCATGACGCGCGCAACCAAGTCATCCAGTTCGTGATCGTGCTGCCACACCATCTCGGCCTTATGGGCATCGCGGGTTGCGAACGAATCCATCACTTCATTCACGGTACGTTGGGCCAACGCGCCTAACGCGCCGACATCAGACGGTACGGCCGCAGTTCTATGATGCGACATTATGATTGTGCGTTTGGCGATGTTTTTGGCGTAGTCGCCGATCCGCTCTAGGCTGCCCGCGATTTTCACGTTTCCAAAAACATACCGCAGATCATTCGCCATGGGCTGCCGCCGCGCAATAATGGACAGCGCTCCAGTTTCAATCTTGCGCTCGCATTCATCAATCTCCGCATCTTTCGCGATGATTTTCTCGGCAGACTCAGCATCGTTCTTAATGAGCGCTTCCAAGGCACTCTGGAGCTGAGCCTCGGCAAGCCCGCCCATTTCCAAAAGATCGCGCTCCAATTCCGCTAGGTCGTTGTCGAAAGACGATACGATGTGTTCGCCTGTTTTCATGGCACTGTCCCAATTCTACGATTCAAGCGCTTACTATACCACATATTGGCTCATGCTCATAAATGAGCGCTATTTCTCAGTCTCATGAAATAAATGTGACGTGCTTGCTTAGAACAACTTGCGGGCAGGTCGTCCACGGCCCGAGGGTGGCGTGGATGAGGGCGGCATCACTTTTGTCAATGCAGCCTCGAGGTCACGCCGCGCGGACCCCTTGTGTGCAGATCGTCCGCGCCGCATCAGCCAACTGACCCCAGCCGCGAAACCAACCACCACTATGACCGTGACCGCGGTTTCCAGCGGATTGGGTCCCAAACCCCGGTTTACGGCAATGTAGCTCAGAAAAAATAGACCGCCGGTGATAAGGGCTGTCTTCATGAGACCGAGTTCCTAGGCATATCTCTCAACCGATGGAGCCTCGCAGTATCTTCGGCCAATCCGGTTGTGACAATATGAGAGGCTCGAAAAAGCCGCCGAACCCCGCAACCTCTGGATTCTTGGGGTACAAAGGCGTATGTGAACGCCGAAATTATGACATATGCCGTCAAAGAAATTTTCTACACCCTGCAGGGCGAAGGGGCGAATACAGGCCGACCGGCGGTATTTTGCCGCTTTACCGGCTGCAATCTGTGGAGCGGCCTCGAAAAGGATCGTGAAACCGCCACATGCCGGTTTTGTGACACGGACTTTGTAGGAACAGACGGCGACGGCGGCGGAAAGTTCAAATCGGCGGAAGCCCTTGCCTCAGCGGTCAGCAAGACATGGCGCGGGGGCGGAAACGCCTCAAAATTCGTGGTCTGCACAGGCGGTGAGCCACTGCTGCAGCTTGACGAGCCCCTGATCGAAGCCTTGCACAAATACGGCTTTGAGGTTGCGGTGGAAACAAATGGAACGATACAACCACCGCCGGGCCTCGATTGGATCTGCGTCAGCCCTAAAGCAGACGCGGAAATGGTTGTGACCGAAGGAGATGAACTGAAACTGGTCTACCCTCAGGATGGGGCCGACCCCGCTCGTTACGCAGACCTCAAGTTCACACACCAGTTCCTTCAGCCTATGGATGGACCGGCGCGGATTGAAAACAGCCAAAAAGCTGTTGATTACTGCCTAAAACATCCAAAATGGAAGCTATCGCTACAAACGCATAAATTGCTTGGGATACCTTAAGACCGCCATGTCCGGACGTTTTAAAATCGTGAAAGAATTCGGCTTCGAAGCCGCGCATACCTTCAGCCACAAACCGGCGGGCCATGAGAACACGCGCGTTCACGGACACTCGTTCAAGGTCGAGGTGGCTCTGACTGGAGAGCCGGATACGACAACCGGCTGTGTCGTCGATTTCGAGCATTTGACAAAGGCACTCGAAAGCGTGCGCTCAAAGCTTGATCACCATTTTCTGAATGACCTTCCCGGCCTGTCTACCCCGTCACTCGAAAATCTCGCGCAATGGATCGCTGGCGATCTGCAAACTGACTTTCCGCAACTTGCCAGCGTGACCGTACGCAGGCCATCCCTTGGCGAGTCCTGCACCTACGATCTGGCATGACCAACGACGCACAGCCATCTAAGTGCATTGTTCTCCACTCCGGCGGACTTGATTCGACAGCATGCTTATTGCTCGCCCGGAAACATGGCCGCGTGCCGCAAAGTCTCGGCATCGCCTATGGCCAACGTCACGACATTGAAAACAACTACGCTGCCGAACAGTGCCGGCGCTTTGGGATTGAACGTCGCATTGTCGATGTGCACTGGCACCGCCCAGAGATCGATATTCCGCAGGACCGCTCACTGGATGACATGAAGGCGGGCATCGCGCCGACCTTTGTACCGGGACGCAACGCTGTCTTTCTGGCGCTGGCTTGCGCAGAAGCCGCGGGCGCGGGCGCGGACGAAGTCTGGCTCGGCGTGAACGCAGTGGACTACTCGGGGTATCCGGATTGCCGCGAATCTTTCCTGACCGCATTCCGCGCCATGTGGGCCGAGGCGGTACCAAATCCGCCGCGCATCGTCGCACCGCTGGTGAACATGACCAAGCCGCAAATCGCAGCGATGGCGCGTGACCTTGGCTTAAAGCGGGGCGACACTTGGAGCTGCTACGCGCCCGACCTTTCAGCGGCTGAGCCCAAACCCTGCGGACGGTGCGATGCCTGCCTTTTGCACAATCATGCGTGGCAGGATGTGGACAACGCCGGAGCCTATACACCAGCGCTTTAAAACCGCCCCGTGATCGTCAGCCCAAACGTGCGCGGCAGACCGGGAAACAATTCCATAAAACCGGATGCCGTGTTGCTGATGCCCGACACAAAATAATCTTCGTCAGCAATATTTTTCACCCAGGCCGACACCCTATATCGGTTTGCCTTGTCCTCGAACGAAAGGGTGCCGTTGAGCAACCAATACCCGTCTTCAAACAGTGTCGGGTTGTTGTCGACGGAAAAAAAATGACTTCCGGTATAGGAGAAATCAACCTGCGCGCCGATGTCGCCGTATCGCACCGGGACCGTATAGCGTCCGGCGCCGGCCATGCTGAACTTCGGTGAGGAGGCTGTTCTATTCCCCGCATAGTTTGTTGCGGGGTCGTTGGGATCCAACTGAAAGCGTTTGAACTCAGCATCGAGGAGGCCCACCTTGAGTTCCATAAAAAGATTATCGAGCGGTCTCACCGCCGCAGCGGCCTCAAGTCCAAGCACAGTTGTTTTAGCCGCATTGGATAGATGCTGCAGTGTCGCGTTCGATCCGGGGATGAAAATGCCAACCTGCTGATTCGAGAAATCATAATAAAACCCAGATATATCAAAGGTATATCTGAGATCGCGCGATTGCCCTTTGGTCCCGACTTCGTAACTGGTGACAAATTCGGGATTCACCAGATTCGCTTCGCTGGGATCGAACAGCGCACCGCCGTTGAAGTCACCGCCTTTAAAACCCCGTGCGATACCGGCGTATACAAACCAGTCGTCTATGACTTCGTATGATAGCGCGCCCCGGCCGCTCCACTTGGACCATGAATTTCCAGTAGGCGTCCTCGGAATTGTTTCCAGAAGAAGACGAGAATCGGCGACATCTTCTTCGATAAAATCTAAAGCCAATCCGGTGGCATCAAAAAAGTACGCATGCGGCAGGGCTGATCGTTTGTCCCGGGTCCAGCGCACACCCGCCGTCAACGTCAGTCTTGAAAATAGTTCATAGCTCGCCTCAGCGAACAGCGCATAGCTTTCCGTTTTCTGAGTCAGCGACGCCGCAATACCTTCCTCTACGGGGAAAAATCCCGTCAGCCCGCCGGGTCCAAATGCGTTCAAGGCGTAGGTCTGAAAAGACTCAAAATCATCTTTGTAAAAATTTCCGCCGGCAACCCACACAAGCGGGCCTTCGATATTGGACGCTACGCGCACCTCTTGACTGACTTGATAAAAATCCGACAGCACATTTGTTTTAAGCGCGGATATCGGCCCGGCATCGGAATCATCGACGAGTTTTCGATCACTGGTGTCATAAGCGGTCTGCGAAATAATGTTAAATCCGTCCAGGGGCCACGTCAGTGTGACAGAGCCCCCCCACGCATTCACATTGTCGAACGATTGAATGTTCGTGAATGTCTCCCGCAGATTGACGGTATCGGTGAAACCGAAAAAGTCGGAACACTGACCTAGTCGCGGCACGTCCACGCCCGCAGGACACAGGATGCCGACTTGCTTGCCGGGAGCCGCATCGCTTTGATTCTGACCCCCATGGACGGTAATCAAAGCATCAAATCCGCTGTTGCCGATAAACCGCGCCTGGCCACGGGCGGACCAAATATCAAGCGCCCCTTCATGGTCAAAGCCGCTGGCCGGGTTTGCGTTGGTTACATAACCGTCGCGATTTAGAATTTGGGTCGACATGCGAACAGCGACTTTGTCCGACAGAGGCACACCGACTGCAGCCTCCAAATTAGCCTCGTCAAATCTGCCGTACGTCGCCGTAACTTCACCGTTGAATCCCGCGGCAGGGTCGGGCTTGCGCGATATAAAATTGATGACGCCGCCGGTCGTGTTGCGTCCAAACAACGTTCCTTGCGGACCTTTGAGGACTTCCACCCGCTCCAGATCGAACAGTCCGAAGCCATAGGTTATGCTCGAGCCCTGGTAGACGTTATCCAGATGTATACCGACGGGGCTCGCCTGATTGGCATTGAAAGTAGCGTTTCCAATCCCGCGAAGGAAAACATGAGGCGTGGAGAACCCCAAAATTGAATGCCACATCAGATTGGGAGTCTGTTGCGCAATTTCCGGACTGGTACGGAGGCCGAAGCGCTGTAGATCGTCGCGGCTTAAAACCGATACGGCCTCAGGGACGGCATGAAGAGATTCTTCCCGCTTACGGGCTGTAACGATGATTTCTTCTATTTTGGCACTCAATGCGACCGGTTCAGCTGCGATCGCCGCTGTCGAGGTGAGCAAAATGGGCGCACTGGACGCGGCAAGCCCAAGTACAAATCCGCCGGATATCATCCGCCCCAGGCGATTCCCGCAGAGGTCGATCCGGATTTTTTTACGTAAAAATTGGTCTGTCATGGGTTCCCCCGGGGATAAAACCCTCTGATCTAGCTATCCTCCAGGACCGCATATGAGCATAAGGGAACGTCGCAGCTTATTGATTATTAGTTTAGAATCAATATCTTATAACATACCTAAAGTTGTATTTTATGGCGGCTATGCGCAAAAATCGGCAGCGCAACTATTGCGCGCGGTGGTGCTTTAGAACAAGCGTTGATTCATTTTCGCGAGTTACGTATGCTTTTCTTTAGTTCCGAGGCAAAACGACTTCTACTATAACGAGTACAAAGCTTGTAGGGGCGATATTGTTTGAGCGGCGCGATACAAGCCGCCAAACGATACGGGAGATAAAATGCATACCGACTTGCCAGGCATTCTGTCAGATCTGAATGCCTTAAGCACAGAAGACGCATTTAAAAGAAAACTAGACCGCACATTCGATGGTCTCGGTTTCAATATGTATTGCTATCTCGGCTTTAAGGGTGAAGCCGGAAGCGATCCACGGCGCTCACCTGCGAACGCTGCCGACGGCGCTTTGTATCTCACCAATCTTCCAGTGGGTTGGACTGAACGCTACATCGAAGAGCGTTTTCAAGACGACGACCCAATAATCGGCGAGTGCCTGTCGAGCCGACTTCCGGTGACATGGACGGAGAAGCTGAGAACTAAGATGCGATCAACACGCGCAAGTAGCGTGCTTGCCGGCGGTATGGATTTCGGCGTCCGTCGGGGCTTTGCAGTTCCTATCCATGGGCCGGGCGGCGAGCTTGGCCTGATGAGCCTTTATTCAGACATGACCGACATGGAATTTGAAAAAGCGGTGGACGAAAACCGCTACGATCTCCACATGATGTCTATCTATTTCCATGACGCGATGCAGAAAAAACTCGCGCAGCAGGACGAGATTCCAAAACCAATTCCGCTGACTGATCGGGAAGCCGAGATATTGCAGTGGACCGCTATCGGCAAAACCGCTTGGGAAATTGGCGGCATCCTAAAAATTTCAGAACGCACCGTGAATTTCCATCTGCAAAATCTCATGGGCAAGCTCGGGGTTCACAATAAAACCCACGCGGCGGCTAAAGCCATGAGCTTTGGACTCATCCACACTTAAACCCCGCCAATAGAAACAATTTACGCCTAGTGCCGCAGCCGCGGTTTTACGCGCGCCGTTATGTCGTCTTTCGGCCGCAGCGTAATGATCGGCGCCAATTCCGGCTCGTCATCTGATGTAACGGTCACGTCGAAAGCCCGCAGCAATGTCGCCAGCACCATTTGCATTTCCATGACCGCAAACCCTGACCCTATGCAGACACGCGGTCCGGCGCTGAACGGCAGGTAAGCAAACTTCGGCCTCTTCGCCACACGGTCCGGCAAAAAGCGATCCGGATTAAACAGCTTGGGCTCTTCCCAGATGCTGGGGTGATGGTGAATGAGATATTGCGAAATCATAACGGTCGTTCCCGCCTTAATAGGCTGACCGCAGATCACATCATCTTCCTGCGCAACACGCGCAAACCACCAAAGAGACGGCCTCATACGAGCGACCTCTTGGGTAACCCGCTTCGTATAGTCCATTTTTTTCAAGTGATCGGGCGTAGGATCACATCCCGCGAGCACCGTATCAGCTTCATCACGCAGCTTTTCCATACACGTCGGATGTTGGGCCAGAAAATGAAACGCCCATGAAAGCATGACCGCCGTGGTGTCGTGCCCCGCCAAGAGCAGCGAAAGAACTTCATCGCGCAGTTGCTGATCGCTCATCGCCTCGTTGGTTTCCGCATCGCGCGCGCCGATAAGAATACCCAACAGATCGTCACCCGTTTCGGGCGCCGCGCGGCGTTCGCGGATAATTCTCCACACGGTGGAGTCCAACGTTTCGACCGCGCGCTTGTACTCACGATTCCGAGCCGTCGGTATAATCTCGGTGATAGGTGTTAAATTCCAGATACGTTCGGCGCCGACTTCGTTGCCGACGACCAGAGCCCGTGAAAACGCCTCGCCTTCGCTCTCACTCAAGCTATTTCCAAACATGGTCCTGAGCGCCACTTCAAGCGTCAAGCAAGACATGTCCTCACTCAGGCTAAACTCTTCTTGTGTTTCCGCTCGCGCGCTCCACTTGGCCGCGTGTTCGTTGATGACCTGCGCCATAACGCCGCTCATCGCATCTACGCGCTGACGGAAAAACGAAGGCGCAATGAGTTTGCGCTGCCGTGTCCAAAGCTCGCCTTCGCTCAGGAACAATCCATTGCCCAAAATCGGCTTGAGCTTCTGCGCCATCGGACTCTTGCGATAGTTCCGATAGTTCGTCTGCAGAACATGCTCGACGTGGGCGGGATGGTTCAAAAGGTAGGAATTGCTCATAAAAATTCTCAACGGAAAAAAGTCACCAAACTCTGCTGCGGCGCGCTCTAAAAACCCCAGCGCATCAGCTCGCAGCATCGGCAAAACCCCAAGGAAAGGATATCCCTTGGGACCTGCGGGGTACTGATGTTTAGACATTCTGCGAATAGACCTCCCTTACACGGACTTGACTGTGTGTAAGTGAATTAAAGAAACGATTAAGCGATTACGCCGCGACCTTAAACTCGCCGGCTCGGACAATCGGGTGTTTCGGCATCAGAACGGTTGGAGGAGGCATGACGACTTTCTCATTATCGTCTTCAGCTGATGCTGCCAGACCAAGCTGAGTCCGGCGAACATTAAGCTCGGAAACATCAGCATACCCTGAGATCGCTTTGGTCACACCGATCTGAAGCGGCGGGCCAAAGCGCTGGGTCAAAAGACCTGCACGTTTGAGAATCCGCTCAAATCGCACATCAGCAACCGCGACGATTCTTGAAATATTACGGCGCTGAGCAAATTCGAAAAGTTGTCCAAGCAACAGGTTCGTCACGGTCTTAATCGTGCCGAGCGAATCATTTCCGACAACCCGCTTGGAAACGGCGAAGCGACTGATCTCCCATACATCTTTCGCCTCCTGTGCCGGCATGCCGTACAGCAGCTCCGGGAAAACATCTTTCAGCATGTACGGGCTGGTAGTTGGCAGTAAACGCCACGAGCCCAGAACTTCGCCTTCGTGTTCGCAAACGATATAAACAGGGTCCAGATCGTCGAACATATCGCGCTCGCGACCGGCCTGAGATCCAACCTCCCAGGCAAGGCGTTCCTTGAAGACTTCGTGGCGCAAACGAAACATGCCATCCAGTTTGCGGCTGGAATCGGCGGTTTCAGCGGGCATTTCAATAATAGACGCGAGCATGTGACCCAAAACTCCCTCGGGAATAGTTTCGGGTACAGATCACCATATAGTTAAGGCGCGGTGACCTGTCAGAACTGACAGGTCCGCAACTTAACAAATAAGTGCAAATTTCACCTGCAACTAACGGCTGCACTCGCGGGCAAAGAATGCTCGAATGTGCATGTAAAACAACAGGTTAATTGGATTTTGTGTCCAAATAGCCAGTAGCGCAGCGTGCCGAAACGAGGGGGTAAAACCGCTCACCGGCCCGCCAATAAACACTGAAACGGCTGTATCCAGACCGGCCACCGGCAGGACACAGAATAGACCCAAAAATGGGCACCGTTTCATTGGAATTATGGAATTTGGAGCTAGACCATGACGCACCACATTATTTCCCTGTCTAGTATACGGGCCGGGGACAACAGCCACACCTCAAGCCGCGTTGAAGACGCTCGATGTGATCCCTTGCCAAAAAATGGGGTTGCAAGCGGAGAGAACGTTCCCGCCGCCGAAGTCTCTTCTCGCTTTGCGTGGGCACGCCCGTCCAACGACCGGGCTGTGACCATGGCAACGGCGCTGAGATATCTTGCGGCACGCACGGCTTCGTCCACGCCCTAGCCCGGATATACACAATGCAAGACCCCCCGGTTCTGGAGGTTTGCACGGACGTTGATCACAACCCGAAACATGGGAAGCGTTTGCGCTACAACGCCACCGTACGGTTCGGCGCGCAGTCACACGTTGATCTTGTGCATTTGTCGGCGCCGAGAAGCCCGCATCACGTTCAGCGATGGCGGCGGATCGGCAATCCAACAAAATTAATCTCCAAGGTGCTGATGCTAGATTCTGCGGTCCGTCCCGCGAATACGAATTGGCCGGGACAATTATCGCCGCAACGCGGTCTGACTAAGAGCAATTACCAGACAGCTGATCAACAGCTGCTGAATAAAGGGAAAGTGGAGTACCGGCATGACCGCCCCGGCGGAACTATCAACGACCAGTATAGTTCGAGAGAGACTTAACACTAAGGCGGAGCAAGCCTTAACGGATTTAGAATCCCGCACGAGCCATTCATGGCGGAACGCTCTCGACCACACCAAGGTATTGCCGGACTCTGTCGACTTGGCCGGCGCGCCATCGCTTAGCTTGTTTATTCGCTCGTCGAGCGGGCCGCATGTGACAGATATTGACGGAACTCGGTTTCTCGATCTCTGCATGGGCTTTGGAGCATTGATTCTGGGCCACACGCACTCAGCAGTTCACAATGCCATCGTTGAGCAAGCCTCGAGAGGCTGGCAATTTGGCCTTCCCAATGTCGATCAAACCGAGTTCGCTCAGTTGATTCAATTTGCCGGCCCTGCAAACGAACGTGTCGCGTTGTGCACGTCGGGTAAAGATGCCGTCTTTTTGGCCATGCGCGCCGCACGGACCTTCACCGGCAAAAACATCATCGCCTCGTTCACCGGCTCGTGCCACGGCGCTTACGAGCACAGAGTTACGAGCCACGATGTGAACACCCCCAGCCCTGCACCTAGCCGGATGTCAGGTATGAATCCTCAGACGAACGTTGTCCTGCCCTATGGCCATGCAGCGGCGCTCGACCAAATCCTGCGGCGTAAACACGATCTCGCGGCCGTCATTGTAGAACCCATCCGAAGTAGCAATCCCTCTGCCGCTCATACTGATTGGCTTCATCAACTGGCGCAAACATGCCGTGATGCTGGGGTCATTATGATCCTTGATGAAACATACACCGGATTTCGCCTCGCCTACGGCGGTGCGCAGGAACTGCTGAGCCTTGTGCCCGATCTTGTTACTTACGGCGATATCATCGGTGGCGGGCTTTCACAGGGCGCAGTGGCCGGAAGAGCTGATATCATGGGCATGTTCTTCGGTACGGCAACGGGCCGTACAGCATCCGCTGACGGAACCTTTGCGGGCAATCCCCTCAGTATATCGGCCGGCATTGCGACGTTGCGCTACCTTCGGGAGCACCGCGCAACGCTCTACCCAACTCTCAACGAAGGCGGACTCCGACTGGCGAAAGGATTTAACGCCTTTGCAGCCGCAGAGCAGCTGCCTGTAGAAATGAAGCAAGTCGGCTCGATGTTCCGAATCGTGTTCCACCGGGACCAAAATCATAACCACAAAATCTCTGCCTGCACTCAAAGCGCGGCGGAGGCAGCGTTCTACATCCTGGCGTTAAACCGCGGCGTCCTTATGCATGCGGCGCAGCGCGGCTTTCTTTCGCTCGCTCATAACCGGGAAACCATCGACGAAGCCCTGGATGTTTTTGTTGAGTCATTGCGGGATGTACGCGACGACGGGTTATTCCCCGCGCCGCCCAAAAACTGAGACGCGATCTGAGCTGAGATCAATCTGCAATAGCCTGGTAGGCGCGATCTTGAAACGCTCGCCGGGGCGCTTCGTTATCGCCGCCCTGCACCATAAAGATTTGAACCATATCTTCGTGCGGGTCCACGGCCCACCACACACCGCTGACCCCGGGCCAACTGAAGGTTCCCGGCGAACCAACGCCCGTAACCGGGCTGTTTATGGCCATGTTATCCTTCACCGCCACGCCTAGGCCGAACCCCTCTCCGCTCCAAAAATTTTCAATGCCGACAAACGGCATTTTGCGTTGCGCCGGCGATAAATAATTTGCCGTCATGTAATCGACCGACCGGTGGGAGATAATGCGTGTTTTATCGAGTTGCCCGCGTCCCAATAGCATACGCGCGAACTGCAAATAATCGTCTGCGGTTGAATAAAGACCGCCGGCCGCATGAACCGCGCGCGGCGTTTGGTCAACGACCTTACGCGTATTTTCCCCCGGACCTATGGCGAGCCGCGTTCTTTTGTCTTTAGGCACAAAGAATGCGGTATCGCTCATCTGCAAAGGCTCGAATATCCGCGAGCTAAGAAACTCCGCAAACGGCATGCCGGCGGCCCGCTCTATCAATACGCCCAGAACGTCAAACGAGTTTCCGTAGGCGAAGGTCGTGCCAGGTATGGTGTCCAGCGGCATCTTGCCGACGTCTGCGATCCAGGGATCGAAGCCTTTATCGGCATACGCGTTGTTTCCCTCCAAGGCTGCGGCCACACCACTTGTTGATAGGCCCGAGCGGTGTGTGAGCAAATCCACAACCCGGATCGGTTGGGGCGACGGCATTTTTGACACGGGGTCCATAGGATCACCCAACAAAAAGGGATTCGCCAATTCCGGGAGCCACGGCTCGACGGGGTCGGATAGTTTCATCTTATGTTCATCGATCAGAATTAGCGCCGCGACCGCCGTAATCGGCTTGGTCATGGACGCGATCCAGAAGAGCGAGTCACGCGACATGGGGATTTGCGCGGCCTTATTCTGCCAGCCGTATTTACCGATGTGCGCCAGAACACCCTTGCGAAACAAAAGCGTGACAATTCCGTCGACCGCCCCGCGGTCCACCGCGCCCTGCATCGCAACGGCCAATCGCCCGAGCCCCTCCACTGAGAACCCTCCAGTTGACGGCGGCGACAGGTCGGCATGTGCGGGGCGCATGAGTGCGCTAGGGACCGCGGCAAAGAGACTGCCGAGCACGGAGGCCTCGAGCAGGGTTCGGCGGCGCAGCCCGCGCGCACGGCCACCGGATTCATGTGAAATAAGCTTGGCCATGACCCTGCTCCCAATCTCCCCGGACGAGGGCGAGCATAACGGAAAGAAAAATGCCGCGCATGGGAATACGCGGCAGGGTCACTGGCCTTTAAATTGGTGCGGGTAGAGGGAATCGAACCCCCACTCCCAGAAGGAACCAGATTTTGAGTCTGGCGCGTCTACCAGTTCCGCCATACCCGCACTCGGGCGAGGGAGATAGAACAGGATGGCTGGAGTGTAAAGCGTCAAGAGCCGCCCGGTTGCCCCGCGCCTCCCCCGCAAAGGCCGTTATTTGCGTCAAAAACGGCGCGACAGCCCGCTGTTAGCCGGGAAGGGCCTCCACTTGACACCCCTGCGGCGGGGGTTAAAACAACCTCGCGGTCTGGATTTACTGACCGTTGGCGCCAAAAGCGCCGCCGAGCACCGACCCCTCCCCTGAACACAATGAGATCGAGATCAGCCGAAATCGGACAATCTTGTAGCGGCCCACCCCTTTCAGAGAAATTTATGTCAGCCCTTCCCCAGCCCTACCGCGATCTTTTGAACCGGATTGGCCCTCTCAACCGGGTGCACAACGGCGACGAAATGGCGCTGGCGGTTCAGGCCTTGGAAGAGTTTTGCAAAACTCTCGGGCGCGGCAAAACCATCGTCCACACCTACGAACCCGGCACGGTCTGGAATCACTGGATTGTGCCCAAACGCTGGAAAGTGCGGGATTTTCGCGTGACCGGACCGGACGGTATAACCGTCGTCTCAAAGGCCGATCATCCGTTGGCGTTGTGCCCGTACTCGAACGCCGTCGATATCAAGATCGACCGCGCGGGCCTTCTTGCCAAGACCCTGACCCATGACGACCGTCCCGACACCTACGCCTTTTATTTCGCGCGCATGTATCGCCATTGGGAACCGGGCTGGAATATTTCACTGCCGAAGACCGTGATCGATACCCTGCCGGACGGCGAATACCACGTTCTGATCGATGTGGAGCTGACCGATGAGCCGATGCAGGTTTTCGAATATGTGGTCGAAGGTCGGCGCCCCGACACCGTCGTCATCCCCGGCCACCTCGACCATCCGGGCATGGTCAACGACTCCTTGTCAGGCTGCATCGTTGCGCTGCAACTGGCCGAGGCCCTCGCCAAAGAGGACACGGAATACACTTACCGGGTCTGGTTGCTGCCTGAAATTATCGGCAGTGCCGTGCATCTTAAGGCAAACGAAAATCTAGTCCCGCACATCAAATATGCGTTGTGCCCCAATATGTCCGCGCACGACGCACCG
The DNA here is from genome assembly GCA_963976395.1 of uncultured Rhodospirillaceae bacterium. Lineage (GTDB taxonomy): Bacteria > Pseudomonadota > Alphaproteobacteria > Rhodospirillales > Rhodospirillaceae > UBA11612. The sequence continues at coordinate 21,218 of CAXBLG010000039.1, forward strand.
CTCGCCATGTGCATGAGCAAAAGCGAAACCAGTCTGCTCGACCTAGCTTTACGGCTGGCCCTGCGTGAGTCCGCGCACGAGCACGTCATCGACTCGTTTCACAAGTACCCTGACTGCGGCGACGAGATCAGCTTCGACACGGTAGGATACGGCATTCCCGCAACAACCCTCTCGCGGATCGGCGAGATGTTTAAGTATTATCACTCGTCCGCGGACAGTGTTGAAAATTTCCTGCAGGCCGATTGGCAAAAACGTCACAGCGACTACGTGGCCGTTCTGAACACCGCGCTGACTTATCTGGAGCGCAATCGCACTGTGCAACCCTTGTTCAGCGGAAACCCGTGCCTCAGTAACCCCGACATTGACCTCTATTTGTCGCCGTCGAACGTCAACAATCTGCGCGTCAAAGATAGCGCCCTTAAAAACCTCTCCGGCGGCAATATCGACCCGCGCAACTTTATGGAATTCTTTCTCGACGCCATCGGCCGCGAGGGCGTGTCGATCATCGAAATCGCCGACGCTGCCGATGCGTCCTTTGAATTTGTCGCCGCCTACGCGCAAAAATTCCAAGACAAGGGCCTGGCCCGGCTTGACCCCGTCACGCGAAATCATCGTCTGGCAGTGGTCGCAAACACGGCGCTGACCGGCGCCGAACTCGTATAACCTCGTCGATATTTTCGGAGCGAAGAAATGGTTTTTCAAAACTACAACCGTGAAACCACCATCAAATGGTACGACGAGCACAGCAAGAATTATGACGCTGAAAGTTTTGTGCCGACCGATGATCAGTATGCGGGCGATCTCTATCGAATCGAGTTGGTCCGCAAATTGCTGGCTCAGCACAAACCAAAAAAAGTGCTCGATGTCGGATGCGGCACCGGCGAGCCTTTGATGCGCTTGATCGACGATGGCGTCGATGTACGCGGCTTTGATTTTTCACCGGGCATGGTCGCGCAAGCCAAAGAAAAATTGAAAGCAAAAGGCCTGTCAGAGTCCTTGGTGGAAGTGGGCGATCTCCTCGATCCTGAAATTGTCAAAACCTACGGCGCGGGCCAGTACGATGCCGTCGTCGCCAACGGAATCCTCCCCTATATCCCCGAGCGCGATGTGCCGCACCAACACCTCTCGGCCCTCGTCAAACCGGGCGGTCTTTATATTTCGGCCTATTCCAATTCGCTGTTCGACCTGTTCACTTTCAATCGCTTTACCATGCGGTTCTACACCGAGAATTTCATCAAACCGCTCGGCCTTTCAGACGCGGAGAACGCGGAGATCGTCGAGCAGCTCGAAAAACTGATCACCAACGCCGACAAACCGACCGCCATCCCCGAAGGCGCGCGCGACACGGTATTCGTGCGCGGCGACAACCCCTTCGAAATAGCCCCCGACCTCCTGAACTACGGTCTCGAGCAGATCGACTTGCTGTTCTACAAATTTCACGCTCTGCCGCCGCTGTTGAAGGGTGCAAGCCCTCAGCTGCGGGAAATCTTCATGCGGGAAAGTCGCGCATACGAAGTTGATCGCGCCCGCGATTGGCGCGGCCATTTCCTGGCCTCAACATTTATTACGGTGTGTCGGAAAAAGGCATAGCTTCGCGGAACACGCTCGGAAGAGAGCCCTCCTACAAATTTGCGGGGCGACGGCGGACCTGCTAGGAAAATGCGCCTCCATTTGGGAAGGAATACTCCGCGTGCTGCGCCGCCTTTACGATTGGACCATGTCGCTGGCCGCACATCCCCATGCCCTATGGGTGATGTTCGCGATCGCTTTTATTGAAAGCTCAATTTTTCCGATCCCGCCCGACGTCCTGCTGATTGCGATGGTTCTCGCCGCACCGTCGCGCGCTTGGCGCATTGCCTTGGTTTGTAGCGCGGGCAGCTTGCTCGGCGGATACTTCGGCTACGCCATCGGATACTTCCTGTACGAATCCGTCGGCGCATCCATCCTTACCTTCTACGGCTACGAAGCGGCGTTCGAGAACTTCCGCCGCCTGTACACTGAATGGGGCTTTTGGATTGTCTCCATGGCAGGCTTTACCCCCTTTCCTTACAAAGTCATCACCATTGCCAGCGGCACGGTGAGCCTTGATCCAGTCCTGTTCGGCGTCGCTTCGGCCCTGTCCCGCACCGCGCGCTTTTTTTTGGTTGCCGCCTTGCTGCGAAAGTTCGGCGCCCCCATCCGCGCCTTTATCGAAACCTATCTGGGCCTTCTCACGACTCTTTTCTTTATTCTGCTATTTGGCGGCTTCCTTGCCCTCAAGGGACTGTCATAGACTGTCAAAATCATGATCAACGCTGACAAAGGTCAATTTGCCCTCATTGCCGTCGCGCTTGCTTCCGCTGGCGCGCTGGGGCTTGCGCTCCTCTCTCAACACGCTTTTGGTCTTCTGCCCTGCGATCTTTGTTACCTTCAACGCGTGCCCCATGCCCTAAATTTTGTCGTCGGCGCGCTTGGCGCAATGTCCGCTGTGCCGCCCCGTGAAAAGCGGATCGTGTTGATGCATTGCGGATTACTGCTTGTTCTAAGCGCCGGTTTTGCCGGCTATCACGTTGGCGTCGAGGAACTCTGGTGGGCCGGCCCGGTGTCCTGCGGCGGAAGCGGAGGCGCGCTTTCCATGGAAGGTCTTGCGGCCGCCCTTACACAGTCCGCCCGCCCCAGTTGCGAGGAAGCCGCTTTCCGGCTCTTTGGTATTTCAATGGCCGGGTATAATTTTATCGCATCTGTCGTTCTAACCGGATTTTGCTTTTGGGCGATGCGCCAACGAACATGGTGGGGCAAACAATGAGCACCGTGCGCAAGCCGATCAAGACCACGGCAGACACCCGCTTACCCGGCGATCCTGATAAGGATGCCTTGATTCACAGCATGATCCGCGTCAATCAAGCCGGTGAATACGGTGCGAAGCGAATCTACGAAGGTCAGCTTGCCGTCCTAGGTCGCAGCGAGGCCGCCCCGGTGATCAAAGACATGCTGGCCCAGGAAGAAAAGCATCTCGACCGCTTCAACGCTTTAGTGGCCGAACGCAATGTGCGCCCCACCGTGCTTGAGCCCCTATGGCACATGGCCGGATTTGCCCTTGGCGCAGCCACAGCTGCCCTTGGCCGCGACGCGGCCATGGCCTGCACGGTCGCGGTCGAAGATGTGATCGGCGCGCACTACGCCGAGCAGGCCGAACAATTGGGCGAGGATGAAAAAGAGTTGCGTAATACCATATCCGATTTTCGCGACGACGAACTTCATCACCGCGATGTCAGCCTGGAAAATGGCGCGGAAAATGCCCCTGCTTATGAAGTTCTCACCGGCGCCGTCAAGGCAGGGACGCGCATGGCCATCTGGCTTTCAAAAAGAATTTGAAACCGTCCATCAAGTTAGCGCGAGAGTATTTATGGCCGACATTTCCACCGCCGACCTTGTTGACGTCCATATGGCATCGGGACGGGTGCAAAGCTGCGAGATTCAGTTTCGCCAATTCGGCGGCGTAACTGCGTTCGCCGGCCCCATCCGCACCGTGAAATGCCACCAGGACAACGCCCTGGTGAAAAAAATGTTATCAGAGCCCGGCAACAATGCCGTGCTGGTGGTGGACGGCGGCGGCTCTCTCCGCTCGGCCTTGCTCGGTGATCTGATCGGCGCTCTCGCCGTCAAAAACGGCTGGGCCGGGGTTATCATCTGGGGCGCCGTGCGCGATACTTCAGCGCTCAAATCACTCAGTGTCGGCATCAAGGCCATCGGGTCCAATCCGCAGCGCAGCAGCAAGGCCGGTGCGGGCGATGTGGACATTCCCATCACCTTCGGCAACGCCACCTTCGTGCCGGGGGGCTGGGTTTACAGCGATGATGACGGTGTATTGTCCGCGGACGGCGAGTTGACTTAAACGCCCACCTTAATCACGTGGCCCGCTCGCCCCAAAACTCACCAGGGGTCGAGTTCCGTATCCCAGTACAAATAATCGCGCCAACCTTCGTGCAAATAGTTCGGCGGGAACCGCCGACCGACTTCTTGTAGTTGCCGCGAGTTAGGCCGAATTGGTCTTTGTGAGGGATGCATCCCCGCCTCATGAGGCAGGCGGTTCCCTTTCACGAGATTGCAATGCGAGCATGCCGTCACAACATTCTGCCATGTGGTCCGCCCACCCTTGGACCGGGGAACAACGTGATCGAAGGTCAGATCGTTGGTCGGATGAAATGTGCGGCAGTACTGGCACATGAAATGATCGCGCAGAAAAACGTTAAACCGCGTGAAGGCCGGCGAGCGGTCCATGGGCGCATATTTCTTGAGTGAAATCACGCTGGGCAGTTTCATCGTCCAACTGGGCGAGTGAACTTCGTGCTCGTACTCCCGCACCACCTGAACACGTTCCAGAAACACGGCCTTGATGGCGTCCTGCCAGGGCCACAGTGACAATGGAAAATAGCTCAGCGGACGGAAGTCCGCATTGAGGACTAATGTTGGGCACGTTTCAAGCGACACAGTCATCGGTAGGATTATCCCTCCGCGCTTTACTTTCCACAGTCTATCAATTCTCTAGGCAAATACAAAATATGGTATTTATACCCCCTGGCTCCCCATAACGTTGAATCACGGTTTTATGACATCGACCAACGCCGCACCCGTCACAAGGTTTGCGCCAAGTCCCACCGGACACCTTCACCTGGGACATGCGTTCTCGGCTCTGGATGCGGCAACTGCAGCCACGGACAAAGGCCGGTTTCTCTTGCGTATAGAAGACACCGACCAGGGCCGCTGCCGCCCGGAATTTGAAGAGGCCATCTACGAGGACTTGGCCTGGCTGGGCCTTTCCTGGGAAACCCCGGTGCGCCGGCAGTCAGAACACTTTACCGATTACCGGGACGCTCTTGGCACGTTGGGCCAACTTGGCCTGTTGTATCCTTGCTTTTGCACTCGGTCCGAGATCTTGCGTGAAATAGAAAACGCGACCTCCGCGCCGCATAACCCGGTGAGCGGGCCGGACGGGCCGATTTACCCCGGCACATGCCGTCACCTTTCCGAGGCGGACCAAAAGCGTCGCATGGGCAACGGCGAGCCTCACGCCCTGCGATTGCGCGTCAGCACCGCCCTAGAAGGTGTCGGCGCCCTCACGTGGCACGATGAGACCCACGGCGAAATCAAAGCCACACCGGAAATTTTCGGCGATGTCGTTCTTGCCCGCAAAGACACGCTTGCCAGCTATCACCTAGCCTGCACCTGGGACGATGCGTTGCAAGGCATCACGCTCGTGACCCGCGGCGAGGACGTGTTCCCATCCACCCATGTGCATCGCCTTCTTCAGGCCCTTCTAAAACTGCCGACACCGCGGTATCGCCATCACCGCCTGTTGACCGGACCGGACGGCAAAAAATTCTCAAAGCGCGATCAATCGCTAACCTTGAAGTCTTTGCGTGATTCTGGTCGGACCCGAGAAGACGTCATCGCCGACCTTCATCGTTTGACGCCCTAAAAAAACGCGGCGGAGTTACCCCCGCCGCGTCAAAAGAGACTGATCTCCTTATTAATCAGTATTTGTAGTTCAGTTGGAACAGTACCGTGCGCGGGTCGCCGACCCGGCCTGCCGGTGCGACGGTAAAGTTCGCCGTACCGGTCACGTATCCCTTATCCGTAAGATTCCGTCCGATCACAGCCGCGCCCCAGGTGTTGGTCGGGCTATCCCAGCCAATACGCGCATTCCATAAACCGTAACTGGGTTGCTGCTCGACATAACCGGTCGTGCCGTTCACGCCGTCGTTGGCCGGGGTGAAGTATGACGCCGACTGCCAGCTATAGTCCGTGCCCACATAGGCGCTACCGAGATCGTTACTAAGCGCAACTGTATAAGTCGCCCCGACGGTTAACGACCATTCCGGTGCATTGTTCAGGCGCTGTCCACTCGCATCAAACGGCCCAAAAGCCGTCACGGTCGCACCGGGATAACTGGAGTAGTACGCATCCAGATAGGCAACGCTTCCGAAAAGGTCGAGCCCTTGGATCGGACGCGCTTGCAGTTCCAGCTCAATACCTTTGACTTTGGCATCGGCAGCATTGTCCGTCACCGCATTCGCCGGCGGCGTAAACAAGGTGACCTGCAAGTCGTTGTAGTCGTAATAAAATGCCGACAGGTTGGCCCGTAGCCGATTATCAAGCCAATCGGACTTTATGCCGACCTCATAGGCCCATAAGAATTCCGAGCCATAGCCCTGAAGTGCATTGGCCAGCCCGGCCGCCCCGAGGTCGTAACCACCGCTCTTGAAGCCGCGCGTGATCGAGCCGTAGATCAAAGCATTTTCAGTGGCTTGGAAGTTCAAGCCGAACTTAGGCGTCCAGGCGTTATCACCACGCGACGTATCGGCAATAAACGGATCGGAAAACGCCGGCGCACCAATGCGAGGAGCCGCCTCGTCCACGACGGGGTCTAGCGTCGCCGACACTGTCCAGAAATCATCAAGGTAGTAGTCCTTGGTTTCATCGGTATAGCGCAGGCCAGCGATGGCCGAAATTTGATCCGTAATCTGATACTCGCCTTGGATATAAACCGCATAAGATTCGGATTTCAGCCTCGGCTTTTGAAAGTGCGAGACACCGAAAGCCGGAATACCGAGCGCGAGCGGTTCGCGGTTATTTTCCTGAAAGTAATAGGCGCCCGCCACAACAGTCAGCGCGTTGATTTTTGCGGTGAGATTTAGCTCTTCGCTATATTGGCGCTGGATGATGGGCGCGAACAGCGTACGGAAAAAAGCGAGGCTGCTCCCATCCGCATCAACGTCAAGAGACGCTTCTACTGCTCGGATACCGGTCAACGATTTCAGAGTGATTCCGTCCGCGAGCTCGTAGTTGATTTCCAAGGCACCGCCATAATTCTCGACGACGGAGAGATTGTTGGAGTTAAGCGATACCTTCGAATAATCACCAAGGATCGAATCATCAAGCGGCACCCCGACAGGACCGAGCAACTTGGTGTAGCCGCCGCGCGCGTCCTTATCCTTGCTGTAATCAAGGCGCAGCGTCACATCAGCGCGATCGCCCAGCGGCACCAACACTTGTGTGCGAAATCCAATAGAGTCCTGATCACGAATGTCGTTTCCGGTCGAGACGTTCTCGAAATAAGCATCATGAGCCATGTGATTGAACGCCAAGCTCGCGCGGATATTGGTTCCGGGAAGCGCACCGCTCAAATAGCCCTTCACGCCGTAGGCATCGTAGTTGCCATAGTAGCCTTGCAGTTCCGCTGTCAGCTCTTCGCTGGGCGCGCGAGAAATTATGTTAACTGTACCGCCGACAGAATTGCGGCCATAGAGCGTACCTTGCGGTCCACGCAGCACCTCCACCCGCTCGACATCAAGAAACTCGGAAAAATAGGACAGAGGACGCGCAATATACACGCCGTCCACATGCATAGTGGTCGAAGGATCAGAGCCGAGGAAAACGTTGTTCGATCCGATCCCGCGAATATAGAGCTGTGCGTAACCAGTGTTGTCGGTCACCTGCAGACCCGGCGTATAACCGGCAAGGTCACTGACATCTGCGATGCCGCGGCTACTTAACTGTTCGCTTGAGAATGCGGTAATCGCCAGCGGCGTGGACTGGAGTGCGGTCGCGCCCGTCTTTGTCGCGGTGACGATAATTTCTTCAAGTTGAAGCGCGCTGTCCTGCGCGAGTGCGGTATTCATTGCGAATGCACTGGCCGTGACTAAGAGAGCCGCAGAAAAAGTACGCCGAGCCACCCCGATGGTCTTGAATGATGTCATTGCTTCCTCCTGAGACGCCGCCTCGTGCAAGTGCGTCGTTATTGGACGCATCCGTCATAACCGAATCTATGGAATTTCTGGACAGAAAATTACGAATTAGAGGGGTATTTTACCTACGTGTTGCAATTTTGCAGCGAATAATGGCCAGTATTTTCGCGTTAGCGAAGTGTGCGAATATTATGTCGCACTCCGGCTCGCAGCCGCTCAGGAAGCATGACGATGGAGTCGTAGTGCCTAAAGTTTCAATTTCGCGAGGGGATGATTGTCTGTCACCAGCTTCTTCAACCGCTCGTCCAACACATGCGTATAGATCTGTGTTGTCGAGATATCCGAATGCCCAAGCATCTGCTGTAAACTGCGCAAGTCTGCACCATGGGACAGCAAGTGCGTCGCGAACGAATGGCGCAACACGTGAGGAGAGACTCGCGACGGCGAAATACCGGCGCGAACCGCCACATCCTTAAGCATGACGGCGAAGCTTGTGCGCGTCAGATGGCCACCCTTCGCAGGCGCCGGAAAAAGCCACGGCGAGGATTTTGTTTTTGCGGAGAAAAAACGTGCGCAGATTTTGGGCGCATTTAATACTGCAGCAAAAG
>CAXBLG010000040.1:0-28855 GCA_963976395.1 uncultured Rhodospirillaceae bacterium
CACCGCCGTCTTCCTTACGTCCCAGATGGAATGACGCAATATTGACCCCGCCTTCGCCCAAAGTCGTCCCCAGGGCACCAATAAAGCCTGGCTTGTCATCATTGAGCACGAACAGCATATGCGGACCGACTTCCGCTTCAATGTGAATATCATTGATATCTACAAGGCGCGGCAAGCTCCCGCCAAAAAGAGTGCCCGAAATGCTTCGGGTTTGGCGTTCGGTCACTATTGTCAGCTTCATGTACGTTTGGTAAATTTCGTGCTCGTCACATTTAACTTCGCGCACATGAACATCGCGCTCACGTGCGATAGCCGGAGCATTGACCATATTCACGCTTTCCATGAGCGGCGACAGCAAACCCTTAAGCGCGATTGACGTGAGCGGACGCGTATTAAGCGTGGCAACATGCCCTGCGTAATCTACTGTCACGGACTTCAAACCCGAAGTCGTGATTTGTCCTGCAAAGCTACCCAGCTCCTCCGCCAACTTGATGTACGGCTTTAGCTTTGGTGCATCTTCCGCCGAAATTGATGGCATGTTTAGAGCGTTCGAGACCGCACCCGACAGCAGGTAATCGGAGATTTGATCAGCAATTTGCAGCGCTACATTTTCCTGCGCTTCGTTAGTCGATGCACCTAAGTGCGGCGTACACACAACGTTGTCCATGTTGAACAACGGGTTCGACTTTGCAGGCTCTTGTTCAAACACGTCGAGGGCCGCACCTGCCACCCGCCCCTCTTCCAAAGCCTTCTTCAAATCGGATTCGTTTACGAGGCCGCCGCGCGCGCAATTGATGATCCGAACACCCGCCTTCATCTTAGCAATGGATTTCGCGTCTATGATGTTGCGGGTTGTATCGGTGAGCGGTACGTGCAGCGTGATGAAATCAGCCCTTGCAAAAACACTTTCAAGCTCGACCTTCTCGACACCTAAATCATCCGCCCTCTCCTGAGAGAGATAGGGGTCAAACGCGACCACTTTCATCTTCAAACCTAGAGCACGATCAGCAACGATAGAGCCAATGTTTCCGCACCCGATCACGCCAAGCGTCTTCCCAAACAGTTCAACGCCCATAAACTTGGATTTTTCCCATTTTCCGGCATGAGTGGAGGCATTTGCCATCGGTATTTGGCGCGCAAGCGCCATCATCAACGAGATCGCGTGCTCGGCCGTGGTGATCGCGTTCCCAAATGGCGTGTTCATTACTGCAACGCCACTGGCTGTCGCAGCTTCTACATCGACGTTATCTACCCCGATACCGGCTCGGCCAATGACTTTGAGATTCGTCGCGGCCGCCAGTACTTCAGGCGTCACCTTAGTATTCGAGCGAATAGCAAGACCGTCATAATCGCCGATGATCGCTATGAGTTCTTCCGGACTTAAACCGGTCTTAATGTCTACGTCGAGATTTCGATTCTTAAAAATCTCAACCGCAGCAGGACTGAGTTTATCGCTTATCAGGACCTTTGGCTTTGCCATGTCTCTTGATCTCCACGCGCCGACTTAGTGGTCCATTTCTAATATTCGCATCTTCAATTAGAGGTTTGTTTTGCAAATGTGAGAATCAGAGGACCATAAACAATTACATGAAATCTAGTGGGTCTTTGGATTTAACATTCTCTTTCCGTCTTAGCCGCAATACTCGATACGAATGTTAAATCCGTTCCACTAGACGGGTTTCACCTCGCCATAAGCCCATTCGAGCCAAGGCAAAAGTTTCTCAATATCATCCGTGTCAACGGTAGCGCCGCCCCAAATTCGCAGTCCGGGAGGTGCGTCCCGATATGAGTCAATGTCAAGGGCTGCACCTTCCTCGCTCAGAAGGGCCGTTATTTTCTTGGCGGCTTCCGATTGCTTCTCCGGCGGCAAGCTTGTGAACCAGTCGGCGGTAATTTTTAAGCATATAGAAGTGCACGACCGTGTCTCGACGTTCTCTGCCAGGAAGTCGATCCAATCCTTTGTCGCCACCCAATCCGAGATTGCCTTCAAGTTGGATTCCGACCGTTGAATGGCGCCGGGTAGACCGCCCACGCTGTCCACCCAGTTTAATGCGTCAACCGCGTCTTCCACGCAAAGCATCGAAACCGTATTTATAGTGTCACCTTGAAATACACCTTCCTGTAACTTTCCTCCCTTGGTCAGGCGGAATATTTTGGGCAGCGGCCAAGGTGGAGCATAGTTTTCCAACCGCTCCACTGCGCGCGGTGAAACAATAAGCATGCCGTGCTGAGCTTCTCCACCCAGCACCTTTTGCCACGAATACGTCACCACATCGAGCTTGTCCCAAGGCAAATCCATTGCAAAGACCGCCGAGGTCGCATCACAAATGGTCAGCCCCTTGCGATCAGAAGGAATCCAATCTCCATTGGGTACGCGAACGCCTGACGTCGTGCCGTTCCACGTGAATACCACGTCGTGATCAAAATTAACTTCGCTCAGATCAGGAAATTGACCGTAGTCCGACTTTATGACTCTCGCATCTTTCAGCTTCAGTTGCTTCACCACATCGGTAACCCAACCCTCGCCGAAACTCTCCCACGCCAGCATGTCCACTGGCCGCGCGCCCATGCAAAGCCATAACATCATTTCCATGGCGCCGGTATCCGACGCAGGAACAATCGCGATTCGGTAGTCGTCAGGCAAATCAAGGATCGCACGGGTCTTTTCCAGCACAGTTTTAATTCTGGCTTTCGCGGGTTTTGACCGATGAAAACGTCCGACGAGCGCTTCCTGCAAGGCGCCGAGCGTCCACCCTGGGCGCTTGGCACACGGTCCGGAAGAGAAATAGGGACGCGCCGGACGCGCCGACGGTTTGGCGTTGGCAGACATGCTGAAAGTGACCCTTTAACTGGAAAAACGATGCCGATATGGGGGTCGGCTGGGGTGCCGAGGCGGCGGGAGTTTAGAAATGAGGGACGCCTTCGTCAATGAGGCGTCAAAAGAGATTCTGCGTATCAGACATGCGAAAAAGGCACCACCGTATGCCCATGGTTTAAAGGCCCGTGTCCTTGCCCCAATCCCGGTGCCGTCTCGATAGCTTTGCGCACGTAGGCCCGGGCGCGGGCGATGTTTTCGGCCAGAGGGTACCCCGCAGCCAGACCCGCAGCGATTGCAGACGCCAGGGTGCAACCGGTCCCATGAGTTGATCTCGTATCAATCCGATGGTCCTCAAACCGGATAACATCATCGGCCGTGATCAAAAGATCCACCAGAAGACGTCCTTCCAGATGCCCGCCCTTGAGCAGTACAGCCTGAGCCCCAAGGCCCCGCAAAGCATCTACCGCAGCTTCCATATCGGCCACGGACTTAATTTCCCGGCCGGTCAACACTTCGGCCTCGGGTAAATTGGGGGTAACCACGGCCGCGCCCATAACCAAGCGCTCCACTAGAGTCTTAGCTGCATCTGTTGCCAAAAGCGCATGACCACCCTTAGCGCGCATAACCGGATCAACCACCCGTGGAATATCTGGTCCGAATTCGTCTAATGCGGCCCCAACAGCTTCGATAATTGATACCGACGACAACATTCCCGTTTTGATGACGTCGGCGCCTAAATCCGGCAGCACCGACCCGATCTGGGCCGCAACGATGTCGTCTGGAATCTCGTGGACCGCGGAGACCCCCTTAGTGTTCTGCACGGTCACAGCGGTTACAGCGGTCATGGCGTACCCGCCCAATGCCGTCACCGCTTTAATATCTGCTTGAATTCCAGCTCCACCGCCGGAATCGGAACCCGCGATAATCAGCACACGACCAGACAATACTTTCTCCTTGTCGTGAATTTATGCTGCGGATTTAGAAATAATCGTCTCAAGATCGGCGACAATAGCTTTCACCTCCGCCGCATTATCCCCTTCCGCCATGATACGGATGAGTGGCTCCGTCCCCGACTTACGAATCACCAAACGCCCGCGGCCGTTGAGACGCTCTTCGCCCGCAGATATAGCTTGCTTAACAACATTCAAAGCCAGCACGGCTTCAGCGCTTGTCCCATTCGTGAGTCTCACATTGGTCAGCAACTGTGGAACCGGTTGAAAAAGGCGCAAAGTTTCGCTGGCCGGTTTTCCGCCTTCGACGAGCGCCGCCAGCACCTGAAGCGCCGCAATGGTTCCGTCCCCGGTCGTCGCGTGCTGCCCCATGATAATGTGTCCGGATTGCTCTCCGCCCAAATTGCAGCCGCTTCTCTGCATTTCCTCGACCACATAACGGTCGCCGACCTTAGTCCGCGTCAACTTAAGTCCAATAGACTCAAGATAACGCTCAAGCCCCAGGTTACTCATAACCGTTGCCACGACAGCTCCACCGTTCAACTGGCCGGTCTGCTGCCAATGACCAGCGATAAGCGCCAGCACCTGGTCGCCGTCCACCATCGCGCCGCGTTCATCGCAAAACAAAACACGGTCGGCATCACCGTCCAGGGCAATCCCCAGGTGGGCTTGATGGCTGACTACGAGTTCTTGGAGACGTTCCGGATGAAGAGAACCGCATTCCTGGTTGATGTTGAACCCGTTGGGATCAACTCCAACTCTGACAACATCCGCGCCGAGTTCCCAAAGCACCGTCGGCGTAACTTTATAGGCAGCACCGTTGGCGCAATCGACAACGATCTTGAGTCCGTCAAGCCGAAGCCCTCTCGGGAATGTCGTTTTAGTGTACTCGATATAGCGTCCTCCGGCGTCTTCAAGGCGCTTCGCGCGTCCCAACCGATCGGACGCGATCCGAGCTTCACCAAGATCGCCATTCATCAAACTTTCGATTTCCAGTTCAATAGCATCCGATAGCTTGTAGCCATCCGGCCCGAACAATTTAATTCCATTATCCTGAAATGGGTTGTGTGACGCAGAGATCATGACACCCAAATCACACCGCATGGCACGGGTCAGCATGGCGATACCAGGCGTTGGAATGGGGCCGACAAGAATAACATCCATACCCACCGACACAAATCCGGCGGTCAATGCAGGCTCCAGCATATAACCGGACAACCGTGTGTCTTTGCCGATCACAACAGTGTGACGGTGATTGCCTCGGGTAAACAGCTGTCCTGCAGCCACGCCTAGCCGCATAACCGTTTCAGCGGTCATAGGCTCAGTGTTGGCAAGGCCCCGTACACCGTCGGTTCCAAATAGTGCTCGCCCGCTCATGGGTTCTCCGTCGAAATCAATATGATGTCAGTTTTGAGCCTTCTGCCCAGCTAAATCAAGCGTCGGGCGAACACCCTCCCCGATCAAGGTACCAAGAGCGTTTGCGAAACCATATAAATAGCCGTCACAAAAATCAGCGCTGCGAAAATCTTGTTCAGCACACCCTTTTTCACCGCAAGCTTGTGCCCCATAACTTGCCCTAAAGCCCCGCCCACGGCACCGCCAACTGTAAATAGGAGCGCCAGTTTCCAGACAACCAAGCCCGAAAAAGCATAACTAGCGGCAGTCGCCGCACCAAAAGCCGTCACTGCAACTAAAGATGAGCCAATTGCATTCAGCATCGTCATATTGGTCGCGCCGATCAGTCCGGGTACAATAAGAAATCCCCCTCCAATACCGAAAAAGCCCGAGGCCACCCCAGTCACTAGACCGGTAGGGATCAAGCGGATAGCCAGCTTCGGTGATATATGCACATCCGTATTACCTTCGTCGGATTTGCGTATCAGCATCGAAATCCCCACACCCACCATGGCCGCCGCAAATGCGAGGATCAGTTTCTGCCCATCGATCGCCTTGCCGAGTGCCGCCCCCAGAAGAGCCCCAATGCTTCCGCTAACCGCGAAGGCTATTGCGCAAGGCCACTTTACCGTTCCTCGCTTAGCGTGAAGGGCGAGGCTAAAGGCAGCGCTTACAGCAACCGCCACCGCACTTGTTCCTATGGCGAGGTGAGCATCGCCAATGCCCACGACGTATAGCAATAGCGGCACCGCCATGATCGAGCCCCCACCGCCTAGCAGGCCTAGAAAAAATCCAACGACCGAGCCCGATAAAACGGCAAGAATATCAATCATCATGGCGAACTCCGATCATATGCCGCAGCCTCCTAAAGAGCATCCACCGGAAGCTTAAGGTATGATGTGCCATTGTCTTCGGCAGGGGGCAATTCTCCAGCGCGAATGTTTACTTGAATAGAAGGAAGAATAAGTCGCGGCATGTCGAGTGTTTTGTCTCGCGCCGTGCGCATAGCCACAAACTCTTCTTCACTGACTCCGTCGTGAACATGAATGTTTTTCTCCCGCTGCTGGCGGACCGTCGACTCCCATTCAAAATGATCCCGACCCTCGGCCTTATAGTCATGACATGTAAAAATACGCGTATCCGCTGGTAAAGAGAGTATTCTCATCATAGAGCGATAAAGGTTACGCGCATCGCCGCCAGGAAAATCCGCACGTGCAGAGCCATAGTCAGGCTGAAACAAAGTATCGCCGACGAAAGCTGCGTCTTCGATTAAATAAGTCAGACAGGCTGGCGTATGTCCCGGCGTATGCATAACCTTCGCTTTGAGCTTGCCGATATTAAATGTGTCTCCCTCCTTGAACAGAATATCGAACTGCTCCCCCTTAATATTAAACTCGCGCTCCAAATTAAAAACATCTCTGAAAATACTTTGCACGTCGGAGATGTGTTCGCCAATTGCGATTTTTCCACCGAGCACAGATTGAATGTAATGTCCGCCGGATAGGTGATCAGCATGGGCATGCGTTTCAAGAATCAGTTCCAGCTTGAGCCCTTCTCGGCGCACGAACTCGATCACTTTATCGGCGGAATCGCGCGACGTCCGGCCGGATGCTGGGTCGAAATCCAGCACCGAATCTATCACTGCGCAAATCTTCGTATCGGAGTCACTAACGACATAACTCACCGTAAAGGTCTGCTCGTCAAAAAATGATTCGATATGCATGGACATTGTGCAGTCCCTTCCTTATGGGCCTTCAGCCCTCTCAAGTAGTTAAACGGGTACAGCGCCGCTAAGGCATTACGCTAAGGTGTTGTGCCGACGCTTGATTTAACCCTGCTTATTAGTCCGCCGCTTTGACGCACGACAAACATACCCACGACCATTGCTGCGACAAAAACAACAGCTTCGATTGAACCGAGCCCCAAACCCGCAAGAGCCGGTCCAGGACAATACCCTGCAAGGCCCCAGCCAATGCCAAAAAGGCCCGCGCCCACAACCAAGTTGCGATCTATATCTTTGCGTGTCGGAAGCATGAACTTAGATTCAAATATCGGCTGAGAGCGGCGCAGGACGAGTTTGAAACCAACGGCAGCAACCGCAATGCCACCAAGCATGACAAACGCCAGACTGGGATCCCAACTTCCAGCGACATCCAGAAAGGCCACAACTTTGGACGGGTCTACCAAGCCGGATATTGTCAAACCGACACCAAATACCAATCCTGCAAGTAATCCTGAAATGGTACGTCCCATGATTATTCTCCCAATATATGGCGAACAATGAAGACTGTAACTACAGCCGCGATCATGAATATTACGGTCGCGACAACCGAGCGACGAGATAGTCGCGAAATTCCGCAAACACCATGACCACTTGTGCAACCATTACCGAGCACTGTTCCGATACCGACTAAAAATCCGGCGACAATCATCCCAGGCCATGATGTGACGAAGGAGATATCGGGTGTAGGACGGCCGGCAACAGAGAGCAATGCAGGTGCAGCGACAAGTCCGACTAGAAAGGCCGCGCGCCAACTCCAATCGCGGAGAGGCCCCTGCCCGCCCAACAATCCTGCTGTGATACCGCTTATGCCTGCAATTCGTCCGTTAAGCAGCATAAGTAAGACTGCCGAAAGCCCGATGAGCATTCCACCGACAAGCGCCGATACGGGAGTGAAATTTTCCATTCTTCAACTCTCCTGAATATTATCTGCAGTACGTTTCGTACAAAAACTCAATCAACTTGGCCGTATCGGCACGTGCAAGGGAGTAATAGATTGTTTGCCCCTCTCGCCGTGTCTTCACCAAAGAATCCTTTCGCAAAAGTGACAACTGTTGAGAAACAGATGACTCACGAACTTGAAGCATACCAGCGAGGTCCCCGACAGATCGTTCTGTCCCAACAAGTTGACACAGAATCAACAGCCGCTTTGGGTGCGATAGCACCTTCAACAAGCCACTAACTTGGTCCGCCTTTTTTTTCATGGTCTTAATATTCATATATTCATATATACGAATATATATGGGAATGTCAATCCTGTCTTGGCCGCTCAATACTTATCGCCACGGCCGTTAGTTGTTTTGGGACAATTTGTCGACGATGCTCAAGGCTTGCCGGGTTTCGACAACGTCATGCACACGAAGGATATGCGCGCCTTGACCCACAGCGTGAATCCCGGCTGCCAGCGAACCCGGCAAACGCTCATCCGCGGCCTCCCCATTGCTCATACGCGCAATAAAACTTTTGCGTGAAGCTCCGACCGCCAGGGGACATCCAAGGCCATGAAACAAGGCCAAGTGATCCATGATCTCGGCGTTATGAGACACGGTCTTGCCGAACCCGATCCCCGGATCCAACGCAATGTTGTTCCCGGCTACCCCCGCATCAATACATGCAGCTATGCGACTATCCAGAAAATCAAACACATCCCCAGGCGCCCAGTCATAAATGGGGTTATCCTGCATGGTCTGAGGCTCTCCCTGCATATGCATAAGAATCACTGCCACACCAGAATCAGCGACGACCTGTAAGGAATTTGGATCCCCAGCAAGAGCGGTCACGTCGTTAACAATGCGAGCGCCTGCCTCGATTGCCGCGACCATCACGCCCGCGTGGCGCGTATCTATAGAAACGCAGACACCTTGAGAGACAAGATTGCGCACGACGGGGACAACTCTAGCAATTTCCGTCTCCGTCGTTATGGGCGCAGCACCTGGCCTCGTAGATTCACCACCGACATCGACAATGGCAGCTCCGGCACGCCACAAGGATAGACCGCGTTCAATCGCGGACCCTGACTCTTGAAAAGCCCCACCATCTGAAAAGCTGTCAGGCGTTACATTAACAACACCCATCAATACAGGCTGAGCAAGATCGATACCCGCGAATTTTGAGGGTGCCTGCCCCAGAGATTGTAGAAGCGTCGCAACCTTTCCTCCCGCTTTTTCAATGCGATCGGGATTTGATTCGTATTGAGCGCGGGTGAGTAGAGCTGTGCGCATCGGCCCATCGCCCCGAGTGGATATTTCCGCAATGGCGAATGCGAGAGACCCTGACCCTGCAGCGAATGGCCAGGCCAATCCTTCGGCCACCGCTTTTGAAGCAAGTTGACCATTCAACAGGGCGCGAGGCGTAACGTAGGTGCGTGCGTGAGCCACGCTCTATTCTCCTAACTAAAGACCCCGCCTTACGGCGGGGCCTAGAGTATAGACTATGCACTAGATAATTCAGCCGTCCGGCTGAGGTTCCGGTGTCGGGCCAAACCCGGTAGGCCCAGGCTTCCGCCCACCAGCATCAGGGTCCGTTGTCGGCACCGAGGCACGACGACCCGGCTCCCGCGGCTTGGGTGGTGATTTATCCGACTTATCGATGGTTTCTCCACGCAATAGCGCCTCAATCTCGGCGCGCGAAAGCGTTTCGTGTTCAAGAAGGCCTTGGGCAATGATTTCCAACTGATCGCGGTGCTCTGTCAGAATATCCCGCGCGGCCGTCTCACCTGCCTCGACAAACTTGCGCACTTCTTCATCAATAATGCCGGCGGTTGCGTCCGATACACTCTTAGTTTGCGTCACCGAGTGTCCAAGAAATACTTCGCCCTGGTTTTCGTTGTATCGCAAGGGGCCAAGGCGTTCGGAAAATCCATACTCAGTTACCATGCGCCGCGCGATGTCAGTGGCCCGGCGAATATCATCCGATGCACCCGTTGTTACCTTTTCAGGCCCGAACACCATTTCCTCGGCAACGCGACCACCGAACAAACTTGCCAACTGGGCTGAAAGCTCTGCCTTTGACATACTGTATTTATCGCGTTCAGGCAGGAACATCGTTACGCCCAAAGCACGACCGCGAGGAATAATGGTTACCTTGTGTAGGGGTTCGTGGCTCGGAATATGCAGCATGACCAACGCATGCCCACCCTCGTGATAGGCGGTGAGTTTCTTTTCGTCCTCGGTCATCACCATGGAACGGCGTTCGGCGCCCATAAGCACCTTGTCTTTCGCCTCTTCAAACTCAATCATGCCTATCACTCGCTTAGCCTTGCGAGCAGCAAGAAGCGCAGCTTCATTGACAAGATTAGCCAAATCGGCCCCCGAGAAACCAGGCGTGCCCCGTGCGATGACTTTCAAGTCGACGTCCGGGCTCAGCGGCGTTTTCTTGCTGTGCACATTCAAAATCTTTTCGCGGCCCAGAATATCCGGGTTCGGCACAACAACCTGACGGTCAAAGCGGCCCGGGCGCAGCAGCGCCGGGTCGAGAACATCCGGACGGTTTGTCGCGGCGATCAGGATAACCCCCTCATTCGCCTCAAAACCGTCCATCTCGACGAGCAACTGATTTAGTGTTTGTTCGCGCTCATCGTTGCCGCCACCAAGGCCAGCACCGCGATGGCGACCCACCGCATCGATCTCGTCTATGAATATAATGCAAGGCGCATTCTTTTTGCCTTGCTCGAACATATCCCGCACACGGGAGGCACCAACACCGACAAACATCTCAACAAAGTCGGAACCGGAAATCGTGAAGAACGGGACATTCGCCTCACCCGCAATAGAGCGAGCCAGCAAGGTCTTACCCGTACCTGGAGGCCCGATGAGCAAAACGCCCTTCGGAATCTTGCCGCCCAGGCGTTGAAACTTTTGCGGATCCCGCAAAAATTCCACGATCTCTTCAAGCTCCTGCTTCGCCTCATCAATGCCGGCGACATCTTCAAAGGTCACCCGGCCCTGCTTTTCAGTGAGCATTTTGGCGCGGGACTTCCCAAAGCCCATGGCTTTGCCGCCGCCGCCCTGCATCTGGCGCATGAAGAACACCCACACACCTATAAGAAGCAACATGGGGAACCATGAAATCACCACGCCCCAGAACGACAACTCGTTGTCTGCGCTAGGCACCGCTTTGATCTGGACACCGTTCTGCCGCAGCGTCGGTACTAGCTCAGGGTCTTCCGGCGCATAGGTGCGAAAATCACCACCGGACTTGTAAACGCCGCTGATGTTTTCCCCTTGAATGACCACTTCTTGAATTTCTGAGCGCTCCACGGCCCCCATGAAATCAGAGAAATAGATTTCGCGGCTGGCGTTACGCGGGGTGTTGCTTTGAAACAGATTAAAGAGCGCCACCACGAAGACCAGGATGACCGCCCAGAGCATTAAATTTCGGCTGATATTCAAATCGGTCCTCTACTTTTTCTTTTTGCTTTACGTGGTACGGCGTGCAGCGCGCCACTCCTTGGCTCACCTAAACCGCCTAAACCGGTACTGATATAAATAGTGCGCTAAAGCGCCTGCGCAAGCAAAGCGTTTAAGTCTGTAATAATCCGCTATTATTTTGGCTGTAATATTTTCGCAGCTTCACGCCGAATTGGCAGAGAACTGCCAAAAATGCCGCTCAACTCCACTTGCGGCCGCAGACGTTTCCCTTCGTTATTCCGCATGTAACCGGCGTGGGGAACGGAGAGCAATCCCTTAGAATCGAAGATAGCCGGAAGCGTTTCCCGGACGCGAGGCGGCAAAGCCTCAAGCGGGAATGCCGCTTTTTCATATTGAAGCGACTTCCAGACCGACGGAGTCAGACGCTTGAGAGTGAACGATTGATCAGAGCGCTGGATTCCAATCGGCCTAAGACTCACACGAAAGCGTCCGTCCCAAACAACGTTAATACCCATCACAAACTTTTGATCAGAGATGATCTGCGCGGCCTCACGGCAAACAATCAGATCTTTTCCACCGCGAGCGATAAAGCAGCCGTGAAGCGTTGCGTCGCGCCACGGCCCACTAACAGCGCAGCCATACAAACCTTCCAAACTTTCGAAGCGGGGCCCATAGGTTGAACCGCTCACCGCCGCAAGAATTCGGGAGAGAGCACGCAAGCCGACTTCCTCCGGCGCACCCGCCAATGCCTGAACTGTCAATCGCACAACGCCAAACTCATCCAAGCTGCCGGAAGCCTTCAAAAGCTGCGTCACGGCGTGATCAAGAGCCACTTTGGCCCGTCGCAAATGCCGCACAGTGGCAAGGAGCCTTTGGCGCGTAAGCCCCTCTTTTTCAAACATTTGTTGAGCCTTACGAAAGCGCACCCGAGTACTGGCCTCACTCTCGTTTGAGGGATCATTCAGCCAATCTTGATCATGAACTCTGCACACTTCGATCAAGTGCTCTTTTGTAAATTCCAGCAGTGGGCGGGCGAGGTTAACGCTTCCACGCGAACTTAACGCCGACATCGCCGCCAGCCCATCGACACCACTGCCCCGGGCAAGTCGCATAAGAAAAGTTTCCACTTGATCGTCGGCATGGTGCGCTACGAATAGATATGCGCAATCATTTGCGATGCACCACTCGACCATCAAACGATACCGAGCTTCGCGAGCCGCGTGCTGCGGACTGGCGTCCACATTGCGCAGATGAACGCCCTCCTCCCAAGATAACGTCGTATGGGGAATATTTCGTAAGGCCAGCCACCCGCTCACCCGCTCGGCCTCGCTTTCCGCCGCGTCGCGCAGGCGGTGATCCACTGTCAGGCCATGGAGAGAAACTTTGTGCGCCGGTGCCCATTCAGCAAGAAGCAGGGCCAGAGCCATGCTGTCGGCTCCACCAGATACAGCAACGGCAATCCTCGCGCCCTGCGGAATTTCAAACTGGGCCATAGACGAAGTAAACGCTGCTGCAGAAAGCCCTTCGCCCGTGCTGGGATGCTCTAAAGCCATACTGTCTCGCTGCAAGCGACGCAACGCCTTACTAGCACTTCAGCTCAGCGCTTTGGCTTGCAGCCGCTCTTTTGATCTGATCGGGCGCATCCGCGTAGTCTTTGGCAATGCGGCCAAGCGCGGTGCACGCCCCTTGCTTTTGTCCGAGACTGGCCATGGACATTCCCAACTTGAGAAGATTGTCCGGGCCTTTGTTGGACCGGGGGTATTTCTGGTAACCGGACATGAACTCGACCGCTGCTTGCTTATAGTCACCACGCACGTAGTAAGTTTCGCCCAACCAGTACTGAGCATTGCCCGCCAGCGGATCTTCTGGGTGACGGCCCAGGAAGTCACGCAGTGCCACTTCGGCGCTGGCAAAATCATTGCGCGTTAAAAACTTGAAGGCGTATTCGTATTGCTCCTTAGGCGTCCCATCAGGCAACGCGACGCGATTGGCCGGAGGCAGTGTCGCAAGTTGTCCTGTCGAAACAGCACCTGGGGTCGGCGCGGCATTGGGCGGCGGTGCAACCGGAAGCGGCGCATCCGTCACACGCGGCGCGACCGGTGCATTGGGGTCTGCGGCAAGCGCAATACCCTGTTCATCGGTCCTGAGCACCATTTGGCCGTCTGGTGTAACATTCTGGGGAGATCCAGCAGCGATCTGCGCCGATGGGGCCGCTTGTGGCGTGCGACGAGGTTGCGAGGACACCGGCTGCGATAGCGGTGCATCTCCGATCACTGCAGGCGCCCTCGCGACGGGCCCTGATGACGACGGAGCTCGCGCAACCGATGACGTGGGCGCAGCATTCGTATTAGGACCGACAGCCACAGCCCCCGACACACCTAAGGCTTGTTCCAAAGTCGCAAGGCGAAGACTCATATCGTCAGACAACTGACGCAGTTGCGTCGACATCTGCCCCACGCGGTAGCGGGATTCTTCCAATTGCCCTGTTAGCTGTTCGACCAGTTGTTCCAGTTTGAGTACACGCACCTGAACGCTAGCCGCGCCGTCGGGCGTCATCCCCTCCGACAACACAGCAGGACTATTCTGCATGTCGCGTAGGTCTTGCTCTAAACGCTCAATGCGGTTTGCCAGATCACGGGTGCTTTGAGCACTCGCCGGGATTTGTGCTGCCATACACAAAATCGCCGTACCGACACACAGTGTCAGGGTCGCCCGGCGTAAGCCGTTGGATGTACAATTGACGGACCGAGAGAAATATTTCATCGCAAACTGTTCCCAAGTTGGCCCGGGTTAAGCCAGCAGACGCATGGGCGGCGGCCCGGACCGAGCAAGATGCGGTATCATCCTCAGACTATCGCCCGATTTCCAGGCAATAATAAGGCGCATACGCCCACTAGCCAAAGCCAGTTGGCACCATGCGCCCCAAAAGGAAACGGCCCCGGTTATTAAACCGGAGCCGTTTTTTCTTTGTTATTGCGCTACGGATGTTCCGCGGCGGTTCTGTCCCCAGCAAGACTCGCTGGACTCAACGCACAGCGGGCGTTCCTTACCGTAGGAAATCGTCTTCAAACGGCTTTCCGCAACACCAAGTGTAATAAGATACTGCTTGGCCGCATTGGCGCGGCGTTCGCCGAGACCCAAGTTGTATTCGCGGGTTCCGCGCTCGTCACAGTGACCTTCAACGGTCACGGTACGCGAGGGGTTTTGGTTCAACCAGGCGGCTTGAGCACGAAGCACGGCTTGCGCATCGGCACGCAGGTCATATTTGTCGAAATCAAAATTCACGGTATTGCCGACTACCGTGTTGAAGTATTCAAGAGAATCCGCAGCCGGACCCGACGGGGCAGCTGGCGGCGGCGGCGGCGGCGGCGGCGGCGGTGCTACTGCAGCTTCTTGTTCCACGGGTTTTGTGGAGCACGCAGCTAACATCAAAGCAACGGCGACCGCGCTTACTAATCTAAGGTTCATTGGTAGAGTCCCCTACGTTCACGAATGATGACGACGCGAAATTGACAAGCCTGTTTTTTGAACCAAGCGCAATTGCGTCACCCTTTTACCAGCATTTCGCACGTGCGCAATAGTCTCACCGTTCCCGGCTAGGCTCTAAGACCCCCATACTATACAATTATTTCCGCTGTTGTAAAAAAGAAGCAGTGGGCAAAAAGCCACAGTTAGGTCGGGGTTTCCCAGCCGCCACATTACCGATTGTCTCGACCTAGAGTTAGGGAATGAGCGGCGACCAAGCCGGGTCGGACGCATTCTGCGGCGTCAATATTTCCCTTTGATTATAACCAGTTAGGTCAATCGAAAAGAGCTTGCTTCGTCCACCGGACCCGTCGGCCCGGGTCGGAGATTGGGCGAAATACATCAGCACCCGGCCATTGGGGGCCCAGGTCGGCGCTTCCACCAGAAAGCCCTGAGCGAGGAGCCTCTCGCCCGTTCCGTCCGGTTTCATGACCCCAATATAGAACTGGCCGTCCCCCTGGGCGTAACGCGTGAAGGCTATAAGATCGCCCCGCGGCGACCACACCGGCGTACCGTAACGGCCTCGGCGCCCTTCGGTTCCGAAACTGATGCGCTGCTGATTAGACCCGTCTGCGTTCATTACATAAATTTGCTGACTACCGCCCCGGTCCGAAGCAAATGTCACCCGATCACCATCCGGTGAATAAGACGGTGATGTATCGATCGACGGATGATCCGTCAGCCGCGCCGTACGGCGCGTCCGCAAATCCATTTCGTAAATATCGGAGTTTCCGTTTGTAGCTAGCGACAAAATCACTTTATTGCCATCCGCAGAAAAGCGCGGCGCATAAGTCATGCCCGGAAAATCGCCGAGCACTTCCTGCCGGCCGGTATCAATATTGAACAAATACACCCGCGGCACGTCGCGAAAGTACGACATGTAAGTGATCTCTTGGCTGGTCGGTGAAAAGCGCGGGGTCAAAACAAGATTTGCACCGTCGGTAAGGTAGCGATGATTAGCCCCGTCCTGATCCATGATCGCAAGACGTTTGACGCGCTTGTTGGCCGGACCGCTTTCCGCGATATAAACAATGCGCGTATCGAAGTACCCGCTTTCGCCCGTGATCGATTGGTAAATAAGATCAGCGATAATGTGCGCGACGCGGCGCCAGTTTTCCGGCTGCGTCGCATAGGCTTGGCCGACAATCTGCTGACCACCGATGACATCCCATAACCGGAAAGCCACCCGCGATTGCCCATTGGGCAGCACTTCGACCGATCCTTGCACCAGCGCCTGAGCATTCAACACGCGCCAATCCGCAAAGCGCGGTTGCACATCAAGCGACGTCAATTCCTGCAAAAAGGCTTTCTGATCTAAAGGGCGGAAAAGCCCGGAACGCTCCAGGTCTGAAGAAATGACCGCGCTCACATCTTTTCCCATTTGCGTCGTCGCTTCAGAGCCACCCGGAAAAACGGTGACGGCGATGGGCATCGGCTCGACCCGCCCGCGCGTTATATCCAGCCGAACTTGCGCCTGTGCCAGCGGCGCCGCGAAAAGCACGGCCAGCATAAAAAGAACTGTCGTGTAAGCTGTGCGCTTCAATACGTACCGCATAAGACCCCGTTTGCTCACTAAGTGTACTCCAAGCGTTATAACCGGGCTCAACATGCCGGACAATTGTGGCGACCCCGTGTCAGACCCACTAAAACCAGCTAGTTGATTCGCCCTTGAGGTGAAAATGTTAATATCATTTCGCGGAACGCGTCCGCATTATTTGGGTTGATCGGCAACGGACTGGCCGCCATCACGGCATTCCTTGCCGAATTCGCAAACGTACGAAACGTTGTGTCGAGGAAATACCGCGGAGAGTCGATAATTTGCGCCTCCTGTACGGTTCCGTCGGCGCTTACGCTGATTTTAATTTCAACCGTCAATTCATCGACACCCTCTTTCCCCGGATCAATGCGCCAATGATCCTCAATATGTCGGCGAATCACATCAAGCTCAGACATTGTCGGTTTATCAGACAATGTCCGCGCAAAATTATTACTCGGTTGCTGATTTTCAGCCTGCTGCACTTGCGGCTTGGGCTTCGCCGCTTCGTTATCATCCAAATCTTTGACGAGCTTATTCAAAAACGCGATGTCGTCCTGTTTCGTCGGCGGTGGCTTCGGCTTGGGCTGCGGCTTTACCTTCGGCGGCGGAATCTCCGCAACCTCTTTCGGTGGTGCAGGTTTTTCCGGAGGCAGCGGCATGACTTCCGACGGCGGCGGTGCTTCGGCCTGCGCCGGTTCAGGCGTAATCGGCTCGGGTTCGGGCTCTACGTCAGGCTCTGGCTCAGGGGCCGGTCGCGGCGCAGCCGTTGTGATGTCCGCAATGTCCACAAGGTCAATAATGAGCGCCGACTCCTCAGGAATATCCTTTTTAAGAAACGGAACACCCGTCCAAGCCACGGCGATTACCGCAACGTGCAGTATGATCGAAAGCACATATCCGTACTCTGTCGAGTGTCCCTGCATTGCTATTGTACCGGACATCACGCGTCACCAATCCTCAATACATAAATTACCGAGGTGCACTTTTTGGAACTGTGACGAAACCCAACTGCGTGATCCCCGCCGCACTTATTTCGCTCGCCACTTCCATCATGTATCCGTAAGGGACATCGTAATCACCCCGAATATATACTCGAAGATCGCGGTTCCCCTCCAAGGCTGCTGAAATCTTAGCGTTCAGGTCTTCGAGTGTCGCTTTACTCTCAGTCCCGATTGTTATGTCACCGTTTTTTTCCACCGTGACTTGGTAGGGCGTATTGTCTTGTGGCAACGAGCGTGCGCGCGTTTGCGGTAAATTAACCACAACACCCGTCGTCAACAATGGAGCGGTGATGATGAAAATAATCAACAGCACCAACATCACATCCACCATCGGCGTAACATTAATTTCGGCCATCGGAACGAACGCGCGGCGACCGCGCGCGCCGCTGTTGCCGGAACTGGTTGAGAACGCCATCGCCTATTTCCCGTCCAGTTGGCGCGAGAGAATGGCGCTGAATTCTCCGGCAAAGTTTTCCAGGCGCAGCGCATAGCGCGATAAGTCGCTGGAAATTTTATTATAGGCCACAACGGCGGGAATAGCGGCGACAAGGCCAAGAGCGGTCGCGAACAACGCCTCGGCAATGCCCGGAGCTACTGTCGCAAGACTCGTATCCGACGTCGCGCCGATCGAGGTGAAGGTGTTCATAATGCCCCACACTGTCCCGAACAGACCAAGGAAGGGCGAGACCGACCCCGTAGACGCCAAGAATGTCATCCGGCGACTCAGTTGATCCATCTCTCGTTCGAGACTGATCTTCATGACACGCTCAATGCGCTCACTGAGCACAGCGCCAATCCCCGAAGCCGGCAATCCCGATTTTCCCGATGAGCGTTTCCATTCCTTCATAGCCGCGACAAAGATCGCCGTCATCGGTTCGCGAGGTCGTTTGCCGACGCGGTCAAAAAGATCCTCCAACGAAGAACCCGACCAAAACTTTTCTTCGAAATCTTCTGCTTTGCGCTGCAAAGTGCGCATCCGTAATGTCTTATCGAAGATGATCGCCCAACTCCAAATCGACATGCCCGCCAATACGATCATGATGGATTTCACCACCACGTCCGCTTGAAGAAACAGCGCCCACGCCGAAAGGTCCAGCCCGCCGTTCGCTGCCGTCGCCGCCGCTTCTAGTACTTGTGTTTCCATATTCGAACCTATGCTCACTTATAACTTAAAGAAGTTTCTCGAACTCATCGCGCAAGGCGTTTGGCAGCCGCGCAGCTTTGCCGTCTGGACCCATGCACGCCACATGCACATTAAAATTAAACAGCTCTTCGCTTACATTCGCGCTGCCAACGCGAAAAATATGTTGCCGCAACACCACAGATGCCCCGCGAATTTCCTCAAGGGTTGTTTCCACAGTCAAGCTGTCGTCAAGGACGGCAGCCTTGTAGTATTCCATGTCCGCTTTGCGCACGACAAAAATCAGACCCTCGTTTTCGCGCAGCCGTCCCAACTCAATGCCAATGGCCCGCAACATTTCAGTCCGGCCCCGTTCGGCAAATCGCAGATAATTAGCGTGATAGACGATGCCGCCTGCATCCGTATCCTCATAATAAACGCGCAGCGGCAGCACATGTGTTCGTCCGCTCAGAACACCGGTCGCCGGAGATACAGGGGCGGGCGTCATGCGCGCCCCTCATCGCCGGCGAGCAAATCAAACTGCGTCCCGTCACGGACCGGAGCTTTCAGGCCCAATTGACGGTATCCATTATCCGATAGAACGCGGCCGCGCGAAGTACGTTGAATGAGTCCCTGCTGGATAAGAAAAGGTTCAATGACGTCTTCCAATGTTTCGCGCTCTTCTGCCAAAGCTGCCGACAGCGTTTCCACGCCAACAGGGCCACCCGCATAATTCTCGGCAATACAGGCGAGATACCGACGATCCATTGCATCAAGGCCGAGCGCATCCACGTCTAAGCGGCGCAACGCCTTGTCGGCGATGGCAGCATTGATTTTTGGCGTTCCGTCCACGGCAGCGAAATCCCGCACCCGCTTAAGAAGACGGCCAGAAACGCGCGGGGTTCCGCGCGAGCGCTTCGCTATTTCAAGGGCTCCGTCTTCGGTCAGTTCGAGCCCGAGGACTCGTGCGCCGCGGCTGACAATTTTCACCAGAGCATCCGCATCATAAAATTCAAGCCGTAATGGAATACCGAAACGATCACGCAACGGCGTCGTCAGAAGACCCGACCGCGTGGTCGCCCCGACAAGGGTGAACGGCTGCAACTCTATCCGCACAGAGCGCGCCGCAGGCCCTTCCCCGATAATGAGGTCCAGCTGGTAGTCCTCCATCGCCGGATAAAGCACTTCTTCTATGGCTGGATTAAGGCGATGAATTTCATCAATAAACAGAACGTCGTTTGCTTCTAGGTTCGTCAAAATCGCCGCAAGGTCACCTGCTCGGGCGATCATCGGACCCGACGTCGCCCTAAATCCTACACCCAGTTCGCGAGCAACGATTTGCGCTAGAGTCGTCTTCCCCAATCCTGGAGGCCCGTGCAGCAACACGTGATCCAGAGGTTCCTTACGTTGCACAGCCGCAGCGATAAAGACGCTTAAGTTTTCCCGCAAAGCTGTCTGGCCGATGAAGTCTTGAAGATTTTTCGGCCGTAAGGACGCATCGCGGTCGTCCTCCTGCCGAACGGCGGAAATGACGCGATCAGGTTGAGGGGCTTCAGCCATCTGCCCCACCTAGATCACGTAAAGACGCTTTAATTAAAGCCGGGAGTGTTGCGGTTTCGCCTGCATCCTGGGACGCACGTGTGACGGAGCCATACGCATCTGTACGACCGTAACCAAGATTCACAAGTGCGGACACCGCTTCTTCAACAATGTTCGCGCCAGCGGCACCATTAGCTTTTGTGCCGCCCGCCGCAAGAGAACCCGAAGAGAGGTTTCCGGGAAACGGAAATACTGGCAACTTGTCTTTGAGTTCGGTGACAAGACGTGCGGCCAGCTTAGGGCCAACGCCTCCCACTTTTTTAAACGCGCTTGCATCTCCTGCCGCAATAGCTTGCGCAACTTGAGGCGCTGACAGCGCCGATAAAATGGCTAGGCCGACCTTGGCGCCAACCCCTTGCACCGTGGTCAGGGTCCGAAACATTTCTCGATCGGCGTTCGAAGAAAATCCGTAAAGGTGGATGTGGTCCTCACGCACGTGAGTTTCCACAGCGAATTCGACCACTTCCCCTTTTGGCGGCAGTCCCGCTAAAGTGCGCGCACCGCAAAACAACATGTAACCGACACCGCTCACGTCTACTACGGCCCAGCCGTCGCCGGTGGAGTCCAAAAGCCCACGCAGCTTGGCAATCATGACGCTGTCCTTACGACCGGCATCCGCATGGCCGTCGCGCGGTGATGAGCATGGCACACCGCAACCGCCAAAGCATCGGCGGCGTCTTTACTCGCGGACTGACTCCCTGGCAACAGTACGCGCATCATCGCCGCCACTTGCCCCTTGTCCGCGTGCCCCGCACCCACCACCGATTTCTTGACTAAATTCGGCTTGTATTCAAACACGGGAATGCCTGCCGTTGCGGGAGCCAGCATCACGGCTGCTCGGGCGTGCCCTAATTTCAAAGTAGACACCGGATTTTTGTTCACAAAACTTTCCTCGATGCCGCATTCATCCGGCGCGTAGGTCGCCACTATGCGCTGCATACTTTCGAAAAGGATTTTCAGGCGCTCGGCGAGCGATAATTTCGCAGCTGGCTCCACAACGCCATCAGCAATAAAACTTAGCTGATTGCCTTTGGCCTCAACGATCCCCCAACCCGTATGCCGCAGCCCGGGATCAATACCGAGAATACGGACAACGCCTCCACTCACCACCGGCGCAAGCGCCGGTGACGTCGAGGTTCCGCTTTTAGCCGCAGTCTTAACCGCCGAAGCGGGCCATGACCTCATCGGACATTTCATAGTTGGCCGAAACGCGCTGCACGTCGTCATTGTCATCCAGCGCATTCAGCAGGTTCATCAGAGTTTCAGCTTGGTCCTCGCCAACCTCTACGCTCACCGTTGGCCGCCAATCGAGCCGCGCCGTGTCAGATTCGCCCAAAACCTCTTCCAGTTGTTTCTGAACCGCGTGCAAATCATCGGGCTCACAGTATATGTCGTGACCGTCTTCATTAGACTGCACATCGTCGGCGCCGGCGTTGATTGCAGCTTCCATTATTTTATCTTCGCTGCCAGCTTCTGCCTTGTAGTGAATAAATCCGACACGTTGAAAATTGAATGCGACGCTATTGGCCTCACCCATATTTCCACCGTTCTTATTGAAGAGTGTGCGCATTTCCGCAGCGGTCCGGTTGCGGTTGTCAGTCAACGCTTCGACGATCACCGCAACATTTCCTGGCCCGTATCCCTCGTAACGTGTTTCTTCAAAATTCTCCGTGTCGCCCCCGACCGCTTTGTTAATCGCGCGCTCGATATTGTCCTTAGGCATACTTTCGGTTTTAGCCGCTGTAATGGCTGCCCTCAGGCGCGGATTGTGTGCCGGATCAGGCATTCCCACTTTGGCCGCCACTGTGATTTCTTGGGCCAGCTTGGTGAATATTTTGGCGCGCTTGGCATCTTTCGCGCCCTTCCGATGCATGATGTTTTTAAACTGTGAATGGCCAGCCATTGGTGTCCTAGATCCGCTCCGCTAGAATTAACAATCAATCTATAAAATGACAGAAAGTCTTGGGCTTATACCAAATGTTGTAGGCAACGCATAGAGTCGCGCCATCTCCCTCTTCGGTAAAGCCCGGAAATTCTCTGACGCATGGGTCCGGTTTACTCCGGGCGAGCCGGCTTGAGAACACCCCCGGCACGCACCGGGGCGATACGTTCGGCAAGGCCTGTTTGGTCGTTCGTCTCTACAAACACGCCGCAAAGCGTTCCCTCACCCTCTGCAGGCGACAAGCGCTCCGTCGGCATCTTGGTGACGAACCTTGCCGTCGCCGGCTCCTTCTTCATGCCGATAACCGAATCATAAGGTCCGCACATGCCCGCATCCGTTTGGAATCCGGTCCCCCCCGGCATGATGCGAGCGTCTGCGGTAGGAACATGCGAGTGACTGCCGACCACAAGCGATACACGCCCATCGGCCAGATGACCCAATGCAGCCTTCTCGCTACTCGCCTCGCCGTGAACATCAACGATGATCGCATCCGCCGCATCGCGTAGCGGATGGCGTTCCAAGCATTCTTCCAGTGCTCTGAACGGATCATCGAGGGCATCCATGAACAGACGGCACATGACCTGAATGACAATCACCCGCCGGCCTTTCTTCGTCCGGTACAGGCCCATACCTTGGCCGGGCGTTTCCGGCGGATAGTTTAGAGGACGCAACAGACGCGGTTCGGCGGAGATGTAAGAGATAATCTCCCGTTGATCCCATGCGTGGTTGCCAAGCGTTATGACGTCTACCCCGATATCGAAAAGGGACTGGCATATCGCCGCTGTAATACCAAAGCCGTGCGCGGCGTTTTCACCGCAGGCGACGACAAAATCGAGACCGAGTTCCTCCCGTAAGGTCGGCAAATGAGTGGCCAAGGCATCCCGTCCCGGTTTGCCGAGAACATCGCCACAATATAAAAACCGCATAATTTACTGCTTAATCCTGTTGACCTGATCCGGCCTTGTTAAACCACAAGGTCCGCTGGTCCGTCATCACCGCATCCATGATTTGATCATGATTATCAGCGGGAATACGTTCAATTTCCTGCTCGTCATAGCCGACGCCAATCGCCAGAGCGCCACCGTCGCGGTGCAAGGCCGCAAGTGTACGGTCGTAATATCCGGCCCCGTACCCGAGCCGATGTCCTACTTGGTCAAACGCCACCAAGGGCAGCAGAAGCAAGTCCGGCGTGTGAACAGACGCGCGACGCCCGGGATGCGAGGTTCCAAACGGTCCGGTTTCAAGCTGATCACCCGGGTTCCACGTCCGAAACAACAGAACCTCACCTTGTCCGGCGACCACCGGCAGCACGATTTGATGGCCATTGGCCGCCAGCCGCTCCAATGCAGGACGGCAATCAATCTCGTCGCCAATAGGCCAATAGCCAGCTATTATTTTATAGGCTTTGTCGATTTCACCGCAAAGGCGGTCGGCCAAATTGGCGCCTGCCGATGCGGCTGACTTTTGATGAATCTCGCGGCGCCGGCTAAGTGCCGCTCGGCGCAGGACAGCTTTGGGTTCCGAGAGCGAGGAAAGCTGGGACGCCATGCCTGTTCAACCTGGTATCAAATGAAAATATCTAAGGATTTATACACTGCGGCATGAGGAATACGCCGCCGCTGAAAATAAGTGGAGCCACCATGGCCGTTAACCTTCCGTGGACCTCCCAATGGGCCACGAGTAAAGGTGGGTGCCGTGATCACCGGACCAAGATCCGGCGAGTGACAGCTCCCGAGCGGTATTTATCGCCCCTGGGGGTTCAAAGGTCTTACGAACCGGGCAGCTCCGCAGCTAACTTAAGCTCCTTCAAGCTGAGCAGCAATACGCTCAATACGATCAGCTAAACTCTTCAATGCGCCGGCGGTTTCCGCGTCCGCCTTGGCCTTGGCTTCCTTGGTTCCTGTGGAATTAAGGTTTTCCAGCTCGGCGACCGTGTCCGTCAGTTCATCAGCCACCACCAGGGCGACCATTACCAGCAGGAGCGCATCGCTGATGGAACCGGCCGAGGCCGCCAATTGTTCGGCACGTTGATCAAGATAGCGGCCGAGGCGTGCTAGATGGGCCTCCTGGCCGTCATCGCAGGCAATAGAGTATTGTCGTCCACGGATCGAAATTGAGACTTGGCCCAAATCACACTCCCCTAGTCCTTAAGAGCCGCTGCGAGGCGGCCTATAGCCACGTCCAGTCTCCCGGCCACCCGACCTGCGGACTCTTTCAGCTGGCTGTTCTGTTTTGAGAGATCAGCGAGCTTCTCCTGGTAAACGACCGCGTCCTTCGCAAGCGGAAGCTGAGTTTGTACCTGAGCAGCAACCGTCTCCAAGCGACTGACGGCTTCATCTAGATGTTTAAGGGCTGCCTGAACTTGTTCCAACGTGTAGTTCCCAATATCTTTCAAACAAATAGAGAGTCTTTCTCGAATACTGCATGAAGCATATGGGGGAGTCGGAAGGGCGTCAACGACGATTGAAAGCAGGCCTTTAACGGGCCAGAACCGTTTGTCACACCTTTGATGCGAAACAGGTCTATTCAAACCCTAGGCCATGCCATTATATGTCCCCAGTTCGAACGTGCCGGCGCCGCCCGGCGTCATTTCCAGATTAGAGGACAGCCAGTACATGAAGATTTCGGCACGGGTGAAGAAGATCCTATCCGCCTATGAAAGCGACAATCCGGGCACCAAGACCAACCTAGCCCGCATATTGATGCACGGCCGTTTGAGCGGCACAGGCAAAGTCGTCATCCTGCCCGTGGACCAGGGTTTTGAACACGGCCCGGCCCGCAGCTTTGCCCCGAACCCCGCCGGATATGAACCTCACTACCACTGGCAGCTGGCCGTGGACGCAGGACTCTCCGCTTTCGCTGCCCCACTCGGCATGATCGAGGACGGTGCATCGAGCTTTGCCGGGGCCGTGCCCACAATTCTCAAGGTCAACAGCGCAAACTCCCTGAACGGCGAAAAAGATGCTCCAACTCAGGCCATCACAGCCGGTGTGGACGATGCCCTGCGCCTTGGCTGTTCGGCCATCGGCTATACGATATATCCCGGCTCGGGCGCGGCCTACGACATGATGAACGACCTGCGCGAGTTGATTGCTGAAGCCAAATCCGTGGGACTTGCCGCCGTGGTGTGGTCGTATCCACGCGGCCAGTTCGTTTCCAAAGAAGGCGAAACCGGCTTCGACGTTGTCGCCTATGCAGCCCATATGGCCGCCCTCGCCGGCGCTCATATCATTAAAGTCAAACTGCCCACCGACCACCTCGACCTTCCCGAAGCCAAGAAAGTGTACGAAGCCCAGAACATCCCGCGCTCGACTCTCACCGAGCGGGTCTCGCATGTGGTCCAAAGCTGCTTCAACGGACGCCGCATTGTGGTGTTCTCCGGCGGCGGCAAGAAGGGTGAGCAAAGTCTGTTCGACGAAGCCAAAGCCATTCGCGATGGCGGGGGCAACGGCTCTATCATTGGCCGCAACTCGTTCCAGCGGTCCAAGGAAGATGCCCTGAAACTCTTGGGCACTTTGGTCGACATATACAAAGGCAAGGACTGACGCGCGAAGCCCCGCCCGTGTCCCAAGCCCCTGACCAGAGCTGCCGGCTCTATCTGATCTCGCCGGATAGCATTGCCGACGCCCCCGCATTCGCTAAGGTTCTCGACGAGACTTTGGCGGCGGGCGATGTCGCCTGCTTTCAGTTGCGCCTCAAGGATACCGACGACGACACGGTGATCGCGGCCGTCAATGAGCTGATGCCGGTGTGCCATCGCTACGATGTGGCGTTCATTCTCAACGACCGCCCGGACCTAGCCGCGCAACTTGGCTGCGATGGGGTGCATATCGGCGCGGACGATGCCCCCTATAAAGACGCCCGCGCAGCGCTTGGCAGCGGCATTGTCGGCGTGACTTGCAAGGATTCGCGACATCTTGCGATGGAACTCGCAGACGCCGGTGCGGATTATGTGGCGTTCGGTGCGTTCTTTCCCACCACAACGAAGGCCGATACCGCCCGTCCCGACCCCGAAATTCTGTCAGTTTGGTCGGAGACAACCACGGTGCCATGCGTCGCCATTGGCGGCATTACGGCTGAAAACTGTGAGGTTTTGGTGCACGCGGGCGCCGATTTTGTGGCCGTTTGCACCGGAATTTGGGGCTATGCCGATGGTCCTGCAGCGGCTGTGCGTGCTTTTAACGCCGTTTTTGAACGGTGCATGCGCACTTAAACACGCAGTTTGTGCGCACAAACCCGCGTTTTGTGCTCTCAAACGTGTTTTTTTACGCCGCAGTCCAAACCGCGAGTTCGTATCCATCGGGATCGGTGAAATGGAACCGCCGCCCACCCGGAAAGTCGTAAATGGGTTTGGTAATTTTCCCGCCGGACGATGTCACGCTCTTCATCAACGTCTCAAGATCATCCCCATAAAGAATAACGAGTGGGCCACCCCCAGATGTCACCGGGGCGTTTGGATTAAATCCACCGCTCATGTTCCCGTCGGAGAACTCGCAGTAGTCGGGTCCATAGTCGGTGAAGGTCCAGCCGAACGCACCGCCGTAAAAAGCTTTCGCACGACCGATATCAGCGACATTAAATTCAACGTAGTTGATACTCCGGTCTTTGCGAAGTTGTTCTGAATCCATCATCACTTGAGTCCTCGTACTTCTCGGCTTTTGCAGCGCCCCTGCTTAAGTTACGGGCGTCTTTCTGACGTTTGCAAGGTAAGTTAACGCCAACACTCCAAGCCCAATTAAAGTAACCGATCCTAGCAGAAGAATTTGCGTCAGAGTTGAGGCAACAATTGCAGGCAGGGCTTCTATTCCAAGCGCGGCAAAGGCCAGTACGAAAGCAATTTGAAACGAGCCGATAAATCCTGGTGCCGACGGTAATAGAGTCCCCAGAGATGCAGCACCGACAACGACAAAAAGACCTGAAACCGTCAAATTCACCCCGCATGCCGCGACGACGAGATAGAATGTCACGCACTCCACGAACCAAATCAGAATTGAGAGCGGCAATGCCTTAAAAATCTCCGGCCCACGCACAACCTCCAACGCACTGATCAATGCCAATATCCGAGGTTTGAGCCATGGCAGACGATCGAGCGGTAAGCGTTCGTGAAAAATCAGGATGCCGAATATCATCGCCGTTCCAGCGACGATGCCCACCCCCCCTGTGATCGCAATACCCACGAGCACTCCTTGGCCCGTCGGCATCGTGACCGACATTAAGCCGGCCGCGAACAAACCCACCACCATGATCCCGTCGAGGAGCCGTTCTATGACGATAGATCCCAGCACGGCTGAACGTCTGACAGCGAACTGCCGCCAAACAAAGTCGGCGCGAAATATCTCTCCGAGGCGTGCCGGCAAGACGTTATTGACGGCATAGCCGACGATAAGAGCTTGTCCTACCTGGCGAAGATCAAGCGGCTTCATTGGCGTAAGAAGTATTCGCCACCGCACAACGCGTAACGCAATATCAATCCAATACACGGCCAGCGCCGCCAGCAGATACAATGGCTGCGCGTCGAAGAACGCCTCAGCGGCGTTTTCTAAATCTATTTGTGCGAGCGCGATCCAAAGCAATCCTGCGCCGAAGGCCACACCCAGTAATGCGCGTATCCATGCTGACATTTATGGCTTTCTCGCGACGAGAATAAGATTTTTCCCGAATGGGGGAACAACGACACTTTCGAGCGATCGAGATACCGGAATGACGTAGCGATCATTGATCCCGATAAGTCCCGGATCAAATTTGGTCTTCCGTAAAATCTTGTTGAAAACGAGCCAAGGGAGCACACCGACCAAGTCAAAGTAGGTGCACGACAATATCTTGCCGCCAGCCTGCGTAACTTTCTCGATAAGATCGGGTTTGTGATACCGCCGGAAATGACCAATAGAACGATCTAATTTACTCATCAGGAATTGGAGTGCCGGGACGAAAAGAAGTAGGTGCCCGCCGGGTCGTAGTCCCGCCATAAGGCCTTGCACTGCTTTTCGATCATCTTCGATGTGCTCGAGAACATTTACCAAAACGATCGTATCGACGCTGTTAGGCTCTAGGTTCGCGACATGAGTCTCAAGATTAGCGCCTGCAATCTGAACATTATCGATACCTACAAACCGTTCTCTCAATTGACTAATAAGGTTTTCTGAAGGTTCGACGAGTGTCAGTGAATCCGCAAACGGCAAAAGCCGTGACGATACAGTTCCCACGCCGGCACCATATTCAATGACAACTCCATGAATATGCGGGGCGAAGATATCCGTCATCCACTTGTAATAGTTTGGCATATCGGCAAGAACTTCTAGATCATTGCCCTCATAAGTCGACGCGTCCATCACCTTCAGTCTAATCCTTCACAAACTCCGGCAGCGGAAGCGAACGCTTTACCGAGCAAGCTATTTGCTCACAGTTCCCTGTGGAAATAGCCCCTTGTTCCCACTATATCTTTTCGGTTCGGCGCTTCAATATATCCAATATAAATAAAGCGAAGTACCACAACAGAATGCTACTCTTCTTTTTTACCAACTGTAGCCCCCCATATGAATGAGCCTTCTTCGACCCCGCCAACGGTTGCAAGCAGCGATAATGTAGATCGCGCAATCCATCCTTTACGTCGTCTCATAGCAGGTGCAACGCTCGCCGTCCTTGCCGCATGTTTTGCGGGTGACGCAAGTCGGAACTGGGAGCGGCTTATAGATATGGCTGTAAACCGGGCCGCAAACTGGAGCGAATTCGAGGCACGCTTAAAGACAAATAATTCAGGTTTGCACATGACCGGCCCCCATTGGGTGGTCCGGTGTGAATGTTAGTTCAACATGGTGTTT
>CAXBLG010000041.1:0-28496 GCA_963976395.1 uncultured Rhodospirillaceae bacterium
CAGGCCGGAGATGTGATTGCTGTCAAAGGCTCGCACAGCAGTCGCATGGGCGCCGTGGTTCAAGCGATTAAGACCCACCGCACCGAACCGGCGCGTCGCGCCGCTAACGGACAATAGGGAACCAGAGCCGATGTTCTATTTTCTGTCCGAATTTTCTGACCAATACGCCGTGCTCAATGTCTTCCGTTATTTGACATTCCGGGCAGGCGGCGCCGTGGTAACATCGCTCGCCGTTGCGTTCATATTCGGACCTGCGATCATCCGATGGTTGCGCACTAAACAAAAAAACGGCCAGCCCATCCGTAATGATGGTCCGCAAGGCCACATTCTCACTAAGCAGGGCACTCCAACCATGGGCGGTGTGATGATGTTGCTGGGCATTGCGCTGGCAACGCTGCTGTGGGCGGACCTCACTAATCAGTATGTCTGGATTGCACTGCTTGTCACGCTTAGCTACGGCATCATCGGCTTTTTGGATGACTATCTAAAAGTCACGCGTCGTTCCTCCGGTGGATTGCGCGGCAAGACAAAACTGTTCGCTGAAATTATGGTCGCCGCTGTAGCTGCCTATTTTATTGCTTCCGCCGGCACACCCGATATGGCCGGAAAACTCGCCCTGCCCTTTTTCAAGAACGTCTTGCTTGATCTCGGCGTGTTCTACATCCCCTTTGTAGCCTTCGTCATAGTTGGGGCCGGCAACGCGGTTAATCTTACCGATGGATTAGACGGCCTCGCCATTGTACCGGTGATGATTGCGGCCAGTGTGTTCACGATTATCGCTTACCTCATCGGAAACATCGTCTTCGCCAACTATCTGCAAGTTCACTACATCCCCGGTTCCGGCGAGCTCGCCATATTCTGCGGCGCTGTCGTTGGAGCCGCGCTGGGCTTTCTTTGGTTTAACGCGCCGCCAGCCATGGTTTTCATGGGCGACACTGGTTCGCTGGCCATGGGCGGCGCGCTTGGTTCAGTCGCCGTTGTGACCAAACATGAAATTGTCCTCGGCATAGTCGGTGGATTGTTCGTACTTGAGACCGCATCGGTCATCGTTCAGGTCGCCTCCTTCAAATTAACCGGTCGCCGCGTTTTCAAAATGGCGCCGCTGCACCATCACTTTGAGGAAAAGGGCTGGGCCGAGCCGACCATTGTCATTCGCTTTTGGATCATCGCCATTATCCTGGCTATTGCCGGGCTGGCGACATTGAAGTTGAGGTAGCGCACGTGATGATTCCCGCACTCCGCTATGCCGGCGAACGTGTCGTCGTGATGGGACTGGGTAAATCCGGTCTCTCTGCCGCAGAGTCTCTGCGTGCGGGCGGCGCCGACGTAAGCGTGTGGGATGATCAGCCGACGCAGCTCGCTCAAGTTACCGCGCGCGGGTTTACCGCGTTTGACGGAGCTCAGTCAGATTTCAGCGGAACGCGCGCCCTCGTGTGGAGCCCTGGCGTTCCGCACACCTTCCCCAAACCTCATCCAATGGCAGAGCGTGCTCGCTCCGCAGGGATATCGCTGACCTGTGATGTTGATTTGCTTTTAGAATCCCAACCGGATGCTGCGGTGATCGGCATCACTGGAACAAATGGCAAATCCACAACAACCGCTCTCATCGCCCATCTATTTCACCATGCGGGGCGCAAGGTTGCTGTAGGTGGCAACCTCGGCACTCCGGCGCTTGACTTGGAACCTTTAGGGTTTGGAAGCACCTATGTTCTGGAGCTGTCGTCATACCAGCTGGAGCTGGTTCCTCATCTAGCTTGCGAAACGGCAGTGCTGCTCAACATCACGCCTGATCATCTTGATCGACACGGCGGCATGAGCGGCTATATCGCAGCCAAGCGGCGCATTTTTGCGGATCAGCGTCATCCGCGCACAGCTGTGATCGGCATCGACGACGCTCATGCGGCCGCCCTTTACGCCAATCTCACTGCCGATGGCGTTCACACGGTCATACCCATATCCGTAAAGCAGTCGGTAACCGGTGGTGTTTACGTGGACAACGGCCTACTTGTGGATGCGACCGGGCAACGCCCTATAACATTATTAGATTTAAAGGCTGCGTCCGCGCTCCCCGGTGTGCATAACTGGCAGAATGCAGCAGCAGCCGCAGCGGTTGCTCTATCGCATGGCATTCCCGCGAACGTGATCGCCTCCGGCATTCTCTGTTTCCCCGGCCTCAAACACCGTCAAGAATTAGTGACAACGGTTGGCAATACGACGTTCGTAAATGATAGCAAAGCCACGAACGCCGACGCTGCTGAAAAAGCGCTATTGTGTTACGACAACATCTACTGGATCGCAGGCGGCCAAGCGAAAGACGGCGGAATAGCGTCGTTGAAACCGCTTTTTCCACGTATCCGGCATGCCTTCCTGATCGGCGAATCCGCTGACGATTTTGCCGATCAACTTGAAGGACACGTACCCTTCGATCTGTATGAAGATATTGAAACCGCTATCGAGGAAGCAGGCCAAGCGGCGCTACGCCACACAGCGCCGGCCACAGTACTGCTCTCACCTGCCTGTGCTTCATTTGACATGTTTAAGAATTTTGAGGACCGCGGCGACCGCTTCCGCGATGAAGTTCTCAGCTTATGGCCGCAAACGAAGGTGCAATCATGAATGCTCGCACCCTCACTCGTCTGGATACGAGCACTGTTGGCCGCTGGTGGTGGACGGTTGACAAATGGATGTTGGCTACCGTCGCATCCCTTTTAGCGATTGGCATTTTACTTACCCTCGCAGCCGGACCACCGGCAGCCGAGCGCATTGGCGTTGACGCATTTCACTTTGTCCGCAAGCAAGCTCTGTTCATGCCCCTGGTCATTATGGTGATGTTCACGGTCTCGCTCTTGTCGGCCGCATGGGTCCGCCGCGTAGCCGCGCTTGGCTTCGCCGCCATGCTACTTCTCATGATCGCGACGTTGCTTTTTGGTGACGACATTAACGGCGCACGCCGCTGGGTTGACCTCGGTCCGCTTCCGGCCTTGCAGCCGTCGGAATTCATGAAACCGTGCTTTGCCGTAGTCACCGCCTGGATGTTCGCCGAGCAGCGTGTGCGCGAAGATTTCCCCGGCAACCTCGTGGCCGTGATTTTGTTGCTCTTCACTACCACCCTCCTGCTCAGCCAACCGGACGTAGGCATGACCCTGGTGGTGACGGCGGTGTGGTGCGCACAATTTTTTGTCGCCGGACTCCCGATCATTTGGGTGATCCTGTTCGTAGTGAGCGGTCTCGGTGCGGTCGTGGGGTCCTACTTCATGTTCCCTCACGTCGCGTACCGTGTAGACCGGTTCCTCGATCCGTCGTCCGGCGATACGTATCAAGTGACTCAGGCGATGCGTGCTTTTCAGCAGGGTGGTTGGTTTGGCCGCGGCCCGGGCGAAGGCCGTGTCAAGGAAGCCCTCCCCGACGCTCACACGGACTTCATCTTCGCTGTAGCCGGCGAAGAGTTCGGCGTCTTTCTGTGCCTGCTCGTGGTGGCTTTGTTCGCCTTCTTGGTGATCCGTGCGCTTATGAAGGTAACGCGCGAAGAAAATTTATTTGTGCTGCTGGCAGTCGGCGGCTTAGCCGTACAATTCGGTTTGCAGGCCATGATCAACATGGCGTCCAGCCTGCACATGATGCCCACCAAGGGCATGACCCTCCCCTTTATCTCATATGGCGGTTCGTCGCTGCTCGCTCTCGGCGTCGGCATGGGCATGTTGCTCGCCCTCACGCGCCGACGTCGCGACATGGAAGGACTTGGATCATGACGATGGAACGAAACGATGCTGCCAATCTTATCGTGCTCGCGGCAGGCGGCACCGGCGGCCATATGTTTCCTGCGGACGCGCTGGCGAAGGAGCTTCTGGACCAGGGCTATCGTCCCGCTTTGATCAGCGACAAACGCGGAAGTGCTTACGGCGGCACGCTCGCCGGAATTGAAAGCTACGCAGTCAGCGCCAAAGGATTAGCCGGGCGTGGTATTATAGGCCGCGTTAAGGGCCTCTTTGCGCTTGCTATCGGGTTTTTCCAGGCGCGCAAACTCCTCTCGGCACTGGAGCCTGCGGCAGTGGTCGGGTTCGGCGGTTACGCCTCCTTCCCGACAGTGGCCGCCGCCTTATACCTTGGTATTCCGACTGTCATCCACGAGCAAAATGCGGTGCTCGGACGCGCTAATCGGCTTGTCGCCAATCGCGTCGACCGGGTTTGCACGTCGTTTGATCTAACGCGGCCAGCTCCCAAGGAAGCAAAACTCGTGCGCACTGGCTTGCCGGTACGTTCCGCTATCGCCGACGTACGGAATACGGCCTATGTAGCGCCAGTCGCGGGTGAGCCAATTCGTATTCTAATTTTGGGGGGCAGCCAGGGCGCGCGCATATTCAGCGATGTCATTCCCGAAGCTATTCGACGGCTGCCCGAAGACCTAAAACAACGCATCACCTTTTCACAGCAGTGCCGCCCCGAAGAACTTGACCGTACACATGCCGCGTATGATGAAGTTGGTGCTCACGTGCAGCTTCGCGCGTTCTTTGACAACGTCCCTGATCTTCTGCGTGAAACGCACTTGCTTATCGCACGGTCCGGAGCATCCACGGTAGCCGAAGTCAGCGTCGCAGGGCGCCCAAGCTTACTCGTGCCTTACCCTCATGCCACAGACAATCATCAGACCGCCAATGCAAAAGCTTTAGCCGCTGCCGGCGGATGTTGGCACGTACAGCAATCTGCTGCATCGCCGGACGCGCTTGCCAAACGCCTGACAGAATTACTTGCTGATCCGAAAGCCATGACCCAAACCGCAACCGCAGCCGCAGCATTCGCAATTCCGGATGCTGCCAGCCGCTTAGCCAATGTTATCACGACCCTCATTCGCGACGAGACCAGCGCCCGCGCGGCAAAGCGCGCGCCCGCTCCCCCGCCTATTTCTACCGAGCCTATGAAACGAGGAGCTATCTAATGCAATCCATGCCGCTCGATATCGGCATTATTCATTTCGTCGGTATCGGCGGGATTGGTATGTCCGGCATTGCCGAAGTTATGCATAACCTCGGCTATCAGGTGCAGGGAAGCGATATCGCCGAAAACGCCAATGTTGATCGCTTACGAGCCCTCGGCATCCTGATCGAGATAGGACATCGTGCCGACAATCTTGGTGAAGCTCGCGTCATCGTCACATCGTCGGCGGTGAAAGCGGACAACCCTGAAGTGATGGCCGCGCGCAAAGCCATGCTGCCCGTTGTACGCCGCGCCGAAATGCTCGCAGAACTTATGCGTCTTAAATGGTCCGTTGCTGTTGGCGGAACTCATGGCAAGACAACAACAACCTCACTTGTATCAAGTGTTCTGGACGCCGCTGACCTCGACCCCACAGTTATTAACGGCGGCATCATCAATGCCTACGGTACGAATGCGCGCCTCGGTGCCGGCGATTGGATGGTCGTGGAAGCGGACGAGTCCGACGGCACCTTCATTCGCTTGCCGGCAACCATTGCCATTGTCACCAACATTGATCCCGAACATATGGATTTCTACGGCGATTTTGCGCAACTGAAAGGAGCGTTTCGTCAATTTGTCGAGAGCATTCCCTTTTATGGCTTTGGCGTATTGTGCATTGATCACCCGGAAGTCCAATCGCTTCTGCCCCAACTCACAGATCGTAAGATCGTTACTTACGGACTAAGTCCGGCAGCACAAGTGCGTGGCCTCAACCTTGTGCTCGACATGTCCGGCGCACGATTTGATGCTGCTGTCTCAGAACGCGTCACCGGTGGAGAACGTGTAATTTCCGACATTCATGTTCCCATGTTTGGACAGCACAACGTATTAAATGCTTTGGCTGCGGTCTCCGTAGCCGCCGAAATGGGTATTCCGGACGAAACCATTCGCGCCGGTTTGGCTCAATTCAAAGGCGTGAAACGCCGGTTTTCCAAAGTCGGCGATGTGAACGGCGTTACCATCATTGATGATTATGGACATCATCCTGTGGAAATTGCCGCCGTTCTGAAGGCCGCTCGCACTGCGACCAAAGGAAAGGTGATTGCCGTGGTTCAGCCACATCGATACACCCGCCTTCAAGCTCTTTTCGAAGATTTTTGCCAGTGCTTCAACGACGCTGATCACGTCATCGTTGCCGACGTGTATCCGGCCGGAGAACCGCCGATCAAAGGCTTTGACCGTGATGCACTTGTGAATGGCCTGCACGACCACGGGCACCCTGCCGTAACCGCTCTGATGTCGCCCAAACACCTAGCGGCTGTGATCGATGATATCTCAGCCCCGGGTGACATCGTCGTTTGTCTGGGCGCCGGAAATATCACAGCTTGGGCTCAAGCTTTGCCTATCGATCTCGCCGCGATCAGTGAAGCTGGAACAGATAAACGCGTCGGAGGCGCCGCATGATGACGGCCCGCCTGATCCGCCCCAGCTTATTGGATCGTCTGCCGCCTGTACGCGGCAGCTACGAACCTATGGCTGATTTAGGCAAGCTGTCTTGGTTTCGCGTCGGCGGCCCAGCTGAAGTGTTATTCACACCTGCCGATGCCGAAGACCTGAGCGCATTTCTAAAGTCTCGACCGAATGACGTACCGATGGCTGTTATCGGACTCGGATCAAACATGTTGGTCCGGGACGGAGGTGTCCCCGGCATTGTCATTCGCCTAGGGAAAGCCTTCAGCACCTTTACCACAGCCGGCCAAACTATACGGTGTGGGGCAGGTATCGCTGATGCCAGTGTTGCTACAGCGGCACGAGATGCAGCAATTGCCGGTCTTGAATTTCTCACCGGCATTCCCGGGACCATCGGTGGCGCCTTGCGCATGAATGCAGGCGCCTATGGGCGTGAAATCAAGGATGTGTTTGTCAGCGCCACTGCGCTTGATAATAACGGTAGCATCCGCGTTCTTGCTGCCAGCGATATGAACTTCGAATATCGCCGTACCGGCGTCGATGAAAATTGGATTTTCATAGGTGCGGAATTACGAGGCGAATTCGGCGTTCAAGAGACAATCACCGCGCGCATCCGCGAAATCCGGAGTGAACGCGAAGAAAGCCAGCCGACACAAGCCCGCACCGGAGGTTCCACATTCGCCAATCCCACAGGACAGAAAGCCTGGGCGCTCATTGATGACGCTGGGTGCCGTGGCTTGACCATGGGCGGCGCACGAGTTTCGGAAAAGCATACCAACTTCCTTCTGAACACGGGCACAGCCACTGCCGCCGATTTGGAAAATCTCGGTGAGGACGTTCGTCGCCGCGTATTAGAAAATTCAGGTGTCGATCTACATTGGGAAATTAGACGCATAGGCGTTGCCGCCACCGACCCAGCAGCACTCACCGGGAGCGGCACATGATGAGACGCGCCTCTTCCATACGCCAGGTGACGGTTCTTTGCGGCGGCTTTTCCAAAGAGCGCGAAATTTCGCTCGTATCCGGTCAAGCTGCTGTCAAAGCGCTTCAAGCTAAAGGTTTCACAGTTTCCACCATCGATATTACCCGAGACATGGGCGCTCTAGTTTCCGCCCTTAACGTCGCCAAGCCCGACGTGGTGTTCAACGCTCTGCATGGCCGGTTTGGTGAGGACGGTTGTATTCAGGGCCTTCTCGACATGATGTCCATTCCGTACACCAGTTCAGGTCGCCTAGCCTCGGCGGCAGCTATGGACAAGCCCGTTGCCAAACGCCTATTTGCCTCAGCAGGCATTCCAGT
The DNA here is from genome assembly GCA_963976395.1 of uncultured Rhodospirillaceae bacterium. GTDB lineage: Bacteria > Pseudomonadota > Alphaproteobacteria > Rhodospirillales > Rhodospirillaceae > UBA11612. The sequence goes on from CAXBLG010000041.1 coordinate 7,681, forward strand.
TGCCGAAGAGCGCATCGTCACCGTCGCTGAAGCGGAGAAAGGCGACGTCATGGAACGTCCCTACGTTCTCAAGCCCGTCAATGAAGGCTCCAGCGTCGGCGTCAAGATCGTTCGCGACGGCGACAACAGGCCGCCTTTGAGTGACCTGGGGTTGGACGACAACGATCCGATAATGGCAGAGCGCTTTATTCCCGGCCGAGAGGTAACCGTCTCGGTCATGGGAAGCAGACCCCTGGCAGTCACTGAGATCACCACCGACCGTGGATTTTACGATTATGAAGCAAAATACGCTGATGGTGGGTCTGCTCATCAGCTACCCGCAAAATTAGACAAACCGCTCTATGACCGCGCAATGGAACTCTCCGTCACAGCTCACAATGTTCTTGGCTGTCGCGGCATCTCACGCGCCGACCTGCGTTTCGACGGCGACGAGTTCTACATGCTCGAAGTCAACACTCAGCCCGGACTTACACCCACTTCGCTTGTTCCTGAGCAAGCGGCATTTGCCGGAATAAACTTTGAAGATTTGGTCCTCTGGATGGTGGAGCACGCGCAATGCGACGCATAAGACTCCGCTCCATCTTGGCCTTTACGATACTCGCCGGCGGTGTCGGCGGCGTCGCCTATGCGATTACCGGACCTTTAGCGCCTAAAACAGCAGAGGCACTCGGCGAGGTTCGCACCGCCGCACTGGATTCAACGACCTCTGCCGGACTGAACCTGCAAGCCTTAACGGTGGAAGGGCGAAATCAGACCAGCCCGGAAGACATTCTGGCGGTTCTTGATCTTGAACGAGGCGCCCCAATTCTATCAATCAATGTCACCGATGCACGCGAAGCCGTCGAAAGTCTTCCGTGGGTGAAAACCGCCAAGGTCGAACGCCGCTTACCGGGCGGTGTTCACATCATGCTTGAGGAATATAGGCCCTACGCGCTTTGGCAACGTGGTGAACGCTACACATTGGTCGATCGCAGCGGCGCCGAGATTGTAGACGTACCCGGCGCCGATCAATCACTGCCGTTGATCGTTGGGTCCGGCGCTCCGCGCGAGGTCGCCACATTTTTCGATACCGTAGAAGCCATCAATTCTGACCTCGCCTCGCGAATTGTCGCGGCTGTGCGTGTCGGAGGCCGCCGATGGAACGTTCACTTCGACAATTACGAGAGCGGCGTCGCCGTACGACTACCCGAAGGCGACGTCTCACTTTCATGGACGCATTTGGCCGATCTTGAGCGTGACTACCGAATTCTTGAAAGAGACATCTCCTTCATCGATCTGCGTATCGACGGACAACTGATTGTTCGGATTAACGAACACACCGAGGAATCACCGATGCCGGCCGGATCGTCGAACATAAAAATGCCAGACACCGGCAAGCAGCAAGAAACCTGAGGGCGCTATGCGGCTATTGAACAAAGTTGCAAGTTTTGAGCAGAAGGAGCGACGTCACCGTGACTAAAACCATTCCACGTAATGGCATCATCGCGGCTTTGGACGTAGGCACCACTAAAGTCGCCTGCTTCATCGCCAAAATGGGTGCTGAAGACGATTTCCAAGTTGTCGGTGTCGGCCATCACCGTTCCCGCGGCATGAAATGCGGTCAGGTCACAAATCTGGATGAAGCCGAGGCTGGCGTTCGCGCGGCCGTAGATGCCGCTGAGCAGATGGCGGGCGAGCGCATCGACAAGGTGTTCGTGAACATGTCTTGCGGCGGGCCCCAGTCCACTCGCGTGGACGTCGAACTTGCAGTTGCGGGACATCAGATTCGCGATGCAGATGTACGCCGAGTACTTGACCATGGCAGCTCACAATTTGACCCCAATGATCGAGAATTAATTCATTGTATCCCGACCGGATATTCCATTGATGGCAGCAATGGCATCATTGATCCGCGCGGCATGTACGGCGGCAAGCTTGGCGTGAATATTCATCTCGTCACCGCTGATCTCGGGCCTTCACGAAATCTTGGCTCCGTTATCGAGCGCTGCGACCTCGACGTCGCCGAGCGCGTGGTTTCGCCTTATGCCTCCGGTGTTGCTTGCCTTGTCGAGGACGAAAAAGACCTAGGTTGCACCATCATTGATATGGGCGGCGGCACAACATCAATCGCCGTGTTCACGGAAGGCCATGTTTGTTTTGTCGAAACCATTCCCGTCGGTGGTCAGCACATCACCGGTGACATTGCCAAAGGCCTGTCCACTCCAGTTGCGAAAGCAGAGCGCCTCAAGACCGTTCATGGCAGCGTTCTGCAAGCGCCCGCAAACGCGCGCGACCTCATCAAGGTTCCTCTCGTCGGCGAAGATGATGAAACCAGCGCCAACGAAGTACCGAAATCCATGCTGGTGCAGATCGTCCAGGCCCGTGTGGAAGAAACTCTTGAGTTGGTCCGGAGTCATCTCGACGTTTCCGGTTTTGGTAAATCTGCTGGCCGCCGCGTCGTCCTAACCGGTGGCGCCAGCCAACTCGAAGGTCTTCGTGACCTCGCTGAACTCGTGCTCGACAAACAAGTGCGCCTTGGACGTCCAAAGATGATCCGCGGCCTGCCCGAATCTGTCTCGGGTCCTGCCTTTTCTACCGCCGCCGGCCTGCTGCGTTATGGCCTGCGGGAACACGTTACGAGACCAGACTATGCGGTGATGCAAGCCGCCAAAAACAAAAACTCCTTTGGCCGCCTTGGCCAGTGGTTAAAGGAGAACTTTTAATGCTGGAGAGCAGACCAACGAAACGGGTTGTGGGGCGATCGACCGGTCCACCAGCCCTGCGAAACCCGAAAACAATAAGAGTGATCGATCACTCAATCGTTGCAACGAGCTTAGAAATATTTGGAGGCTGCAAATGACCATCAACATTACCGTACCTAAGACCACAATTGACGCGCAGCTAAAGCCGCGCATCACAGTCGTCGGCGTCGGCGGCGCCGGCGGTAACGCCGTTAACAACATGATCCTGAGCGCCATGGAGGGCGTCGACTTCGTTGTCGCCAATACCGATGCTCAGGCCCTCGCGTCATCTCGTACCGACCGCCGCATCCAGCTTGGCCGCGATACCACACAAGGCCTCGGCGCTGGCGCACGCCCAGACATCGGGCGTCACGCAGCCGAGGAAGCTGTCGAACTCATAGCCGCGGAACTTGAAGGCTCACATATGGCCTTCATCACGGCCGGTATGGGCGGTGGCACCGGCACCGGCGCTGCACCAGTTATCGCCAAAGCGGCAAGCGACCTTGGTGTGCTGACCGTCGGCGTCGTGACGAAGCCCTTCCAGTTCGAAGGCGTTCACCGCATGCGGCTTGCCGAAGCGGGCATCGAGGAACTGGCTCAGTATGTGGACACTCTCATCGTCATCCCGAACCAGAACTTGTTCCGAGTGGCAAACGAAAAAACGACCTTCGCCGACGCCTTTAAGATGGCCGACGATGTGTTGCACGGCGGTGTGCGCAGCGTCACTGATTTGATGATGATGCCGGGCATGATCAACTTGGATTTTGCCGACGTTCGAACGGTCATGAAGGAAATGGGCCGCGCCATGATGGGCACTGGCGAAGCAGAAGGTGAGCGCCGTGCGCTCGATGCGGCAGAAGCCGCCATTGCCAATCCGCTACTGGAAGAAACTTCCATGCGCGGCGCTAAAGGCGTGCTGATCAACATCACGGGCGGTGCAGACATCACGCTGTTTGAAGTCGATGAAGCTGCAAACCGTATCCGCGACGAAGTTGAATCCGAAGCACATATCATCTTCGGCTCCTGCTTCGATGAGCAGATGGAAGGCCGCATCCGCGTATCTGTGGTTGCGACAGGCATTGAGTCCGAGGCCGGCGCTCAACCTCGTCCCATGCCGACCCGTCCAGAGGTTCGTGCCGTTGGCCGGCGTCTGCCGGAAATCCGCACTGCTGCACCGACGGCTCGCTCGCCGATTGTCGCCACCAAGTCTGCGCAACAACCTCAACCGACTTTTGGGCATTTTGGTTTTGGCGGCCCCACCCTGGCTCCTGCCACTGGAGCGACGGACTTAGAGGCTGAAGAGAAAGCATTGGCCGAAATGACGGCGGCGGCCAAACATGCTGAGGAAAGCGCACAAGATGCGATTGCTGACCTCGACGAACCGACAACCGACACCGCCCCGATGCAAGAGGCTCCTAAGATCTCACAGGCGCCTCAGTCTCAAACTGAAGCCATCACCGAAGCGCTTGCAAAAGCGTCTCCTCCGGCCACGGCCCGCTTGGCGCCTTCCGGTCCAACCTTGGCGGAACGTCAGCGGGATGTGTTTGTCCCGAGAGCTCCGGTCGAACCCAGAGCAGAGCAACTGCAACCAGACGCGGCCCCTATGGTTCCGCGCCAAACTTCTGAATCGGAAGATACCAATCCGTCATTGCCGCTGACGGCACCGGAACCGCGTCCAGCAGCGCGCGCAACACCTACTCAGATGGCAGCGCCAGTGGCGGAGCCTCCGACTGAGGCTAAGCCAGACGGAGCTCGGGTCAGCTTGTTCAGCCGCTACCGCAGCCTAACGTCTAAGCCAAAGGTCGAGGAAGCGTCTATGGCGCGTGAACCACAAACGTCAGAACCACAAACCAGAGTGGACAAGCCCGGTACGCTGAACATCTCTGTCGGTCCGCAAGACCGCATTGGCGCTACCCATGACGAAGGTGAGCTTGAAATCCCGGCGTTTCTGCGTCGGCAGGCTAACTAGGCACTCCGAGCAATTAAAAGAAAGTGCGGCGTCACAGGATTTTTATCTAAAATACTTACTTGTGACGCTCCATCTATCTGACGACACCTGAAAAAGATAAAGGCCCGCTCCCACAGGATGCGGGCCTTTATTACATCCGCCGCATAAAAATACCCCACATCCAATTTTTTCACTCGCGCAGCACAGGTAAATGAAAGGGTAAATGAAAGCGGCCCCAGAAAATTTGTTAGGACTCGTCTGGCGGCTTTCGTATTGTCGCTGATAGCGTAGATTCGGGGGAAGTCGAGTGCCAAAAAACAAATTATTTGCGAGTGCATCTGTCGCTCTATTGTTGTTTGCACCACCGGCGATAGCCCAGCGCGCAAGTGAGAATGCCGTCACTTCAGCCGAGGACGCCTTCGGCGTTTCCATCGGCGATCAGAATGTTGGACTTTACAGCGAATCCAGCGCTCGCGGATTCAGTCCGCAGCAAGCCGGTAATATTCGGATCGATGGACTTTACTTCGACCAGCAGGTGAGATGGGGCGGTGGCATCGACAACGGTACCACAATGCGAGTGGGACTCAGTGCACAGTCCTATGCCTTTCCAGCCCCTACCGGGATCGCCGATATACAGTTGCAGCGGCCAGGTGATCACGTAGCGGGCAGCGTTGAATTTAAATACGGTCCGTATAACAGCGCCGAAGTCGAAGGTGAAATTCAGACTCCGGTTATTGCCGGCAAGCTTGGAGCAATCCTCAATGCAGCCGTGGGAAGTAGGCGATACGATTGGCGCGCGCCCTTCGCAAATTACTCCTTTTCGACACTGCTTGAGTGGACACCAAGTGATTCAGTCGACGTCGTCGCCTTCGGCATGGGATTGATTGGCAAAGACGGTGAGGCCCAGCCCTTGTTGTTCAGCGGCGGCGCATATCCTCCGCCCCGCTATGATCGTTCAGTCTACTTTGGGCAGAACTGGGCTGACCGCAACCGCGACGTTTACAATTTTGGAACCCTGATCAATGCAGTGCCTGCCGACGGCTGGCGTATAAGAGCCGGGCTTTTTAGATCGATCAATGATCTCAGGTCCGAATACGTTATCTTTTTTCGTGATATTCAACCCGACTCCACCGCTCAGCTTGAAATTCTCCAAAGTCAGCCGCAGCTTGCCGACTCCACATCGGGCGAGGTTCGTGTCTCTCGCCTGTTCAACGAGGGTGCCCGTCAGCACACATTTCATATCTCGGTAAAAGGGCGCGACGTTTTGCGGCGGTTCGGCGGAAGTGACCGTGTTTCATTCGGCGCCGCACAGATTGGAGTTTACAATCCCCTTCCTGAGCCCACCTATAACTTATCACCGCGCAGCCGCGACGATGTTTTTCAAGTCACGCCCGGCATTTCGTATGTCGGACGGTGGCATAACGTTGGCGAGTTCAGCATCGGCGTTCAAAAAAGTTTCTATAATCGTAAAGTGAACCAGACGGGAACACCCGAGGCTAAAGCAAAGAGCAGGCCGTGGCTTTACAATGCCACCCTTGCCGTCAATGTAACGAAGAGTGCGGCCCTTTACGCAAGCTATACCCGCGGATTGGAAGAATCCGGTATAGCCCCAGATAACGCGGTTAATCGCGGCGAAGCACTACCCGCAAGCATCACAGAACAGATTGATGCCGGACTGCGCTACAGCATTACGCAGAATCTCTCACTTATCGCCGGAGTGTTTGAAGTCACTAAACCGTTCTTTGAGCGTGATGCCTCCAACTTCTTTCGAGACGTCGGGAATGTTAGCCATCGCGGGATCGAACTGTCGCTCTCCGGACAGCCACTGCCCGGCTTGACGGTCGTTGCCGGCGCGATGCTTTTGCGGGCTCGGATCGAAGGCGCTCTATCTACAGCGGGAGTTATTGGCAATATTCCAATCGCGCGTCCGTCCCGGAACATTCGTCTGAATGTGCAGTACGGCCCGAAGGAATGGCAGGGATTTTCACTCACCGGCGCGGTCGTTCAGGACGGTCCGGTCTACGCCAACCGCGCGAACACCTTGAAACTACCATCGACAACAACGCTCGACCTCGGCGCCCGTTATAATTTCAAATTGTATGGGCATTCGGCTTCAGCAAGAGTTCAAGTTTATAACGTCACCAATAGTTACGACTGGACAGTCTCATCGTCGGGTGCATACGCACCCAATAAAGCTCGCCGCGTTACAGCCAATTTAGTGGCAGACTTCTAAGTGAATATTTATGGAGCGGTTTCCTACACCTCTTCTAAGAAGTCGCCATAATAGGATAAATCATAGAAGTAACGCTCTGAAACACCCTCTAGATATTGATTTTTCTATAAAACCGGGGCGTTGAAACCCCCACGGTTTGCCTCTAAACATACCTTCCAACACATTTCTCCAAATAAGTCTGTAAGTGGAACACTCATGTCCTACGAAAACGTCCTCGTCGAAACCCGCGGTAATGTCGGCCTGATCACTCTAAACCGGCCAAAAACCTTAAACGCCCTGGCCGAAGGTCTGGTTCGTGATCTTGGTGCAGCCTTGGACGTGTACGACGACGATCCAAACATTCGCACCATCGTCCTGACCGGCAGTGAAAAAGCCTTCGCAGCGGGCGCAGACATTTCAGAGATGGTGGGCTTCGACTACATGGATGCCTTTCTGAAAGATTTCATCACGGTCGGCTGGCAGCGCGTAACCAAGTGCCGCAAGCCCGTGATCGCCGCTGTCGCCGGTTATGCACTGGGCGGTGGGTGTGAACTCGCCATGATGTGCGACATGATTATTGCTGCAGACACTGCAAAATTCGGCCAGCCGGAAATCAATCTCGGCACCATCCCAGGCTCCGGCGGCACTCAGCGCCTCACTCGTGTCATCGGAAAATCGAAGGCGATGGACATGGTTTTGACCGGACGCAACATGGGCGCTGAGGAAGCTGAACGCGCAGGATTGGTCGCCCGCATTGTTCCTGCGGCGGACCTCATCGACGAAGCCGTTAAGGTTGCGCAACTTATTGCCGACAAGTCCATGCCCATCGTCATGATCGCTAAAGAAGCCGTTGATCGGGCCTACGAAACTACCTTGGCGGAAGGCCTTCACTACGAGCGCCGTGTGTTCCATTCCACCTTCGGTACTGAAGATCGTAAAGAAGGCATGACCGCCTTTTTGGAAAAACGAAAACCAGTCTTTAAACACCGGTAAAGCGGCCTGTTTCACCCCAACTTAAGTGCAGAGGACAAATCAGGGGGGCACTTCAGAGTGCATCAGGACCATCTGAAGCCGAGGCTCTCAACAGATGAAAACACTCTCATACGGATTGTCGATTGATATAACCCTTCATTTGCTCCCCCCTGAGTTTCTCTGGTGACACAAAAGAATGTGGCCACTTCAAGGCTGGCCGCATGATAAAAGGCTGGCAAAATACTGCTTTTCCACAAATTTGCCCTTGTAAATATGCATCAATTTGTAACAATGCGCATGTAGCACGGTCTCGGGGGTTGCTACACAAGAATGGCTGCTGTGCTGATGCTGGCGACGGTGTCGGCACAGCGCGTGTAGAAAGATCGGTGATATGACTTTTGACGCTAATACCCCCAGCGCCTATGGCGCTTCGTTTGCCAATTCCACACCCAGCGATACTCGAATCCCGGTGTTTCAAAAAACTCTCAAATCGTCGATCGGCTGTACCGGCGTCGGTTTGCATTCCGGTGTCCGCGTGGCCATGAAGCTTCATCCGGCCTCGCCTGGAACCGGCATTGTATTCAAGCGCGTAGACCTCGTCGGAGGAGGGGCCATTATCGAAGCTCGGTGGTCTCGAGTTGTTGATTCCCGCATGTGCACCGTAATTGCCGACCAAAATGGCATCGGTGTCGCGACGGTAGAACATCTTATGTCGGCGTTTTGCGGAGCCGAAATCGACAACGCTATTGTCGAGATAAATGGTCCCGAAGTGCCCGCCATGGACGGCAGCGCCTTACCTTTTGTCTTCCTGATCGAATGCGCCGGGGTGATTGAGCAAGACGAACCCCGCAGAGCTTTAAAAATTCTCCGTCGCAAGTCATATTTCAACGGAAATAAGATGGTGGCGCTCGGCCCGCACGATGAGGGCCTGCTTATCGACTTTCATATCGACTTCAGCGCGCCTGCAATTGGTCGACAAAGCTGCTCATTCAAGGTCGGACGCGAAAATTTCAAAACGGAACTAAGCCAAGCCCGCACCTTCGGGCTACTCTCCGACGTAACTGCCCTGCGTGAAGCCGGTTTGGCACGCGGCGGCACCCTGGATAACGCTATAGTTGTTGATGGTGATCGGATTCTGAATGATGACGGCCTGCGCCACGACAATGAATTTGCCCGTCACAAAGCCTTGGATGCCGTAGGAGACCTCTATCTGACCGGCCATCCGATCATTGGTCACTTTACCGGCCGATGTTCGAGCCACGCCGATACCGCCAGCTTGATGCGACAGGTTTATGCCGACGATTCTTGCTGGGAAATGGTCGATCTGTGGCAAACCACGGCCAATAGGCCCATTTGGGAGAGCCATAAACCTGATATGGTGGCCTACGCCTAACCCACCTTGCCTACAGGCTTTGGGCGGCGTGACAGTTTGCCTGAGCGTGGTATACTGCGCTGGCTGGCTGTCCCACGGTGGAATCCGGCATAGTTTAAATTCAAGATCGTCCCAACCATAGTCAATGTATCTGGAATCCATGGCCCAAAGCGTGACATCAACCCTTTCGACCCTGCAGCGGAAAATCGCCGGACCAGCCGTTTTCGCGTTCGCCATCCTGGCGTTGTCAGCTTGTTCCAGCGACAACGAAAACGAATACATCGAACAAAGCGTATATGACATCTACAGTCAGGCCGTAGTTTACCTAGATAATGGCCGCTACGTTGATGCTGCTGTGTTTTTTGACGAAGTCGAACGTCAACATCCGTACTCCGTCTGGGCGACTAAGGCAAAGCTGATGTCCGCGTACGGACACTATCATGCGGGCCAGTATGACGAGGCGATTACCCGCCTTGACCGGTTCATTTCTGTCCACCCCGGCAATCGGGATGTGGCATACGCTTACTATCTGAAAGCTCTTTGCTATTACGAGCAAATCGCCGATGTACGCCGTGATCAGGAAATGACTCAAAAGGCGATGTTGGGCCTGCAAGACGTCATCACCCGCTTTCCCACCTCGCCCTATGGTCGTGATGCCCGTTTAAAGCTGGACCTCACCCTTGATCATTTGGCCGGCAAAGAGATGGAAGTTGGCCGGTTTTATATCAACCAACGCCATTTTCTTGCGGCGATTAACCGCTTTAAGAACGTGGTAGAAAACTACAGCACCACAAGTCACGTGCCCGAAGCGCTATACCGATTGTCCGAAGCCTTCACAGCTTTGGGCTTGCCCAATGAAGCACGTAAATCCGCTGCCGTGCTTGGCTACAACTTCCCCGAAACAAATTGGTACGGCGATGCGTATGCACTGCTCGGAGGCGACCGCTCTAGTCAGGTGGCCGCCGAGCCCGGCGCAAGAGATACGCAAAATGTCGAGGACACGCCTCCCGTTAACAATATTCGGTAGAGCGCGGGTCGTCCGTGCCAGGCACAACCGCAAATCACCGCCTGCCGGTGTGAGGGTCGCATGCTGACGCACCTGTCCATACGCGATGTGGTTGTCGTCGATAAACTGGATGTTGATTTTGCACCGGGCCTGTGTGTTCTTACGGGAGAAACCGGCGCAGGCAAATCTATTGTTCTTGATGCTTTGGGCTTGTCGCTTGGCAGCCGCTCCGATGCCGGACTAATCCGTTCTGGCGCCGACAAACTATCCGTCACAGCCTCGTTCTCAGTCGCAGATAACCATCCAGCCAATGCATGCTTGGCGGAGCACGATATTGCTATTGACGATATGTTGACATTGCGCCGCTCAGTAGGAAGCGATGGTCGCAGCCGCGCCTTTATTAATGACCAACCGATCAGCGTCGGCTTGTTGCGTACTGTAGGCGATTTGCTCGTTGAAGTTCATGGTCAATTCGAATCACACGGCCTTCTTGATCCGGCAACGCATCTAGCCGCGCTCGATGCGTATCGAATTGCCAAAACCGGCGATTTCCTTGATCGTGCCTGCGCTAACTCATGGACCACCTGGCACACTGCAGCCGAAGAACTAAAAGCAGCTGAAAACAATCTCGCCTCAGCTCTCAACGAAGAAGACAATTTGCGCCACCAGGTTACGGAACTCTCAGCCCTCGCACCAAAAGCCGGTGAGGAAGCCGCCCTCACCCAAACTCGATCCCGCCTACGTCATGGCGAACAAATCCTTCAGGCCCTTACAGACGCCCGCAATGCGGTCACCGACAATGCGGACGTCGAATCCGCCTTACGTACGGCCTTCACTCGCCTTTCCAAAGTTGCCCCTCTCGCCGAAGGTCGCCTGGATACCCTGTGCCAATCATTGGAACGCGCTGCCATCGAAACAGGAGAGGCGTTCCGTGAACTAGATAATGTAGGTGCAGTATTCGATGCCGACCCCGCCGGGCTAGAACGGGCAGAAGAGAGACTCTTCGCTCTCAAAGCCATCGCTCGCAAACACAATTGTGCGGTTGACGACCTACCTACAGTGATGGACCTCCTCGGCATGCGCCTTGCCGCCCTCGACAGCGGCAACGATGCGGTGAAGCGCCTCGCCGTTGCGGAAAAGGCTGCGCGCTTGACCTACGAAAAGGCTGCTAGCGCACTCAGCAAAGCTCGCCAGGATGCTGCCCGGACTCTGGACAAGCTAGTTGCCAAAGAACTCCCACCGCTCAAGTTGGATAAAGCCGCTTTTAGAACCGTTGTTGCTCCTAAATCCGAAGCGACCTGGAACGGCACCGGTCTCGACAAAGTCATCTTCGAAGTCGCAACCAATCCGGGCCTCCCGCCCGGGCCTTTAAACAAAATCGCTTCTGGCGGTGAGCTCGCACGCTTCATGCTTGCGCTCAAAGTTGTTCTGGCCGGCAGTCAAAACCGCGCGGCGCTGATCTTCGATGAAGTGGATGCCGGCATTAGCGGCGCAACCGCCAGCGCGGTGGGCGAACGCCTCGCGAAGCTATCTGGAACCGTTCAAGTGCTGGTCGTGACCCACTCCCCGCAGGTTGCCGCGCGGGGGGACCACCACTGGCGTGTCAGCAAGACATCTCGTGGAGGCACAACCGTCACCGCAGTAGGTCTACTAACGACTGAGCAAAGCCGCGAGGAAATAGCACGTATGCTTGCAGGTGAGACCATCACCGATCAAGCGCGCGCTGCTGCCGACAGTTTGATGGACGCCGCTTCGTGACAAAATTAAGACGAGATATCGCTGTTGAGCATCTGACGGAAAAACAAGCGAAGGAAGAACTCGAAGCGCTGGCCGAAGAGATTTTTGCGCACGACATCGCCTACCACCAGAATGACGCCCCTGAAATAGACGACGCGACCTACGACGCCCTTCGAGCGCGCAACGACGCCATTGAGCAGCATTTTCCGAAGCTCGCGCGCGCAGACAGCCCCACCAAAAACGTCGGCGCAGCACCAGCACGTGGGTTTGGAAAGATAACACACACCGTGCCGATGTTGTCCCTCGGCAACGCCTTTACAGGAGAAGACGTTACCGACTTTATAAATGGCATTCGCCGCTTCTTGAAACTGGAGCCGGATGAACCCGTTGAAGTAACCGCCGAACCCAAAATTGACGGAGTGTCTTTTTCAGCGCGGTACGAAAAAGGTAAACTCACCGTGGCCGCCACTCGCGGCGACGGCATTGTCGGGGAAGACATTACCGCCAATCTCAAAACCATCAAGGCTTTGCCCCAAGTCATCACGGGCAATGTTCCCGCCCTTATTGAAGTGCGCGGCGAAGTATACATGTCGAAGAGCGACTTTCAGGCCATGAATGAGGCCCAGGAAGAGAAAGGCGCTAAGGTTTTTGCCAATCCGCGCAATGCTGCTGCGGGGTCGCTCCGCCAGCTTGATGCTGCAATCACGGCCGGACGCCCCCTGCAAATTTTTTGTTATGCTTATGGGGCGCTTGAAGGTGCTGAATGGAAGACTCACTGGGATTTCCTGATGCAACTGGAGCAGTGGAGATTTCCTGTTAATGAACGCACAACCCGGTGCAAGACCGTCGAGGCAATGCTTCACGCCTACCGCAAACTCGGAGAGGAACGCGCAACGCTCCCTTACGATATTGACGGTATCGTCTATAAAGTAAACCGCAAGGACTTACAGTCTCGCCTAGGGTTTGTCAGCCGAGCCCCCCGCTGGGCTATCGCACACAAATTCTCCGCAGAGCGCGCCGAAACAATTCTAGAGAAAATCGAAATTCAAGTGGGGCGAACAGGTGTTCTAACGCCGGTGGCCCATTTGACACCTGTAACCGTCGGAGGCGTTGTGGTGAGCCGGGCCACGCTGCACAATGAAGATGAAATTGCCCGTAAGGATATCCGTGTAGGCGATGCTGTTCACATTCAACGCGCTGGAGATGTGATTCCACAAGTCGTTGAAGTTATCGTGGACAAACGACCTAAAAACAGCGTGCCATATACCTTTCCCAAAACGTGCCCGGTCTGTGAAAGCCTTGCTATACGTGAGGACGATGAGGCAGCACGTCGTTGCACAGGGGGCCTTATTTGCCCGGCGCAGGCCATGCAACGACTGAAGCACTTTGTCTCACGGGATGCCTTTGATATCGAAGGTCTTGGAGGGAAGCATATCGAAACTCTCTTTGCCGACGGCACCATCGCCAGCCCTGCCGATATATTCACACTTTCGGAACGGGATAAAATATCTTTAACCCCCCTCCGAGCACGGGAGGGCTGGGGGGCTAAGTCGGCCGAAAATCTCTTCGCCTCCATCAACAGTCGTCGCACAATCTCACTGGAGCGGTTTATTTTTGCGCTTGGCATTCGCCAAGTTGGACAAGCGACTGCACGTTTGCTCGCGCAAGCCTACGGTACATACGAGGCGTGGCGAGATGCTATGATTGCTGCACAAGATGAAGATTCTGATGCCTATAAGGATCTCATTAACATCGAACAGATCGGGAGTTCAGTCGCAACCGATTTGATCTCGTTCTTCGCCGAAACTCACAACCAAGATGTTCTCAGTGCGCTCCTTCAGCAAATCACAATCGAGCCAACTGCTAGACCATCTATTGCTTCGTCGCCCATTGCCGGCAAAATCATCGTCTTTACGGGATCCCTGGAGTCCATGAGCCGGAGTGAGGCAAAAACTCAAGCCCAGTCCTTGGGGGCCAAAGTGGCGGGATCGGTGTCTAAGAAAACCGATATTGTCGTAGCAGGACCGGGCGCCGGCTCAAAGCTGAAAGAGGCCCAGGCCCACGGCGTCAAGATTATGACGGAATCTGAATACGCGACGCTTATTGGCGCCTAAGTCAGATTCAGAGCCACTTTCACCATATTGGAAAATTTTGCGTCTGGAATTAGACTACCGAAGATTAATAAAAGCCTCGAACAGTCAAGAACCGCTAGGGGCCGTTCATTACCCAACACATCTTCTGGAGATATTTTTATGAGAACGAATTTTGTACGGGGCATCGTGAGCACCGCAATCACTTTGACGTTTGCCGTCACGTCCGCTTGGGCTGCCGATATGTCGGTAGATTCTCAGGTGGGGGAACTCTTAGACAATCCCGATTCAAAGGCAGTTTTGGAAAAGCATATCCCTGACTTCATCAGCAATCCGCAGATCGAACAAGCACGCGGCATGAGCTTGCGCTCTCTTCAAACGTTCGCACCAACATTGACCGACGATGTCTTGGCTGAAATCGATAAAGACCTCGCCGAAACTTCTCACGCACATTAATCAAGACGACCCGAAGTAAGGAGGGCCGCCACGTCATGTAGAGACGGGCGGCCCTTCGCATTTTCGAACGACCAATTTTAGACTACTGGCGTTCGTGCAGCCGACTCCTTCAAAGCATCCGGCAACTTTTCCGACAATTCCACCAGCTGACCTCGATTCAATTCGAATCCAAGCCACCCGGTTGCCGTGCGAAATGCAAAGATCATAGAGCCTGGCGCATTTGAATCTTCCAATACGGTCCATTCCAATGCAACGGTTCGCGCCATATGCGATATGTCATGACCGCGCCCGTTTTGCTGATTTTGGAGTTGAGCCGCAATGGTATGCGCAGTGGTCGCCAAATTCTGCAACTGCCCCACACTCATATCGGTTGATGTGATTTTGCCATCATCTTCAACGACAAGGCGAGCGTGATCGGCATCCCGGTCCAAATGTAATCTTACGGCTGGTTTGGCTGGCATGGCTTTCCCTTCTCAAATTAGGGCGCAAACCTAGCCCCTTATCATTTGGCCTTCAACGCCGCAATCATGTTGTTGTCGGTCATGACTCGGATTGGAGCACCCCGTGCGAAGGCCAGCACATTTTCCACCGCCTCGCCGAAGAATACTTTGTACTGTTCATCGGTGATGTAACCGGTATGCGGCGTAATCACCACATTGTCTATTTTGCGGAACTCATGCTCTTTGGGTAATGGCTCGGTATCGAATACGTCCAGCGCGGCTCCTGCAATTTTTTTGGCCTTGAGCGCTGTGAGTAACGCGTCTTCCTGCACCAGTGGCCCGCGCGACGTATTGATGAGATACGCTGTCGGCTTCATCAATGCCAACTCAGCGGCACCGATCAACCCACGTGTGCTTTCAGCCAACACCATATGAACAGAAACAAAATCGGAGGACCGCATCACCTCTTCTAAGTCCGCCCGTACTGTTCCGGCAACCTCTGCCCGCTCTGTCGTTAAATTCGGACTCCAAGCCATCGCCTTCATATCGAAGGCTTTAGCGTACTTCACCATTTGGCGGCCAATATGTCCGAGACCGATAAGCCCCAAGGTTTTTCCGGCAATGCTTACCCCTGGAGCTGTCTGCCAGCCACCAGCCTGTACATGAGCATGGTCCCATGCAATGCGTCGACTAAGGGCCAGTAGCAACCCCCAAGTCAATTCCGGTGCCGCACCAGGAGCGCCACCCGTATAAGATACCGTTACGCCGCATTCCTTCGCCGCTTCGAGATCAATCAACCAGTTCACCCCCCCAGTGGTCACCAGCAACTTCAGATTGGGCAACCTTTCGAACAGTGAACGCGTAAAGGGGGTCCGCTCGCGCTCAGCTACTATCACATCGTAGACCTCTAATCTTGCGACAGCCGCCTTTTCGTCCGCAATATGATCAGTATAGAAATCGACCTTCGCAAGGCCCTCCAGAGGCGACCAGTCGGCAATCTCTGCAAAAATCCCCATGTAGTCATTGATAACCGCAACGCGCAGCATGGTCCCCTCCTCAGACTATTCACCCCGCCTAGCATCAGCTTTTCCAAGCATCCCGATTGACCGTTTCTCGGTCTGCGCTAAGCTAGCAGTTTGAGCATCTCACCTGGAGATTTATCCATGGCACAAAAGAAGAAAACCGCAAAGAAAACCGCGAAGAAAAAACCCCCTTCTAAGAAGTCTGCGAAGAGGAAAGTCACGCAAAAGAAAGTCGTGAAGAAAGCGACTAAGAGACAAAGCCATAAGAAACCGGCGCCGATTCCAAAAGGCACTCATACCCTCACCCCATATCTGTCGGTGCGCGATGCTGATGGTGCAATCGCTTTCTACCGAAAAGCGTTTGGCGCCAAAGAACTGTATCGTTTGAAGGGACAAGATGGACGGATCGGACATGCCGAGCTGCGCCTAGGAGATTCCATTTTTATGCTGTCTGACGAGTTTCCGGAGATGGGAGCGATGGGCGCGCAAGCAATGGGCGGTTCCCCCATAAAGCTGCAAATTGCCGTGAAGAATACCGATGCCTTCATGGCGAAAGCCGTCTCTGCGGGCGCGACGGTTACACGGCCCGCTCATGATCAATTCTACGGCTATCGCGCCGGCATGATCATGGACCCTTTTGGCTACACTTGGGGCATCAGCAGCAGGATCGAAGTGGTCTCACCCAAAGAGATGCAAAAGCGCTGGAAGAAAATTGAATTGGGCACGCAATAACGCGAACCGTTACCCCAGGTAGTCTTGCACCATATCTTCCGAAGTCTCCCAGAGTCGCTGCGCCAGGGCATCATCTCGGCCATGCATACTGGGAACAGCAGGATTACAATCGCTGAAATAATGTCCGCTCACCTCTACCAAGGCCGGACTCGTGGCCACATAACAGGTTGTTGCCGCACCGGCCGCCGGCGACTTCATGAACGGACGCGCAAGAAGCATCAGGGGAGCGCTAAGAAAGGCCGGAAGATTATGAAAAATGTTAGTGAATACAAATCCCGGGTGCAGCGCATTGGCGGTGGTCCCGGAGCCGTCAAGCCGCCGGGCGAGTTCCCGCGCCGTCAACAGATTGGCCAACTTTGATTGGCCGTAAAATTTCAGTGCGCTATACGCCCTTTCCCCAGAGAGATTGTCGAAAGCGATTCCACCGGGCGGCGTTGTTTCATGCGCGTCCGAGGCAACGATAACGATGCGGCCTTTAGGAGCCGCTTTCACCTTATCCAGCAAACGGTTGATCAGTATGAAATGGCTGAGATGATTCACCGCAAATTGCTTCTCGATGCCTTTGACGGTTTCGAGTTTCGAACGCCCGATAATTCCGGCATTACAAATCAGAATGTCGATGGGCGTGTTCATAGCGCGCACTTTATCCGCGAGTTCGACCACCGCTGCGAAATCTTCCAATTCACACCCAATGGGCGTCACATTGTTCTTAACGCCTAACTCAGAAACCGATTGCCACGCTATATCGGCTTTGCTCTGAGTCCGGCCCACTCCAATGACATGGCCGCCGCACCTAGCTAGAACTCTCATCGTTTCCAGCCCGATTCCCGACGTACAGCCGGTCAGCAAAATTGTTTTGCCCGATAGATCAACGCCGGTGGTCACCTCATCAGCTGTAGATCGACGTCCAAATTCGCTGCGGGGCAGCTCACCTGATTGATCCACCATAGAGTCCTCCAAATTTTGATTTGCGCGCGCAGCACAGTGTAGCAATGCCGCTTCGACTTGATACACTGAATCTCTATGTAGCCAGGGAGGAATACATGGCCAGAGATATTGTCGGAGAGTTCGAAGGGCACATCGCGGTGGTAACGGGGGGTGCCAGCGGCATCGGCGAAGGTTGCGCCCGGCGATTGGCCGAGGGCGGCGCCAAGGTGATCATCGCCGACATCAATTTGAAAAAAGCGAAAGAGGTTGCGGCCGCCATAAACGGCCATGCCATGGAAATTGACGTTGCCGACGACAAGGCCGTGGAGCAATTCGCCGAAACCTGCGAATCCGACATCGGCCCAGTCTCCAGCGTTATAACCAGTGCGGGCGTTTTGCAGCCACCGCTGCCACCCGACAAGCTTTCGCTCGAAACTTGGGACAGGGTGATGAACATCGACTTTCGTGGCACCTACCTCACCTGCCGCGCCTTCGGCCCACGCATGGCGAAACGCGGTCGCGGCAGCATTGTCACCATTGCCTCGGTTACAGCTTCGTTATCGGTGCCGTTGCATTCTTATGCGCCCGCCAAATCGGCGGTAGTGTCATTAACACGCACTTTAGCTGCCGAATGGGGCCGCTCGGGCGTACGTATCAATGCCATCTCTCCTGGCGCAACATGGACCGCCGCCCTAGAAGAGGCCGTCGCCAAAGGTGAACGCAACGTCAAAGGGCTGGAAGAAGTCTCGTGCATGGGGCGGCTTCTGACCACCGCCGAAATCGGCAATGCAGCTGCATTCTTATGCTCAGATCAATCCTCAGGAATCACCGGCATTGATCTTGTCGTAGATGCGGGTTGGATCGCGGGAGGCGCATGGCATGCCTATAACGGTATTCGTGCATCGAGCGCGACTTCCGAAACTTAAGACAACCTTCAGCACGCGGATTGCATACCTAAATCTTAAACACCGTTTTACCCATTACGGAATGACCGTGTTCGACCGCTGTAATAGCGGAGAGCGCTTCGGATAAGTCGAAAACTTCACCGACAGCTGGTTTCAATGTACCTGCAGCCACCATCGCAGAGAGGTTTTCGATACCCGCACGGCGAACATCGGCCATCACTGGCCTATAGCGCTTTCCAAACAGACCAAAAGGGATGTTTTGAAACTTCAAATCGGGGTCGAGGAACACGCCGCCAGACTTCAAAATGCGTTTGGCCTTACGGAATGACAGACGCCCTGAGGTGTCCAAGATCGCATCAAACAATACGCCGCACGCCAGAATATCTTGTGCGTCGTAATCGATCACAGCATCTGCCCCTAACCCCCTAACGAAATTCATGGCGGCCGACCGGCACGTTGCCGTTATTGTTGCACCCGCACTCTTGGCCATTTGCACCGCCACATGACCGATACCACCTGCAGCGCCGTTAATGAGTATGCTTTGCCCCGACTTTAACTGACCCAACTTGAATAAAGCCGTATGCGCGGTCACACCGACCAGCGGCAACGCCGCAGCTTCAATCATGGTCAGCCCAGCGGGGACATGCGCAAGACGCTCAAGCGGCACGGCACAATACTCCGCTAACGAACCTGGCGGATCTGCAGGATACGCAAAACCACATACCGCATCACCGACCTTTAGTCCGTTCCCCTCGCCCTGTTTCTCCACCAACGTCCCCGCCAAATCCGCGCCCATGATCCTTGGAAACGTCCTCCCGGTGATGAGTTTCAATTGCCCGGACCGCAGTTTCCAATCCACAGGATTGATGCTAGCAGTCTGAATTTTCACCAGTCCGCACCCCGGCGGCACCACGGGCATCGGCACTTCGGTTAGCTCCATGACTTCCGGACCACCGTACCTAAAGTACGCAATCGCTCTCATATGTTACCTTCCGAGGCATGCCCATCTGCACAGCCGATACGCTCATTTAACCCGCCTATTCAGAATTGCGCCATAGCGGTGCAGGGGTATTTTCGGCTATGCATAAGGCATGAACAGCATCGTACCTTCTCCCGATCTGATCTACCCCTTCGAAGATAAGCCTGAAATAGGCGACGGCTCGGCAGTTGAGGTTGCGCCCGGTCTGTTATGGCTGCGCATGCCTTTGTTTTCCGCCCTGCCCGCCATCAATGTCTGGGCGGTCGCGGATGACGATGGCTGGACCATCATCGATACGGGACTGCGCTCCACCAAAACCACTGAAGCGTGGCGCGCGGCATTCAAAGGCGTGCTGCAAAATAAGCCGGTTACCCGCGTCATCTCCACCCACATGCACCCTGATCACTGCGGCATGGCCGGTTGGCTGGTGAACCGTTTCAAAACCCGGCTATGGATGAGCCGTTTGGAATACCTAACATGTCGTCTCATGGCCGCTGATACCGGCCACGAAGCTCCGGCGGACGGTGTACGATTTTTACAAAGCTGCCGGATGGGACGACGAGGCTATTGAAACTTATAAAGCCCGTTTCGGAGGCTTCGGCGAATCAATCTACGCCATGCCGGCGTCATTCCGGCGCATACGGGACGGAGATGCATTCCCGATCGGCGACCACGACTGGCGAGTTGTTGTCGGTACAGGACACTCACCTGAGCACGCTTGCCTTTACTGTCCCGATCTTAAGATTTTTATTTCCGGCGACCAGGTTTTGCCGCGTATTTCCTCTAACGTCTCCGTTTTTCCAACCGAGCCTGATGCAGACCCGCTCGGCGATTGGCTCTCCTCGCTTGCCCGGCTCAAACACGAGGTACCGGACGATGTGCTTGTTTTGCCCGCTCATAACTATCCTTTCCGAGGCCTGCATGCGCGGCTTGACCAACTTATCGATGGACACGTAACCGATTTGAATAAGCTGTACGACCTGCTTGTCGAACCAAAACGCACCATTGATGTCTTCAGCGCGCTTTTCCGACGACCCATTACCGGGAATCTCTTGGGAATGGCCACCGGCGAGGCGGTAGCCCACCTCAATCATCTGGTAGCCACGAACCGCGCGACCCGTGAGACCGATGCTCAGGGTGTCAACTGGTGGCGCTCGACCTAGAGCTACGCGAACACCCTTTCGTCATCGGATACATAGAGCTGCCGAAAGTTCGAAGGAAAAACCGCGTGTCAAAATTCGCTGAAATTAAATTTCTTGGATTTGTTGTCTCGGCGCTGTTCATCGGCATAACCGTGC
>CAXBLG010000042.1:0-26994 GCA_963976395.1 uncultured Rhodospirillaceae bacterium
AAGACCCGCAGTCTGCTGAAGCTGATGCCCACAAAACCAATTATGTCGCCGGACTGGACATAGGTTCTCTGAAGGGTGTGCGTCTGGGCGTGCTTCGAGGTACGCAAGGGTATTCCGAGACGACTCAGCCGGTGTTCGATGCGGCTCTTAATGTGTTGAAAGTACAGGGCGCGGAACTGGTGGAAGTGCCGCAGGAGTTGCTTGAAGACCTTAGTCAAGAGCAACTCACGGTGCTGTTTTACGACTTTAAGCAGGATATTAACGCCTATCTTGCCGGAACGCCGCCAGCGGTAAAGACCCGCTCACTGAAGGATCTCATGGAGTTTAATCGCACCGACCCGCGAGAGAACATGCACGGCCAGGAGATTTTCGAAACGGCCGAAGCGACCAAGGGGTTTGATGAAGCCGAATATAGAGAAGCGCGTGCGACAGGACTGCTTAAAGCCCGCGCTGAAGGCATAGATAAGTGGTTAGCAGATTATGATGTGCGCGCGGTGCTTGCCCTTACGAAAGGTCCGGGGGAAGAAATACCGCCTGACGGAATTGTGCCGGAACATTCAGTAATTCTGCGTGAAGAGAAGGGCGCAAAAGCACCGCATGCAACGACGTACGCGTCAATTGCCGGCTACCCAATTCTAACTGTGCCGATGGGCTTGGTAGATGGCATGCCGGTTGGCATGTCGTTCATTGGTCCGGCTTGGTCGGAACAGATGTTGTTGTCTTTCGGTTACGCTTACGAACAGGCATCGCACATGCGTGTGCCGCCGACGGCCTACAAACAGGCCGTGACCAACGAGTGATACTGAACGCTTAGTTAAACGCACTTGGGGGTGTGACAATGGTAAACCGTTCACTGATCTGCATTGGCTTGACCTTTGCTCTTTCGCTCGCAGCATGCTCCAAAGATGAACCGCCTCCTGCGCCCTATGCGGTGGAGGAAGTCCCATTGTCTCAGATTTCTGCAGATCTGGCGGCAGGGAATACGACGTCAGTTGAAGTGACAAAGGCGTACATTGAGCGCATCAATACGTATGATGACGCATTGAATTCCGTCATCATGATTGCACCGGACGCTCTGGAACAAGCCGCAGCATCGGATACGCGTCGTGCGGCAGGACAAACGTTGGGGCCGCTCGACGGTATTCCCATCCTTCTTAAGGATAATATTGATGCGGTAGGTATGCCGACAACTGCTGGTTCTTACGCCATGCTGGAGAATATGCCGGCACGGGACTCTGAAGTTGCTAAACGATTGAGATCTGCTGGTGCAGTTCTTCTCGGCAAGGCCAATACGTCCCAATGGGCCGGATTGCGCACCACTGCAGCATTTGCTGGCAGCACTGTCGGTGGCGGTACGCATAATCCGTATGACTTAGACCGAACGGCGGCCGGTTCTAGTAACGGTTCAGGCATCGCCAGCGCGGCTAGTTTGGCAGCCGCCACTGTGGGTACAGACACAACGGGCTCGATCATGGGGCCATCGTCAATCATGGGTCTCGTTGGAATGCGGCCCTCGATGGCTCTTATTTCCCGGCGCGGGATTGTGCCGGTCAGTCTAACTCAAGACACGGCCGGTCCCATGACGCGCACCGTCACGGATTTCGCGATGATGCTTAACGTTATGGCCGGCTCAGACCCTGGTGACCCTTGGTCAGAGAACGCCGATGCTCACAAGACCGACTATACAGCTGGTTTGAGCACAGGTGCGCTGAAAGGCGTGCGCTTGGGCGTGTTCCGCAACACGAGCAGCGTCAACGAAGAAACATTGCCATTGTTTGAAGAGGCGCTTCAAGTATTGAGGGCGCAAGGCGCGGAACTGATCGACCTTCCTGATGACGTTCTGGAAGACACCAGTCAGGAACAGCGCCTCATCATGTATTACGACATCAAGGAAGACATGGCTGCGTATCTTGCACATGCGCCCGAGGCCGTGAAGATACGTACTCTTGCCGATATCGTAGAGTTCAACAAAACCGATCCGCGTGAAAATATCCACGGCCAAGAACATCTAGATGCCGCCATGGCCTTGGAGGGTGGACGGCAGAATCCGGAGTACCAGAAAATTCTCGAGTATGCACAGCGCCGCGCCGGTCCAGAGGGCTACGGCAAAGCGTTTGAGGATTATAATGTGAGTGCGCTTGTTACGGTAACGCGAGGCCCTGCAAGTTTGCTCCAGCCTGACGGAACAATCAGCGGTGGCGCTGCACTTGAGAGACCAAAGGGCTCTCGGCCCCCTTCAATCAGTGGAAACGCGGCACTTGCCGGGTATCCTAATCTTTCAGTGCCAATGGGAAATGTTGAAGGTCTTCCCATCGGCCTTTCATTTGTGGGACCGAAATGGTCGGAAAAGGATTTGATCTCGTTTGGCTATGCCTACGAGCAGGCCTCGCATAAGCGCACGCCTCCTAAAGCATATAAGCAAGCATCAAAAGGCCACTAAGAGTTGATGATTCAACACACATACGGGGAAATTTAATATGGCGTATCGCACATTAATGACTGGCTTCGCGTTGGCGACTGTCGTTTCACTTGCTTCATGCTCGGAACAGGCACCGCCACCCAAGCCTTATAATGTTGTTGAGGTGCCTCTTTCGCAGATCTCAGCGGATCTCGCGGCTGGGAAAACCACTTCGGCAGAAATCACCAAGGCCTACATCCAACGCATCGAAACGATGGATGAGCCCCTTAAAGGTGTCATCATGATTGCGCCGGATGCTCTGAAGCAAGCCGCTGCATCTGATGAACGCCGCGCAGCAGGACAGGCAATCGGTCCGCTAGATGGAGTGCCGATCCTCTTTAAGGATAATCATGACGCGGTTGGAATGCCGACTACTGCTGGCTCATATGCCCTTGAAGAAAACTACCCGGCTCAGGACTCGGAAGTTGTTAAGAGGCTGCGTGCGGCAGGTGTAGTCGTTCTTGGTAAGGCTAATACATCGCAATTTGCGGGCTATCGCACAATTACGGGTATCAACGGCAGTCCGCTCGGCGGGAGTACGCGAAATCCTTATGACACAGATCGCTCTGCTGCTGGTTCGAGCAACGGATCGGGTATTTCCTCGGCCATGAGCTTCGCGGCCGGGACCATCGGAACTGAAACCAGCGGGTCCATCGTCGGCCCGTCGTCGGTGAATGGCAACGTTGGGATCAAAGCTACTATTGCTTTGGTTTCACGGCGCGGCATCGTGCCGATCAGCCTGACTCAGGACTCTGCAGGCCCTATCACACGCACTGTCAGGGACGCTGCGATGATACTGAACGTTATCGCAGGCACCGACCCCGGTGATCCATGGTCGGCGGAGTCTGACACCCACAAAAAAGACTATGTCGCGGCACTGAGTGATACAGCTCTGCAAGGTAAGCGGTTGGGCGTGCTTCGTATCGGCGGATATTCTGATGAAACCGCGCCGTTGTTCGACAAAGCGCTTGGCGTGCTCACTGCTGAGGGCGCTGAACTGGTGGAATTGCCGTCAGACTCTCTGATCGATATCACAGCGGATATGCGTACAATCCTTTTGCATGACTTTAAGGAAGATCTAAATGCATATCTTGGAGGTACCCCGGACACAGTTTCGGTGAAGAATCTAGCCGACCTCATAGAATTTAGCAAAACTCATCCCATCGAAAGTATGCATGCAGTCGATTTGTTTGAGGATGCCCAGGCCACTGAGGGCGGTCGCCAGAATCCCAAGTACATACGGACCCTGGAAAAGGCAAAACGATTGACCAAAGAGGAAGGAATTGATCGACTGTTGAAAGAGCACAATTTGGATGCTTTGGTTTCAGTAACTAGCGGTCCGGCAGGGTTGATAAAGCCCGATGGCACGTCGCATTCGACTTTCCTTGCTGAACATAAAACAGGGGATGTACCGCCCTCGACCACTTCTACTGCCGCGGTTGCCGGGTATCCGCTTATCTCGGTTCCCATGGGTCTCGTGAACGGCTTGCCGGTGGGCATGTCCATTGTCGGAACCGCATGGACAGAAGATTTGCTGCTCTCTCTCGCTTATGACTATGAGCAAGCGTCCCATGCCCGCGTGCCCCCACCACGGGCGTTAACATCACCAGACCACCAATAATTATCGTATGAGCGGACCCTCTTCCCTGCGCGGGAAGGGAGGGCGCGCAGACAACGACAGACTGACCAGACACTTGGTTTACATGAATAATAGGGATGCAAAAATGTTGTACAGCCCATTGATGACCGGCCTCGCACTGGCCGTTGCTGTCTCTCTCGCTTCGTGTTCGGAACAGACCCCGCCGCCTGAACCTTATAATGTTGCCGAGGCGCCCCTCTCGCAAATTTCAGCGGATCTCGCAGCCGGGAAAACTACGTCTGTCGAAATCACTAAAGGCTACATCCATCGCATTGAAACCATGGACGAGCCTCTTAACGGCGTCATCATGATTGCGCCGGATGCGTTAGATCAAGCGGCGGCATCTGATGAACGCCGTGCAGCTGGGCAGGCAATTGGTCCGCTGGATGGTGTTCCCATCCTCTTTAAAGACAACCATGACGCCGTCGGCATGCCGACCACGGCTGGTTCATATGCTCTTGAAGAAAACTACCCAGCTCAAGATTCAGAAGTTGTGAAAAGATTGCGCGCGGCTGGCGCTATAATATTAGGAAAAGCCAATACCTCTCAATTCGCTGGTTTTCGGAATGCCGCGTCACTCAATGGCAGCACTCTCGGCGGAAGCACACATAACCCTTATGATGTGACGCGCTCAGCGGCAGGCTCCAGTAACGGCTCGGGCATATCAGCGGCGATGAGTTTCGCGGCGGGCACCGTCGGCACCGAAACCGCCGGCTCCATCGTAGGGCCGTCGAACGTTAATGGTGTTGTCGGAATTAAACCCACCATTGCGTTGGTCTCTCGGCGCGGCATTGTACCCATTAGTCTGACGCAAGATTCTGCCGGTCCCATTACTCGGACTGTTCGAGATGCGGCCATGATGCTCAACGTTATGGCAGGAACGGATCCCGAAGACCCTTGGTCGGCTGAGGCCGACGCGCACAAGACAGACTATGTGGCGGCCCTGAGCACCGAGGCGTTGCAAGGCAAGCGCTTGGGTGTTCTTAGGCCTTCAGGTGCAAACGCAGAAGTAACCAAGCCGCTATTTGATGCAGCTCTTGCAGTCCTTGCAGAGCAGGGTGCCGAGTTGGTTGAACTTCCCGCGGATTCCCTTATCGACATTAGGCCTGAAATGCGGGTTATTTTGACCCACGATTTCAAGGAAGATTTAAATAATTATCTCGCCGGTACGCCAGACACGGTGAAGGTGCGTACGCTCGCCGATCTTATCGAGTTCAGCAAAACTGACCCTCGCGAGAACATGCACACTATGGATCTTTTTGAAGACTCTGAGGTCACCGAAGGCGGACGCCAGAACCCCGCCTATATCGAAAACTTGGAAAAAGCCAAGCGTATGACCCAAGACGAAGGCATTGACCGCTTGTTGAGTGAGTTTGATGTGGATGCGCTGGTAACGCCAACAGGGGGGCCGGCCGGTGTTATTCCTCCAGATGGAACACCGGGGCCCGGGCCAATCCCAGATGCACCGAGAGGAACGCGGCCGCCCTCCGCTACGGCAACTGCCGCAGTTGCCGGGTATCCGTTAATTTCGGTTCCGATGGGATTGGTGGATGGGTTGCCGGTTGGTATGTCGTTTGTCGGCACTGCGTGGTCGGAGGCATTATTGATGTCACTCGCTTACGATTACGAGCAAGCCAGTCACGCTCGTGTGCCGCCACCGAGAGCACTGGCTGCAATGACATCCACATCGGGTAACTGACAATTTTTGAGGCGAATTCTTTCTCCGAATCATGCGGAGAAAGGGGGTGTCGCGCAAAGGACGTAATGATGCATTACAGCTTTCGGATAGTTAACCTAGTCCTAGCTGCATCTCTCACTCTTGCTGCATGCTCTGAAGAACACTCACCTGCGTCTTATGCGGTAGAGGAAGTGTCGTTGTCTCAAATTTCAGCCGACTTGGCCGCAGGCAAGACCACATCGGCTGAAATTACTAAAGCGTATATTGCGCGAATCAATGCTTACGATGACGCTCTAAATGCCGTTATTCTGATATCACCCGATGCACATCAACAAGCCGATGCGCCTGATGCACGGCGTGCAGCTGGAAATATATTAAGCCCGCTGGACGGCGTTCCTATTCTACTAAAGGATAATATTGATGTCTTCGGTATGCCAACAACCGCAGGGTCGTTTGCTCTGGAGAATAATTTTCCCATTCGCAACTCTGAGGTTGCAGAGCGCCTGCACGCAGGGGGCGCAATAATTCTAGGAAAAGTCAATACCAATCAGTTTGCAGGGCTCCGCACCACGGCCGGTCTTCTTGGCAGTACTGTCGGCGGTACTCCGCACAATCCGTATGACTTAAGCCGCAGTCCTGGTGGATCAAGTAATGGTTCGGCCATTGCGGCGGCGGTTAGTTTCGCTGCGGCAACAGTAGGCACTTGTACCACGGGCTCGGTCATCAGTCCCTCGGCACTCAATGGCCTCGTCGGTATGCGTCCCACGATTGCACTTATTTCCCGGCGCGGAATAGTGCCCGTCAGCTTAACTCAGGATACGGCGGGCCCAATGGCTCGCAATGTTATGGACGCGGCGATGCTGTTGACGGTCATCGCCGGCAGCGATCCTGGTGACCCTAATTCAAAAGACGCTGACGCCTTTAAAACGGACTACGCAAAGGGCTTGAGTCTAGATGCTTTGAAGGGCAAGCGGCTGGGTGTTATGCGAGAGATGCGCGGATATGATACTGCGACACAACCCGTGTTCGATGCCGCCCTAGAAGTGCTGGTCTCTCAAGGAGCGGAGTTGGTGGAATTACCAACTGATATTTTAGAAGATCTGAGTCAGGAAGACCGCACGGTACTGGTGTATGATTTTAAGCAGGATCTAAATGCATATCTTGCGGGAACCCCATCATCGGTGAAGGTGCGTAATATTACAGATCTTATTGCGTTTAACAAAGCTGATCCCCGCGAAAGCATGCACAGTCAGGATTTGATTGAGGTCGCCGCGGCGACAACTGGTCGAGATAATCCCGAATACGTTGAAGCTTTAGAGTACGCAAAACGTCGCGCGGGTCCGGAGGGGCTTGACCGTGCATTCTCAGAATACGGCGTGAATGCTGTTGTCGTTCTCACGACTGGACCCGCAGAAAAAATTGAACCTGAAGGCTCTGTAGAAGCGGGTCACACAATAAGCTCTCGAGTAAAAGGTGCTACACCCGCATCGCCGAGCATGAATGCATCGTTGGCCGGTTATCCTGATCTTACCGTACCCATGGGGCATGTGGACGGATTGCCTGTTGGGCTGTCGTTTATAGGACCGGCTTGGTCGGAACAGATGATCCTGTCACTTGGATATGCGTACGAGCAGGCATCACATATGCGCGTACCGCCACAGGGATTTTGAAAGTTGATGTCGTAATTTGAGTAAGGAGGCTACCTAATGGTAAGGCCTATAACGATCAGATGTATTTTTCTAGCGACTCTTATCTTGCTCGGAACAGTGCCTCCTGTTTCAGCCGAACCAATCGATTTCGATAAAGCCACCATAGAAGACCTTAACGCGGCCTTTGAAGCCGGCACGCTAACAGCTGAAAAACTTGTGCAGTTGTGCCTAGAGCGCATTGAAGCATTTGATCGCCAAGGTCCCAAGCTTCACGCCGTGATTTCGCTCAATCCAAATGCTTTGGAAATCGCACGCGCACTAGATGCGGAACGGAAAGCCAAAGGGCCACGATCGCCGCTTCACGGTATCCCCGTAGTTTTGAAGGACAATTTCGACACGATCGACATGCCGACGACCGGAGGCTCTGTTCTCCTTGAAGGGTCGATGGCACCTGACGATGCTAATATGGTCAAGAAACTGCGCGATGGTGGGGCAATCATTCTCGCAAAGGTGAATTTGGGCGAGTTTGCCAATGGGTCACAAAGTTCTCTCGGAGGCCAGTCACTCAATCCTCACGATCTGACGCGCACGCCGTTCGGCTCATCGGGCGGCACAGGCGTTGCTATTGCGGCGGGTTATGCCCCGCTGGGACTTGGCACGGATACGGGCGGATCTATTCGCAGTCCTTCGACCGTCAACGGAATTGTGGGACTCAAGCCGACTCATGGTCTCGTTAGCCGCGATGGAATTATTCCACTTTCGTTGAGCCTCGACACTGGCGGTCCTATGACCCGCAGCGTCTATGATGCTGCGGTTTCGCTTGGCGTTATGACTGGCGTGGACCCTGCTGATCCGGCAACTAGTAAGAGTAAGGGCAAGTTTCACAAAGATTACACACAATTTCTCGACGCTGGTGCACTGAAAGGTGCGCGCATCGGTGTGGCCCGTGATTTTATGGGCGCAGATCCCGACGTGGATTGGGTGATTGAGTCCGCACTTAAGGCCATGGAGAAGGCCGGGGCAACACTTGTCGAAGTGCGATACCCAAAGTGGTTTCTCGATTCCCACTCACCGGCTCTATTTACCCTCTATCCGATGGAATTCGCGGTTCAGATCGGCGACTACCTGAAGACTACAGCTCCTAAGTATCCAAAGAGCCTCGATGAACTTATCGAACGCGCGTACGAATATACGAGCCTAGGGGAGGATGGAGCAGGCCCGAACCCAGAGCGCTGGACGTTCTTTTTGCGTGAGCAATCAAGTGGCCAGTTGACGGACCCTGGCTATATTGCGTTACGCGACTACTTCATGCCGATGACAGTCTCTCTAGTGGAAGGCATGTTTGCGCAAGATAATCTGGATGCGATTGTTTACCCAACGCGCATGAATCGCCCCGCCCAAATTGCTGCGCCGCCAGGGCCTGCGATGGGGACAGGCATCTCGCCTCGGAATATCGCCAACTTAACGGGCTTCCCTGACTTGGTTGTTCCGGCGGGTTTTACAACCGATGACTTGCCGGTGGGAATTTCATTTTTAGGCACGGCGTTTAGTGAGCCAAAGATATTGGCGCTTGGTTACAGTTTTGAGCAAGCCACGCAGGCTTTGCGTCGCCCCGTGAACGCGCCGGCGCTGCCAGGCGGCAAAATCGAGGTTCCAGAATAATCTGAAATTGAAATAATCGTGTGTATATTTTTGTGAGGTCTGTGCCATGGCTAAATCCGCTGCGAGTAGAGTTGTATCAATATTTGCTTTTGCTACTTTTCTGGCCTTTGCACCGCCTGTATCGGCTAAGGAGATCAACTTTGACCAGGCAACGATAGCTGAACTCAATGCGGCATTTGATGCGGGTACGCTCACCGCCGAAAAATTGGTGGAGATGTGCCTGGAGCGCATTAAAGCTTTCGATCGCGAGGGACCCAAACTCCACGCCGTTATCACTTTAAATCCAGATGCATTGGAGATTGCGCGCGCACTGGATGCCGAGCGCAAGGCCAAAGGGCCTCGATCACCGATGCATGGCATCCCGGTTATTATGAAAGACAACTACGATACAGTTGATATGCCGACGACAGGCGGGTCTGTTCTGTTGGAAGGTTCGATGGCGCCGGACGATGCTTATATGGTGCAGAAACTGCGAGACGGTGGCGCGATTATTCTTGCAAAGCTGAATTTAGGGGAATTTGCAAACGGGTCACAGAGCTCTCTAGGTGGTCAGTCGCTCAATCCGCACGATCTAACACGTACACCTTCAGGCTCTTCGGGCGGGACTGGGGTTGGTATAGCCGCCGGTTACGCGCCGATGGGCCTTGGCACCGACACCGGTGGATCGGTTCGTGGTCCCTCGAACGTCAACGGTATTGTCGGGCTAAAACCAACACATGGCTTAGTCAGTCGCGACGGAATCATCCCCCTCGCGCTTAGCCTTGATACCGGCGGACCAATGGCACGCAGCGTTTATGATGTCGCTGTGGCCTTGGGTGTCATGACAGGTGTCGATCCAGCCGATCCTGCGACGAACAAAAGCAAAGGCAAGTTTCATAAGGACTACACTAAATTTTTGAAGGCTGACGCTCTCAAGGGAGCACGTATAGGCGTCGCGCGAGATTTTACCGGCGCGGACCCGGATGTGGACTGGGTTTTCGAAGCGTCTCTTAAGGCAATGGAGAAGGCAGGAGCGACCCTTGTTGAAGTGCGGTATCCCAAGTGGTTTCTTGATTCCACATTTTCGGCAGTTTTCACGCTGTATCCGATGGAGTTCAAGGTCCAGATCGCTGAATACCTGAAGACGACCGCCCCGAAGTATCCCAAGACATTGGCCGAGCTTATTGAACGGTCTTACGAATACACCAGCTTGGGTAAGGATGGCGCTGGCCCTAACCCGTATCGCTGGGCGTATTTTGTGAATACCGAGCAGCCAAGCGGAGATCTCACTGATCCAAGTTATCTAGCGTTGCGTGACTACTACATGCCGATGTCCGCTGCTCTGATAGATGGAATCATCACCAAGAATAAACTCGACGCTATCGTCTATCCCACCGGCACACGTCGGCCAGCGCAGATCGCGGCTCCGACGGCTCGTTTGGTTCCGGGAGAGGGGCCGTCAATACCGTCTCCGACCGGGATCGCTAACCTTTCAGGTTTCCCTGATCTGATCGTACCTGCGGGTTTCACGACCGATGATCTGCCGGTGACGATCTCTTTCTTTGGTCCGGCGTTCAGCGAACCAAAACTATTGGCGCTTGGCTACAGCTTTGAACAAGCGACACAGGCGATACGCCGGCCGATCAATACACCGGCTCTGCCTGGCGGGCTGATCAACGTGCCGGATTAGACCGATGAGCAGCGAACTAAATTTGAGTTAGAGAGTTATACAATTAAATCGAGGGGACTCGTTATGGTGAAATACTTTGCGACCAAAATAGCAATTGCTTTTGCGTTGATCGGTAGCCTGTTAATGACTGCGCCGGGCGCGTCGGCGAAGCAGGTCAATTTCGATCAAGCGACAATTGCCGACCTCAATGCAGCGTTTGAGGCCGGCACGTTGACGGCCGAAAAGCTGGTGCAAATGTGCCTTGACCGTATCAAGGCGTTTGATCGCCAAGGTCCGCGCCTCCATGCGGTGATCTCCCTCAATCCGAATGCCCTTGAGATCGCTCGGGCGCTGGACGCGGAACGCAAAGCCAAGGGGCCACGCTCTCCGGTTCACGGCATACCAGTCATCATGAAAGATAATTACGACACGGTCGATATGCCGACGACCGGCGGCTCTGTGCTTCTTGAAGGAAACATGGCTCCCGACGATGCGTTCATGGTCAAAAAGCTTCGGGATGGCGGCGCCATTATTCTAGCCAAGGTCAATCTCGGTGAATTCGCTAACGGCTTTCAAAGCTCTCTTGGCGGTCAGTCGCTGAATCCGCACGATTTGACTCGCACACCGGGTGGTTCTTCAGGTGGCACCGGCGTTGGTATCGCAGCGGGGTACGCACCAATTGGTCTTGGGACCGATACCGGAGGATCAATTCGCGGACCGTCAACCATCAACGGCATTGTCGGTCTGAAGCCGACCCATGGGCTACTTAGCCACGATGGAATTATTCCGCTGGCGCTGAGTCTTGACATGGGCGGTCCAATGACCCGCAGCGTTTATGATACGGCGGTGGCGCTCGGTATCATGACCGGCATTGACCCGGCTGATCCCTACACGAAGAAGAGTGAAGGTAAATTTCATACAGATTACACACAGTTTCTGGATGCCAACGCTTTGAAAGGCGCTCGCATTGGTGTTGTAAGGGATTTCGCCGGGTTTGATCCTGACGTGGATTGGGTGTTCGATGCGGCCCTCAAAGCTATGGAGAAGGCGGGCGCAACGCTGGTTGATGTACGTTATCCGCAGTGGTTTCTGCAATCGGCGTCAGACATGCTTTGGTCAATTTATCCGCCGGAATTTAAAGTACAGATCGCAGACTACCTAAAAACGACCGGACCGGAATACCCGAAAACTCTCGAAGAGATGATCGAGCGGTCGTATGAGTACACTAGCTTGGGTGAAGATGGGGCCGGAGCAAATCCCTACCGCTGGAACTTTTTCCAAATCGAAAATGAGAGTGGTAAACTTACGGATCCTGGTTATATCGCGGCCCATGACTACGGCATGCCGATGAGTCAGGCATTGATAGATGGGTTTTTTGCCAAGGACAATCTTGATGCGATCGTTTATCCGACAGCTTTGCGTCGGCCAGCGCAGATAGCGGCATCAAATTTGACGTCGGGCGGTGGGGGTGTCTCAACTACTGTCGTTGGCAACCTTACCGGGTTCCCGTCTCTTATCGTTCCGGCTGGCTTTACCACGGACGATCTGCCGGTAACGGTATCATTTCTTGGCCAAGCCTTTAGTGAGCCAAAAATCTTGGCGCTTGGATTCAGCTTTGAACAGGCAACTAAAGCAATACGTCGACCTGTACACACGCCGGCACTACCGGGCGAGATGATTGAAGTGCCTGAGAACTAAATACCACGCCTTCGAGGGGAATAATCCCCTCGAAGGCTTATGAGAGTGAGTGCGTAGAATTCGCAGTAGATCCACATCCGTGTTGAATGGGAAATGTGTAATGACCAGATGGGTTCCAGCTAGAATCGCAATCGTTGTCGCCTTTGTTATCAGCATCGTTGGCCCGGTAGCACCGGTTGCGGCCGAGCAGATTGATTTTGACAAGGCTACGATTGCGCAACTCAATGCAGCGTTTGATGCGGGAACTCTTACGGCTGAAAAGTTGGTCGAAATGTGCCTTGAGCGCATCAAAGCCTTCGACCGCGACGGTCCTAAACTCCACGCCGTTATTTCGCTAAACCCAAACGCGCTAGAAATTGCTCGAGCGTTGGATGAGGAACGAAAGGCCAAAGGTCCGCGTTCACCACTGCACGGTATTCCGGTAATTTTTAAGGACAATATCGATACTGTTGATATGCCGACCACGGGCGGATCTGTCCTATTGGAAGGATCGATGGCGCCAGACGATGCGTTCTTAGTCAAGCAGCTCCGCGCTGGCGGTGCGATCATCCTGGCGAAAGTAAACTTGGGTGAGTTCGCGAACGGCTCTCAAAGTTCAATGGGTGGTCAGTCGCTCAATCCGCATGACTTGACGCGCACACCGGCCGGGTCTTCGGGTGGTACGGGCGTGGGTATTGCAGCCGGCTACGCTCCACTGGGATTGGGGACAGATACGGGTGGGTCGGTTCGCGGTCCCACAAGCGTCAACGGAATTGTAGGGCTAAAGCCGACTCACGGCTTGATAAGCCGCGATGGAATTATTCCTCTCGCGCTTAGTCTTGATACTGGCGGTCCTATGGCGCGAAGTGTCTATGACGTTGCCGTTTCTCTTGGAGTTATGGCCGGCGTTGATCGTGCGGACCCTGCAACAAAGAAGAGCGAGGGAAAATTTCATAAAGATTATACCCAGTTTCTGAAATCAGGAGCTCTCAAAGGTGCGCGGATTGGCGTTGCGCGGGATTTTACGGGGGCTGATCCTGATGTGGATTGGATATTTGAAGCAGCCTTAAAGGCTATGGAAAAAGCGGGGGCAACCCTTGTCGAGGTGCGCTATCCGAAGTGGTTTCTCGATTCCAGCCGAAGGGCGGTTTACACACTGTTCCCGCCGGAGTTCAGAGATCAAATTGGCGAATATCTAAAAACGACAGCGCCGCAATATCCAAAGAGTATAGAAGAACTCATCGAGCGTTCTTATGAGTACACCAGTATGGGTAAGGACGGTGCTGGTCCAAATCCCTATAGGTGGGCATTTTTCGCGGAACGCGATATAGCGCACGGCACGATGACCGATCCCGGATACCTGGCACTACGCGACTACTATATGCCGATGACGACGGCGATGGTGGAGGGAATGTTTGCCAAGGATAATTTGGATGCGATTGTTTACCCGACTAATATGACGCGTCCTGATCTTATTGCTTCTCCACCGGGCGTGGCTATTCCGACCGCGACCTCGCCAACAGGTATTGCCAACCTTACGGGCTTTCCCGATTTGATCGTCCCAGCAGGCTTCACAACCGATGATTTGCCAGTAACGATATCGTTCATGGGCACAGCGTTTAGCGAGCCCAAGCTGCTTGCACTTGGCTATAGTTTTGAACAAATAACACACGCCCTGCGGCGGCCTGTGAATGCACCGGCGCTCCCGAGTGGAAAGATTGAAGTGCCAAAAAGGTAAAAGGAAGTCCTGGAATCAAATATGGGCAACGTAGTATGTGGCTGCTACTCCACTTTGTTCGACCTCTGTAGATCGATTACTTGCAAATCATATCCTGGAATTATGTTGCCGCCATATACCTTGGACACCACGTTAGTTAGTTTCTCCACATCCGGCTCTTTATCCTGATTGCCCCAGACAAAGTGATTGAGTACGACTGTCTTGGCGCCGCTGTCTCGCGCTAGCTTACCGACTTCCTCCGGCGTCAGATGCTCTGTTTCCATATGCGCTACCATTGGCGTCAATGATGCTTCCGGCAAACGAATATAATCGCGCAGAAAAATGACG
The DNA here is from genome assembly GCA_963976395.1 of uncultured Rhodospirillaceae bacterium. Classification (GTDB taxonomy): domain Bacteria; phylum Pseudomonadota; class Alphaproteobacteria; order Rhodospirillales; family Rhodospirillaceae; genus UBA11612. The sequence continues at coordinate 14,477 of CAXBLG010000042.1, forward strand.
GTGGAGGGCAGGTCGATGATTTCGCTTACAAGTACGTCCGTATCTTTCGCAAGTTCCACTACACTTTTGCTCGGGCCGGTGTCGCCGGTAAAAACGACCGAGGTGGGTTTGTTTCCGCCCTTGATTTCAAATCGATACGAAAACGATTTAAGCTCAGGGCAAGCTTCGTCATGGCACACATTGTGAAAGTGAGAATTTTCCGCGGCGATTACGCGAATGTTTTCGTCCTCGTAAACGTCGCCACCACCATGGATATCTGCTGGCCTCGGATTGTCTGCCATGCCCGGCACAGCGGGGGACTCTCTCTTAAAGATATCCTCGGAGATTGAGAAATAGGAAAGCCCTCGTTGCACCAGCGCCTCTGTTCCGGGTGGGCCATAAATGAATAGCGGCGTTTGTCTTACTACGCTCCAATTAAAAGCGAGCACACCGGCCAGTCCGGCGGTATGATCCATATGATGGTGGGTTAGAAACACGGCACGTACGCTGGGGAGGGAGTGGCCTGATTTAGTGATCTGCGCGCTGGCGCCGTCGCCTGCATCAATCAGGTAGACATCCCCGTTCACCACAAGCATCGAAGCAGGCTGAGAGCGCGTGGTTCGCAGCACGGGGCCGCCAGCAGTCCCCAATAACACGAGGCTTGCGCTGTGCGTATGATCGATTTTAGGCTCGTCCGCATGTGCGGACATTAGAGTTAGAGCGAGGCCAGTTACGACTAGAAAAGCACTTTTAAATTTAAGTTCCATGTACGAATCCTAAATTATTCGGCATTGTCAATCGAACACAAATTAGCGCTTAATGGAATAGTTTCTAATGCAAGTTAGGCAGATAAGTGATGCGCAAATGTAAGAGAAATTCACAAATCGATCTCTATTTGATAGTAGCCATTTCCCTCGCACAAGCGCCGTGCATTGTAAGTGCTCAGGAATACCGAACCGAGTCCCGATCCAACATTGACTATCCCAACAGTCTATTGTGGGGCGACACTCATTTGCACACAAACTTATCTTACGATGCCTTTGTAATGGGCAATAGAGTTTTGGACCTAGACGATGCGTATAAATATGCACGTGGCGATGTCGTTGAACTTGAAGGTGGCCGGCGCGTTAAGTTAGATCGAGCACTAGACTTTTTGGCAATTACCGACCACTCCGACCTTCTGGGCGCGATGGTCGATATCGTTTCAAAGGACAGTGTACTTGAGGGAACAAAAACAGGCACTATTTGGTCAAAATTCCTAGAGCAGGGTCTAGAGTCTGGAATTACCCAGATCGGAAACTATATCACTGCGCGCAATAACCTAGACGACGTCGAAAGAAACGAGCCGTTTAAACGATCTGTTTGGGAACACATAATTAAGCTTGCCGATGAAAATGATAGGCCTGGAGAATTCACGGCATTCATAGCATTCGAATGGACGTCTTCACCCAAAGGCAACAACCTCCACAGAAATGTGATATTTCGCGATGACGCCACAAAGGCTAACCAAGTGCTTCCTTTGCAAAGGTTGTTAAGTGAGGATCCGAGAACACTTTGGTCATATATGGCCGATTACGAACAATCCACCGGTGGAGAGGTGCTGGCTATTCCTCATAATGGAAACTTGAGCAATGGCTTAATGTTCTCATTAGATGCGAACGAACCTGTAGGCACTCGTGCTGACTATGCTGCCGCAAGAATTCGTTGGGAGCCACTTTATGAAGTAACCCAAATAAAGGGTGACTCAGAAACGCATCCACTATTGTCTCCGAACGATGAATTTGCGGATTTTGAAAGATGGGATCGAACAGATCTTTTTGGTCTCCGGCCAAAAGAAGATTGGATGTTGAAATTCGAATATGCGCGGTCAGCTTTAAAAATGGGACTCGAACAACAGCGCGAAATCGGCATCAATCCGTTTAAGTTTGGATTGGCGGGGGGGACGGACTCCCATACGAGTCTTGCGACAGCCGACGATGATAATTTTGAAGGCAAGATGTCAAGTGGAAATGCTCGGCCTGGTCGATGGAAAGAATTTGTGCTGGGCGATAAAGAGAAAATGTATGGCGCAAAATATCCCTCGTACAATTGGCAAACTGTAGCGTCCGGCTACACGGCCGTTTGGGCAAAAGAAAACACACGAGCCGCAATATTCGACGCCATGAAGCGAAAAGAAACCTATGCCAGCACTGGTCCTAGAATAATGGTGCGGTTCTTCGGTGGGTGGGAGTTTGCGAATGAAGATATTTTAACGCCTGATATTGCAAAAATTGGTTATCGAAAAGGTGTCCCCATGGGCGGGGATCTGACTAACGCGCCTGAGGGGCAAGCCCCTAGTTTTATCATATGGGCCGCTAAAGATCCGATGGGAGCGAATCTCGACCGTGTGCAAGTTGTAAAAGGGTGGACAGATGCTACAGGCAAAGCAAACGAGCGCGTGTTCAATGTGGTCGTGTCCGATGATCGAGCGGTAGACAAAGATGGTGCCGTTCCATCGGTTGGCAGCACGGTTGAGTTGTCTAATGCTTCGTACACCAATGCGATTGGTGATCCCGAACTCGTGACGGTTTGGCGCGACCCCGAGTTCGACCCGGATGAACCGGCATTCTACTACGTTCGAGTTATTGAAATACCGACGCCGAGGTGGACTGCCTACGATGCGGCCAGGTACGCAGATCAAATGGATGAGAGTGTGCCGATGATAAGCCAGGAACGCGCCTATACGTCGCCCATATGGTACGAACCTGTTTCTAATTAGGCTGTGATTGTGGCTTCACATTCATTCTCAAAAATGCAGCCCAGAAAGATACTCAAAGAACCTCTGTTTCACTTCCTTGTAATTGCGATAGGTATTTTTATTGTTTTTGATTTCTTACACCCCTCAGGGGATGACGGCTCATCCAAAACGATCACAGTATATCAATCCGACCTCATTGATTTCATGCAATACCGAGCGAAAGCATTTGACCCGATAAGTATACAGGAGGAGTTTGCGTTATTGTCAGCACAGGAACGGAGGCAGCTGATAAATGATTATATTCGTGAAGAAGCGCTGTATAGGGAGGCGAAGGGGTTAGGTCTAGAAAAGAATGATTATTTACAGCGACTTCGGATGATTCAGAAGCTTGAGTTCGTCGTAAACGGATTAGTTCAGGCGGTAGCGCAACCGAGTAAGGAAGAGGTTGAGCAGTATTTTGAGCGGCACAAAAGCAAGTATTCAGTACCCGCTAAAATCACATTTACCCATGTCTTTTTTTCAAATGAACGCCATGGTGCCGAATTAGCTGATACCCTGGCGAGTCAAATGCTGGAACAGCTCAATGCCAGCAATATTAAGTTTCATCAAGCGACTGAATATGGCGATCGATATCTGTACAACGTCAATTATGTTCAAAAGGACCAAGCCTTTGTGGCCAGACATTTCGGTCGCGAAATGGCGCACATTCTTTTTCAGCTTGATCCTGCGAACCAGCGCTGGCGCGGCAACTTTCATTCACCCCATGGGGTTCATTTGGTGATGCTCACAAATTTGAGCAAAGCTCATACGCCCGCTTTCGAAGACATTTTTGATCGTGTTAAGGCAGACGCCGTAAATGAAAACCGGAATCTCCAAATGAATCGTGCAATGGAGGAAATCGTTGCAACCTATGATGTTCAATTATCAGATGATTTAATTGGCTCAATCGGCGTTGTCGAAAAGTGAGTATGCTTACCATTTTTCGAATTTCTGTATTCATTCATTTGAGCGCCGCATTATTGTGGCCAATTCATGTGTTTGCTGACGAGAGTCGGCCTGTCTATGTGGAGATCACGCAGCTAACGAAAACAGGGTATCGCGTCGATTGGAAGGTTCCGCCGGTCCTTCCAGAATATGCGCTTCCCGAAATACACCTTCCTGCGGATTGTAATCATACCGGTGTTGACGATGATCAGATCACTAGTTTTAACGGTAGCATCCTTTATGCTTGTAGTTCTCTGTTGACTGGACGTGATATTTCCATCGTCTATCCAGTAATCAATCCCGCTCTTTCTGCAATAATTCGACTCAGAACATTAAATGAAGAAGAGTACATTGGTGTGCTGCCACCGCAGGAACTCTCATGGCAGGTACCGGAAGTAGAAACTCAGTTCAGTGTAGCATTGCAATATACTCGTCTTGGTGTTGTCCATATTTTGGCTGGACTTGATCATCTTTTATTTATGACATGCCTACTATGGATCGCCGGAGGAATGCGAAGGATACTTATTGCGATCACCGGATTTACAGTTGCGCATTCTGCAACCTTAATATTGTCCTCACTAGAAATGATACGAGTCCCCATTCCTCCTACAGAAGCGGTCATTGCGCTTTCTATTGTTTTTCTGGCGCGTGAGATTGCCGTGAACCGGAAAGATAGCTTGACCTGGCGATTTCCAGCATCCGTTTCCACTTCATTCGGTCTTCTTCATGGCCTTGGGTTTGCGTCAGCCCTAGCGCAGGTTGGTCTACCGCAAACGGCGCTGCTGACGGGACTGCTCTCCTTCAACCTGGGTGTTGAGATTGGGCAGTTGCTTTTTGTCGGAGCGATCAGTGTTCTTTTTTTAGCGGGGCAGTTAGGCTTTCATCTGTGGCGGAAAGAAAACCCAAACGGTGGTAGTCTAATATTAGGCATGGCGAGGCTTAGGGCTCTGGGGTCTTATTCGATCGGGATTGTGTCCTCATATTGGTTGGTTTCACGTATTGCCGACTTTGCGAAATATCAGCAATAACGAGGATATATTTGAGGAGAATCAATGCCTATTACAGATGTGTCTGACAAAACCCTCACGCAATTATTGTCTTTAAAAGGCCGCGCTGCTGTTGTTACTGGCGGCGCAAAAGGCATCGGATACGCCATTTCTCGGCGATTTGCCGAAGCTGGCGCCTGCATTTTACTTGCCGATGTCGACAAAGATGGTGCGGAGGAAGCTGCCAAAACCCTGACGAAGGAATTCGGGGTGGGAGCAAAGGCGGTGGTCACCGATGTAACAAGCGAACAAGCCGTTATCAGTGCAGCAGATATTTGTACGAGTGAGTTTGGTAGGCTTGATATTTGGGTGAATAACGCCGGTATTTACCCCGATTGCATGATGCTCGATTTATCGGTGGAAGATTGGGACAAGGTCCAATCCATTAATCTGCGCGGCGCATTTATTGGCGCACGCGAAGCCGCAAGACGTATGAAAAACGCACCTATGAACGGCGGCGTCATTATCAATATTGAATCCGTAGGTGCCTTTCGTGGTCACGCCGGTTTATCCGCGTATACCGCTTCGAAACACGGTATGAGCGGACTAGCAAAGTGTATGGCTGTAGAATTGGGGCCTTACAATATCCGTGTCGTTGGCCTTGCCCCGACTGGAACATGGACTCCAGGTGTGGCGGCGCGGACCGCAGGTGCTTCTGGGGAGGATATCGATCGCGTCAAAGCCCTTGAAAAACAGATTCTCGAAAAAGTGCCGCTTGGGCGTTTCGGTGTGCCCGATGATATCGCGCGTGCCGCACTGTTCGCTGCGTCGGACATGGCCATGCTAATCACAGGCTCCACAATTGCCGTCGATGCAGGGGGACTGGCTGAATAGCTATGAGGTGCTTTCTTCCAATGGTGCGCAGTGCGTCAATGGCATCTTTCTAGAGTTAATTGTTGTATTGCAATAACCTCAGTATTCACTCCATTTTTGGTTATGACCTTTGTTTCGTTTGATAAACTGTACTAATGCGAATTTTGGAACATTTTTTGCTATGGTAGACGCGTTAACCGTAGTGAAAAAGGTGATACCAACGTAATACCTTGTTGATGTTGTCCCAGATTTTATCGGATCCGACTACTTACAATTTTTAGCGGTACAGCGATAAGTTTTGGTGGAGAAGTAGCAGTGAAGGAATTGAAAATGATGTCTGCAGTAACAGTTGCTAAAGTTGACCCAGTTCGACGCGGTGTCCGCGCTCTTGTTATCTCTACGGTCGGTTTGGCCACTATGTGTTTTTCAGTTTCCGCCGCATCTGCTTCTGAAACTCGGGCGTATGCGGTCAAGTGGTTTTATTACGCCAACTATTCTCAAGACAGCGATTGCCCCGAGGGTCTCAATCCAAACGCCCAGGGTGTGTTTCAGCGTATTCTTGAAGAACGAGGAACGCCGCCCGATGAAATTGAAAAGAAAATGGAAGACTTTCCTTACGCTATGTATCTGGCAGGGATCGGTAGTCGTGGGGTGATTGATGGAAAACCAGCCAATCCATACCTCAATCCGACTTCCACCAAAGATCCGATGCTGTATCTGGGGCAGGGGAAAGTGGGGTACGGCTTTAATCTCGATGGAAAAGAAACTGCCGAGGATTTTACCGACCCGGAGAGCGGTGAGCGTGGTGTCGACAATCAGTTTTTTAGGGCAATTGGCTGCAGCACTCCACTCCGTAGCGCGCCAGGCGAGATTCCTACGTATCCAGAAATTCAATGGGACATGATGCGAGATCACACACCCGCTTGGCTTATTGAATTCTTTGATGTGGAATCATTTGATAACGATGATGACGTGGGGGTGCGTGTTATCCGCGCCAACGAGCCAATTCGACGCAATGCCAACGGATTGCCTCAAGCGGACATGACTTACACAATTGATCCGGATCCGCGTATGGCGAACAACATAGCGCGCGGCAAGATTGAGAACGGCGTGTTTACGTCGAATGCACCGATCAACTTTTTCATGGTGGGGGAGGGTTTCGGACAGGCGGAGTATGCGCTACGCGAAGCGCGCTATCGGTTTAATTTTAAAGACGAAAATGAGCTAACAGGAATTGTCGGTGGTTATCACGATTGGCGAACCATATACACCAGCTGGGCTCTCAGCGGTACAGTGTTGGAAGTCAATGCGTCATTCGATATTCCAGGTCTCTACTACGCATTGCGGAAAACCGCTGATGCTTATCCAGATCCTGAAACAGGTCAGAATGCATACATTTCATCAGCGTATTGGTTCGATGCAGTGCCTGCGTTTATCCAATACTCAGCGGCCCAGACGGCTCAAGGCAAATAGAGACGTCGGATGCGACAGAAGTGTTTTCCTACTAAGCCGGTGGCTAAATTAAAATGCACGTAATAGTATAGGCTGTGGCTTGGAGATACACAGGGAGTGGCTTCGGCACGGGCATTAGCGACCAGTCCATTGGGCCCGGCGTTCGAATCCTTGAAATTGAAGACGGTGTCGTGGCAGTGCCCGACGCCCAGGTCCTTCTGCATGCAGAATTTTCGCGAGCCGGCCACGATCTAGTATTATCTGGTCCTGACGATTTACGATATTTAGTTCGGGATTTCTTCAATACGGGCCGCGCGCCGGATGTTGTTAGCGGCGATACTGTTCTTTTCAAGGGCGATCTTGTCGCTACTTTGGCAGGTCCTCTGGCTCCAGGTCAGGTTGCGCAAGCCGGCGCTTCGGGCGGTGCGGCTCCCATAGGTGAAGTCAGGGCTATTACCGGTGAGGTGATCGCGATCCGTGCCGATGGTACGGAAGTCACCCTCACTCAAGGCGCTCCAGTGTTTCTCGACGACATCATTGAAACCGCTGCCGGAGCGTCTGTCGGTATTCAGTTTTTGGACGAGACCACCATCGCGTTGGGTGAAAACGGTGAACTGGTTTTAGACGAATATGTCTATGATGCTGCGAATTTGGCGGATTCCAACGCAAGCGTATCTCTCGTCCAAGGCGCGTTATCCTTCGTAAGCGGACAAATTGCCAAGGGCGGCGATGATAATATTAAGGTGGACACACCTGTCGCTACTATTGGTATTCGGGGCACCAAGTTTTTCGTTTCTTTTGATCCAGTCTCTGGCCAAATCACCGTTCTCAATCGCGCTGAAACCACGCCTAGCGGTCAACAGGTTGTAGGCGAGATCGCACTGATTCTGCCTAATGGTACAGTGATCGGCACGATTGGTGTGGCCAATACAGGCTATCAATTTAACCCTGCCCAAACGCCGTTTCCGCAACCCGTTAGTCTTACAGAAGCACAAGTATTAGCCATTATCGGTACGGTGGAGGCTGTTGTTAATCCCATTGCGCCGCAGGAACCTGATCCACCGCAGAATCAAGGTGGCGATCAAAACCAAGGCAGTCAGGACCAAGGCGGCCAGACCCAGGGCGGCCAGACCCAAGGCGGTCAGGGCCAGGGCGGTCAGGGCCAGGGCGGTCAGGGCCAGGGCGGTCAGGGCCAGGATGGTCAGGGCCAGGATGGTCAGGGCCAGGGCGGCCAGACCCAAGGCGGCCAGACCCAGGGCGGCCAGACCCAAGGCGGCCAGACCCAAGGCGGCCAGACCCAAGGCGGCCAAAATACGGGTGGCCTGACCCAGGGCAATGTAGGGACGACGCCGACAATTCAGCCGGTGCAGCTTTCCATTGGCGACGCATCGGTGAGTGACTCGTCGGACAGCACTGCCACGTTCACTCTTACCCGCACAGGCAATCTGTCTGTATCGGTCACGGTGATCTTTAGTCTTACCGACGGTACAGCCAAGAATGGTGAGGATTTCGGCGGGATCGGCGGTTCTGTTACGTTCGCCGCTGGTCAAACCTCGCAGATGATCGACATCCCGATTTTTGCGAACGCCCGTGGCGAGCCGGCGGAAACCTTCAACGTATCAATAGTAAGTGCGACTGCTACCGGCGGTGCGCAGGTAACGATTTCGGATGGTACTGGTTTAGGCACCATTACTTCTGATCCGCCGTTGCCGACATTGTCCATCAACAGCATTGCTGTGTCGGACACGGAAGCGGGTGCGGCAGATCTTACTGTCACTCGAACGGGCGATCTGTCCGCCGCGTCCTCAGTTGAGTACCGGCTTGTAGCTGGGGCTGGTGGGGCTGTAGCAGGAGAAGATTTCACGGATATCACTGGAGTGATCTTGTTTGCGGTTGGCGAGAACATGGCCACAATATCCGTTCCCATCCTCGCGAATACGACGCCCTTGACGCTAGATAATCGCGAAGGAGATGAATCCTTTACGGTGGAACTCTTAAACCCTACGGATGCCGTCATCGATCAAGGTGTGGGCACCGTGACAATTTCGGCGGATCCACTGGTGGGAATGGCGACGTTCACCATTCTCGCAGATAGCACAGTGGTGGCAGAAGGGGACCAGTTGGTCGTAACCGTCATGCGCGGCGGTGATCTGGCCGGTCAGGTGTCGGTAGATATTGCAACTCTTGCAGGAACTGCCGTGGCAGGAACTGACTTTCAAGGTGTGTCCAGTACTCTGATCTTTGCTGCAGGCGAGACTGTTCAGACGATTACGATACCTATCGTTCGAGACGTTATTGTTGAAGATCCGGAGGCGTTCTCCGTTGTTCTCCGTGACGCGGTGGGCGGGACCATCGAAGTGGGCGCGACCGAAATCACGATCGCCGCAGATCCACCATTGCCGACATTGTCGATCTTGGGAACGACCGTAAGCGATACGGCTGCGGGAACTGCGACCTTTACAGTGACCCTTTCTACGGCTTCGGAAAGTCCCGTCACAGTAAATTTCGCCACCCAGTCAGGCACCGCTATTGCCGGATCGGATTTTGGCGCCACGTCCGGTCAGATAACGTTCGCTCCTGGCGAAGTCAGTAAAAATATTCCGGTGTCCATCTTCGCCGATGATGCGAACGAGGGGGATCAATCGTTCACGGTCATTCTTTCGAATCCGAGCGGGGCGACCATCGCTACAGGATTGGCATTCGGTAACATTTCCGCCGACCCTCCGCCTCCCAATAATGCGCCCTCACTGTTGTCCTCGGGCCTCGTCCCATCTGTGGATACTGCAGACACTGATCCGCCGGGTCATTCGATATCGGTTCTTTTCAGTGGTCAATTCAGCGATTCCGATGCCGGTGACGTTCTTTCTGGTGTTGCGGTGGTGAGCAACACCGCCAATCCTACGACCGAAGGTAAATGGCAGTACTCAACCGATAGCGGTAGTTCATGGCATGATATCAGCAGTGTTGATGATAGTGGTAACGGGCTGGTTCTTACGGTCGCAACACAAGTCCGGTTTGTAGCTAACGGCGGATTTACCGGTCTTCCGCCGGGTCTAAGCGTCCGGGCAATAGACTCAACATATTCTGGCGCGTTCACAAACGGTTCTACCCGATCGACTGTTGGTACGGCCACAACCGGCGGCAGTTCCTATTTGTCCGGAGGCACCCAGTCGATCCTTACGGCCGTGGTCAGTGAGAACAACTGGGCAGCTAGCACCGGCAACTGGTCCACGGCTGGAAACTGGAGCACGGCCTCGGTTCCTGGCATTAGTAGCGTAGTAACCATTGATGGCGTTTCGGCGATTGTCACGCTCAACAATACGACATCCAATACAGTCGATACGCTGGATCTCACCGACGGTGGTTTTCTTTATGTGGAGGGTGCAGGCACAAGCCTAGCAGTTGTTAGCGACGTTTCAATCGGCGCAAGTAACAGTCCAAGTTTGATTGTTCGTGACAGCGCCAGTTTCACAACTAACGCAATTTTCGGCAACTTCGGCCAAATAGACGTCGGCAACGGCAGTGGTGACGGCACCATTGGCGGATCGGGTACAATCAACAATGACGGCATGATTCTCGCTGCCGCTGGTAGTATCGCCCTGAATATCACCAATCAGTCGGGTGGTGTCGTACAAGTAGACAACGCAACTGCGTCGACCTTCACATTCTCAGGAATTTTTACGAACTCCGTAGGAGCCTCGCTAGAAATTTATGGCGACTCCACCCATGCCGGTCATGCCACCTTCACAAGCAATCTTATTAATGATGGTGGTATAGTTTTCGACAGTGGGGCCGGCGGCGGTGATGCGCGTCTAACCATGTCCTCCGGCACCCTGTTCAATACCGGGACAATTACGGTCACGATGACCAGCGGCGGTGCCGGCATACTGGAAGGCAATGTGACGAACACCGGCTCGGTTCTGATCAACGAAAATTTGAAGCTCGATAGCGGTGAATTCGCGCACAATTCCGGTGGTTCGGTGACCTTCGCCAACACCAAGATGCTGAGCGTCACCAACTCGGCTGTGTTCCACGTGAACGGCGGTTCCGTGGACGTGGCGACCCCGGCCAGTGACGTAGCTGATATTGAGTTCGACGCTGGCGGGAAACTGCGCGTCGACGGCAGTTTCATGATTTCCTCCGATTTCACATACACGTTCAATACGGCGAATGGGGGAATCGAAGGCACGGGGACGCTTGCAAATGACGGCGCTATAAAGGCGCATGCGGATGTTGCGGTGAGCATTGCGTTTGCAAATAACGCGGGCGCTTTCCTCACTCTCGATTCTGCAGTGAATGGATCTGACTTCACTTTCGATTTCCTTGCCGGCGGTAGCAATGCCGGAACGGTTAATCTAACCGGATCGTCGGGGTCTTCAGACGATCCGTTCTTTCGCGTGAGCGCAGGGGCTTTCTCTAACACCGGAACGATGCAGGTTTCGCAAACCGGTAGCGCAGGAAATTTCTGGCTCCAGGTCGGAGCAGGGTTTGCTCTCAGTAACACGGGCACCATTGGCTTGGTAAGCGACGCCACTGATCGAAATTTGATTTTCGACGGTGGCGGTACGATAAGCCATTCTGGTGGTGGCGTGCTCTCAATATTGGGAAGCGGTGGTACGGGAGTGATGCTCAAGGGGGCGACCACTCTGGACCTGAGCGGCGGAACTGTTACCACAGATGGATCCGTTGATCTGACAGTCCGCGACTCCTCGGTTTTAAATGTGAGTGCAGCGACTTCATTGCCGTCGGGCGTGGAGTTGCGTCTTGGTGATGCGGCGTCGGAAACAGGAATCGTTTCCGGCAGCGCGACACTCACGATCAACGATGGATTGCTCGTGCAGCATGATTCTGCGCTTTCCGGCAGTGGTTTGATCGTTGATCTCGTGTCGGGGTCGTCGTTGACCATAAATGCTGGCAAAATCCTGGCAGTAGATGACAACGCCATTCTTAAGCTTGGAATAACGACCGGTATAGCTACGGGCCGAACCATCGCCCTGACCAATAGCGGCGCCATCGCGATTGAATCCGGCGCGTCATTTACGGTAAGCGGCGGGACAATCGCCGGCACCGGCACCATCACCAACGACGGCACGTTTACGCTCGATGGTTCAGCCAGCACGGTGGACATTATCAATACACCCATCGGTACATTTAATACCGTAACGGCGGCTTCGACGGCTGGTGCGCTGAATAATCAGTCTGGCGGCACAGTTAATATTGATGCCGGCCTGACCCTGTCCGGGACGTTGACCAATGCCGCGAGTTCAACGATCACAATTGATACGACGTCGGCCGGTGCTGCGTTGGATCTGGAGGCAAACGGCGGCAGCAATGCAGGTACGATCAATCTGTTCGGGCCGTCGGGCACCGGTCCGGGATTGAAGATTTCAGCCGGCGCAACTTTTACCAACACCGGAACTCTTCAGATCACCACGGCAGCAAACATCGCCAATCACTGGCTGCGTCTGGAGGCCGGCTCTACGTTCACGAACACGGGCACCATCGGT
>CAXBLG010000043.1:0-26558 GCA_963976395.1 uncultured Rhodospirillaceae bacterium
GACCCCGACATCTTCGCGGCAGGCGATTGCACCAATCATCCTAATGCCATTCTCGGTGGTCGTTTGCGCCTAGAATCAGTTCCCAATGCTCTTGCTCAAGGAAAGACTGCGGCCTTAGCAGCTCTGGACAGACCCGAGCCTTACGCCGAAGTTCCATGGTTCTGGTCTGATCAATACGATCTCAAGCTCCAGATGACCGGACTGTCTAATCCCGGCGACCACATTGTTATTCGTGGCAACATGGCCGAGCGCCGGTTTTCGGCCTGCTACCTCCGTGAGGGAGTGCTGGTCGCCTGCCAGGCCGTAAATGCCGTAAAAGACTTCATTCAGTCCAAAAAACTGATCGGTGCACGCGCGAAACCTGACCCAACACGTTTGGCGGATGCGTCTATCGCATTGAAAGATATGTAGTTATTGAGGAAGCGAGAAAAAGTTGGCATTAAGGGTTGCACTCGGTAGCTGCTCTTTGAGAGTCTAGAGGGGCAAATAGCGGACGCATACGAGGCGGAACATGGACGAGATCAAGGGAATTTCAGGCGAGTTGCCGGGCGCTTTTCAGCAGACCCCGACGACGCGCGTGCATACTCAAGACTTGCCACAAGACCCCAACCCACCGCCACCGCCGCAACCTTCAGCGGCGAAACAGGTGGGTGAACAAAGCCCGCACCCCCACCGCGGACAGAATCTGAATACCGTCGTCTAATCCCTAACTTACATCCATACCGCGCCGGGGTTTGCGCCAAGACCCTGATCGGATATGAAAGGGCCACCTAGCGCGTCGTTTGCAGGGGTCTATGTCCGAACAATCCTCACACAATTTATTTGATCTTTTCTGCAGCCGATTTCCGACCGACGGAGCAACGCCATTCCTTAGAGTCAACGGCGGCCCCACCTACAGCTACGACGACTTGAATCGTATTTCAGCGCAATACGCCAATGTCCTAGTTTCCCGTGGCTTAAAGCCAGACGACCGCGTCGCGGTACAGATCGAAAAATCGCCTGAAGGTGTTTTTCTGTACCTCGCCTGCCTGCGCGCGGGCGCCGTCTTCCTACCGCTCAACACCGCGTATAAGGCAGACGAGCTTGACTACTTTTTAGGGGACGCCGAGCCGGTCATCGTTGTTGGCGACCCCGCTTTAAGCGCCCTTGCCGATCTCTGCGCCGAACGAAAAATTCCGCACTTTCTAACTCTAGACGCCACTGGCGCCGGTACGTTGACTGATCAAAGCCGCGATGCAATGCCGACCTTTACGACAGCGCCGCGCGCCGAGTCTGATTTAGCCGCCATCCTGTATTCATCCGGAACAACGGGGCGACCGAAGGGCGTAATGTTGAGCCATGCGAACCTGGCAGCAAATGCAACAGCCCTACATCAGGTTTGGCATTTCGCGCCCGACGATGTGCTTTTGCACACCCTGCCCATATTTCACACTCACGGCCTGTTCGTTGCGCTCAACACTGTATTGCTCAACGGCACCGGAATGATTTTTCATGCCAAATTCAACGCCGAATCTGTCCTCGCTGACCTTCCGAGCTCAACGGTATTCATGGGCGTGCCCACGTATTATGTACGGCTGCTGGCAAACTCAAATTTCACGAAAGAAGCATGCCGGACGATTCGCTTATTTCTGAGTGGGTCCGCGCCTTTATTGGACGAAACCGCGCGCGCTTTTCAGGCGAGAACCGGACATCAGATTGTCGAGCGCTACGGAATGACCGAAGCGGGTATCATCACGAGCGCCGCAGTGGATAAACCTCGCAGCGCCGGCGATGTCGGGTGGCCACTACCTGGCGTAAGTCTGCGAATCGCAAACAATGATAATAAAGAGCTTCCGCGCGGCGAGACCGGGGAAATTCAAATTAAAGGTCCGGGACTTTTTAAAGGCTATTGGCGCAAACCGGAAAAGACGTCGGAGGATTTTACAACCGACGGATTCTTTAAAACCGGCGACCTTGCGCGCCTAGATGAAAACGGCATGGTCGCCATTGTCGGGCGCGCCAAGGACATGATGATTTGCGGCGGCTTTAACGTATACCCCAAAGAAATTGAAACGATCATCGACGGCCTGTCCGGTGTGATCGAATCAGCCGTTGTCGGCATGCCGCACCCGGACTTCGGTGAATCCGGCTTGGCCGTTATAACTCTGACCCCGGGCACTTCAGCCCTAAGCACTGAAGACCTTCGCGACATACTAAAAAAAGACCTAGCCAATTACAAAATCCCCAAGCTGCTCGTGATAGCGGATGAGTTGCCGCGCAATGCCATGGGTAAAGTGCAAAAAAACGTATTACGCACCATTTATAAATCGCAGTGGGAAGCATCGCTCAAAACGAGCCGGCCCTAGCCTATACAGCCGCGCTTTTTTACTCTGGTACTCCCACCCCCGCCCGCGTGATAGACTGAAGCCACAGGAAAGCGAATTTCACTGCGGAGTGTAACGCCATGACCGACGCGCAAGACAAGCCCGAGACAAAACCGCGCAGAGACTGGCATACGTGGCGACGGGAAACGCTGACCCGTCCGTTGCTCGCTTGGTACAAAAAACGCCTACCGCCCATGTCCGACACAGAGCGCGAAGCTCTTGAAGCGGGGACGGTATGGTGGGACGCAGCCTTATTCACCGGCAAACCGGACTGGCGGCAACTTCTTGGCGCGCCAAAAGCAGGAGTGTCTGAGGAAGAGCAAGCTTTCCTGGACGGACCAGTCGAAGAATTTTGCGCCATGCTGGACGATTGGCGCATTGAAAACGAGTGGCACGACCTGCCGCCGGAAGCCTGGGAATTTATAAAAACGCATCGCTTTTTTGGGATGATAATTCCCAAAGAACACGGTGGGTTAGGGTTCTCCGCCCAAGCTCACTCTGCTGTGGTGTCGAAAGTCTCCACCCGAAGCATAACTGCGGCCGTGACCATTATGGTGCCCAACTCGCTCGGCCCGGCCGAGTTGCTGCTGCATTACGGCACCGACAAACAAAAATCCCATTACCTGCCGCGTCTCGCAACCGGCGAAGATATTCCCTGCTTTGCCTTAACCGGACCCGAAGCGGGATCGGACGCGTCCGGCATGCCCGATGTCGGCGTTGTCTGTCGCGGCACGTTTGAAGGTCAAGAAGTCTTGGGCCTGCGTGTGACGTGGTCGAAGCGCTATATCACCCTTGGACCTGTGGCGACTGTCATGGGTCTCGCGTTTCGTGTCCTTGATCCAGATCATTTGCTGGGCGAAGCAGACGAACACGGCATTACCGTTGCGCTGGTGCCGACCCATACACCGGGCGTTGAGATCGGGCGGCGTCATCTGCCCGCCCATCAAGCGTTCATGAACGGACCCAACAGCGGCAAAGACGTTTTCATTCCCATGGACTGGATCATCGGCGGGCAAGAGCGCATCGGCCAGGGCTGGCGTATGCTTATGGAAAGCCTCGCCGCCGGACGCGGCATTTCACTGCCCGCTTTATCGACAGGCGGCGTAAAGTTGGCTGCGCGCACCACCGGCGCCTATGGGCGCGTCCGCAAACAGTTTGGGCTCTCGGTCGGTAAGTTTGAGGGTGTGCAGGAGGCCTTGGGTCGTATCGCCGGCTATGCATATTTGATGGAGTCCATGCGCCGACTGACGGCCGTAGCCGTCGATATGGGAGAAAAACCCTCGGTGCTGTCGGCCATCGCCAAATCTCACGCTACGGACATGATGCGGCAAGCCATAAACGACGCCATGGACATTCATGGCGGTAAGGCGATTTGTGATGGGCCGCGCAATTATCTCGCCAATGTGTACCACGCCATGCCGGTGAGCATTACCGTGGAAGGCGCGAATATCTTAACACGCAACCTGATCATTTTTGGCCAGGGCGCGATTCGTTGTCATCCATATCTCTACAAAGAGATGAGCGCAGCCCATGACCCCGATGCAAAGAAAAGTCTCGATGTTTTCGACGGACTGATATGGAAGCATGCCGGACATCAATTGCTCACCCTTGGCCGGTCTTTGATCCACAACTTGACGTTCGGCTGGTTTGCATCCGCACCGGATGCCGGCAAAGCGACACGTCATTATCGCCAACTTTCTAGGTACAGCGCCTCCTTCGCGTTACTCGCGGAAATTTCATTGGTGCTCCTAGGCGGCGGACTAAAGCGCAAAGAAAACATCTCGGCACGACTCGGTGATGCTTTGTCGCACCTTTATATTCTAAGCACCGCTCTCAAACGATTTGAAGACGACGGCCGGCCCGCCGGAGACCTTCCGCTGCTGAATTGGAGCGCCTGCCACAGCTTCCATCAAATCCAAACGGCTTTAGACGGCGTACTCGCCAATTTTCCGAACCGGCCCCTGGCGTGGTTATTGCGTCTTTTTGTGTTTCCCTTAGGACGCCATCGTCGGCCACCGAATGACACGCTGACCGGAAACATCGCCGATCTTCTACTAACGCCTTCGGAGGTCCGCGACCGCCTAACCGCCGGCATTTACATCGGACCAGCCGATCAACCCGTGGGCCAGCTTGATGCCGCATTGAAGGCGGTGTTGGACGCGGATGTCATTTCTGTACGCATGCGCCGCGCGGATGTAAGCGATCCGTCTGAGGCTGTGACCAAAAAGATTATCAGCGAATCGGAAAAAGAAACGCTGGACCGCGCAATCTCGTTGACACGCGAGGTCATTGCCGTCGATGACTTCGAGCCCGAGGGTATCTCACCGCTTTGGAACAAACCACGCGCAGGCACCACGGCGTCATAGGATCTCGTTCAGGACAGGAAATTGTTAAATGGCCGAAGGGTCCAAACAAGGCAATCTCGGTACTTTTACAGGTGTGTTCACACCGAGCATCCTGACGATTCTCGGTATCATCTTATTTTTGCGCATAGCTTATGTGGTGGGCTCGGCGGGCATTCTCATGGCTTTGCTGATCATTGTCGCCGCAAATGCTATATCGGTTCTCACCAGCTTTTCTGTTTCGGGGATTGCCACCAATCTACGGGTTAAGGGCGGCGGCGATTACTATCTGATCTCTCGCACTCTCGGACCTGAGTTCGGCGGGGCGATTGGCTTGGTTCTTTTTCTCGCGCAATCAATTTCCATCGGATTCTATTGCATAGGCTTTGCCGAGGCCGCTGCGGCGCTGGCCGGTACGCAGAACCCCATTCTCATCAGACTGATCGCCATTGCGGCGGTCTCCCTTCTTTTCTTCTTTGCTTGGCAGGGCACCGATTGGGCCTCGCGGTTTCAATACATTGTTATGGCGCTCATTATCGCGGCCCTGGGCTCGGTGACTTTTGGCGTTCTTGACCGCTGGGACACCGAACTTCTGCAAAGCAACTTGTACGCGCCGACCGATGGACCTCCATTTTGGCTGATCTTTGCCGTGTTCTTTCCGGCGGTCACCGGCTTCACCCAAGGCGTCAGCATGTCCGGCGACCTCAAAGATCCAAGTAAAAGCATCCCCCGCGGCACTTTTCTGGCGGTCGCCATTTCATTTGTCGTCTATGTGGCCGTCGCCATTGCTCTGGGTGGATCGCTGCCGGGCGCGACGTTAAGCAGCGACAACAGTGCGTTGAAAATCGCGTCGGCCTGGGGTCCGTTGATTGACGCGGGCGTTTTCGCGGCAACTTTGTCGTCGGCCCTCGCCTCATTCTTAGGCGCGCCTCGTATTCTTCAATCGCTGGCGAAGGATCGGATTTTCCCGGCGCTTCAGATTTTTTCCACCGGTAGCGGCGAGTCCGACAACCCGCGCCGCGCTGTAATTCTATCCGGCTTCATTGCGGTTTTGATCATCGGCATCGGCGAGTTGAACCTCGTCGCATCGATCGTTTCGATGTTTTTTCTGCTGTCTTACGGCCTGCTGAACTACGCAACATACTATGAGGCTCGGAGCAAAAGTCCGTCGTTCCGCCCTACGTTTGCCTTCTACAACTCTCGCCTCAGTCTACTCGGCGGGTTGGCCTGCCTCGGCGCCATGCTTGCCATTGACGCCGCATCAGCGGTTGTCGCCATTGTCATTATCCTTGGTGTTTTTCAGTACGTGCGTGCTCAAGCTATCCCTGCCAGGTGGGCCGATAGCCGCCGTTCCTACCACCTTCAGCAAGTCCGCGATCACCTACTGGCGGCTGCGTCCGAAACCGAGCATCCGCGCGACTGGCGTCCGCAGCTTTTGGCGTTTTCCGATGATGCCGACCGCCGAGAACAGATTCTAAAATTTGCTTCGTGGGTTGAAGGCGGCAGCGGAATCACCACTGTGGTCAAAGTCATCGAGAGCGAACGCGAGGATGTGGTCGAGGCCAGAGCACAAGCTTTCGAAGATCTGCGCAAAGAATTATCGGGCCGAGGCTTCACCGCATTTCCCTTGGTGATTTCCACGAATAACTTTGACGATGCCATTGCCACAACAATTCAAGCGGCCGGCATAGGACCAATTCACGGGAATACCGTGATCGTGAACTGGCGCAAAGGCATGCCCGCTTACATGGGTGGACTGGGCGACAGACGCTACAGCCATAACTTACGAACGACCTTCAGATTAGGCTGCAATCTTTTAGTTCTGGATGCCAATCCAGCGGAATGGGAAGCCCTCAACGACACGCCTAAGAAGAAGCGTCGCATCGACATCTGGTGGGTCTATAACAAGACCGGCGATCTTATGCTGCTTCTTGCTCATCTGATGACCCGCACCGACGCTTGGGAAGGTGCAAAAATTCGCGTTCTTATATCCCTTACTGGCGAGAAGACCGAAGCACGTTTCGCTGAGATGAAAAATGAGATCGAAGAATTTCGTATAGACGCCGAGATCATCTCTGTCGGTGAAGCGAGCAAAGATACTGTTTGCGCGAAGTCTCGCGATGCAAGCGTAGTATTTCTACCGTTCACCATCCGCGGCGGACGGTTTTTCCATCCGTTTGGCGGCGAGGTCGGCGAACTCATCGATAGATTGCCGATTGTACTGCTGACTCTGGCGTCTCAAGACGTCGCGCTTGACGCTGATCCAGACGAAGGGGAAGCCGGGGAAATCGCCGCTGCGACGGATGCCTTATCTGACTCGGCCCGCGAAATTGAGCGGGTACGAAAAGAAATCAAAAAGACAAGAAGCCGACTCACAGATATCGATCAATTCCTGTCCGAGAAAAAAGATGATCCGGACACTGAGGAGCAAACCTATCTTAAGATGGAAGCTGAACGCGCCGAAGCAAAAACCCAGCTATCAGACCTAGTAAGTCGACTGGCGCCACAGCGAGAGAAAATGCTTCAGGCTGAAAAACGCCTCATAGAACTCGGCATTGGAGGCGATGAAGAATATAGTACCGATGGTGAAAACAAAAACAGCGGTCAGACGGCGAAGTCGGGAAAATAGCGCACGATCATACGGTCGAAATGCGACACAAGATTGCCATGCTTGAGCGCGGCGGCCTTTAACGGATTGCTCCAGGGCGTGCGAATGATTGTGCCCACAAACGCGTAAAGGCATGCATCAATCACGGTCGGCGTCTCACCAAAACCCCAAGCGCGATTGCCCAGCCAGTGCGCCAGAGCCTGTACATCAGAAATACCTATTTTCCAGATCACGTCAGGTGGGTGCCGCCCAAGACCTTGGGTGCGCAGAGACTTCATCAGTCCCCGTTCGGTCTGCCGAGCGATGAGCGGCATAAGAATCTTAGGGGCGCCTATCAGATCATCTAGATGGGGCCGCCAATCAGCGCGCGTTTTGGGGTCAACCCATCTCATGTAAACAATGACCCAGTATAGGTGCTCTTCCAGGAGGCGTTGCAGAGCAAGCGATTCGGCCCGCTGCGCTAAGGTCAGTCGCCCGTCCACCAGGTGCCCCCTGGTCTGTTCCAAATGATTGATGATCAATCCCGAGTCCGCAAGCAAACGTCCGTCTTCTTCGATATAGGGTGCCTTGCCGGTGGGAGAGGTGGACCTTCCTTTCAAAATCGAAACCACGTGCTCAATTTTCGCCATCCGCAGATACGTTTCGAGTTTTACGCAAAAGGGACTGGCGCTCGGCAGGTCGAATAACGGCTTATACTGGTAGAGCGTGATGGTCATTAAAATGGCCGACTAACAATTCAAATGGAATCAATGCACAAAAAACATATGCCTAACGACGATCCTAAACTTTAGTTTGTGCTGGCACCACACTTGGCACTGAGAAAGCGGACTTCTAAAATATCTTTATACATTTTATCACTGGTTGATTCTCATGAGCACTCCGACGTCTTTGATTGATTTTCGCGACCCTGCCTTCCGCGCAGACCCCTATCCAACATACGCTCGTCTGCGACGGACAGCGCCGGTTACTAAGGTCAAAGCACCTCTTGGGCGTCGCGGAGCTTGGATGGTAACGCGCTACGAAGACGTGGCTGCGATTTTTAAAGATCCACGATTTTCAACGAACTTTTCTCAAGCTTACGGAGAGATGGGTCAAGGCCTGCTCGGCTGGCGCCCGCAAGCGCTCCGTGTTTTGGGAAATCAAATGGTTACGCAAGATGATCCCAACCACGCGCGTCTTAAAGCTCTTGTGCACAAGGCCTTTACCCCCAAACGCATACAAGACTTGGAGCAGCGCGTCGAGCACATCACGACGGACCTCCTTGAAAACATAGCAAAACGCGACGTTATCGATATCGTCGAGGACTTTGCGCTCCCGTTGCCCATGACGGTGATCTCGGAAATGTTGGGCGTGCCAGAAGATCAACGGGACGATTTTCGGCGCTACATGACAAATATGCTCGACATTCCAGGCTTCGGGCTTTTGACCATTATTAAGAACATCCGCAACACCCTTGGGCTCATTCGGTATTTGAAGAACCTCATTCAGTTACGTCGCAAAGAACCCGACGACGGGTTGATCACCGCGTTGATCGAAGCGGAGCAAGAAGGCGATCATCTAAGCGAAGAAGAATTGATCGGTATGGTTTTCGTATTGCTGCTCGCCGGTCACGAAACCACAGTTAATCTTATTGCCAATGGAACGCTCGCACTTTTGGAGCATCCGGACCAATGGCGAATGCTGCGCGAGAACCGAAAATTAATGCCGACCGCCATCGAGGAGTTCTTGCGCTTCACCAATCCGGTTGAGCATGGCGTCATCCGCTTCGCCACCGAGGATTTGCCGGTAGCCGGCGTTATTATCCCCAAAGGGAGTGTCGTCATGGCTATGCTGTCATCGGCAAACCGAGATGAAACCGTATTTGACAACCCTGACGAACTGGATATTTCACGTACGCCGAATCGTCATCTCGCCTTCGGAGTCGGTATGCACTACTGCCTCGGCGCACCCCTCGCCCGCATGGAAGGTTCAATTGCCTTCAACGCGCTTCTGGATCGTTTCCCGGACATGCAGTTAACTGTATCGCCAAAGGCCGTCCGGTGGCGACCCAGTATCGCGGGGTTCAGAGGCCTAGTGGAATTGCCGGTCAGGCTATATCGGCACGCGGCAGCGGCTTAGATAACCAAGCCGTTTCCGATGGATCTTACTTAGGCACCGCATAATGCCACACCGGATTATACTGTGGCGCGCTGTCGCCATTAAAATCCGATTGCGCCTTATCCTTGACGAAAGTGTAAATTGGTTTGCCGTGATAGGCCCACATTTTTGAGCCGTCGTTGCGAACGACGACGGTCCAAGCCCCCTCATCTGCCACGTCCTCACCGGCCATCAGTGGCGGCCAAATATCAGCGCACGGGCCGTTGCACGCCGACTTGCCGTTATCTTTATCCATATCAAACGTGTACAGGGTCATGCCATTGGCGTCGGCCAAGACCTGAACAAGACCAAGTACTGTCCGAACCTCTTTTACGTGCACACCGGCAGGCATAGCCTCATCCGCCGCATTTGCCTCATACGCACCCACCAACAACATAAACGCTGCCGTCATAATCTTTATGAACTGCATCGCATAACCCTCCGATTAACGAGACAAATCCGAATTCTACGCGTCCAAATCTTGCATGCATCATGCACACTGGGGGACTTTTCTGACAAATCCGATTTTACGAAAGTACGCCCATCAGCCAAATGCGACCGTTTTCTGGCTGTAGGCCTCGCCGAATTCTCCCCGGCGAGGTTGCATCTCTAAAATTGGAAAAAAATGGCGCGCCCGAAGAGATTCGAACTCCTAACCTTCTGATTCGTAGTCAGATGCTCTATCCAGTTGAGCTACGGGCGCTTGGCGAGCGATGGCCTAAATTGGCGCATCGCGGGGCCAGATATTTTCTCCGCGACCGGGAATTGGCTTGAAACTGCCATTTCCTAGATGCGCGGGTGGCATGGGATACTAAGATCGCCTTGGCTATGCAAGCAAAACCTCTTATCCATGCATTTCGGTGAGCAAGAGTCCGCCTCCAGCCGTCTTGTTCTAAGTGCAGCCATTGAGTAAAGTCTTTTTGGACTAGGATGACGCAGATTTTTAGAGCGCCACCAAGCCTTTGAGGGTAGTTTCTTAAGTATGGTATCGGGGGCATACCGGCGGAGAGGTGCATTGACATCGATCTGCCGGCCGGGAATGTGAGATTAGGGATGCAGTTACAGGGGCTGTCTAAAAAACAGTGGGACTATAGCGCTGACACTTCAGGTCATCCGCAATGGGCTCAAAGTCCGATCACGCGCCACGTTTTGATCGCGATCCTAGCAATAAGCTTAGGTGGTTGCTCTTTTGCGAGCGACGCGCTCTTTCCGTCATTTTCAGGTGATGACGGCGCGAGCGCGCAAGCAGAGCCCATGCAAGCAACTGCGCCGAGGCAAATGCCCGCGCAAGCTGCTGCGGCCTATTCGGATATTTCGGAAAGCAACTTCGGCCCAACAGCCGTTGGGCAAAAAGCCACTCAATTCAAAGAGGAATTTGAGGAGCTTAAAGCCAATACCGACACCCGGATGCAACAGCTCGACTCTCTCCGGGCTCAGACAATCGGCAACGTTCAGTCCTATCACGGCCTTGTCGGCGGCATTCGCTCTCGCTTGCAGATGGGGTCCACCCCAGGCAATCCGGAACTTCTTGCTAGGTGGGGGCAGGCCCAAACGCAGTTAACCCAGATTGATTCGGATATTGCGGCGCTAAACCAATTATCGGCTCTGGTCTCGGGTGATGCAGGAACCTCCGCTTATCTAATCGAAAACATCCGTGCGGCTTTCGGCCTTTCAGGCGCCTTGGAAGATGACCATCGGCGTTTGCGCATTTTGGAAGACGAGGTCAATCAAAACGCCATCGTGATCGACCGTGCACTGCTGTTGCTCAATGACGAAATTAACCGTCAACAACAATACGTTACGGAAGAACGCACGGCGCTGGTGCAACTCGCAGCCGACATCAATGCTGGTCAGTCGTACACCACAACTCAACAACGCAGTGCAGCGCCGGCCAGGCCCACAGCATCTGTCACGCCCGCCTCCCTTGGACAACGCCGAGCGCTCGTGATCATTCGCTTTGACCAACCCGATGTTGCCTACGAACCGGCGCTTTACCAAGCTCTCAGCCGCGCTCTTGAGCGGCGTCCCGACGCCGTCTTTGATCTGGTTGCGGTTTCTCCCCAAGGCGGAAGCCCGGCGGAAGCCCGGCAAAACGCCGAGGCCGTGTTCCAGTCCATGACGAATATGGGTTTACCGGCTGAACGTGTAGCCATGGCCGCAATGGGCAGCACTTCGGCAACCAATCCGGAAGTACATATTTACGTACGCTAAGGGCTAATGCTGAAGCTGAAAGCCGCGCTGGCGCCGCCCACTTGGGCGGCGTTTTGCTAATTGGTGCTTTATTGCGTCGGCACCGCAACATTGTCGATAAGACGCGTGCGGCCAAGGCGTGCGGCCGCGAGTATGCGGCCGGGAACTCCTGAACTTGTGAGAGGCGCGAGCGAATCCGCATGGCGCGCTTCAACATAATCCACAGTGTCAAAGCCGGCGCTTATCAACTTTTGACGCGCCTCTTCTATCGTGGCTGGAATCTCGCGACCGTCCGCGATCTCTTTAGCGACCGCGGCAATCGCGGCATAGAGCGTTGGCGCTTTTGCACGCTCTTCAGCGGATAAATAGGCGTTGCGTGACGACATCGCCAGCCCGTCGTGTTCACGCACGGTCGGAGCGCCGATAATATCCACCGGAATATTTAAATCTTCAACAAATCGCCGAATGAGCACAAGTTGCTGATAGTCCTTTTCACCAAACAAGGCGATATCAGGTAACGCTTGAAGCAAGAGTTTGGAGACGACAGTGGCGACACCGTTAAAGTGGCCTGCCCGATGCTGTCCATCGAGAATATCGCTAATGCCGGTGACGGACACGGTCGTCGCGAATCCGGCCGGATACATTGTCGCGGCATCCGGAGCAAACAGCAGATGGACACCGGCCACGTTCAGCATTTCGAAATCATCGGCCTCCCGCCTGGGATACGATGAGAAATCTTCACTCGGTCCAAATTGCTTAGGATTTACGAAAATAGTGGCCACGACGCGGTCTGCCAATTTTTGCGCTTGATTCATGAGCTTCATATGACCCTTGTGCAGGGCGCCCATGGTCGGCACCAAAGCAACCGACAGGCCGTCGCGTCGCCAGTCGCGGACACGGCGACGCAAACTATCTACGTCGCGGACCACAACTAAACTATCGGCGTATTGATTGGGCATGGCGATACAACTCAGCCCCAACGCTAAGGGGTGCAAAAACGGGTTAGCTCATTTCGAGGAGTATATTAAAACCTGCGCCACGTTGGCGCACCAAGGATATTGGCGCTAGCCCCGGTGCCGATAATGCCAAAGAATCGCACCAATCGCGAGCGCAAGCACGACAATGCCCAGAATTTCTGACGTTTCCACAAAGAATACCTATGTATGGCCTTGCCCTGCTCCCGAGCGCTTATGCCGGAAGATAAATTATAAAGCACGTCCCATCACGTGATGTATGAGCGAGCTGCAGATCGCCGCCTTGAGCTCGCATGAGTTCTTTCGCAATAGGTAGGCCAAGTCCTGATCCTGCCGCACGCGCAGACCCTGCAAAAGGAATAAACAGATTCTCGGCCGCCCGCGGCGCGAGACCTGGGCCATCGTCTGATATATGCAACTCAATGCGATCGGCATTCACCCGAGTCGACACCGACACATTGGACGCCCCCGCTTCTCCGGCATTGCGCAGAAGGTTCTCTAAAACCCGTCGCAACAAATCTGGGTCGGCATCAATCACGGCATCGGGGCTACCTTCAACATGCAAGGTGCAATTACTAAGCGTAGGTCGCAACTCAGTGCTTTTCAGAAACGATTGAAGCCTTAAGTCTTGCTTGCGGACGACCGGGAGCCCTTCTTTTGCGAACCGAAGAGTGGTTGCCGCCAAAGTTGCCGCACGGTCCACCGCATCGACCATGCCCGCAGTTAAACGCTTTATTTTCGGGTCTGAGACAGCCTCAAGTCGACCCGACTCCAAAACGGCCGTCGCCAGGATGTTCTTCAAATCATGAGATATTTTTGTGACCGCTGTTCCCATGCCGGCCAACCGAGCTTTCTGTAATAAAGCTGATCGAAGCTCCCTTTGCATTTCTGCGAGTGCCTGCTCGGCCACGCCGACTTCATCATTGCGCAGACCAGGAACAATGACCCGTTCAGGGTCTTCCGGAGCTTCCTGAAACCCTGTCATGGATTCGGTCAGGCGATGAAGCGGCCGCACCGCCAACCATTGCAGCGCGCCATAGACAAGACCCGCCACCGTGACCGAAATGACGATACTGAGAATAAATATGCGCCCGGCATAGTCCCACATCGCCTCCCGCAAAGGGCGCTCAGCCAATACGACGTCAACCACGACATCGGGGTTTGCCGGGCTTACATCCGTCACCGCAATTACGGTATCGCCTTCACGAACCATCGCCAAGAATGCATCCGCAATTAGAGTCCAGAACCGATCATCACGAAGATCATAATAATGAGGGGTCCGCCCCTGGACACCCGACCCAAGACTGAGAGTGCGCGCGTTTGGCGAATTAACAGTCATACCCAGCATTCCGCCCTGATCGAGCAAGCGGTCTCTCACGTTAGGGTCAATTTGCTGCGGCAAAGTTTCGAGAGCCGTCATAACCAGATGTGCTGTTGCTATTCGTTCACGCAAATAATCGAGACGGAAACGCCCCATGGTCGGTGCGAAGACCGCCGCCTCGGCGAGCAAAACGAACCCCGCCGTCAGCACAAGAAGGCGTGACGACAAACTAAAAAACAAACGGCGGCGTGATTTTGGGTTTGGCACTCGGCTTTCAACAATCAGGGGCGCATCATTTACGCGTTTAGTCTGTGCCGGCGGGGAGGACACAGATTCCATGTCAGCCAAAACGGCTTAGAAATTTCACGAGCATACGCGTGCGAGCGCCATAGAGCGTCGGCGTATAAAAAGCTCCTGCAGCACGCTTGTTGATCTCGCCAAGGGTTGGATACGGCGCAATCATGGTCGCGATGGCCCCGATTTTTAATTTGTTAGCCATCGCCAGAACCCAAGGCTGGATAAGCTCTCCGGCATGGGCACCGACGATACCCGCACCTAAAATATGGCCGCGAGAGGTCGTGACCACTTTAATCAGTCCGTCGGTTTTCCGCTCTGCACGCGCTCGGTCGTTTTCCGTAAATGTCGCCGTTAAGACTCGTATCTTATCGCCGTGGACCTCGCGCGCGGCGTCTTCCGTAAGCCCAACCTGTGCGAGTTCCGGATCCGTATAGGTAATCCAAGGCACCGTGCGATGATCGGTCTTGCTCGGGAGGCGAAACAGGGCGCTGCGCACCACGACCCCCGCGTGATACCCCGCCACATGGGTAAACTGCAGGCCACCGATACAATCGCCAATCGCATAAGCGCGCCGATTAGTCGTCCGTAGGCCGGAGTCGACAACAATGCCTTTGGCGGAAAAATTGATTCCGGCACGATCGAGATTTAGGCCGTCAACAGTCGGACGGCGGCCAACAGCGACCAAGAGGTGTGACCCCGCGACCTGTTCCGTACGACCATTAGACTCTATCGTAACTTCAACACCAATTGGCGTGGCCGTCACCGACTTCGCCGCCGCACTTTCGCGAAGCGTTATCCCGCTCGCCTTCAGACGGTCCCGGACGACGGTCACCAACTGTGGATCATCCTTTGGTAATATGCCCGCCATTTCGATCACCGTCACCTCCGCACCCAGACCGCGAAACGCCTGCGCAAGCTCGCAACCGATCGGTCCGCCACCAAGAACAATCAGATGGCTCGGCAACTCGGTGTAATCAAAAATTGTTTCGTTGGTGAAGTAAGGCACATCACCAAGACCTTCGATGGGCGGAACAAAGGCGTGAGAACCGGTGGCGATTACAAATCTGCGAGGACGAATATCTAAATCGCCCGCCTGCAAAGTCCTCTCTGACGTAAATTTCGCACCGGACTGAATGACGGTGACCCCGAGCTTCTCAAATCGCGCGACGGAATCATGTGGCGCTATTCCGGCGATCACATCGTGGACGTGCCGGTGGACAACTCCGAAGTTGACTGTGGGCTCGGCTGTCACACCCAGGGCAGAGCCAGCCCGCGCCGAATCCGCACTATGAGCCGCTGCGAGTAGGGCCTTGGATGGAACGCACCCTGTGTTGAGGCAGTCCCCTCCCATGATGCCTTTTTCGACGAGAACAACGCTTGCCCCCATCTGCACCGCTCCGGCTGCAACAGAAAGACCAGCAGACCCCGCGCCAACAACACATAGGTCAGGGGTCAGGGAATCAGAGGTGAGGGTCTTACCGGGGGCCACGAGATTTAATCCTTTTGTACGCAACAGGTATCAACGCGAGGAGCGCGAGGCCCGCCAACGCGCCGATAACCGTCGGTTGCTGCAATGCAGCGGCGGGATCAACGCCGGCCCCTGCGGCCAAAGCATCGCCAATACCCGCCCCAACAGTCGCGTAAACAAATGTTCCGGGAATGATTCCAAAGAAGGTTCCGAACACATAGGTGCGAAGCGGCACACCGAGAAACGCCGGGACAAGGTTGACCAGAAAGAAGGGAAACAGAGGCACCAATCTTAATATCAAGAGATAACTGAGCGCGTCCTTTCGGAACCCGTCTTCCATTTTTTTGAGGGCATTTCCGGCTTTGGCGCGCAAAAGATCCCCGAGGACATAGCGCGCAAGCAAAAACACCAACGTCGCGCCAATCGTCGCGGCAACAACAATGTATAAAGTGCCCGCAATCGGTCCGAAGATAAAACCGCCCGCAATGGTCAGCCAGATCGCCCCAGGAATAGAAAATGCCACGGCCGCAATATAAACGGCCATGAACGCCAAAATGGCAACCACGGCATTAGATTGAACAAATTCCAATAACCGTGCGCGGTTGGCGCTAAGCGCGTCCAACGAAAGATAATCGCTAGCACCGCTCAGATAAATCAGGGTCAAAACTGCAAGGAAGCCGATGAGAATGGCGATACGGCCACCTGTAAAAAACACAGGAGACGGCAGCGAACCGCCAGCATCTACTGGATCGGGCATTGAATCGAATCGGACATGGGTTCCCACTATCAAACCGTTTAAAGAAGACGGGAGTGTACTCTTTCACGCTGGCACTTCACCACACAGGGCCGTGAGGCTGGAAAGACCCCGTGGCCGCGAATCGAGACGGCCGAGGAATCTGGACTTGAGATCCTCTCCGACTCGGAAAATCGACCGGCAAAGCGCTGAAATAGGCGGATTTTACGCGAAATTGGGTGCCCCGGCGTTGACTTAGGGTCGAGCAGACCGGTATACACCGCCCGCTGACCGAATTAGACGCTCCCCAACCGTGGTGGAGTGTCATCTTTTTATAGACTGGAGTTGCTGACGTGAAACGCACGTATCAGCCAAGCAAATTGGTGCGCAAGCGCCGTCACGGCTTCCGTTCCCGCATGGCGACGGTAGGCGGCCGCAAGGTTATTGCTAATCGTCGCGCCAAGGGCCGCAAACGCCTGTCGGCTTAAGCTTTGTTGCCGCCGTCTCACGGAGTCGGCGGGCCACAACAAGGCGGTAATAAGCCGCTAAACTTGCCGTCGATTGGACTGCCATGGCTTGGGACACGGAAAACACCTCACACCGAGAGAACGTTTCCGAAGACCGGGGCGAGCGCGCCACTGTGCCGCGCGGACGGCAGTGGCGCACTCTGCAAAACCGGGCGGATTTTTTAAGAGTCCGAGCGGCGGGGTTGCGCGGGGTAATGCCCGGTTTTGTTCTTCAGGCAGCGCCCACAAGCGTACAGGCGCCGAAACGCGTCCCTCAACAACTTCACATCGGTTTCACGGCCAGCAAGAAGGTCGGGAATGCTGTCGCCAGGAACCGGGCTAAACGGCGGCTGCGAGCGCTAGCAGACACGATCATGAATGACTGCGCTGATCCGAACTTCGATTACGTGTTGATTGGGCGCGGCGAGACCTTGAATCGCGAGTTCTCCTCTATGGAGTCGGACCTGCGCCGCGCTCTAAAGCGCGTTTGCGCAAAAAGAGAACCTCGGAAAAATTCAGCGCCACGGACAAACACTCCATGAATATATCTGTCTCCGGCGTCTCAACGTTTATCCTTAAGGGTGTCATAAGGCTCTATCAGCTCGTAATTTCGCCCGCATTGGGACCAAGGTGCCGGTATCTTCCGACATGCTCTGACTACGCGATGGAGGCTCTTGAGCGCCACGGTCCGCTCTCTGGCGCATGGCTGACCACCAAGCGCCTAGCCCGGTGCCATCCCTGGGGCGGATCAGGCTTGGACCCGGTACCCGATCATCTGGAACATAAAAACTGTAGCGGCGCGCACGATTGCGGCCACACGTCACCCCGTACCATTTCGTAAACACCCAATCTGATCAGGACTCATGGCAGACCAACGTAATTTCATAGTGGCAATTGCCCTTTCCGTGATTGTTCTCGTCGGCTGGGATTATTTTTTCTCATCCGAACCTACGCCCCAGCCGGTTAGCGACTCACCTACGGCTCTAGCACCACCAGCACAGGTTCCCGGGGGAGCCCCCGATATAGCCGCGCCTGTTTCGACTCCGGTTGATGCCCCCAGCGCAGGGCCTGTCATTCCACAACTATCGCCGGACACACGCCTGCGCATTGCGACACCTCATCTGCATGGTTCGCTCTCACTGACCGGCGCGCGCTTCGACGACATTACACTCGCGAGCTACCGCGAGGAATTGGACGCCAGCAGTCCGGAGATCGTCCTGCTCTCACCTATGGGCTCTCCCAAGCCTTACTTTGCCGAACTTGGCTGGGTCACGTCGGACTCTTCTATAACTCTGCCCACTTCAACCACGGTTTGGACGCCACAAGACCCAAATGTCGTGCTGACAGATCAAACGCCTGTCGTCCTGACGTGGGATAATGGTCAGGGATTGATCTTTACGCGCATTATCCGCGCGGACGACGAGTACTTGTTCACGGTTGAACAGACGGTGGAGAACACCAGCGACCAACCTGTCACGCTGTATCCGTACAGTTTAGTCGCCCGCATCGGCGAGCCAGAAACTCTCGGCTTCTTCATTCTGCACGAGGGGCCTGTCGGGGTCTTTAATCGCACCTTGAAGGAAATGGACTACGACGACCTCAGGGATAAGAAGCGCGAATCCGTTGAGTCCACGGGCGGATGGATTGGATTTACCGATAAATATTGGCTGACATCGGTGGCCTTTGATCAAGACCTCAACGTCACCGCCAACTACACACACTCCGGGCCCGAAGAACGCGGGCGCTATCAAACCGATCTACGCGCCGATGCCCTCACAGTTGCGCCCGGCGGGACCGAATCCGTCACCGCGTATGTGTTTGCAGGCGCTAAGGAACTGGCGCTTCTAGACCGCTATGCCGAGACCCCAGGGCTCTCCCGCTTTGATCTCGCCATTGATTTTGGCTGGTTCTATTTCCTGACCCGGCCGTTTTTCCTAGGCCTTCGGTGGCTGAACGATCTTCTTGGCAACTACGGCGTCGCCATTATCGTGTTCACCGCCTTTTTGCGTCTGCTGATCTTCCCCATCGCCAATAAGCAATACACGGCGATGAATAAGATGAAGAAACTGCAGCCCGAGATGAAGCGGCTTCAGGAAAAACATGCCAACGACAAGATGAAACTGCAGCAGGAGATGATGGATCTCTACAAGCGCGAAAAGGCCAACCCCATCACTGGCTGCTTGCCGATCCTGCTTCAGATTCCGATTTTCTTTGCACTCTACAAAGTTCTATTTGTCGCCATCGAAATGAGGCACGCACCGTTTTTCGGCTGGATTAAGGACCTTTCGGCTCCAGATCCCACCAGCATTTTGAACCTGTTTGGGTTGCTGCCCTTTACCCCGCCCGAGTCTCTCGCCTTTGTCAGCATCGGCGTCCTGCCGTTGTTGATGGGATTCTTCATGTATCTTCAGCAAAAAATTGCGCCGCAACCGCCCGACCCCACCCAGGCCAAGATCATGATGCTCTTGCCGGTTGTTTTCACATTCGTGAGTGCACAATTCCCGGCGGGCTTGGTAATTTACTGGGCGTGGACCACGCTACTCGGCATTTTGCAGCAGTGGATTCTCATGCGCCGCGCCGGCATTAGTGCTTAAGTATCCGGAGGGCGTACATGAATGACCGAAAGCATTCCCAATCCTACCTTTGAAGCGGCCGTCGTCGAAGCCGGACGACTCCTCTTCGCGGCACCGGCAACTTTTATGCTGGGCGTCGCCGGGCTTGATCAATTACCTGAAAGTGATCTGCCGGAGATCACTTTCGCCGGACGCTCAAATGTCGGGAAATCCAGTCTCATAAATGCTCTGACTAATCGCAAATCCCTGGCGCGCACCTCCGTTACGCCGGGCCGGACCCAGGAAATCAACTTTTTCGACCTGGATGGACGACTGATGGTCTCGGATTTGCCCGGGTACGGTTATGCGAAAGCGCCTAAGAGCAAGGTCGATGCATGGACAAGCCTCATCAAACAATATCTACGAGGCAGGCCGAATCTGCGGCGTGCGCTTGTGCTCGTTGATAGCCGTCACGGACTAAAAGAGAATGACCGCGAAATTATGAAATTGATGGATGACGCTGCGGTCAATTATCAGATCATTATGACAAAAGCCGACAAGGTGAAACCCGGACCGCTGGCGACGCTCCATAAGGCGGTTGCCGCCGAGATAAAAAGGCACGTCGCCGCCCATCCGGACATCCTGATCACCAGTGCCGCCGAGGGATGGGGCATTGCCGAGGCCCGTGCCGCCTTGTCAGAACTGGCTCTGACGGAGTAGGTGTTGGTTTACATGGAGCCCGGCTTGCATATGCTGGCCGACCATCGACCTAAACTTTTAGCCTGAAGCGGACCCATACATGTCAGAGACCCAAGATACAGAAAAGGCCGCATGGCTGGAGAAGGCAGGTATTCTTGCCGATGCCCTACCCTTTATGCGCGAGCACTCTGGCGAAACCATTGTCATCAAATACGGCGGTCACGCGATGGGCGACGATAAGGTTGCCGATAGCTTTGCACGCGACATCGTCCTTCTCAAACAGGTCGGTATTAATCCGATCGTCGTACACGGCGGCGGCCCTCAAATAGGGGCCATGCTAGAGCGCCTTAAAATTCAAAGTTCGTTCATCGATGGTTTGCGGGTCACCGACGCCGCAACCGTCGAGATTGTCGAGATGGTGCTCAGCGGTTCTATAAACAAACAGATCGTTACGGCCATCAATAAGGCGGGCGGCTTTGCCGTTGGCATGTCCGGAAAAGACGGCAACTTGATTCGCGCGCGCAAACTGCGCCGGTCGAAGAAAGATCCCGGATCGAATATCGAAAAAATCCTCGACCTTGGTTTTGTCGGCGAACCGTCAGAGATCAATCCTCACATTCTCGACACGTTCGAAGAATCGGACATTATTCCCGTCATCGCACCTATAGGGGTCGGCCCCAACGGCGAGACCTTCAACATCAATGCCGATACAGTTGCCGGGGCGATCGCTGGAGCGGCAGGCGCCGCGCGGTTGCTGATGCTAACCGATGTCGCCGGTGTGCTGGATGATACCGGACGGCTTATCAAGGAAATGACGGTGGAGCGGGCCAAGACGCTGATTCAGTCGGGAACCATTTCCGGCGGCATGATTCCCAAGATCGAAACGTGTCTGGATGCTGTAGACCAAGGCGTTGAAGCCGCCGTTATCGTCGATGGCCGCGTCGCGCATGCGGTTCTTCTGGAATTGTTCACGCCTTCGGGCGCGGGCAGCCTTATTAAATCGCGATGACCCTTGGACTCAAAAGCGCTGATCAGTTCGATAAAATAGCGAATACCGAGTTCTGGGTCTTCGATCTGGACAACACGCTTTATCCTGCCAGCAGCAACCTGTTCGCCCAGATCGATGCCAGGATGAAGGCCTTTATCGCGCGAGCCTTTAATATATCGACTGAAGATGCATTTAAGCTGCAAAAAAAATATTACCATGACTACGGAACGACGTTGCGCGGCCTCATGGTCCATGACGGGATAGATCCGGAAATCTTCCTAAGTTACGTTCACGATATAGACCATTCGGTTCTTCAGCCCGATGCCGCGCTCGACAGCGCGCTTGAGAATCTGCCCGGACGAAAATTTGTATATACGAATGGGTCCGCGCAACATGCGGCTGCAGTCACAGACCGACTCGGCATTTCCCATCATTTCACGGGTATTTTCGACATTCGGGCCAGCGACTACATCCCAAAACCCGATCCGGCGTCCTATACGGATTTTATTGCCCGCCATGGGGTCGCGCCAAAACGCGCCGTGATGTTTGAAGACTCACATAAAAATCTAAAGCCCGCAGCTGATCTCGGCATGGCCACAGTCTTCGTGCGTCATCCGAGCAATGCCCCTGCTAACAGAGAGGACATGGATCACTGCCATTATTTGACCGAGGATCTCGTGTCTTGGCTGCAAAGCGCAACCACACATATTGCGCGAAGCTAGGATTTTACGGGTGGTTGTTTGCGGTTTTTAGCAAGATCCGTGTACATCTCAATTTGCCATACGAACTCTTCTTCCGTGGCGTCAAATCCGCCGCCCGCCCGGGGTTGAATGACGGAATCCGGCGTCACCCGCCCAACCTTAATCTGTAGTTGCACCGCCTCCTCCGCTGTAAAATCGGCGGACCAGGCAACCGCGAGCATGCCCTTGGCGCTCGCGGCCCGAATAACTTCAACAAGTACGTCCACAGGTATCTCAGCCAAACGGGCGATCGCAGCGACAACCAAGGGTGTCACTTCAGTCGCCGCCATACTTAGAATGCTTTCGGTCGACAGCTTACCGGCCCGCGCCAAACTTTCCGTTTGCCGCTGCGCTATGGCCAGCGCACGTGGATCAAGCACGGTGTCGGGATCTTCTTGAGCAAGTCCGCCTTGTTCTTCACGGTGCCGCAGCCTCTCACGTACGATTTCTCTTAGAGACGACGTCGTTTCCGAGTCCAGATCGGCGCGTTTAGATAGTGCCTGCACAAGCGACTCTGCGACAAACTCGGCTATTCGGAGCGCCGCCTTCGCACTCAGGCTGCGCCGGTGCACCAGCGGGGCATGCCAGCTTTGATGGCCAGGCGCTGCATCAATAATGGCATCGAGTGTTTCTTCCCGAATTTGGGCACTCTGGTTTTTGAGCAGAGCGGTAATCCCATCAACATTGCCGGTCCCGACAATCGCCTGTGAGACCTCTTCACCGACGTTGATACGTCGCGAAATTGCCGTCAATTGCGCCGTCATTGGACTGGCTTGAATCACGGCCTCTAAGTCTTCGTCTGTCAGGACAGGTGAGAATTCCAGCACTGGGGCTGCCACCGATGCTTCAGGGTCCATGGCTAAAGTCAGAATAATATCGTGCGGCGCATCCGGCAGCGATTTCATCGCATCGGCCAACGCCCGGCGAACGCGGGGAAGTTGATCACGCACGAGCAAAGCCAAAACCTGATGGACCGTGCGCCATGCCTGTGCATGCTGATCGGCATTTAGCCCCGGCATAATCCGACCTATCCGGTTGGCCAAATCATGGCGCACTTCGTCATCAGTGTCTGAGGCCAATACCATCGATGCTTTGATCGGAAGATTCTCATTGACGGCAATGGCACGTCTGACTTCAACGTCTGGATCACGTGCCAGGAAAAATAAGATTTCAGGCTCGAGATCCGTGCGCAGAGCCAAAGCTAGACGCACGTTTGAGTCGGCATGATCCAAAAGGTCTCTGGCTTGCTCATAATTCACCTTATGATCGGGAAGGCCGAGCAGGCGAATCAAGCGGTCTTTAGCGGGCGTACTGGCTGCCATATCTCGGCCTCAGCTTTTCTCAGAGGCGGGCGGCGCGATAGTAAACGTGCCCTTTCCGCCATGTTTTGCGTCATACATTGCCACATCGCCGCGCGCGAGGAGTCTGTCGAGATCTTCCTTACTTTCGGGAGTCCAAACCGCAATACCGATAGACAAACTCAGCGGCCGGTCGGGCGCACTCATTTTTTCGGACATGGGCTTTATGTTTTCAAGAAACTGATTAGCTCTTGTTTTTGCGGTCATCAGATCTGCGCGGTTCAGCCAAATCGCGAATTCATCACCACCAAGTCGCGCCACAAGATCTGTGGGCCTGGTATGCGCAACAATCACATCTCGCACGCCGACCAAAACCTCATCTCCAGCCTGATGTCCGCGCATATCATTAACCTGCTTAAAATTATCCAGGTCCACGTACATCAACACACCTTGTCCGCCTTCACGCATAAGACGAGAAAGAAATCTTTGCAGGGAATCGATAAATGCGCCGCGATTGAGTAGCCCGGTTAACGCATCTGTTCTGGAAATCCTGACGACATGTTCGTGATGCGTGTACTGCTCAATTGTAATGCCGACCTGATTGGCGATATCGCCGATCAGCAAACGGTCGTCGTCGCTCCACGCACCGCGCTCGACATCACGCCAAAGCACGACGGCACCATTGGTGTTATTGCGGAACCGCGTAGGGGCGGCCAAAACTTGTTTTCCACTCAGCAAAACCTCTACGGCCCCAGCACCGTCAGCGATGGTCGCAAGCACCGGAGAGGCTTGTTCGGGTCGCAAATCGCCATAAAGAGCAACGGGCTGGAAGCCAGGAGTAGTTTTAGCGATATCAGCCGCTTCTGGCTCCGGCTCGATCGTGCGGAATATATGGCAGTCTTCGGCACCAAGCCCTTTAGAGAGAGCCTCTGCGGCAACAGTCAACATCGCCTCCGGATTCACTTCATCGCGAAATGCACGCACAATCCGCGTAAAGACGCGTTCACGATTTCTCACTCGGGCCAACGTCGATTCACGATCTCGCGTTTCCGTTACATCGCGGCACACGCCGCGCGCACCTACCCATTGCCCGTTTTTCGATAGAAGCGGCATTGCTGAAATGACCACACATGCCGTTCTGCCGTCACTGCGCCGCAACCACGTTTGTTCATTTTCGATTCGGCGGGTGGTGAGAAAGGGGACTTCGCCGCTGAGCGCGGACTTAGTAACAATTAAAGACTCCGGTTCCAGTGCCATAAGCGCATCGGCTGTATACCCAAGAGCGCCGCGCGGCGGCACAAAAGCAAAACGGTTATCCGCAGCCGTTTCCCAAGTGAAGTCCGTGGAAATTTCGATAAAATCTTTA
Source organism: uncultured Rhodospirillaceae bacterium (assembly GCA_963976395.1). Taxonomy (GTDB): domain Bacteria; phylum Pseudomonadota; class Alphaproteobacteria; order Rhodospirillales; family Rhodospirillaceae; genus UBA11612. The sequence continues at coordinate 24,582 of CAXBLG010000043.1, forward strand.
TAGCGCCTCCGGCTATCAACTAAAGCAACGCGCAAGCTGTTATCGAGTGTTAAGTCACGCACAAAAACTAATGTCCCGCGATTGTCGCTCAGCGGCACAAGGGTAACTTGCAAGTTTTGTTGTTTGCCTATCTCGCCGACATCAACCATATCAACCAAAGCGCGGCCCGCGGTCTGCGAGGCTATTGCCGCAGATCTTAGGCGGGCCAGGTCAACTTCAGGAAGTGCTGCCGCGAACACTTCGGCAACCGGATTTGCCGGCTCGAGGCGTCCATCATGGGCAACACGAAAAACCGCTTCCTCGTAACGTTGCAGAGCTTGGGGCGATACAGAGAGCGGACCTTTCATGGTTTCGTGGTCTTCCGCCGGTTCGGCCGATCCGGCCGGACTACCGGTGTCGGCACGGTTAAGCGCCATAGTGCTTCCCCTTACGCAATAGCCGTCTCATTCTGAAACAGCTAATAATCAAATCTATGAGGTTTCGAGTGAAATGCAAAGTAATGGCTTATTATTGGTGGACTGCCACGCGGGAAGAACGGCGGGTCATCCAGACCACCAGACCCTCAGACCTAGCTGCACGTTGACTCGCTTCCGCGAGCAGCTATGTTCTGGTCCGTCAAAGACAGCCCGTGCTCAAAAGGATTGCATAAAATAAATGAATATCAATGACTTAAAAGAAACTGTGGAAGCTGCATGGAACGCGCGGGACGACTTTGGCCCAACAACAACCGGCGAAGTACGCAGCGCGGTTTCCGCGACGCTAGATATGCTGGACGGCGGCACTTTGCGCGTTGCCGAAAAGCGCGAAGGAACATGGCACGTCAACGAGTGGGCCAAGAAGGCCGTACTCCTCTCCTTCCGTTTGAACGACATGAGCTCCATTTCTGGCGGCCCCGGCGGTGCACCGTGGTGGGATAAGGTTCCCTCCAAGTTTCACGGATGGACAGAAGATCAGTTTAAACAAGCCGGATTCCGCGCGGTACCGGGTAGCATTGTACGCCGCTCAGCCTACGTTGCGCCGGGCGTCGTCTTAATGCCGAGCTTTGTGAATATCGGTGCCTATATCGATTCGGGCGCAATGATCGACACTTGGGCGACGGTGGGAAGTTGTGCCCAGATCGGCAAAAACGTTCACATATCCGGCGGTGCCGGAATCGGCGGCGTCTTGGAGCCCTTGCAAGCCGGGCCTGTGATTATTGAAGACAATTGTTTTATCGGTGCGAGATCCGAAGTTGCTGAAGGTGTTCTCATCGAGGAAGGCGCCGTGTTGTCCATGGGGGTGTTTATCGGGGCCTCCACAAAAGTCATCGACCGGGCCACCGGGGAAGTCTTTATGGGCCGCGTTCCGGCTCTAAGCGTGGTGGTGCCAGGCAGCTTGCCCGGCAAGCCTCTGCCTGACGGATCGCCGGGACCAAGCCTGTACTGCGCCGTCATTGTCAAACGGGTAGATGCAAAGACTCGGTCCAAAGTGTCCATAAACGAATTGTTGCGGGATTGAACGCGTCCGCCAACATCACCGATTTGGTGAACGGGCTAGAGTTGGCCCGCGCGTTGATTCGTTGCCCGAGCATTACGCCAAAGAATGAGGGGGCCCTGGATGTATTGCAGAGCGCGCTAGAGGCGCTTGGGTTCACCTGCCACCGGCTGGTGTTTGACGGAGATGAATCCGAACCCGTGGACAATCTTTATGCCCGGCTCGGCGATCAGTCTCCCAATTTTTGTTTTGCCGGGCACACCGATGTCGTTCCGGTCGGCGGCGGCTGGACGACCGAACCCTTCGCCGCCGATGTGAAGGATGGGCGGCTTTTTGGACGCGGTGCCGCCGATATGAAAGGCGCTATCGCCGCCTTTGTTGCGGCCGTGGCCCGCATGCTCGAACGGGGAGACCAGCCCACCGGTTCCATCAGCCTGCTGATCACCGGCGATGAAGAAGGCGATGCCGTCAACGGCACAAAAAAAATGCTGGGGTGGCTCGCGG
>CAXBLG010000044.1:0-26236 GCA_963976395.1 uncultured Rhodospirillaceae bacterium
CGGCGCAGCAGGCAGACCGCGCCATGGTCCTGCGCGCCCCGCGCGAGCCACTCACGGAGGGACAGACCATTGTTTCGTACTCGCTCGATAGGGATTGACGGTCGATGGGCTGACCCTTCGCATCAAGACCCTTGGTCCACGTAATAGACTGCGAATGGGGATAGGCCTTGAGAAACTCGCCGGTGGCGCGGTCCAATAGATAAGTGAAGCCGCCTTTGGTCGGATGCAGCACGAGCTTGCGCATTGCACCCTCATATTCGGCATCGATCAACACCGGCTCGGTTGCCGAATCTAAATCAAAAATATCGGACGGTGTTTCCTGATAATGCCACTTCACTGCGCCGGTATCCGCATTCAAAGCGACCAACGAATTGGTGTAAAGCTTGTCGCCCGGCTGCGTACCACCAAGCATCGGCGCCGGATTTCCGATTCCCCAATAAATCAGATTCAATTCCGGATCATAGGAACCCGCATACCATGTGGACGCCCCGCCCAATTTCCAAAGATCATCCGGCCAAGTTTCGTGCCCCGCTTCACCGGGCCCGGGAATTGCCCAAAACCGCCAAGCCAGAGCACCAGTACGCGCATCAAAGGCATTGATATAGCTGCGATGAGCCACTTCACCGCGTACGCCAACCACAATTTTATCTTTCACCAACAACGGTGCAAACGATGGCCCGCAGCCGCATTGCTTCGGGTCTTCAATTTGAACGTCCCACACCTCACGGCCCGTTTCTGCATCAAGGGCCACCATGTGATTGTCCACGGTTCCGAAAAACACGAGCCCAAATCCAACCGCTAATCCTGCGGTTGGCCGTGCAACGCGACCTTCGGGAATTTCGCGGGTATAGGTCCACAGCATTTCGCCGGTTGCGGCATTGAGGGCGAAGATCTGATTTTGCGGGGCGGCCAGGTACATAACGCCATCCGCCACCAACGGCGTTGAATTCAATCCTTTGTGTCCGGTTGCAAACGACCAGACCGGCACCACCTCACCCACATTGTCGCGATTAATTTGATCGAGGGCGCTGAACGCCCAGGCTTCGTAGTTCCCGAAATGAGTCAGCCAGTTTTCCGGCTCTGCCTCCGACTGAGCCAATCGATCCGATGTCACTTCGGCGGCATGACCGGTCGGCAGCAACAGAAGACAAAGGGCCAGGACCACCAACGGCTTTGTATTTCTGCAAATTCGCCCGAAAATATCCGCGTTCATAAAACCACCCGTCCAAAAGCAACTGTTCCCACAGTGTAGCGCGCAAATGTTCCGGTTTTCACTCAGAGAAGTGAGTTCACGGCGGATAGTCGCCCCCGACGATTTATCCCCACTGTAATAAGATATCCACAGGATGAGGAATTCCGTTCCGTCGCACTTGTGTATAATGTCCGCCTCCCATGGCTACACCCTTACGCGCCCCAGAGCCGACAGAACTGACCGGCAACGTCCTTCGCACACCGCCACATAACTACGAGGCGGAACGCGCGCTGCTGGGCGCTATCCTTATGAACAACCGCTCGTTCGAGCGTGTTGCGGACTACTTGCTGCCCGAACATTTCGCCGATCCGGTGAATGGGCGAATTTTTCGCGCCTGTTCCAAGCTGATTGAGCAGGGCAATCAGGCGAATCCGGTCACGCTCAAAACTTATCTCGAAAACGACGAGTTGGTGACGGCGGCCGGAGGCAGCAAATACATCGCATCCGTGGCGGCGGGTGCGGTGACCATCATCAACGCCGGTGAATACGGCAAACTGGTCTATGACCTGTTCCTGCGCCGCGAATTAATCGCCATCGGCGAAGACATGGTCAACGAGGCCTTTGACTCGACGCCGGACGATCCGGCCATGGGACAAATCGAGACTTCCGAACAAAAGCTCTACGACCTCGCTTCATCGGGCACTTCTGAAACCGGATTTCGTGCGTTCGAGAACGTGCTCGTTGAGGCCATCAATCTGGCGGAAGCCGCCCACCGCCGCGAAGGCGCCCTGGCCGGCGTCACAACAGGTTTGACCGATCTCGACCGCAAACTGGGCGGCTTGCACAAATCGGATCTTTTGATCCTTGCCGGTCGTCCATCCATGGGCAAAACCGCTTTGGCGACGACGATCGCCTTCAATGCCGCACACCACTACGCCACCACCGAAAACGAAGAAGACCGGGGCAAGCAGGTGGCGTTTTTCTCGCTCGAAATGTCGGCTGAACAGTTGGCGACCCGTATTCTTGCCGAGCGGGCCAAGATCAATAGTCACGGCATCCGCACCGGAAGTCTGTCTAACGACGATTTCGGCCGTCTCGTTGTGGCCAGCCAGGAACTCAACGACCTGCCGCTTTTCGTGGACGACACGCCGGCGATTTCCGTTTCCGCCGTGCGCACACGCTGCCGCCGTCTCGCCCGCCAAAGCCGCGTGCCCGGAAATAGCGGTCTTGGCCTGATCGTCATCGATTACCTGCAGCTTCTGTCGGCAGGCCGGAACGAGCGCACCGAAAACCGCGTGCAGGAAATCTCAAGCATCACCCGCGGTCTCAAGGCACTGGCAAAAGATTTGAACGTTCCGGTTTTGGCTCTATCTCAGCTTTCCCGCGCCGTAGAATTACGTGAAGACAAAAGACCGCAGCTTTCGGATCTACGTGAATCGGGCACCATCGAGCAGGACTCCGACGTGGTCATGTTCGTCTACCGTGAACAGTACTATTTGGAACGGGCAGAACCGCAGCAAAAGCCCGAGGAAGACAGTCAAAAATACCAAGAACGTTATGTAAAATGGCAAGAACGCTGCGAGCAAGCGCACAATATCGCTGAAGCCATCGTTGCAAAGCAGCGTCACGGCCCCATCGGTACGGTAAAGCTGCACTTCGAGGCCGACTTTACTCACTTTAGCGATCATATCGACGACAGCTATTTACCCGAGCCTATCGGCTAGTACGTAGCGCTGTTTTAGAGCCGGATATAGAAACCATCGGGCCCTTGCCCTTACCCGCCATTCCGGCGATACAGTCCGCACTATGACTCCTGCCCCCTTCTCCAGTTCCGAGGCCCGTGCCGGCGCTGTTTTGACCGTCGATCTTGCGGCGCTTGTCGAAAACTGGCGCACCTTAAAACGCAAGCTGGACCCGCGCTGTGATGCCGGAGCCGTGGTAAAAGCCGATGCGTATGGCCTTGGTCTTGAGCCTATCGCCCGAGCATTAAAAAGCGCCGGATGCGCAACCTTTTATGTCGCACATTTGGACGAAGGTCTGGCGCTGCGGCCAATCGTCGGCCCGGCAGCGCGGGTGGTCGTTTTGCACGGCCCAAGCCAAGGGACCGAGCGAGACTTCGCCGCCCACAATCTCATCCCCGTTCTGAGTTCGCCGGGCCAGATCGCCGCTTGGCGCGCCTATGCCCAGTCTAACGATGTTCTGATGGAGTCAATTGTCCAGGTTGATACCGGTATGAAGCGCTTGGGGCTCGGCGAACGCGAATTTGCCGCCCACATCAACAACCCCGAAGGCTTTTTAGGGCTTACCCCGCTCGCGCTTATGACGCATCTCGCCTGTGCAGAGATTCCTGAGCACCCGCTGAACGAAGCACAAAGGATCCTCTTTGCATCCATGCTGTCCACATTTCACGGCAAATTTGCCGACGCAAAGGGCACTTTGGTGAATTCGTCGGGTATTTTTCTCGGCAATGCATTTCATTACGATTTCGCCCGGCCCGGCGTTGCCCTGTACGGCGTCAATCCAACGCCTCAATCAAGCAATCTAATGATCCCAGTCGTGCGTCTTCAGGCCAAAATCCTGCAAATTCACCGTGTATCGGCCGCCGCGCCGGTGGGTTACGGCGCCACCTTTCAGGCGACCGACGGCGCGAAGCTAGCGACCGTCTCGGCCGGGTATGCCGACGGGCTGCTGCGCTCTCTCGGCAACGCCGGGCATGGGTATATGGGCGAGTTTCGCATTCCCGTAGCCGGACGTATTTCCATGGATTTGACCACCTTTGACGTGTCTAACGTCCCAGATTCGATCCTTGAGACGGCGACGGTCATAGACCTTATCGGTACACAGTATACATTGGACGATATCGCGCGGGAGGCGGGAACCATCGGCTACGAAATTCTGACCGCGCTTGGTCATCGCTACCACCGCCGCTATCTTCCGGCACAGACAAATTAGAGATTAATCGCTGCCCATGAATTTTCTCGCTCCGATCGGCCGCGTTGTATTGGTGTTCCTCGCTCATTTGGGCCGATTGACGCTGTTCGCGCTCACCGCGCTGTCTCATTGCGTGCGCCCGCCGTTTTATCCGCGCCTCATCGGCAAGCAGATGATCGATATCGGCTACTATTCCCTGCCGGTCGTAGGCCTGACGGCGATTTTCTCGGGCATGGTGCTGGCGTTACAAAGTTACACCGGCTTCGCCCGTTTCGCTGCCGGCAGCGAAAATGCCGTCGCCAATGTCGTCGTGGTGTCCCTGACCCGTGAACTCGGCCCGGTTTTAGCCGGTCTGATGGTCGCCGGGCGCATCGGCGCGTCCATGGCTGCGGAAATCGGCACCATGCGCGTCACCGAACAAATCGATGCTCTGACCACGCTGTCCACCAATCCGTATAAGTATCTCGTTGTGCCGCGCCTGCTCGCCGGCCTGTTGATGCTGCCGATTCTGGTGCTGGTGGCCGACATTATCGGCGTGTTCGGCGGTTATATGGTTTCGGTCTTCAAGCTGGGTTTCAATCCAGCCAGCTACATCAACAATACCTACGACTTCGTCACAGTGACCGACATTGTCTCGGGCCTCGTGAAAGCCTCTGTGTTCGGTTTCATTATTGCCCTGATGGGTTGTTATTCGGGCTACTACTCCAAAGGCGGGGCACAGGGTGTCGGCGCGGCGACCACCAATGCCGTGGTCTCGGCCTCGATCCTGATCCTCACCTTTAATTACATCATCACCGAACTGTTCTTCGGCTCATGAGCACCCCCGCAAACACCGCGCCGATTATTCGCCTGAAGGACGTCCGAAAATCCTTCGGGCAAAAAGACGTTCTGACCGGCGTTGATTTGGATATTCAAAAAAGCGAGTCGGTCGTCGTGATCGGTGGGTCGGGGTCTGGCAAGTCGGTCCTAATCAAAAGCATCCTCGGTATTGTGCAGGCGGACACCGGCACCATTGAAGTGGACGGCGAAGATGTCACCAACCTGTCTCCGTCGGAGCGGGATATGGTGAACCGAAAATTCGGCATGCTGTTTCAAGGCGGTGCATTGTTCGACAGCTTGCCGGTGTGGGAAAACGTCGCCTTCGGTCTCATTCAAGGCCGGGATATGAAACGGGCTGTCGCCAAAGAGCGCGCGATCGAAACTCTTGGAAAAGTGGGCCTTGCGCCCGAGGTTGGGGCCTTGTTTCCCGCCGAGCTTTCAGGTGGCATGCAAAAGCGGGTTGGCCTCGCGCGCGCCATTGCCGGTGAGCCAGAAATCGTATTCTTCGATGAGCCGACCACGGGTCTTGATCCGATCATGGCCGATGTCATCAACGATCTGATTGTGAGCTGCGTTAAACAGCAGGGCATTACGGCACTGAGCATTACTCACGATATGCACTCGGCCAAAAAAATCGGCGACCGCATCACGATGCTTTACGAGGGCAAGCTCATTTGGGTGGGCGACGCCAAGGAGGTCGATCAGGCCGATAATCCCTACGTCGATCAGTTCGTACACGGTCGTGCGGACGGCCCGATCAAAATGCAATTGAGGCGCTAACCCTTGGCAAAAGAACGTAAGTCTTTCGTCTGTCAAAGCTGCGGCGCAACGACAGCCAAATGGGCTGGGCAATGCGAGGCGTGCGGCGAGTGGAACACCATCGTCGAGGAAGCCCCCCGCGAGCAGCTACCTAAAGGCGTGAGCGGCGGGCGCGGCGGGCGCAAGATCGCCTTTACCGATCTCAGAGGCTCGTCCAAACCGGCGCCGCGCATTTCAACGGGCATCACCGAACTGGACCGTGTCTGCGGCGGCGGACTTGTGGCCGGATCTGCGGTGCTTGTCGGCGGTGACCCCGGCATCGGTAAATCGACCATTCTTTTGCAGGCTTGCGGTAACCTCGCGGCGAACGGCACCACCGTTGCCTACATCACCGGCGAGGAGGCGGTTGATCAGATCCGCCTGCGCGCGGCGCGCCTCGGCCTTGAAAAACAACCGGTTATGCTGGCGGCCGCCACCAACGTCCGGGATATTATCGCAAGCCTCGATGAGGGCACGCCGCCCGATGTGGTGGTGATCGATTCCATTCAGACCATGTACGCCGATACGGTGGAATCCGCGCCGGGCACAGTGACCCAGGTGCGCACCTGCTCGCACGAGCTGATCCGGCTCGCCAAAAGGCGCGGTTTTGCGCTGTTTTTAGTGGGTCACGTGACCAAGGAAGGTACGCTGGCCGGGCCGCGCGTTCTGGAGCACATGGTTGATACCGTGTTGTATTTCGAGGGCGACCGCGGCCATCAGTTCCGCATCTTGCGGGCGGTGAAGAACCGCTACGGCGCGACGGACGAGATTGGGGTTTTCGAGATGACGGACCTCGGCCTGCGCGAGGTTGCCAACCCCTCGGCGCTGTTTCTGGCCGAGCGGCGGGGCAATGTTTCGGGCTGTTGCGTATTTGCCGGAATTGAGGGTTCGCGCCCGGTTCTTGTGGAAATTCAGGCCCTTGTGGCGACCTCCAGCCTCGGCACACCGCGCCGCGCGGTGGTCGGCTGGGATAGCGGGCGGATGAACATGGTGCTCGCGGTTCTTGAGGCGCGCGGAGGCCTTGCGTTCGCCGGGCATGACATATATTTGAACGTCGCAGGCGGCCTTAGAATTCAAGAGCCTGCGGCGGATTTAGCAGTCGCTGCGGCGTTGATTTCGGCGCTCACCGGCGAGCCGGTGCCCGCAAGTGCGGTGGTTTTCGGCGAAATAGGCCTTTCAGGCGAAGTGCGCGCGGTCGCGCAGGCGGAGTTAAGGCTGAAAGAAGCAGCAAAACTGGGCTTTGAAGCGGCTTGGGTGCCTAGGGCTTCCCGGGATGGGCGATCAAAACGTGCTATTGGGGCGCCAAAAGGCGCGATTGGGGCGCAGAAAAGCGGCTCTGGTGCTCCAAAACCCGCCATTGGGGCGCACAAAGACGATTCTAGCGCATCAAACGATGTAAAAAGCAGCCCTTCGACGCAAAACATGGCGATTCAAAACATGGGACACGTACAGGACGTGGTCGAGAAATTTGCCGGAGCACTTTCCGGATTACAGGAAGATAGCCTTCCCGGATTTCAGGGAGGTCATCACTGATGGACGGCCTGCCGGTCAACGGCCTCGACCTCGCGGTCGGCATTGTCCTTCTGATTTCGGCGTTGCTCGCGTTCATGCGCGGGTTTGTTCACGAGGTGCTGTCGATCGCGGCCTGGGTCGGCGCGGTATTGGCTTCGGTCTATGGCACGGCCCTCGCCCAACCCATCTCGCACGACATTATTCCCATTGCCTGGGCGGCCGACGCGGTCGCCGCCGTGGTTATTTTTCTGGTGGTGTTGTTCACCCTATCGATGATCACGAACTCACTGGCCAAGACCATTCAGAAAAGTGCGCTGAATAATCTGGACCGCAGCCTTGGATTCGTTTTCGGGTTGGCGCGGGCCATGGTGATTCTGGCGGTCGGCCTCTTGCTGATGAACTGGCTGGTGGACACACAGGGGCGTCCGGGCTGGATGACCCAGGCGAAAACCTTGCCGCTGATTGAAATGACCGCAGACGGGATGATCGCGATTATTCCCGACGCCTTCCTGGCCGCAGAGTCCGTGGCCGACGGCGCCGCGCGCCAGGTCGAGAACGCGGTGAAGGCCAAAGACGCGGTTGAGAAATTGGCCGAACAGATGAAAGCCGCCCCAAGCGATTCGAACGCCTCTAATACCGCGAACACCGCCGCGCCGAAAAAAGGCGATCCCGGCTACAGCGACCAGCAACGCGATGCCCTGGATGCGCTGATTGAAGATGCAGGTGGTGCACAGTGATTCATCCCGCGCCAACAAAAAACTCAAGCCGTCACCCCGCACTTGATGCGGGGTCCATGTCCCAAACCACTCCCCCCCTACAGGTTGATCAATGGATGCCGGATCAAGTCCGGCATGACAGCTTATTCGGATTCGACGCCTGTATTTCAAATGATCGGTTGTGCGATGTCTAAAACGATAACCACCAATCCGTTTCACTCAGATGACGACGATCATCTGAAGGAAGAGTGTGGGGTCTTCGGCATTATCGGCGACCCGGAGGCCGCCGCGCATACCGCGCTGGGGATGCACGCCTTGCAGCACCGGGGCCAAGAGGCCGCGGGCATGGTCAGCTTCGACGGGCAACAGTTCTATTCGCACCGGGGCCTGGGGCACGTTTCGGAGAACTTCAACTCGGATGCCGTCATGGAGCGGTTGAAGGGCCACGCCGCTGTTGGTCACACGCGTTATTCCACCACCGGCGAGACCATTCTGCGCAACGTGCAGCCGCTGTTCGCCGAGTACGAATTCGGCGGCTTTGCCATTGGCCATAACGGCAATCTGACCAACGCACTGACGCTTCGCAAAGAATTGCAGCATCGCGGCTGCTTGTTTCAATCCACGTCCGATACCGAAGTCGTCACCCACCTGATTGCGCGCAGCGAAGCGACCACCATCGAGGACCGCTTTGTCGATGCGCTGCGCCAGATTGAAGGCGCGTATTCCTTCGTCTGCCTGACCGATAACGCGATCATCGGTGCGCGCGACCCGCTGGGCGTGCGCCCGCTGGTGCTGGGCAAACTGGACGGCGCGCATATTCTGTGTTCGGAAACCTGCGCGCTGGATATTATCGGCGCGGAATTCATCCGCGACATCGAGCCGGGTGAGGTTGTCGTGCTGTCGAACGGCACCGTGCGCTCGTTGCATCCCTTTCCCAAGCAGTCGCCGCGCTTTTGTGTTTTCGAGTACATCTATTTCGCGCGCCCCGACAGCAACGCCGACGGACATAACGTCTATGAAGTGCGCAAGCGCATCGGCGCGGAACTGGCCAAGGAAAGTCCGACGGACGTTGACGTGGTGGTGCCGGTGCCCGATTCCGGCGTGCCTGCCGCGCTGGGCTTTGCCGCAGCCTCGGGCATTCCGTTCGAGTACGGGATTATCCGCAACCATTATGTGGGCCGCACCTTTATTCAGCCGACCGACAAAACTCGGCACCTGGGCGTAAAGCGCAAACACAACCCGAACCGCGAAGTTCTGGACGGCAAGCGCGTAGTGCTGGTGGATGATTCAATCGTGCGCGGCACGACCTCGACCAAGATTGTCGATATGGTTCGGCAAGCAGGCGCGACGGAAGTGCATTTGCGCATCTCCTCACCGCCGACCGCGCATCCGTGTTTTTTCGGGATTGATACGCCGAGCCGCGACAAACTTTTGGCCGCGCAGTTTGACACCCCCGCCATGGCGAAGATGCTGGGCGTTGACAGCCTCGCGTTTATCTCCATCGACGGGTTGTACCGCGCCGTGAACGAGCCGGGCCGCAATGCGGACAAACCGCAATACTGCGATGCCTGTTTCACGGGCGAGTATCCGCTGCCGCTGACCGATCAGAACGCGGGCTCGATGCCCAAGCAGCTGTCGCTTCTCAACGAAGAGCGGCGGTAAAAACTCCACAAGGACAATTGATTTGCCGGTCATTCTTGGGCCGAAGGCCCGAGAATCCAGAGCGTTGACCTAGAAACCAAAAACCCTGGATGCTCGCGCTTTCGCGCAAGCATGACGATAGAGAAAAAAGGATAAGACGTGACCACAAAACGTTTGGAGGGGCGCATTGCCCTGGTGACCGGCGCAAGCCGGGGCATTGGCCGGGCGGTGGCTTTGCGATATGCCGCCGAAGGCGCGCAAGTGGTGGCCTTCGCCCGCACCCAGGGCGGCCTTGAAGAACTCGACGATGAGATTCGCGCCATTTCCGGCCAGCCCGCCATCTTGATTGCGGAAAACCTGACCAACTTTGAGAAGGTCGACCAAACCGGCGCGGCGCTGTTTCAGCGTTTCGGCAAGCTCGACATTCTGGTCGGCAATGCCGCCATCCTCGGCCAGCTTTCGCCCATGGGCCATTACAAGCCGAAGATGTGGGAAGACGTGTTTAAGCTGAACGTCCATGCCCAGTGGCGCATGATTCGCGCCTTCGACCCGTTGCTGCGCGCCTCCGATGCCGGACGGGCGATGTTTGTGACGTCGAGCGTTGCGCGCAACCCGCGCATGTACTGGGGGCCGTATGCGGCCAGCAAGGCGGCGCTGGAAAACATGGTGCAGACCTACGCCGACGAAATGAACCACACAAACGTGCGCGCCAACATCATCGATCCCGGCGGTGTGCGCACCAACATGCGCGCCCAGGCGTTTCCCGGTGAAGACCCCATGAGCCTGCCCGCGCCGGAAGCGCTGACGGAAACTTTTGTGGAGTTGGCCGAAGCAACCTGCACCCGGAACGGCGAGATTGTGCGGGCCAAGGTTGAAGGTGTCGCCCGCGCCTAAGGTGCGGTGAGAGAGACTACAAAAGGAAGTCCGGCATGAAGGCTGTTGTGTGCCGCAGATATGGGCCGCCCGAGGTTTTAAGCCTTGAGGACATTCCCAAGCCCCGCCCCAAGAAAAACGAAGTGCTGATCAAAGTGCGCGCGGCGACGGTGTTTGCCGGTGACTGCGAAGTGCGCGCCTTTAAGTTTCCGGCCTGGAGCTGGCTGCCCCTGCGGATCATGATGGGCCTCACCAAGCCGCGCTGGCCGGTTCTGGGTCAGGAGCTGGCCGGAGAGATTGAAGCGGTGGGCGCGAACGTGACCACGTTCAAGCCCGGCGACAAAGTATTCGCCGCCCTTGAATTCGGCTTCGGCGCGCACGCCGAATACAAATGCATGTCTGCACGCGGCCCCATCGCGCCCCTGCCCGCCAATATGAGTTTTGAGGAAGCGGCGGGCATTCCCGTGGGCGGGGTCAACGCGCTGCATTTTTTAGAACGCGCGAACATTCAGCCGGGCCAGCGCGTTTTGATCAACGGCGCGGCGGGCAGCATCGGCAGCGTGGGCGTACAACTGGCGAAGTACTACGGCGCGGAAGTGACTGCCGTGGATAGCGCCGAAAAGCTGGACGTTCTGCGGACCCTCGGGGCCGATCATGTGATTGATTATGTGCGCGAGGATTTTACCAAGCGCGGCGAGATCTATGACGTGATCTTCGATGTGGTGGGCAAGAGCCCCTATGGCCGCAGCCTGAAGTGCCTGGCCCCGCGCGGTCACTATTTGCTGGCGAACCCCAGACTGACGCCGATGCTGCGCAGTTTGTGGACATCGGCGACGAGCGATCAGAATGTAATGGTGGCCTATGCGGGCGCAAGCGCGGACACGATGCGGCAGCTGAAAGAACTGATCGAGGCCGGGCACATCAAGGCGATCATCGACAAGCGCTTTGCGTTAAGCGAGGCCGCCGAGGCCCACCGCCATGTGGAGGCGGGGCACAAGAAGGGGACGGTGGTGTTGGTGATTAAAAGCAAAATCTGATTTGTGAGGCGAGAGCCCACAATAAAACTGCCTGCGCCAGAAGCCCTGACAAAAGCCTTTGTAGAGCGGCTCGAAATGAGCTGCTCCAAGAACGGTGAGATTGTGCGAGCCAAGGTTGAGGGGGTGTGCGCGGACGCCACTAATGAACGTGTTGGGAAGAGCTTAAGAACTACTGTTAGCGCCCATTAACCATGTCACTAGATTCTTGCCACTCATTGCTTCACAATGCGATGTCTTGTTCCCGCCCTAAAATTAGTTGATATGAATTGCAATGAATAATGCAAACCGGATTTGATTACCTTCGTCAAATAACTGATTCAAATACGCCTCTAGAAGTTCGAACTAGCGCAGTTCGTGGCTTTGCGCGTGAGTTGCAATGGTCACCCAGCTATGACTTTCATCAACCACTCGGACATGGCAGCGCACAAGATCACCTTGTTGTCGAACACGGTCTTGAGCACGCAGCGGTTCTCACCTTTTTAAGATCACCGACTAGGGTCTCCGATATAGCTTTCGAAGATCTGCGTCAGCTTCTTACTCTGTCCTACAACAACCTTGTTTCTTGGCATATAATTCTATCCGACAACGAAATTCGAAGCCTTAACAACCTGTCTAGCTCATATGACAATTTGAAGTCCTCTATTTCAGCAGAAGATTTATATCAGTTTTCGGGAGTAAAGTTTCTTAGCGAAGTTTCAAGACACAAAATCAGATACGACACAGAGCCATGTGACGACATTCTACTAAAAACTATTTCGTATTGGAAAAGAGCATTAAAAGCCGAATACCGAGATCGCATCAACAATGCCCACATATCAGCTCTTATAAATTCCCTGATTTTTGTTCGCGGCTATGAGGATCATTTACGGAAAGATTCTCAAGAAAACTCAGCGCTACAATACCTAATGACCAACAATGGCACTACTCCTACGGTTAATTTCGCCGAATTTACTCAGGGATATCTAAATCAGTTAAACGGGCTATCAAATTTAGAGTCTGTAATTGACTTCGAGAAACTGGATGTTTTTTCCGATCTTGATAGGTCAAACGCTACGCAGCTTGTCCGAGATTTCTACAGACCTAGTAGAGCAAAATATCCTTTTAACTTTGCATTTATGTCTAAGCATGCGTTGAGTCGCATATATGAGCGATACGTAACGTTATTAGAATTTGATGAAAAGGAAGGGAAACAAATAAGCTTTTTACCTCCAATGCCAAACGAGCGATCAAGCGCTACCACGGGGAGCGTTTATACTCCCCAGTTCGTAGCACGGTACTTTGCAAAGTTCATTCAAGATAACGTGACGCCAAAGGAATTTCGTCAATTGACGATATTTGACCCAGCTTGCGGTTCCGGAATATTTCTCAGAACGATTTTGGAACTGCAATCTAGCCCCTTTGTCCCGGGATATAGTCCCCAGGGCGTAGTGGACATATTTCAAGGGATTTGCGGCATTGATCGCGATGCAAATGCTTGTCAGGCAACGAGGCTTTCTTTAGCGCTGCTCCATCTAATCTGCACGGGAAAACTCCCAGATAATCTACAGATTATAAATGCAGACGCGATAGCTATGGCTACTTCTCAAAATCTTCCGCAAACAACTTTTGGGGCGGTTCTCGCAAACCCTCCATTTATCAAACTTGATCATTTGAGCGAAGAAGATCGCAGCACATATAAAACATATTTAGGAGAGCATGGCTGGGGACGAACGGATTCATATTTGGCGTTCGTCAAACTTTCCCTTAAGTCAGTCAGCGAGTCTGGCTTCGCCTGCCTTGTTCTCCCCCGGACATTTTTGGTTTCTAAGAATGCTCGACCATTTAGAGCGGAGATATCGAAATCATTTAGTGTTCGTTGTATTGTAGATATGGAAGGCAATCAAATTTTCGGCAGAGTTGGCATCTACAATGTCTTATTAATTTTACAAAAATTTGATCAAGCATCAGCTTCGCTGCCCCCTGCACAAGTTGTCAAGGCCCGGGGTCAAATAGGCCATGCACTCGACGCTAGCCTACATGAGACTCAAATATCAGGGCCCTACTTCTCTGTATTCACGATTCCCCAACATGTTTTTAAGGAGGATGAGTGGCGACTGCTCAATTCAGAAGAATCCGCCATTACAGAATATTTGTCGCGATTTCCTAATCTCTCGGACTTTATGGAAGTTAGACAAGGACTGGTTACAGGTGATGATCAAATATTTATTAGAGACATTAAAGAAGTGCCGAGTGAAGAGCGCAGCGCATATAGAAAGTTTTTACCAGATAAGAAAATACTTAGGTTTGAACTGCCGACTAAAGCTGACCGACTAGTTTTTTATCCGTTCGAAAATGATCGTCTATTAACCGAACAAGAAGTCAAAAAGCGATTCCCGGCGACTTGGAAGTACCTTCTTAGCAAGAAGAATAAGTTAAGCTTCAGAAAGCCGGTGCAGAAGGAGGAGTTCCCCTGGTGGCGCCCTACCAGGCCGCGGACTCCAAGCAATATACTGATCCCAAAAATTGTTTGCCCGCATTTGATGATATCGGCGCGATATGCGATAGACCGTAAAGGTGAATGGTTAGTTAGTCGCTCCCCCTATCTTTATGCCAAGCATGAGAACGAGGCTCAGAACTTTCTTCGATTCGTCAGTGCGGTTTTAAACTCTTCAATAGGAAACTGGTTCATCGGTCGTTTCGCGCACAAGTATGGAAACGGATACAATCGTTTAGAAGTCGATCTATTGAAAAGAATGCCGATTCCTGACCCATCAAGCATCCCCCCGGCACAATTCAACCGATTGATGAAGTTAGTAGACAGGGCGCAGACCAGAGACGCTGGTATTAGCGTCGAGATGGAAATAGACGATATCGTCTTTGAAATTTATGAGTTTAACGACAAACAGAAAGCTGCGCTCCTAGGAGAGTCCGCATAGTTATGGTTACAGTTCCCGCTGACATAGTATTAACGCGAGAAGTGTGTCTCCAGGAGCAATTCAAAGAGTTTGTTCCATATAGAGTTTCTCGTACATTTCGAAGGCAGGGAAGGTTTGACCAAATTACTATCGGTTTAGGAGATCTCGATTCGTCTTTAGACCCTGCACTCGCGCGGCAACTATGCTTACTCAACAATGTCGCTTTGAACTACTATGAGGTATGGCAATCCAAAGATCGTGGACGTTCCTACGTTCTGAATAGAGCCTATTTGCACCTATTTGTAAGCACATCTCCAAACGCTGAAGATCAAATATTGGCAATACATTGTGATCCACAAACAACTGACAATCATTATAAGAAGGGATTACACCTACACTTAAAAAGCCATCCCATAAATTTGGCTAGAGCGCATCTATCGCTTTGTCTCCCAAAAATTGATGGTGTAATCAGTGATTATACGGGGTTCTCTGTTGCCTACTCCGCAATGTTGAGGATGTTGAAGGGAGAGGTGTTTCCAATCATAGAGGCGAGCCTATTGAATTAACCGCTGATAGAGCGGTGCCCTTACCTACCCTAAAAATTCTTCTGCAAATCCATGCCCGTATACATATGCGCGACCTCGTCGGCGTAGCCGTTGAACATGAGCGTTTCGCGGCGGATGAAATCGCCGATGCGGCGCTCGGTCGCCTGGGACCAGCGCGGATGATCGGCCGCCGGATTCACATTGGCCCAGAAGCCGTATTCGGACGGGATTTGCGTGTTCCAGGCCGTTGCGGGCTGGTCTTCGGTAAACGTGATGCGCACGATGGATTTGATGGACTTGAAGCCGTACTTCCACGGCACCACCAGCCTGATCGGCGGGCCGTTCTGATTGAGCAGCGGCTGGCCGTAGGCGCCCACCGCTAAAATCGAAAGCGGGTTAAGCGCCTCATCAAGCCTGAGCGCTTCCACATAGGGCCAGGGCAAAGCATTTGTGCGCTGGTTCGGCATTTGCGCGGGCCGCATGACGGTTTCAAAGCGCACGAACTTGGCGCTGCCCAAAGGTTCGAACCGCTTCACCACATCGGCGAGTGAAATACCCACCCAGGGAATGACCATCGACCAGGTTTCGGTGCAGCGCAGACGATAGACGCGGGACTCAAACGTATGGGGGCGGACAAAATCGTCCGCGTCCATGACGCCCGGTTTGGCGCAGAGGCCATCGACGGCAATTTCCCACGGGCGGCGGGTGAAGCCGCGCGAGAGGTTGATGGGATCGCGCTTGTCCGAACCGTATTCGGTGAAGTTGTTGTAGGAAAAAAACGAGGTGGGGAACGTGACCTTGTCGTTGGCCTCTAGCTTTTTATACCCGTCCGTCACATCGGTTTTGAAATCGTCGCTGAACTGGAAGTTTTTTTGCGCCGCGTGGGCCGCCGCATAGGGCCCAAGACCGAGAGCCGCCGCACCTAGACCGGTGGATGCGGCCGTAATAAACCGGCGGCGGTTTAGGTACACAGCTTTTGGCGTGATTTCGGACGGGCGCGGGGTGGAAGCATTTTTGATGCGAATAAGCATGCCCGCAGCCTAACATTTTTAACTATACCCGCACTGGTTGACTTTGCGGCGTTGTCCTAAAATCCACGCGTTAAAGAACTAGAGAGACCCCCCGTGACCACAACACGCTGGAGCATCAGGCCCTTTGCGGCAGGCGACGAAGCGGCGGTGCAGGCCGTGCGCGCGGCTGCGTTTGCGCCGGTGTTCCAATCCTTCCGCGAGATCGTGGGCGCCGAGATTGCCGCGCGGGCCTTGACCCGCGCGGAAGCCGAACAGGAAGAGTTGCTGCGCAACCTGTGCCGCGAGAGTGCGGATAAAATGTTCGTTGCGGAAATGGGCGGGCAAATCGCGGGGTTTGTGTCTTACGCCCTGGACGTGGGGCAGACGGGCGTGGGCGAGATCGGCCTAAATGCCGTGCACCCCGATTATGCCGGACAGGGCCTTGGCACCGCGCTGTATGATTTTGTGTTGGCGCGCATGCGCGAGGCCGGGATGCGCGTGGCCACGGTGGGCACCGGCGGCGATGCGGCGCACGCGCCCGCACGCCGGGCCTATGAGAAAGCCGGGTTCGGCCCCTACCTGCCGTCGATCTATATGTACAAAGCGCTTTAAGGGGAATCACACCATGAGCGGAATCGCGACCACGCCCAAGCCGCCCTATTACGCGGTGATATTCACCTCTGTGCGCACACCGAACGAATCAGACTCGGGTGATGCCGGATACGGCGAGATGGCGGAGCACATGGCCGCGCTGGCCGCCGCGCAGCCGGGGTATCTGGGCATGGAAACCGCGCGGGACGGCGTGGGGATTACGGTGAGCTACTGGGACAGCCTAGAAGCCATTGCCGCCTGGAAGGCCAACGCCGAACACCAGGCCGCGCAAAAACGCGGACGGGCCGAGTGGTATTCGTCCTTTGCCGTGCGGGTGAGCAAGGTTGAGCGCGCCTATGGGATGTAGGCGCGGGATGTAGGCGCGGTTAGTTCGGCTTGCCGCCTTCCTTTGTAGACGTGACGTTCAGGCCGACGATGAGGAACTTCACCTCGGACGGCGCGACGGGGCGGTGCTCGGTGCCCTTCGGCACCACGAACATCTCGCCCTCGCCCAGTTCGATGGTGCGGTCGCGCAGCTCGATATTCAGGGCACCGTCGAAAATAATGAACAGCTCGTCCTGGTCGTCGTGTTTGTGCCAGTTGGTGGGGCCGATGCCCTTGGCCACCTTGAACTGCTGGCCGTTGGCCTCGGCCAACACCTTTTGCGACCAATGTTCGGTGAGGGCATTTAACTCGGCGGGGATGTTCGACTTCTCCATGAGAGATCTCCGATTGGATAAAATATAAGCGCGATAGTAGTGAACTTTGCCGGTCGATGAGAAGCGCGCTTGACGCAGGGCTGGTAGACCCTGGCTTGATACCGTAGACTCTTTCCATGGCACGGGCGGGCACAAAAGCAATGCGAATGGCGGCGGCGGAAAACGCCGTCGCTGCGCCGATCACCTTGCCGGACGATGCCAGCGCCGAAGATATATTCATGGCCGCCACCCCGCTGGCCAAGCGGCGACTGCGCGGACAGTTTTTTACCCCCGCGCCCATCGCAAAGCTGATGGCCGAGTGGGTCTGCGAGATTGCCCCGGCGCGCGTGCTGGACCCGGCGGTGGGCACCGGAATGCTGGTGCGCGCAGTGGCCGCCGCATGCCCCGCGCCGGTTTCGTTTACCGCCTTTGAGATCGACCCGCTGGCCGCAGACCTTGCCCGCGCCCACGGCCCCGCGCAGATGGATGTGCGCACGGCAGATTTTTTGCAAGACGTGCGGCGCGAGTCATTCGACGCGGTCATCGCCAACCCGCCTTACGTGCGCCATCACGATGCGGCCTATACCGGGGATGTGATGGGAGCGCTGTCGAAACGCACGGGGATTACCTTCTCGCGCCTGTCGAATATTTATGTGCCGTTTATCGTCAAATGCTTTGAGGCCTTGTCGGACGGCGGGCGAGCAGCCGTGCTTGCGCCCGCTGAGTGGACCAATGCGAATTTCGGCGATGGACTGAAAACTTTTTTACACAAGTCCGATGCACTGCGCGAAGTGATCTACTTTTCCCATGCAGAGATGTTTTTTGGCGACAACCTGTCGACCGCCTGCATTCTGCTGATGGAAAAGCACGCGCGGGCGGAAGACGTTGTGCGCGGCTGGTTTGTGGACGTCGGGGCGAGCGTTTCATCCCTGGCCGATCTTAAAACTGATCCGGCGGTGACCGCGCGCATCTTTACCGGCGCAGAGTTGTACGGCGCGCGCAAGTGGAACCATTTGTTTGCGCGCGGGGCGGCAGCGCACTCGGCCGGGCTGGTGCCGCTTTCGGAACTGGCGACAACCAAACGCGGCCTTGCGACCGGCGCGAACGCTTTTTTTCACCTCAGCCGCGCGGCGGCGGCAGAAGCAGGCCTCGGCGAAGCGCGGTTGCTGCCCTGTGTCGGCAAGGCGGTGGATGTGCAGGGGCTGGAATTTACGACCGCCGCGTTCGCCGCACTTGAAGCAAGCAGGCGACGTACCCGGCTGGTGGATTTGCGCGGCGATCTCACGGAGGTCGAGGCGGCCTATGTGCGCAGCGGCGAAGCCGCGGGGTTTTCCGCGCGCTATCTGTTGCAGGCGCGCAAGCCCTGGTATGCGCAAGAACAGCGCGCGCCCGCGCCGATCTGGGCGGCGGTGTTCGGGCGCACGTCGATGCGCTTTGTTTTGAACACCGCGGGCGTGCAAAGCCTGACGACGTTTCACGGCATTTATCCGCACGTGGTGCGACGCGATGTGCCCGCCGATGTTTTCGCCAAGGCGTTGTGTGCGTGTTTGAACAGCGATTTTATTCAAACCCAGAGCGAGACCGAGCGGCGGGTATACGGCAGCGGACTGATGAAGTTTGAACCGCGCGACTTGCTGCGCATTAAGGTGCCGGACCTGCGGCACGCGGATGCGCGCTGTTTGCAAAATCTGTGCGCGGCATTCGACGCCCTGGTGCGCGCGGACACGGCGCAATCCCGCGCCGCGTTGAATACAGCCGTGATGCGCGCCGTGACCTAGCGTTATTTCTGATTCTCGTAAGGATTGCTCGGCTTGCGCAGATGCAGCCGGATGGGCACGCCGTCGAGTCCGAAGTTATCGCGAATGCCGTTGACCAGATACCGCTCATAAGCGAGAGGCAAATCCATCGGCCGGGTGGAGAACACCACAAAGGTCGGCGGACGGGTTTTGGCCTGGGTCATGTAGCGCAGTTTCACCCGCAGCTTGTGCATGGACAGCGGCGGCGGATGGGCCTGGGTGGCCACGGCCAGCCAGCGATTGAGCGCGGCGGTGGGCACGCGGCGGTTCCAGAGCTGGTGGACGCGCAAAACTTCGTTCATCAAGGTATCGACGCGCTGACCGGTCTTGCCGGAGATGGAAACCGTCGGCACGCCGCGCACCTGAGTGAGCGAGGTTTGTAATTTGTCGGACAGCATTTGCAGAGCGGCGTTTTTGTCCTTCACCACGTCCCACTTATTAAGGGCGATGACAAGGGCGCGGCCTTCCTCGACCACATAACGGGCGAGGGTCAGCTCTTGCTTGTCCAGCACCGCTTCGGCATCGAGCACAAGGACGACCACCTCGGCCAGCTTGATGGCCTCGAAGGTTTCACCGACGGAAAGTTTCTCGACCGCGTCGGTCACCTTCACGCGACGGCGCACCCCGGCGGTATCGACGAAGCGAATGGGGCGGCCCTTGTAGGACCAATCGACGGAGATGGCATCGCGGGTCACGCCCGGCTCGGGACCGGTCAGGAGGCGTTCGTCGCCCAACAGGCGGTTGATGAGCGTGGACTTGCCGGTATTCGGACGGCCGATGATGGCAAGCTGAAGCGGGCGCAAGGGATCGACCTCGTCTACGATCTCGTCGCTCTCGCCCTCGTCTGGCGTGATGATCTCGTCGGCAAACGGGGCATCTTCATCGATGTCGTCGTAAGCCGCGTCGTAGTCGTCATCGGTTTTGCGTTTGGGACCGAACGGCGCGAGAACATGATAAATCCCGTCGAGGCCTTCGCCGTGTTCGGCGGAAACGGCCACAGGCTCGCCAAGGCCAAGTCGGAAGGCGTCGTACAAACCTTCCTGTCCGCCGCGGCCCTCGCATTTGTTGGCAATAAGCACCACCGGCGTTTTGCTTTTGCGTAAGAGCGTGGCGAACTGTTCGTCCAACGGCGTGATGCCGGCGCGGGCATCAATGAGCAACAACGCCACATCGGCTTCGGTGACGGCACGCTGGGTTTGCTCACGCATGCGCGATTCAAGCGTGTCGGCAGCGCTTTCCTCATAGCCGGCGGTATCAATGACGGTGAAGACTAGCCCGACAAGCTCGGCCCGCCCGGTGCGGCGGTCGCGGGTTACGCCCGGCCGGTCGTGCACCAACGCCGAGCGGCGGCCGACCAAGCGATTAAACAGAGTCGATTTGCCGACGTTGGGTCGCCCGACGATGGCGACGGTGAACGTCGGCGGGTTTTCAAGAGACGCGGCGCGTTTGGGCGTGTGTTTAGACATGAGACGGTTGGCGCTTCTTAACGGGCCGGAGCCGGACAAATGGCCCGCGGCAGATTACCTGTAGGCGGTCAGGTCGCCGTCGTTATCCAACACAAACATCGTTTTGCTGGCAAAAACCGGCGGCATAGTTGTGCCGTCTCGCAGTTCGATCTGACCCAAGACCGCGCCGGTGTACGGCGACAGGGACAGAGCCCGGCCATGGGAGCCAACAACAATCAGACGGTCGGACGCCAGCGCGGGACCGGCCCAAATAAGGCGCTCGTCCTGATCGTCTTCGTCTTCGAAACGCGGCAACTGCGTGACCCACAAAATGCGGCCGGAGCGCGCATCAATACAGACCGCTTCGCTGTCGATGGAAACCGCGAATATAAAATCGCCGGCGACCCAGGGCTGATAGATGCCGGGTACAGGGGCCTCCCAGGCGCGGCGACCGGTGCGCAGATCAATCGCAACCAAAAGGCCGGACTGGCCGACGGCGAACACGCGACCGCTGTCGATCACCGGACGCCCGGCAATGTCCGGCAAATTGGCTGCGGCTTCCGTGCGGCGCACGGTGACCACGCTTTCATTCCAAAGCACTGCGCCGGTGTCGGTGCGCAGCGCAATCAACTCGCCGCTGGTAAAGGCGACCACGGCAACACCGCCGTCCACCGCAGGCGTAGTTCCGCCAAGAAGGATGGTGGGCGTTGACGTGCCGGAGTAGGTCCAGAGCTGACGTCCATCGTCGGCAGCCAAGGTAACGACTTGGTTTTCGACGGTAATGATAAAGACGCGACCGCCGTTGACCACGGGTGCAGCGCGGACCGGGGTTTCTACCCGCGAACGCCAGATTTCAGTGCCGGTGCGAGCATCGAACGCAATAACTTCGGCGGCGCCGGTGGTGGCGAAAAGTTTACCCTGATCCAGCGCGAGGGCACCGCCCAGGAAATATGGTGCATGGCCGAAGAAACCGCCGATGTTTTTAAGGCCGCCGATAAATCCGGGCTTCTCGCGCTCGGGCACGGTATCGCGCCGCCACGCGCGCTTACCTGTCTCGGTCTCAAAAGCCGCGACCACACCGTTGGCGTCCATGGTGTAAATTAAGCCGTCGCCAACAACGGGTTCGGCAAACACGCGGTTCCGCAAATCCGAACCGGCGCCGATGCTTGATGACCAAAGCCGCTGGGGATTATCGCCGATCACCAAATGATGCATGGCATGGTGGGAAAAGCCACCTGCGCCCGGCCACACCGGCGTGTCCTCGGGCTGCGGCAGAATGATGCGCGTATCCACAGAGTCGATGTTGGGGCGCAGCTCGCGTTCTAGCGCAAGAATAGAGATGCGCGTGCCCGGCAGAATGACATCGTCGCCGCCACCGCCGAAAAAATCACCCACAGTATCGCAGCCCGAAAGCAGCGCAGCAGCAAGAACCGGCGCAAGAGCAACGCGCGCGAAACAGACTATGGCGGATGGATGTGTTTTCGATGACATCTGCACTGAAACTTTTCCTAGCATTTTCTCGGGCGTAATGGGCGCGCCGGCGTGCGCGCGGTTCACGATGGGGCGGCGGACGAGTCTTCGGCACTCGCGGCAGGCTCTTCCAGGACACCTTCGGCGGCATAGAGATCGGACAGGTCACGGGCGCGGGACATCAGACCCTGCGGTGCGGACGGATCGCTTAATATCTCGGCCAGATACTCCTGCGCGCGGTCGCGGGCACCCTGCTTTGCAGCCAGCAACGCCGAAAACTCAAGGGCCGAGTGACGGAACGGCTGGCCGGGACCGGACAACGGAGCGAGTTCAGCCTCTAGCGGACCAGGATCGGCCGAGTCCAAAGAGTGCATAACTTTCAAAACAACCGCCAGATCGCGGAACACGGGATCAACTCCTGAGTCCGACGCCAGGGCGTTATAAATGGCGAGCGCTTCGGCGGTTCTATCCTGATCAATCAACACCGAGGCTTCGGCCAAGCGCGCGACCGCGCTGTAGCCTTCACTGGAGATGTTTTCGATTGCCCCCAGCTTGGTGAGTGCGTCTTCAAAATTGCCGCTGTCGACTGCTTCAGCCGCATCGGCGTAGGTCATCGCCATCTGTTCGCGGCGGTCGGCCACATAACCGATATAGAGTTGATAGCCGAACACGCCCGCAACCAGCACCACAGCAACGCCTATAATGTGCGCGCTGTACTTCTTCCATATATTGTTGATCGCTTCGTCGCGAAGGTCGGTTTCGACCTCGGACATAAAGCTCTCAAACTCCTTCTCCTCGTCGGACTTCTCGTCTTTCTTTTTCTTCTTGCCCGAGTCTTTGGGTGCGGCGGTGGGCGCCGGCACAATGGCGTCCTTAGGCTTATTCAACGGGAATTTCCTTTCGCTTAGGGCATTCGCCCTTTCTCGACCGCCGCAGTACGCGAACGGACGGAAAACGCGCCCGAACATAATGACTTGAGCGGGATAACGCAATTGCGGCGCCGCAGGTTTCGGATACCTTCCCGCGCTGCCTTACAGTCCGATTCGGGGCCAGATTCAGCAATTCTTAAGGTCTGGCATAGGAGAGTCGGCTCTGTGCCCAAAGTCCCTCTTGGACGGGCCGCGTTTAACGAGGTTTTCCATGCGGAGTCCCAGGCTTACAGCGAGTTCAGCGGCAATAGCCCTTGCCCTTGGCACGATCTTGGGCGGATGCGGCGGCGACCCCGACCCAATTTACGCCCAGGCTTTCGGGTTTGTATGTCCCAATCAAGACAGTCCCGCAGCCCGCACGATCTGCGCCAATAACGCCCCCGGCGCGGGAACTGAAACCGTCAGCCGCTATTGTTACAAGACCCTGGGCGAGACCAACTGCTTCGACCGACCCGACCAGGATCGGAAAAACCAGGAACTGGGGTCGTCCGGCTACTAGAGGCGGGGATTTCAAGGCTGCCTAGGCCACACCCCGCGCTGCCCGGCCTCTTGCGCGGCGGGAAGCAGTCTGAAAAGATAGCCTCATGTCGTATAGTGTCTCGGTCTGAGGCCAAAAGGGCCATGTCTTCGGTTGTTCGCATCAAGGACTTCCGGCGCAAGCCCCCATATCTCCACTTTACTCGCGTAGAACTGAACCTTCTCCTCGGCCTTTATGCGACCCGTGTTAGCCGGGGAGAATGGCGCGATTACGCCATCAACTCAGGTCCGGACGCCGCCAGTTTTATGGTGTTTCGTCGCTCGCAAGAGCATCCCCTGTTCACCATCTCTAAGCTTGCTGTGCGAAAGAGCCAGACTAAGGCGACGAAACGGGGCCAGTATTTAGTGACCAGCCAGCAACGCCGACTATCCCAAGGGCACGATCTGGGGGACGTTCTTGCCGTGTTCAACCGCCCCATGAAGCTGATCACCGGCTAAGAATGCTGCGCTGCATTTCAGCCGAATCCAGATCTACAATAATATTAAATATTAAATATCAATAAACTAACAAAGGCTTGGCTATGCGTTGAGCACAAGTCAGCCATACCTCATTGTGCGTTGCAGCATTTCTCGGGTGCCCTAATATTAGGGGCAAGAGGGGGACAAAATCGCCCTACACGGAGACACACAATGAATTTCTTTTCAGATACTTTCGAAGCTGCCCTGACTTTTGGGACTGCCGCGCTTCTTTCGCTCACAGCGATTATCGCGCTCGGCGGCCTGCTTTAACCGCCACCCCTAAAGCTGAATGCTGGAAAGTGGCCTCGACTTTTATCGTTGGCCGAAGCCACCTTCCGACTGCCACCGACGAAGACCCGCCTCACCGGGTTCTTCGTCGGGCGGCCACCTCACCGGATCTCCCACACCAATCCATCCGCTTTGCACAATGCGGCAGCGAACACCGCCGCGCGCGTCCGTTTCGAGCGCGCGCTTGAGTCCCGCATGTTGTTCATCCATGCGCTCGCATGGGTCAGTCTCCATTGTCACTTCAAGCATCAGACTACCAATCGAGAGCCGCTTCCCGACAACCGGTTCGAGAGGAACACCTGACACAAGCAGATTTGCGCGGCGCAGAGTCCACGGCAAATCAGCGCCGAGCGCCGCACACGCATCGGCCCATTTTTCGGCCGATACGATGCTGACCTGCGCCCGACCAGGCTTGCGGTGCGCATCGCCGGCAAGGCCGGATGCCGCATCCACATAAATACGCGTGTGCAAATCCATAGGCGCGCGCTTGTCGGCACGCGTAGCAATAGCTTGAAGAACGGGGGGTAATTCAAATTGCTGACGAGTCATCTAGGTTTTCAACAAAATATTGCCGGGGAGAATGAAGACTTTCTCGTATATCCGATTATGGCAGTGCCGTGAAATTTTACCGCCGAACACCATCAAAGGCTTCATTGGAGGCCATCCGTTGTCATAGTCACCGCACAAATCTTTAACGCCAACCAGACGAAGGATTTTGCGCGCTATGGTCAAGTTTTCCAAACGCACGTTATTGAAGGTTACGACTGCCGCTGCCGTATTAGGGCCGCGTACGCTGCTGGCTCAGAGCCCCCGATTGATGGAAGGCCCGATGGTAGGACACGTTACATCTACGTCCATTGTAATCTGGGTGCGAACAAGCTGGCCTATACCTGTCTCGGTCGAATACGACTCTTCACCAAACTTCACAGCCCCAAAACGCACGCAAGCGGTAACGCCACAAGATTTAAACGATATGACGGCCCAGATCGTTGTCGCTGATCTAAAACCAGCGACGACGTATTACTATAGAATTCTGATCGACGGACGCTTGGAGCGGTATCAAGACGACCTGCCCCTATTCCCTGTAAAAACAGCGCCGCCCGATAATTGGCGCGGCAAATTCACCGTGGCGATGGGATCATGCGCCCGCGTCATGCAAGATCCGATTCAACCTGTATGGCGCGCAATTCAGGATGCTTCGCCGGATTTGTTTTTCTGGCTGGGCGATAATATCTACGCCGATACCCTGCATGCCGATGTGTTCGCCGAAGAATACCGAAGGCAACGCGCGGTTCCCGCGTCGCAGCCCGTCTTGCGATCAGTGCCGCAACTCGCCGTGTGGGATGATCACGATTTCGGCGTCAACGACGGAGACCGTCGGAATCCGGAAAAGCACACAGCCTTGGAGCAGTTTAAACGATATTGGGCGAATCCCTCGTACGGGACGAACGACACACCCGGCGTTTTTTTCAAGTACACCTACGGCGGTGTAGATTTCTTCTTTATGGATTGTCGAATGTACCGCGATCCTAATGAGGACGAAGATTCTCCCACCAAAACGATGTTGGGCGCAGGTCAACTCGCCTGGATTAAAAAAGAACTCATAGCCAGCACCGCGCCTTTCAAAATGCTCATCACCGGCAGCGGCTGGTCAGCCGCAAAAGGTCACGGCGGTGATTCTTGGGCATCGCATATTACCGAGCGTAACGGATTATTCGACTTTATCCGCGACAACAAAATCGGCGGCGTCGTATTGCTTTCGGGAGATACTCATGTGGCGGAACTTAACTGCATTCCCTGGTCAGAGAAGGGCGGATACGATTTCTATGACTTAACGACCTCACCCCTCGCCCAGCGGCCAGAGGTCTCGTTTTTAGACCGGAGTCCTGAAGTTCGTATTCGCCAAGTGTTTAATCGCGATTCCAATTTTGGACTGATTACATTTGATACATCCGGCGACACCGATCCCGTCCCCGTACTGAGCTACAACGTTTACGACACCCACGGACGCGCTGCATGGACTCCTATGCGTCTGAAAGCCTCCGACCTGCAAAA